>JAVMKI010000031.1:0-25755 GCA_031732755.1 Candidatus Contendibacter sp.
CGCGTCATCAAGGGCAAGTCGATGGTGTCGGAGGAAATGCACCTCAACCATTTCCTGGAAGAGCGCGGCATCGAGGCGCTGGAAACCGATCTGGGCGAATACATCATCCAACTCGACCACGAAACGCCGTCGCACATCATCGTCCCCGCCATTCACAAGAATCGCGACCAGATCGCGCGGTTGTTTCACGAGAAGATTCCCAACACGCCCTATACCGAAGTGGTCGAGGAACTCAACGCCATTGCCCGCAAGGTCTTGCGTGAGAAATTTTTTGCCGGCGAGGTCGGCGTCAGCGGGGTGAATTTCGCGGTGGCCGAAACCGGTACGCTGTGCCTGGTGGAAAACGAAGGCAACGGCCGGATGTGCACCACCGCGCCACCGGTCCATATCGCAGTGATGGGTCTGGAAAAGGTGGTGGAACGGCTCGAAGACGTGCCGCCGTTGCTGCGCCTGCTGACCGGTTCCGCCACCGGCCAATTGATCACCACCTATTTCAACATGATCACTTCGCCGCGCAAATCGGATGAGAAGGATGGTCCCAAAGAAGTCCACCTAGTTCTGCTCGATAATGGCCGAACCAGGATTTGGGCCGACCCCGAATTACGGCAAACCTTGAAATGTATCCGCTGCGGCACTTGCATGAATCATTGCCCGGTCTATACCCGGCTTGGTGGCCACGCCTACGGCTATGTCTATCCCGGCCCCATCGGTTCGATCCTGACTCCACAACTGGAAGGACTGGATCACGCGGGGACGATGGCGACCGCGTCCACCTTCTGCGGAGCCTGCGAGGAAGTCTGTCCGGTCAAGATTCCCATCGTCGATATTCTGCGCCGCCTTCGCACCGAGTCCTACAACCAAGCGGATTCACCAAACGCCGTCAAGGGTCACGGCCACAAGGTCAATCTGACGGAGAATCTGACCTGGAAGGGTTGGGCATTCAGCAACGCGACGCCCTGGATCAACGCCCTGAACGCCAAGTTGCTGGGCTTGCTGGGTCCGCAATTACCCAAGCTGCCGGCACCCGGCATCGTGAAAAAGTGGACCCAATCCCGGGCCTTGCCCCCGTTCGCCACCAAGAGCCTGCACGCACTGGTCAAAGAGAAGGGGATCGCCGATGAGTAACACCCGCGCCAACATCCTGGCCCGCTTGCGCGCGGTCGCGCCACAAAACACCGCCGCCACGACCGAACCCGCCGCGCCGCTTGAAGCAGAACTTGGCCGCGCCGACAAAATCGCGCGACTCAAGCGGCTGATGGAAAACATGCACGCCGAGGTGATCGTCACCGACAGCCAAAATTGGACGACCACCCTCAAGGACCTGCTGCGCCAGCGTTCGTTGAATGGGCTGCTATATGCTCCGACCACGCCTGTCGGAACCACGCTCGCGGCAAACTGGGAAAGCGACCTGCCACCGCTGGTCGGTTATACCGAGGCGGTGGAACAGAGTAAGGAACGGCTGTTCGCCATCGATGCCGCCATCACCTCGACCAAAGGCGGACTCGCCGACGTGGGCGCCCTGATTCTGTGGCCGGACGTGAACGAACCGCGCCTGATGTCGCTGGCGCCGGCGCTGCATATCGCGGTGTTGGAAGCGGCGAAGATTCATGGCTCCCTGGCCGAAGCCATCCGCCGGGAGCGTTGGACCGAAGGGATGCCCACTAATGCCTTGCTGATCTCCGGCCCGTCCAAGACCGCCGATATCGAATTGGTCCTGACCTTCGGCGTGCATGGGCCCAAGGAGTTGATCGTGCTGATTCTGGACGACGAGCGAGGCTAAGACGCCCATATTTCTCCCTCAATCTGGCGAGGGAGAATCTCTGTTCCTACCCGACTCGAAAATACGCCTCGCGCTGCGGTAGTTCGACACCCGTCAACCGTAACGGCACCACGCTGTCCGGCATCACGGTTTCGGCCACTTTTACCCGCGCTTCCAAGGCTAGTTCGGAAATCAGCACCACTCCGCGTGGTAGTCGCTTTTCCACCAGCACACCCTGGCCGTGCCAGCCAGGATGCTGCTGGAGGTAGACCATCGTCCAATGCTCGCGCGACAGCCGCTCAGCCCGCCGGATACCCTGCGCCGCCGCTTCCGCCGCGCCGACCCGCTCGATGATCGCCTGGGATTCCAGCGGATCGCCACCCCGCAGGCATGTCCGCAATTGCTGGTGAGCCACTAAATCGAGATAGCGCCGCAATGGGCTGGTGACCTGAGCGTAGACTTCCAACCCGAGACTACCGTGCGGCCCCGGCAGGCTACTGTACTGGCGCGGCCGCAGGTTGCGCCGCAGGGCGTACATGGCCGCCAGCCCCGTTGGTTGCCGGTCGGCGGCATCCATCGGCTCCTGGGTGGTAAATGGAAACGGCAGACTCCGCTCCAGTGCGAAGCGGGCCGCCGCCTCGCCGACCATTACCATCGCCTCGGTCACCAGCATCCGACTACGCAAACGGGGTAACGGCTTGATCTCCACCCGCCCGTCGCGCACGCGCATTTTCACTTCAGGTAAGTCCATGAAGATGGCGCCATTGGCGCGGCGGCGGGCTTGATGGCGTTCGGCGAGTTCGTGCAGACCGCGAAAAGGTTCTTCGTCCAGCCGCGTCTCCACCTCGTCATAGCTCAGCCGCCGCACGCGCACCCAACTGGGTGTGATTGCCACGTCGGTCACCGCGCCATCCGCAGCCAGGTTCAGCCCGAACGACAATGCTGGCGAGATCTCCGCCAAGCCCAGACCCAACCGAGAGATAGCCTCCTCCGGCAACATCGGGATCGTGGTTTCCGGCAGGTACAGGGTCGCGCCCCGCGCTCGCGCCTCCAGGTCGGCGAGGCCGCCGGGCGACGCTAGCGCGGCGGCGTCGGCGATATGCACCCACAGCCGGTTGCCGTCCAGGCTGATGGCATCGTCGGGATCGAGATTGCCCTCATCGTCGATGGCGTAGGCCGCCAGTCCCGTCAAATCCAGCCGGGGTTCGTCTGGCAAGGCGGGTAGTTCCGCCCGCGACGGTGTCAGCAAGGCACCAATCCGGCGCGGCCAGGGATTCACTCCTCCGTCCCAGTGGCGCAGCCGTAACAGCAGGGCATGGGCGCTTTGCGGGTTCGAGTCACAGTCGAGCGCCTGCAACACCCGACTTTGCTCGCGGTGGCCCAGAGCGACTTCCTCGATTTCCTGGAGATAGGGCGCGTCCTCCAGCGCGCACCGCCCCGTCCGCGCCCGCTGAAGAAAACCGTTCCACGCTTCCCGCTCGATGGCTTTCGCCTGCCGACTCGCCCGCTCCCGTTCCACCTCGGCCAGCGGTCGGACGCTGACCGCCTCCGGCGTCCCCTGGAAATACAGGCCATCGTTCACCAATTGCCAGGCTGCCCAAGCAGTGGTCGGGGTATAGGCGCCATAGACCAGATCGGCCAGTTCCGGCAGCGTCGTCTGTCCGCCGTCCAGCAGCTCGCAAGCCGCTTCGACCTCGCCCACTGGAGCGTCCCCCAGTTCACGCGCGGAGCGCAATGGACCAGGATGCAGCAATACCACATCCTTGGGCCGAACCCGCAGCGACCGGCCATCTTCCAATTCGATGTCCAGCTTGTCGCCGAGAGCGGCAACCCGAGCAGGCCCATTTTTGTATAGCACCAGACTGTTTTGCGGGATATTCATTGGTTCTTGGGAACAAGTGGATCGGGTGATGGATGGCATGATACCAAGAAGTTGCTAACATCCCCTCCGTTGCCATTCTTGACCTGTTCCAGCAGTCAGGCTCGACGCTCTGCGGTGAATGCGTGGATGATCGAACTCAACAACGTTAGCAAGACTTTCCAGCAAAACCGGCCCAACGAATGCCAGGCCCTGCGTGGAATCGACTTGCATCTGGAGCGTGGCGGCATCACGGTGTTCAAGGGGCCGAGCGGCTCGGGCAAGACCACCCTGCTCACGCTGATCGGCTGTCTGGCCCGACCTACCGCCGGACGGATCATGCTCGGTGGCCGGCTGCTGTCCAATCTGCCGGAGCGGTTCTTGACCGAGGTACGACGCCACACCTTTGGTTTCGTGTTCCAGCAGTTCAACCTGATTCGCGGTTTGACCGTGCTGGAAAATGTGATGCTGCCGGCTTATCCGCTGGGGCGGCCTCACCGTGAATTGACGGACGCTGCCCAAGCGCTGCTCGAACGCTTTGGACTCGGCGTCAAGACATTGGATAAGGTGGAATGGCTGTCCGGCGGCGAAGCGCAGCGCACCGCGTTGGCCCGCGCCCTGATCAACGACCCGGCGGTGTTGATCGCCGACGAGCCGACCGCCAATCTCGACAGTGCTCTATCGCGGGAAGTGCTGGCGTTGCTCGGCGAACTGGCGACGCAGGGTCGGACGGTATTGATCAGCAGTCACGACCCGCTGGTCTTCGAGGCCGCCCAGGTCGACCGAATCATCGAAATGCATGACGGCCAAATCGTTGGAGACCGCCGGTGCTGATCACGCCCGCTATCGTCGCCCTGCAAGGAATCGCCTTCAGCGTGACCGGCGCGGTGTTGTTGGCCAGCGGTTTCGCTTGGCGGATTCTGCGCCACTGGGACATTCACAGCGGCAGTGAATTGCAGTTGCGGCTGGAGCGCCAGACTTATCTGATCGCCACTCTGCTCGGTTTCGCGCTGGGCGCGGAGCTGCTGTCGCTGCTGCTGTTCGTGCATACCGCCGAAAGCCTGTCCAGCCAGTTCGTCGGCGCGATGTGCGCCACCGGGGTGCTGAACGTCAATGCGTTCGGCTTCCCAACGCTGCTGCTGAAAATCGCCGTATTCTTCCTCGCGACGCTGTGGCTGTTGCTGAACCGTGTGGACAACCGGGGCTACGACTACCCGCTGGTGCGGGTGAAATATGGCCTGCTGCTGGTCATCGCGCCGCTGACCCTGGCGGAAGGGACGGTGCAGACCGGCTATTTTCTGGGACTGAAGCCGGAGGTGATTACGTCCTGCTGCGGTTCGCTGTTCAGTTCGGACAACCAGGGCGTGGCGGCGGAACTGGCTGGTCTGCCGCCAGGGCCAACGCTGGCGCTGTTCTATGCCATTGCGTTGTTCCTTGCGGCGGGAGGGGTGGCCTTTTTGCGCTGGCTCCAACTCGGGCCGCTGTTCGCCATGATCAGTCTGCTGGGTTTTGCGGTCGCCATCGCCGCGATCATCGCCTTCCTGTCGCCATACGTGTACGAGAACCCCAATCACCACTGCCCGTTCTGTTTACTCAAGGCCGGTTACGACTATGTTGGCTACGCGCTCTATCCGCCCCTGTTCGCCGCCGCCGCCGTCGGGCTGAGCGCTGGGGTGATCGCGCCATTTCGCCATATTGTTAGCCTGCAAGCAGTGATCCCCAAAGAGGTTCGGTGGTTGACGAAGCTGGCTCTGGCGGGATTTGGGTTGTTCTATGGGCTGGCGACTTGGCTGCTGTTGCGGTCGAACCTCATTTTGTTGGGATGAATCCATGCTAAGATGCCATTGGTTGGCGCTCTTCCTGCTTGTGCTACTGGTTGGTTGCGAGCAGAAATCGCCCACCGTCAAGTCGGGTGATCCCGCTCCCGCTTTCGTGCTGGAACGGTTGGATGGCTCCAACGTTCGCTTCCCCGAGCAATATCGCGGCCAGGTGGTGGCGATCCGTTTCTGGGCCGACTGGTGTCCTTTCTGTCGCGGTGAGATGACGGTGCTGGAGCCGATCTACCGTCGGCACCATGAGCGAGGGCTGGTCATTCTCGCCATCAATGTGATGCAACCGCCAGAAACGGTGAGAAAGTTCGTCCAGGAACTGGGCTTCTCCTACGACGTGCTGCTGGACCGCCAAGGCGAGGTGATGCGCGGTTATCGGGTCATGGGCTTGCCCATGACCTTCATCGTGGATCGGCAAGGCGTCATCCGCGCGCGGATTGTCGGCGAATCCACGCCCGAAGTATTTGAACGGGCGATAGCCGACTTGCTTTGAGAGTGTAATCGCTCCATTCGGGTGGCCCCGTCCGCGTGTTCTGGAAAGCGAATTCCGTGTCCCGCGCATCGCGTTCCCGCCGCGTCAACCGTCGCAAGCCATGTTTGTGACCCGGAGAGAGATGATAGTCCCGCACGATGTGGCGCTTCGTCATACGGTAAAATTAACCAGCTGATTTTCCTGATTTCTTGCCGCTGACCACTACTTCCCACGGGACTGTCCAACGGTCGTGTTCCGAAAATCACGGCAATCATTGCTTAATGAGGATCAAGGAATCCGAGCTTGATGCTCGCTACCATTGCCACTCATTGATTGAGTGAAGGAGAAAAAACCATGGGCGTCATCGCCGACTATTTTGCCGCCGAACATCGTGGTTGTGATGAGGTTTTCGCCACCGCCGAGGAGGCCGCCCAAATCGGCGATCTAACTGGTTGCCAGGCGCGATTTCAGCAATTCCACGCAGCCATGGAGCGCCACTTTCGCCAGGAAGAAGAGGAACTGTTTCCCGCCTTCGAACAAGCCAGCGGCAATGTCATGGGGCCGACACAGGTAATGCGGCTGGAGCATCAGCAAATGCGGGATACGCTCGCCGAGATGGATAGCGTGCTCGTTGGCGGCGACCTGGAGGAGTTTCTGGGACAGGCGGAAACGCTGTTGATCCTGATGCAGCAGCACAATATCAAGGAAGAACAGATTCTGTACCCAATGTGCGACCGATTTCTGGGCAATGCCGCTGGGTCGGTGCTTGATGCCGCACGGAACCTGGCGGCGGGTTAATCTCCATGAACAACGCATCCGAGATCGTGGTGGATGGGCGGGGTTTGGAGCCACCGGAACCGATGGAGCGGGTATTGGCGGCGCTGGATGAGTTGCAACCGGGACAACGGTTGCGTTTTCTCATTCATCGCCAGCCCTATCCGCTATACGACATTCTGCACCGCCATCACTACCGCCATGAAACCACGGCGGTCGCCGAAGGTCATTTCGAAGTTCTGATTTGGCCGTCATGAACCCGCCCGGCTTGTCTTTCGAGCAGGCGCCACCCTTCGATGTGCCGCTGCGGTTTTTCCTGACCGCGCCCTGGTTTCTCCTGCTGGCGGCGGCGCTGGTGGCGTGGCAGGGGCCGGTGATTTTTGCCAGTCGCTGGTTGCCGGCCACCTTGGCGCTGACTCATCTGCTGACCCTGGGATTCATGGCGCAGATCATGCTGGGCGCGTTGCTGCAAATCCTGCCGGTGGTGGTGGGCGTGGTCGTGCCGCGTCCCCAACTGACGGCGGCGCTGATTCATATTCCTCTGACGTTGGGCGCGTTGGCTTTGTCCGTGGCGTTTCTCAGTGGCCAACCGCTCTGGTTTCACCCCGCGCTGGGATTGCTCGGCCTGAGCTTTGGGGTCGCCCTGATCGCTGTCCATCTCGCCCTGTGGCGTGCGCCGGTGGTCAGCGGCACGGTGATCGCCTTGCGTTGCGCCTTGGGTGCGTTGTTGGTCACGATTGGATTGGGTCTGCTGCTCGGCGGTTACTTCGGGTGGGGCTTGAACTTGCCGGTCATCGCCCTGACGCATTTGCACGCCGCTTGGGGACTGGTGGGCTGGACCACGTTGCTGGTGGCCGGCGTGGCCTATCAGGTGGTGCCGATGTTCCAGATCACGCCGCCTTATCCATCTTGGTTCGTCCGCGGCTTCGCCCCGCTGACGGTGGTGTTGCTGATCACCTGGTCGGCGTTTGTTCTAGGGGGTTGGACATCGGCGGCAATGCTCGCGAGTGCGATGCTGGCGGTCGGACTGGCCGTCCTTGCCGGAACGACCCTTTATCTGCTGACCCAGCGCCGTCGCAAGATCGGCGATGCCACGCTGGGCTACTGGCGCGTTAGCATGGTCAGCCTGCTGACGGGGGCGCTGCTATGGCTGGCGACGGTGCTGATTCCGACACTAGCGCAAGCGCCGCCGGTTGAGCTGCTATTGGGAATCTTGCTGATCTTTGGCTTCACGGTCGCCGTGATCAACGGCATGGCGTACAAGATCGTGCCATTTTTGGCCTGGTTTCACTTGCAGGCGCAACTGCTTCGGCGCGCGAAAGTGCCCAATATGAAGCAGTTATTGCCGGAAGCGCGCATCCGGCGGCAGTGGTGGGCTTATCTGGCGGCGTTGCTGTTGCTGCTGGCCGCCGCTGTTGCTCCCACCATTTTTACCTATCCCGCCGCGCTGGCTTTGGGCGTGACCGCCGCGTGGTTGGGCGTCAATCTGTGGAGTGTCTGGCGGATGTATCGGCGCGTTCGGCATGAGGGGTCAACCAGCGCGCCGCCGAAGGTCAGCCCGGACCAGCGTTAACGAAGCGGTATTCATCACGGACGGAAATGGTGTCCCCGGGGTGTCCCCGGCGCTTTTGGAAACGCACATCCGGTAGCGAAGAAAACAACCGGTGGGTCGCATCCAGCAACCCGCCGGGTTGGCTTAGCCTCTCGGCAGTAGTAGCGCGACGTAGACCGCCGCGAAAATGGCGCTGGTGATCACGCCGCTGATATTGGCACCCAGGGCGTGCGGTAGGATGATGACGCCCGGTCCCACCGATTTCTGCGCGACCTTGGCGGTGGTCGGTACACAACTGACCCCAGCGATCCCGATCACCGGGTTGTACTTCTTGCCGGACCAGTAGTACATCACATAGCCGCCGATAATCCCGCCGATGCCGGAGATTAGCAACGCCAGAATCCCCAAGACCAATAGCTTCAGTACTACCGGACTGAGGATGGTGCCCGCCTCGCACAGGATGCCCAGCAACAGCCCCAGGAAGAAGGTTGCGCCGTACAGCACCGTGTTGGAGAACAGTTCGTAGAAGTTAGGCAAATCGCTTTCGCGAATGACCACCCCTAGAAACAGCGACAAGATCAGGGGTGAAGCCACCGGGAACAACAAGCTGAGTAGCACGCAAGCGATTACCGCGAATACGAGTTTCTCGTTTGAGGTAACCGTTCGCGTTTTCTCCATCGGCATGGGTAGTGCGCGGAGTCGCTCGGGGATCATCAACTTGATCAGGTACGGATATCCACCGTAGGTCAATCCCAGATAGAGATACGCCACTACCGTGATCGGTACGAACAGCTTCGGCGCCAGCATCAGCGAAGTGAACAGCACCATCGGGCCATCCGCGCCACCGATGATCGCCACTGAAGCGGCCTGACCTGGCGTTAGCCCCATCGCCACCGCGATGGGAAACACCAAGGCGGTGCCCAACTCCGCGAACAGAGCGATGATCATGCTCTGAAATGGCCGCGCCATCACGAAGCCCACATCCAACAAGGTGCCGATGCCCATGAACACGAAGCAGGCAATCAAGCCGTTGCTGAACATGAAGGTGTAGATCGGCTGCAACCAGTCGATTTGCAAGATGTTCATCAGCGCATTGGTGTCTTGCGCCAGCGGAGCGAGGTGCAGGGTGCCCGGAATCTGGTTGGGAATCGCCTGACCGGCGGCTTTAAGCGCCTCAAACGTCATGCCGCTTGCCGGATCGTAATTGTAGAAGAACATCACGCCAGCATTGACGGTGGCCATACCTAGCCCCATCGGGATCATTAGCAGGGCTTCCAATACGCCCTTACGCCCCAGATAGAACAGCACCAATCCCAGGGCAATCAAAAATAGGCGGCCAAAGGCAATCTTGGGGTCAGTGGAAAACCCCTGGATCAGTGTGTTGATCCCCTGAAAGAGATCGAGAAAGTTTAGAGATCCCATGATGGAACGCTCCCGGCGCTCAGCCGATGGTCAGCAGCACCTGCCCGGCGTCCACCGGATCGCCCGGTTTGACCGCGATGCTGATGACTTGACCACCGCGCCGGGCGACGACGTGGGTGACCATCTTCATGGCTTCCAGGGAGACCAGCTTGTCGCCCTCGTTGACCGCCTGTCCGACGCTCACATGGACCGTCTGCACCACACCGCCCAGCGGCGCGACTTCGTCGCCCGGTCCAGCCGCGCCGACGGGAGCCGCCCCGGTTGGCGCGGGAGGA
This sequence comes from Candidatus Contendibacter sp., assembly GCA_031732755.1. Classification (GTDB taxonomy): domain Bacteria; phylum Pseudomonadota; class Gammaproteobacteria; order Competibacterales; family Competibacteraceae; genus Contendibacter. Next base: position 9,942 of record JAVMKI010000031.1, read on the forward strand.
GTAGCGACTGGAGCTGCGGCAACGACTGACGGTGGAGCCGCTACGGCCGTCGTATCCTGGTAAAAACCTTGGGCGCTGTCGGTCGTAATGTCCTCGACCGTAACGACGTACTGCTTGCCTTCGACGGTGATACGGAACTTCTTCTCCATGGGGTTGTTCTCTCGCAAAGGGTGGAATGGAAAGGGATTCGAATGTTCAATGCGATGCGCGCGGCGCGTGCGAAGTGTGATGGACCGTGCGTGCCTCGGCGGTCCAACCGAAGCCGCGCCCGGCCATTTCGATGTGGACGATGCGGTGCGCGCCCATCATCGCGGCCACCGCGGCGGCGATCGCGGCCAGGTGTTCCTGGGGTACGCCAGCCGCGACCGGTAACGGCGCGGCGGTGAGCGTGGATTTGGGCTTGGCCGACGCCTTGGTTTCGGGTTGGGCCGCTTGGCGCGACAGTACCATCACGATGCCGCGAATAACTACCGCGACCAGCATCGAGACCACAATCACGATGCCGTAGACTAGGAACATGTCGCGGATGGCGTTAAGCGTGGTGTAAGTGCTCATCGGTACGCTTCCGTAGGTGAATCGGATGAATCAGAGCGGGATGTCGCCATGCTTCTTGGCTGGACGCAGTTCGCGCTTGGTCAGCAACTTGCGCAATGCCAAGGCGATGGTGGCGCGGGTATCGGCCGGTTCGATCACGTCGGTGATGTAACCGCGCGAGGCCGACATATAGGGCGAGGCGAACTTGGCCCGGTATTCGTCCACCAGTTCCGCCGCCTTGGCCTTGCGGTCCTCGGCGCTTTTGAGTTCACCGCGATACAGGATGTTGACCGCGCCCTCCGCGCCCATCACCGCGATTTCCGCCGTCGGCCAGGCGAAGACCATATCCGCGCCCATTTCCTGCGCGCACATGGCTAGGTAAGAGCCGCCATAGGCTTTGCGCAGGATGATGGTGATCTTCGGCACCGTCGCGGAGGCGTAGGTGTAGAGCATCTTGGCGCCATGACGGATGATGCCGCCGCGCTCCTGCTCGATGCCCGGCAAAAAGCCGGGAACGTCCACCAATGTCACCAGCGGGATGTTGAAGGCGTTGCAGAAGCGAATGAAGCGCGCGCCCTTGTCGGACGAGTCGATGTCCATCGCGCCGGCCTTGACCAGCGACTGATTGGCGAGGACGCCAACCACGATGCCCTGAATGCGGGCGAAGCCGACCACGATGTTGCCCGCCCAACCGGCGTGGACTTCCAGGAACTGGCCGTTGTCCACGAGCCGATAAATGATCTGCTTGACATCCATCGGCTCGGCGGAAGTGTTGGGAATCAGGGCGTTGATCCCTTCGTCCGGCGACAGATCCAGATCGGGATAGGGCCGATGCGGCGGGTCTTCGGTATTGTTGGACGGCAGATAGCTGAGCAGCGCCTTGGCGATCTGGATCGCGTGGCGGTCGTCCTCGGCGATGAAATGGACGTTGCCGCTGACCGTGGCGTGCATTTCGGCGCTGCCGACCTCGTCCAGACTGGTGGTGCGGCCGGTGACCGCCTTGATCACCTCCGGGCCAGTAATGAACATGTAGGCGTTCTGCTTGGTCATGATGATGTAGTCCATCAGCGCCGGCGAGTAGGATGCGCCACCCGCGCAGGGACCAGCGATGATGGCGATCTGCGGCACCACGCCCGACAGCAGCACGTTCTGGTAGAACACCTCGCCGTAGCCCGACAGCGCGTCCACCGCTTCCTGGATGCGGGCACCGGCGGAATCCTTGAACGCCACCACCGGCACGCCAATTTTCAACGCCATTTGCATGGACTGCACGATCTTCTTGGCGTGCATCTTGCCGAGTGTGCCACCCATGACGGTGAAGTCCTGGCTGAACGCGGCCACTGGCCGGCCGTCCACGAAACCGGTGCCTACGACGACGCCATCGGAAGGCAGTTCCTTGTCGGCCAGACCAAAGTGTTTGCCCGCGTGTTTGGCGTGGGTGGCGATTTCCTGGAAGGTGTCCTCCTGAAACAACGCCAGCAACCGCTCTCGCGCGCTGAGCAGTCCCTTGGCGTGTCGTTCCTGGATTTTGTCCTCGCCACCGCCGGCTAGAACCTTGGCGCGGCGCTCCCGCAGAATTTCAAGTTGTTTCTCGGACAGCATGATTTTCACCTCGTGATGGTCGTGGCAATGGGCAAACGAACGGTCAACACACCCCCTCGGCCCGCGTTCGGGCCACGCGGGGCTGATCGTTAGTGTTATATCCGGGGGGAAACTTGGGCGGCGTGGTGAGCGATTGACGGGGGCAAATTCCCGCTCATCCCGCGATGACCAGTTCTAGCAAACACCTCGGTTAAGGGTAGCCGAAATCCGGTCAAACGCGATAGCCGACGATTATTATTGGGAATTACCGGGGCAACGTTGCAAACCGCTCACGCGGGTAACGGAGATTCCCGCGCGGTGTGGGATCACCGTAGCGGTCGAATGGTGGTGATCGGTTCGCTGGCAAGCTCCACGGGGTTAACGTCGCGCGGCGAGGATACCGTAGATTCGTCTTCCGGGGCGAGCCGGATGAGATCGCAACGACGATGGGAACGCTTTAACGCCTCCTGCTGGAGGAAACGACGGGTACGCTGAGCGGGCAAGGTAGCGCGATATCTCATGGCCGCAGCGCCTTCGCCGCTTCCCGCAACGTTTGGCTATTGATGGCGGCATGGTAGTGGACGCCAAGGTCCGAGCCACGGAGCGCCTTCTTGATCATGCTTTCCAGATTGGGGCGCTTGTCCTCGGGCGCGGAGCCGCTGCCCAAACCGCCGCCGAATTCGACAATGGTGGTGATCCCGTCGTGGAAAGCGGTTTCCAGATTGCCGATCCAATTGACCGGGTGGAACAACTGGAAGAACAGCCGGGTTTTGATGGTCGCTGGGTCGGGATCGTGGTGGGCGCCAGTGTAGTTGGACAGGACGCGGAGGGTCGGCGCGGTCATCGCGGCGGCATCCAAGACCGGCCGGTAATGCTGGGCGGCGGTGATCATGTAGAAGGTATGAAACGCGCCCTCGGTCTTGAGCCGGGTCGGGCGCTTGCGTGGGAACTGCGCGTGGGCGTCCTCGGTCAGCCGGTCGAGGTCGTCGCCGCGCCCGCCGACCACGGTCTGATCGGGCAGGTTGCAGGCGGCGACGGCGCAGTAATGCTTTTCGGCCAGCGGGCGGACGGTGTCGAGGTGTAGCGGGAAGGCCAGCATCTCGCCATCGCCGTAGGCGCCCATGCACTCGCCGCGTTTTTGGACCAGTTGCAGGGCGGTTTCAAAACGCAACGCTCCGGCGGCGACCAGGGCGCAGTATTCACCGAGACTGTGGCCAGCGGCCAACACCGGTTGCACGGAGTGATCGGTCAGTTCGCGAAAGATTTCCAGGCAGACCAACGAGTGGGTCAGCAGCGCGGGCTGGGTATGGCGGGTGAGCTTTAACTCTTCTTCCGGCCCTTCCAGGCAGAGCTTGACGAGATCGTAACCGACGATGTCATTGGCCTGTTCGTAGAGGCGCCGGGCCGTGGGAAAGTCCCGGATGAGGTCGCTGCCCATTCCGACATACTGGGAACCCTGTCCCGGAAACACGAACATGATCTGCGAGTCTTGACTCGACACAGCCGATGCACTCCTGTTGGGGGTGATTTAAGAAACGCGCAAAGATACGGCCAAGCCACCAATAAGGCAAGGCGGGCGGAGGGCGGGCTGTAGTAAGATCACCAGATGAATTTCAGCGATTGCGAGGAAACCCATGGCTACGGCCACCATCATTGACGGTAAACAATTCGCTGCCCGGCTGCGCGCCGGCATCGCCGCGCAGGTCGCCCGACTCAAGGCCGAACGCGGCGTCACGCCCGGTTTGGCGGTGGTGCTGGTGGGCGAGGATCCCGCCAGCCAGATTTATGTCCGCAACAAGGGGTTGCAGGCGCGGGAAGCGGGCATGAACTCGTTCGAGCACCGTCTGCCGGCGACGACGACCCAAGCGGAATTGCTGGCGCGCATCGCCAAATTGAACCAGGACCCGACGGTCAACGGCATCCTGGTGCAATTGCCGTTGCCCAAGCAGATCGATGCGCAAGCGGTGATCGAGGCTATCGCGGTGGCGAAGGACGTGGATGGCTTTCATCCTTTTAACGCCGGCCTGCTGGCAGTGGGCGGAGCCGCCATGGTGCCCTGCACCCCGTTGGGTTGTCTGATGCTGCTCAAGGATCGGATCGGTAACCTGGCGGGCCTGCGGGCGGTGGTGCTAGGACGCTCCAACATCGTCGGCAAGCCGATGGCGGCGCTGTTGCTGCGGGAACATTGCACGGTGACCATCGCCCATTCCCGCACCCGCGATCTGGCGGAGGAATGTCGGCGGGCGGATATCCTGGTAGCGGCGGTCGGCAAGGCGCAAATGGTTCGGGGTGACTGGATCAAGCCGGGCGCGACGGTGCTCGACGTGGGTATCAACCGCATTCCGACGCCAGATGGCAAGGGCCGGTTGGTGGGCGATGTGGATTTCGAATCGGCGGTCGCGGTGGCGGGCGCCATTACCCCAGTGCCGGGCGGAGTGGGCCCGATGACGATTGCGTGTTTACTATTGAATACCCTGACCGCCGCTTGCCGCCAGCAGGGTATTCCGGTCCCCGAGGTTCGTCCGGCGGCTTGACCGCGGCGCGGCGGCAGGGCTCGAAAATCCATTTCCCGCCCCTCATCGGCGCGGTGGAGCGAGAGAGGCTTAAAAGGCTCGGGGTTTAGTCAACCCGTTGCCACTTCTGCTCCTTGCTGAAGAACATCCATTTGCCGGTGACATCCAGGGTCTTGCCGCCATTGGCCAGCTTGGCCTTGCTCGTATAAGTGCCGCCGTCGGCTGGGTTGAAAATCTTGCCGTCCGTCCATTCGTCGCCCTCTTTCTTCAAATCCCACAGAATACGCATACCCACCAGCGGTTTGTCCTTCAGATCGCCCTCGCATTTGCTGCAGGTTTTCTCGGCGGCGCCTTCCAGCAATTCCACGATCTTACCAGTCAGCACGCCATTACTTTCGGTGATCTGCACGATGCTCTTGGGCTTGCCGGATTTGTCGTCGATGGTCTTCCACTTGCCGACCGGCGAGTTGAGATCGGCGGCGTGGGCGGTGGCCAGCAACAGCAGTCCACTAGCGATACCGAGGCCAATACCCAGGTGTGATCTTTTCATGCGATTCTCCTTACGATTGTTATGATGAGGGGGATTGCCCGCACCAGAGACGGGGTTTTGACGGACGCGGAATGAAAGCATCCCATTTTAACGGGTCTGGCGTATGCTTGAGAGGAATGATCCAGGAATCCCGCGATGATGCTGATCGAATTGCAGTTGTTGCTGCTGATCCTGGTCGCTAACGGGACGCCGGTACTCGCGGCGACGGCCTGCGGCGCTTGGGGCGCCTGGCCACTGGATGGCGGGCGGAAACTGGCCGATGGCCGGCGCCTGCTGGGGGACGCGAAGACCTGGCGCGGTATGGCGCTGGCGCCGTTGGCGACGGGGCTTGGGGCCGTGTTGCTGGATTGGCCCGCGATGGTCGGGGTCACGATTGGTGTCGCCGCCATGCTGGGCGATTTGCTGTCGAGCTTTGTCAAACGGCGGTTGGGAGTGCCCACCAGCGGCATGGCCCTGGGTCTGGATCAAATTCCCGAGGCGCTGTTGCCACTGCTGGCGGTGGCGGATCGGTTTGCGCTGAGTGGGCTGACCATTGCGGCGATAGTGACTGGCTTCACTCTGTTGGAGCTGGGCTTGTCACCAGTCTTTTACTGGCTCGGCATTCGCAACCGGCCCTATTGAGCCGGCGAAGCGCGCAGGTGGTGCAAGGTGATTTCCGGTGGGCAGTTGTATCGTACTCCGACCACCGAGGCCCCGGAGCCGACCGATGTGTAACCCTGCATGGCGTGATAGTGCCAGGTGCCTTTGCAGAAGCGGCGCGGGCAGGCGGCGTTGGTCAACAGCGCGATGCCGCCGGGCAGGCAAATCTGGCCACCGTGAGTGTGGCCGCCCAGGAGTAGATCGAAACCGGCGTGCGCCGCGTGCCGGTAGGTTTCCGGCGAGTGCGACAGCAGGATGGCGGTCGCCTCCGACGGGATGTCGGCGGCGGCCTTGTCGAAATTGTCCACCTGAAAGTAATGCGGATCGTCGATGCCCGCCAGATGGATCGTCGCGCCGCCACGCTCTACCCGAACCGATTCGTTGAGCAGCAGGGTAATTCCCAACGCTTCGATGCCGGGCACCATGCGGATGGAATCGTGGTTGCCGAGAATGGCGTAAATGGGGCTGCGCAAATGCGGCCGCACCTGGGCCAGGGCGGTGATGGCGGCGTCATGCGGGCCATGGGTTTTGGCCCGAAAGTCGCCGGTAATCACGCACAGGTCATACTCCACCTGCCGCAAGCGCTCGATCAGCGCGGTGGGATAGGCAGGGTTGGCGTCCAGGTGCAGGTCGCTGAGATGCAGCAGGGTAAACCCATCGAAAGCGGCGGGCAGGCGAGGGATGATCACAGTGTTGTGGCGAATTTGAATGGCGGTGGCGTTGCGCAAGCCCCGGCGATACAGGCCCAAGCCGCGCAGGGTCAGGCGGATCAGGGCGTGAATCGAATACCAGTTTTCAATGTGAAAAAAAGTTCGGCCCCGCCCGAACACTTGGGTCGCGTGATCGGCCTCGATACCCAGCCGCTGCCGCAAGTGCACCCGGCCAATGCGTTTTTCCAGCCGTCGGAGTTCGACCGATTCCCGATCCACAACCACGCCGGGGGAAGCAGATGGACCTTGCGAGGGTTTCATGGAGGTTCAAAGCCGCTGTCGCAGCACCTCGGCGATTTCAGCGTCGCTCAGGGTCAATGGGTTGGTTTTCATGCTGCTGCCACGCGAGTGAGCGACGATGTGGGCGAAATCGTGATCTTGAATCCCGTAGGCGCTGAGCCGGGGCAAGGCCAACCGTTCCGTCCAGTCGTCCAGCCGCGCCAGCAACGCGGCGTGTGACTCTTCGATACTCGGGTAATGCCGCCCGTGCAGGAGGTCACTGGCTCGGGCATATTTGCGCCAGGCGAGATTGGCGGAATCGCGTTCCCGGAGCGCGGCCAGATTGACGCGGGTGGCGGCGCCGATCAGGGTACCGCATACCACGCCGTGCGGGATGGGGAAGAAAGCCCCCAGTGGCGAGGCCAGGCCGTGCACCGATCCCAGGCCGGTTTGCGCCAGGCAGACCCCCGACAGCAACGCCGCGTAGGCCATGCGGGAACGACCGGCGGCGGCTTCGTCGCCACCCGCGTACCAGGCGAACAGGCCCTCCCGCACTGCCTTCAAACCGCTTTCCGCCAGGGCGTCGGTGAAAGGATTGGCCTTGCTGGAGACATAGGATTCCAGCAGTTGCGTGAGTGCATCCATCGCGTTGGCGGCGATTTGCGGTTTGGGACAGGACGCCAGCAGGTCGGGATCGAGCAGGGCGTATTCGGGAACCAGTTTGTCGTCGCGGAAGGATTTCTTGAACCCGTTCGGGCCGCGTAAGCTCAGTACAGCGTTCTTGGTGGCTTCACTGCCGGTGCCGGCGGTGGTGGGCACGGCGATGAACGGCGTGGCCGGACCCTCGTAGGGTTTCTCCGGTCCGACTCCTTCCAGATAGTTCATCACCGAATCACCGCTGGGCAACAAGCCGGCAATGGCCTTGGCGGCATCCAGCACGCTGCCGCCGCCGATGCCGACGATGACGGTAACGCCTTTGCCGTGGAATTGCCGGACCGTTTCGTCAACCAGTTGTGGGGAGGGTTCGTCGCCAACCCGCGCTTGTTCCCAGCCGATGCCGGCTTTGTCCAACGCCGCCAGCAGCGCCGGCCAGTACGGCGAGTCGGTAAACGAGCGCTGGCCGGTCACCAGCAACACCCGGTTGCCGTACCGGGCGATTAGGCTGGGCAGTTTCGTGATGCCGCCAGCGCCAAATTCGATGCGCGGCAGGTGGGCGATGGAGAAGGGCTGGATCATGCAGGGTGACTCCGAAGCGGGAGAGGCGGCGGAGGGATTGCCCTCGGCCTCTCCCGAAGAACGAGGCCTAGAACCCGTACAGCGCCTTGTACTCGGCGTCGCGGCTGGCGATCAGTTTAGCGAGATTAAACACCACCTTGCACTGTTTCCAGGTGGCGTCGTCCTGCATCTTGCCATCGATCATGACCGCGCCGCTGCCATCGGGCATGGCCTCCATCACCCGCTTGGCCCAGGCGACTTCCTCCGGCTTCGGGCTGAACACCCGCTTGGCGATGGCGATCTGATTCGGATGCAGCGACCAGGCGCCGACGCAGCCCATCAGATAGGCGTTGCGGAACTGGTCCTCGCAGGCGGTCAGATCGGCGATGTCGCCGAAGGGGCCGTAGAAGGGCAGGGCGCCGACGCTGGCGCAGGCGTCCACCATCTTAGCCATGGTGTAATGCCACAAATCCTGTTGCGCGGTGGGACGCGGGGCGCCGGGATTGGCGGGATCGGGGTCGGTGCGCACCACGTAATCGGGGTGGCCGCCGCCGACCCGAGTGGTCTTCATCCGGCGTGAGGCGGCCAAATCGGCGGGACCGAGGCTCATGCCTTGCATCCGGGAACTGGCATTGGCGATTTCATCGACGTTGGCCACGCCGAGGGCGGTTTCCAGAATGGCGTGAATCATCAGCGGCTTCTGGACGCCGTACTTGGCTTCCAGTTGGGCCAGCAATTGATCCACGAAGTGGATATCCCACGCGCCCTGAATCTTGGGCAGCATGATCACGTCCAGTTTGTCGCCGATCTCACCGACCAGCCGGATCAAGTCATCGAGGAACCATGGGCTGTCGAGGCTGTTGACCCGAGTCCAGAACTGGGTGTCGCCGAAATCCACCGTCTTGCCGATCTGGACCAGCCCTTCGCGCGCGGCTTCCTTGCGGTCGATGGGCACGGCGTCTTCCAGATTACCCAGCAGGATGTCCACGGTCTTGGCGATGTCCGGCACCTTGACCGCCATCTTGGCGTTGCTGGGGTCGAAGAAGTGGATCATCCGCGAGGGCAGTACCGGAATTTCGCGGAGCGGCTCGGGAGCGCCAACGACCTTGGCTTTGAAGAAATCACGGGGACTGCGCAGCATGGTTTTACTCCCAACGTTAATGGTTTTCGTATTGGTAGATCAGTTGTTGCGCGGCCACGGTGGGGGGCAAATGCCCCTCGATGACTGCATGTTCCACCGCGGCGCGGATGCTGCCGACGCCGGCATGGTTGAAGAAGCTGGTGCGTAGATGTTCCTCAACCATGGAGTAGACCCAGTCCAGGGTTTGCCGTTGTCGGCGTTTCTCGAACACACCCCTGGCGGTGGTCTGCTGGCGGAAATCGCCGATCACCTTCCAGATGGCATCGATCCCATCGCCCTGGATCGCCGAGCAGGTGTAAGCGCGGGTGCGCCAGCCCTCGGTGGCGGGGGCGAGGTAATGCAAGGCGCGATTGTAATCCGCTTTGGCGGCGTTGGCGCGGACCTTGTTATCGCCGTCCGCCTTGTTGACCAGCAGGGCGTCGGCCAGCTCCATGATGCCCTTCTTGATGCCCTGCAACTCGTCGCCGGCCCCGGCGATCATCAGCAGCAGGAAGAAATCGACCATGGAACGCACCGTGGTTTCGCTCTGGCCCACGCCGACGGTTTCCACCAGGATCACGTCGAAGCCAGCGGCCTCACAGATCAGGATGGTCTCGCGGCTCTTGCGGGCCACGCCGCCGAGCGTGCCGGCGGACGGTGAAGGCCGAATGAAGGCGCGCAGATCACGCGACAAGTGTTCCATGCGGGTCTTGTCGCCAAGGATACTGCCGCGGGTGACGGTGCTGCTGGGGTCCACCGCGAGCACCGCGACCTTGTGACCCTGTTCGCACAGGTGCAAGCCGAGCGCTTCGATGAAGGTGCTTTTGCCCGCGCCGGGCACGCCGGTGATGCCGACTCGGATCGAATTGCCGGTGTGGGGAATGAGTTGCCGCAACACTTCCTGAGCCGTGTCGAAGTGTGCTTGGGCGTTGCTTTCCACCAGGGTGATGGCTTGTCCCAAGGCGTTGCGGTCGCCAGCCAACACGCCGGCGACGTATTCGTCCACCGTCAGTCGGCGGCGGCGCGGGGTATGTTTACGCGGCACCGGAATGCTGGTTTGGCCGAGGATACCGTCATGGCCGCCATCGACGCCGGCCATGACTGAGGTAGTGAATTCCTTGCCGGCGTTTTCGGGTACCCAGTCGGGTTTATAGGTTTTTTTGCTCATGGACAGGATCGTAACACGCTGGGGTTTAATGAGAAGAGAAGGTCATTGTTCAACAAAGCCTTTGGGATATCATTTCATCAGTTCCGGGAACCATGACGATGTCATGGCGTTGGCGACTGTTTTGGTGAATGAGGGCCGATACGGATGGAGAGATAGATTTCACGTAGGAACAAGGTCCAAGCAATCACTAAAAACAGCATCGTCGATATGAAAAGTCCCGCCACGATTTCAGCCAGTCGCGCGTTGAGCAACGCCCCGACAAACGCGCCGGCGATGACGAGGCACACCAGCAGAGCGCCGATGACAGCGAACAGTATAGCGAAATAGATCAAAACTCTCCGGCGGTGCAAATCGGCGATTTCCTGAGCTACTTCAGGATTGTTTTGCGTCTCGACCGACCGACTCAGGAGAACGCGCCTGCGATCTATGATGCGTCCCAGTCGGGTGGCTAGAATAGTAATCAAATTCCCGATTGCAACCAGTAGGAAAGCGGGCGCTAGCGAAAGCTGAATGACGTGGGTGATATCGGCGATAGGTAATTCCATTAGGATACCCTATCTGCTTTGAGTGCTTCTCACAGGTTCAGTCAACGTGTTTCTTCACCCAAGCGACGTATTGATTCATCCAGGTTTGCAGGAATTGCTTGCTGGCCGCGCCAATATCGCCATTTTCATCGAATAATCCATCCTTGGCGTGAATGAAGGCTTCAGGCTGGTTCAGCGTGGGTATATTCAGATAGGCGAGAATATTACGTAAGTGTTGTTGAGCGATGGCGGTTCCAATCGCGCCGATGGAAACGCCTAAGATGCCAGCCGGTTTACCCGACCATACGCCCTGACCATAGGGACGGGAGGCATGATCGATGGCGTTCTTGAGCACGCCGGGTATCGAACGATTATATTCTGGGGTAACGAACAGCAATCCTTGCGCAGCCGCAATTTCGGTTTTCAGGCGCTTGACCGAGTCGGCCTGATGCTCATCATCGTCCTGGTTATAAAGCGGCAAATCACTGATTTGGATTTTCTTGAACGAAAATTCCGGTGGCGCTAACTTGGCGATGGCGGTGGCCAGCTTGCGATTGAGAGAATCCTTGCGAAGACTGCCGACGATCACAGCGATTTGGTACTGAGGCATGATAGTCTCCTTGGTTTGTGGGTGGTTCAGTCAATCAGGCCAATAATCGTAGTCTAGCGCCTGTTTCTGTGTGAAAGGACAAGCGCTTTGGAAAGTATTCTTATCGCAATCCATCTCTCGCGCTGCGATCAAGATGGCATCGCCATAGGCGTTTTCGAAGGCTTTTTCCAGTCGGGAGCCTAAGCTGGGATTTTCGTCCAGCAAGCGTTTAATTCGTCGCCGTTGCTCTTCAATCGTATATTTCCAGCTATTACCACGTCGTGTGGGTTGAAAACGCCATTTGAGTAAGTGAGCGAGCAGCACGGCTAAACGATTGACTAACTCATGCCGTTCACTGCGCCCCATGTTTTCCAATTCCTCGGCGATATTGTCCACGTCAATCTCCGCAAAGCGCCGCTGCCGCAGCAATGCTGCGTTTTTAAGCGTCCAAGCGTGAAAATCCTTTTCGTAATCAGTCGCGATGTTTTTCATGGAGGTTGCAAATCTATATAATTGAATCAGTCATCGGTAAGTTTTTTGATAATTGACTTTGCTAAATGTTCGTTGATTTCAGAGTGTCTCGGCACAGGCTGGGATTTTGAGGCTTTTGGATTGGTGTACCAGTCATGTGCGCCGCCATATCGAACCAGAGTACAGCCCATTTCTTCAAGGCGCTTAATCAAATCTCGCCTTTTCATCAATCTACGATCAATTCTTCTACTTTTCGAATATGCGGAACTTCGCCGGACTCAATATCTATGAGAAGGCTTTTTAGATTTTCAACCAATTCTTCTTTCGATAGACTCTGCGTCTGATAATCGGGATAGTCATTCAGAAAGCCTAAAAAAAAATCGCCGTCTTTCCAGTAAGTAAATTTGAAAGTTTTCATAGTTTTTCCTGTAATATAAGTGTTTCCTGTAATAATAAAAAGCTAGTAGGGTACGTATTACGCTACGCTAATCCGCCCTACGGGTTACATGCTCTACACGTTGCTTGTCGGCGGTTTGTTTTCTGATTTTTGCTCCCGCACTCGAGTTAGTGAGTGAGAGACAAACTTTTCTTAATTGGTTGACTATTTTTAAGCGATTGGTGATCGCTTTTTTACTCATATCAATCTTCATCGATTAAACCTGATAAATATCTGATATCGTCTTCATCCTGACCATTTTTTCTTAATAGCTTCAGATCGATCAACCCTTTTGGTGATACAACTTTTAATGTTCCTCCTTCCCATTCAACCACAATCCGGCTATCCCATGATGATCTGGTTTCAGGAGTCACAATCAATAAATCGAGAGATAGATGCTCTCCAAGTCCATCATCAAACTTTGTTATCCGATGAATCTGAATAGCGCCTCCTTTGAATTTCATCGGTGTGGCATGAACAGTAAATCCAAGCTTTTCTACTTTCTGTTTGATTTCGCCAAGAAAATCAGCCTGCACCATAATATCAATATCAAGCGTCGCTCTTGGTTTTGCGTATACGGCAAGTGCCAGACCACCGCATAACGCATAATCTATTCCATCCTCATTGAATATCCTGATAAGATTAGCTAATTCAACTAGCAAATCCATTTGTTGTTAACCCTGTTCAGAAATGGGGAGCAATAAATATCGATATACCATTGCAGATTGGATAGCTATTTGTGGAGTCGTTCAATTCGGGCAGGTTAGATAGTGCTAACCCGTTCTACGCGCTTCTCTGGCTGTAATACAGGCTTACGGGGCGGAAAAGAAACGATTTTTCGTCCACTTTGTGCCTGTTTTTCCTGAAAATCTTTACAAATTGCGTTGATGTCGAAGTTAAATTGCCTAGCATACTCTTCACGAACTTTGTGAAGTTCTTCAATAATTTGATCTCGCCACATAATTACACCTTGAGTAGTTCTTGTGGGGTACAGATTATAGGGGGTTCGTAGCCCTGTAATCGGCATAACGCTTCAGTTTTAGGGCGGAGTTCAGCATTATTAATATGAGTACAGTTCCATGTTAGTAAGTAGTCAGTGCCGTGTACTGTGGCTATGGCGATATGTAATGCATCAAGCTGTGCTTTTTCTGGAAGAGGAATTTTCTCGATTAGAATTTGAGCAAGTTGACCAACTTCATCCGTGATGTTCAATTCTGGGATTCCTGCAATTACAGCTAAACGATCCCGCGCAGCATTAGGATCGCCTGCCGCCGCCTCGCGGGATACAAATTCCGATATGACAAGATCAAAGTCATCTTTTCGAGTGTCCCACCATTCTTGAGTCAACTCTTGATTTGCAGCAGCTATTAAATCTCGACTTCTTCTTGAGGTGAGATAGCTGGGGATAGATGTTTCTATATAAATTCGTGGTTTCATATCGACTAACATAATTGGTTCGTAGACATGAGTCCATAACCCGCCGATTGTGAAGTCGATCAATTTCGGTGGGTGGCGCTGTATTAAGCCGTTCTACACTTTAAGCTTACGGAGTTGTCTATAACGCTTATCGATGGCTCTTAAGATTACAAGGCCATCTTTCGCACACGGAACAAGTGCTTTCATACGGTCGTCCCATGTTGATGTATCGCCATCAGCAAGTTTTGCCATCTCATGAAGGGCTTTATTTCTTACAAGGCGCCAGCTATCGAGGCTATTGGAAACGAAATCTTTTAATTGGCTGTCAGTTTCAACTCTATTGATCTCGCTAATAAGGTTGCCTAATGTTTTGAATCCAAAATCCGAACCTTTCAGAAAGGTAAGGCGACTTTCAAGGCGATCTGAGATAAGACTTTCAATGATTGAAATTGCTTCTAAATAAAACCCTTGTTTAACAGACTCATTAATTCTTGCAAAGGCCTGTTTATAAAGTTGATATCTTGTTATCCCAATATTATTGCCTGCTGTTGCTATCGCGCGATTCCTATTTTTAGGGTTTGAAGCCATTATCGCTTTACCTTCTAATCTGAGGCAGGGCGGGTAATCCCCGCCCTGCCTATTTTCACATCCCCCTCACGCCGCCAGGCGTTCGTTCAACTCCACCAACACCTTCTGCGCGGCGACCGGGATCACCGTGCCGGGGCCGAAGATAGCGGCGGCGCCGTTGGCCTTGAGGTACTCGTAGTCCTGGGCGGGAATGACGCCGCCAATGACCACCATGATGTCTTCACGGTCCAGTTTCTTCAGTTCCGCGATCAGTTGCGGCAGCAGGGTCTTGTGTCCGGCGGCCAGCGAACTCATGCCGACCACATGCACATCGTTTTCCACCGCCTGCCGGGCCACTTCCTCCGGGGTCTGGAACAGCGCGCCGATGTCCACGTCGAAGCCGAGATCGGCAAACGCGGTGGCGATGACCTTCGCGCCCCTGTCGTGGCCATCCTGCCCGAGCTTGGCGACCAGGATGCGGGGCCGGCGACCTTCGCGCTGTTCGAACTCGTCGGCCATCTGCCGAACCTTGCCGATTTCCTCGGCCTCGCCGAATTCGCTGCTGTACACCCCGGAAATGGCGCGGATGACCGCCTTGTGCCGCCCGAACACCTTCTCCATCGCGTCGGAGATTTCGCCGAGACTGGCGCGGGCGCGGGCCGCTTCGACCGCTTTCTCCAGCAGATTGCCGGAACCGGCGCTGGCCGCTTCGGTGATGGCGCTCAGACAGGCTTTCACCTTGGTCTCGTCGCGGTGGGCGCGCAGCTTGTGCAAGCGTTGCACCTGCGCCTCACGCACGGCGGTGTTGTCGATGGCGAGAATTTCCAGCGGGTCTTCCTTCGCCAGCCGGTACTTGTTGACGCCGACGATGGTTTCCTTGCCGGAGTCGATCTGCGCCTGTCGCCGCGCGGCTGCTTCCTCGATACGCATCTTGGGCAGGCCGGTCTCGATAGCCTTGGCCATGCCGCCCAGGCTTTCCACCTCTTGAATATGACCCCAGGCCCGCTTGACCAGTTCGGTGGTCAGCGCCTCGACGTAATACGAGCCGCCCCACGGGTCGAGCACCTTGCAGATCGCCGTTTCGTCCTGCAAATAAAGCTGAGTGTTGCGGGCGATGCGCGCCGAGAAATCGGTCGGCAACGCAATGGCTTCGTCGAGGGCGTTGGTGTGCAACGACTGAGTGTGGCCCAGCGCCGCCGCCAGCGCCTCGACGCAGGTGCGGGTGACGTTGTTGAACGGGTCCTGTTCCGTCAGACTCCAGCCCGAAGTCTGGCTGTGCGTGCGCAGCGCCATCGACTTGTCGCTCTTCGGGTTGAATTGCTTGATGATCTTGGCCCACAGCAACCGCCCGGCGCGCATCTTGGCCACTTCCATGAAGTAGTTCATGCCGATGGCCCAGAAGAACGACAGGCGCGGGGCGAAGGTGTCGACATCCATGCCGGCCTTGATGCCGGTGCGGACATATTCCAGCCCATCGGCCAGGGTGTAGCCCAGTTCCAGATCGGCGGTCGCGCCGGCTTCCTGCATGTGGTAGCCGGAGATCGAGATGCTGTTGAACTTCG
>JAVMKI010000032.1:0-25645 GCA_031732755.1 Candidatus Contendibacter sp.
TGAGGATGGTCATGCCGATGTTGTACAGAAAGGCCAGCGCCACCACCACGATGCCAAGCTTGGTAAGCAGGGGTTGCTCCAGGAACTCGCGTCCCATGGTGGCCAGAATATTATTGCCGGTCATGTCGGCCAGACTGGCGTAAGGCACCATGAGATAGCCCACGATGGTCAGCGCGCCCGCCACCAGGAAAACCCAAAATAACAGGTGGGCCAGCAACGGACTATGCAACTCGGTCTCGGTCTCCTCGGGCACCAAGTAATAGGCCGCGCCCATGAAACCGAACAGCAGCCAGACGATCAGCAGGTTGGTATGCACCATGCGGGCGATGTTGAAGGGAATCGCTGGGAACAGGAAGTCACCGATCACATATTGCAGACCGAGAATCAGACCGAACAGAATTTGTCCCACGAACAGACCGATGGCGGCGATGAAATAGGGCATGGCCACCGCCTGGGATTTGTATTGCAATTGCATGATTGCTTTTTCCTCTGTGGTGAGCGCCTGCGTTCAGCCTTCGATGTTCGGCGGCCATTTTTCGGTATTGATTTCCGAAGTCCATTTCAGGAAGGCCACGAGGTCATCCAGTTGCTGATCGGTGAGGTTGAACTGCGGCATCTGCCGACGGCCCGGTACGTGGGTCGGCTGCGCCTTGATCCAGGCTTTGATGAAGTCCGGGCCACGCCGGATGTAGACGTTGCCCAGTTCCGGGGCAAAGTAGGCGCCCTCGCCCAGCAGGGTGTGGCAGCCGATACAGTTGCGGGTCTCCCACAGGTGTTTACCACGCGCCACTTGTTCCGTCAGGTTCTCACGGTGATCGCGCGCCGGCAACGTCCAAGTGGTGTGAAAGGTGAGCGCGAGAAACAGCAGCACCGAGAACAGCGTGCCGCCATAGAAGATGTTTCGCGCCATGGATTTGGTAAAGGTTGCGCTCATGAGCACCTCATTACTCAACGACGATGCAAACCACCCGGCCTGAATCCGCTCGGGCGGGAACGAGCGACCATGTTCCGCAAATCATGGCGTTTGTTCCTTGACGAGGGTCAAGGAATACGGGGCGTGTCTTCAGTTGAGCCAGATGGCGCTTGAAGCCCGATAAGCGGCGCCTTGAAATCGTATACGACGTATAATAGTATACGTCGTATATTATTATACGGTGCTCTCATGGATACCTCACTTCTTTCCTCCCGCCGCGAACGCAAACGTGATGCGCTCCGACAACGCATCGTCGATGCGGCGATGTCCCTATTCGACGCCGAAGGCTACGCCACGGTCACCATGGAGCGCATCGCCGCGGCGGCGGACATCGCCAAGGGCACGCTCTACAAGTATTTTCCAGTGAAGGAAGCCATTGTCGCTGCCTTCATGATCGGTGAAGCATCCGGTCGCGATGAGGAGGTAAGCGCACTCATGGCAAACGTGCCAGACGTTCGGGGAAGGTTGCTGGCGCTGTACGAAGGCATCGCCGCGTGGTCCGTCCAGCATCGCGACTACATGGCGGCCTATATCGCTTATCGGTTGTCCGAACCGAACTGGTACGCGATCGATGAACGCCAGCGCACCGGGTTTCACCGCCATCTCACGCGCGTGCTCGCCGCGGGCAGGACCGCCGGCGAACTGCGCGACGACATTCCTTTGGAACTCAGCGTGGCCTATCTCCAGTCGATGCAGCTCGCGGCAACCTTGGTTTGGCTCCAGCAATCCGAGGCGGATCTGGCGGTATTGCTGCGGCAAGCGGCGTTGCTATTTCTCGAAGGCGCGGGAGTTCGCTCGTGAACGCTAAACCAGAATGGTGCCTTTCGTGGGCGGACGCTTCCGCGGCCGGTCCATCCGTGGTCGGCGGCAAGGGTTGGAATCTGGCGCGGTTGGCGCGCTATGGCTTTCGCGTGCCGGCGGGCGGTGTGTTGTCCGTGGCGGCTTGCCAGCGGTTTCTCGACGTTCACGGCCTCCGCCTGGAAGATCTGGCTGAAAATCCAGAACGTCTCGACGCGCTGCCGTTGCCCGACGATCTGGCGCAAGCCATCGACGCGGCGCTCGAAGACTGGGACATTGCCACGACACCTCTGGCGGTGCGGTCGTCCGCTGTCGCCGAAGACTCGGAGAACGCTTCGTTCGCTGGTGTATTGGAGTCGTTTCTCAACGTGCGTCGCCGCGAAGATCTGCATCGCGCCATTCGGCGTTGTTGGGCCTCGGCATGGTCGGCGCGAGCCAACGCTTATCGCGAACGCATGGGCGTCGCGGCGGATGCGGCCTCGCCGGCCGTGGTGCTGATGGCGCTGGTATTGCCGCGCGCGGAAACGTTGGCGGCGGGAGTCGCCTTCTCCTGCGATCCGCGCAACGGCCGCGAAGATCGGTTTTTCATCGCCGCCAATGAGGGTTACGGCGAAACGGTCGTCGGCGGCCACGCCGACCCGGACGAATTCGTGATCGAAATGGGCGATCATTCGCCGCGACCGTTCGTTGCCGAGCGTCGGTTGGGGCGCAAGGAATGCCGTAGCATTCCTGCCGAAAACGGCGGGACCATGCAGGTAGCCGTTGTGCCTACGTCTGACCGCTTGATTCTGGACGATGCGCGGTTATTGCGCCTCGCCCGACTGGTGCAGCGGATCAAATGGGCGCTGGGTCACGGCGAACAGCATCAAGACATCGAATGGGTATTCGATGGAGTGGATTTTCACGTCGTACAGGCGCGACCGGTCACGACGCGACCACGCTACACCTATCCGGTCTTGATGGCGCAACCGGAAATTTGGACCAATGGCAATTTTCGGGACAGCCTGCCGATGGCGCAACCGGCGCTGGTCTGGACGCTGGAGGCGCATCCCATCCGCGTCATTCTGGAGACGACGTTACGCGCCGCTGGCTATCCCTTGCTGCCTGGTGTGGCGCGGACGCGGTTGTGGCGCGGACGCGGTTATTTCAATTGCAATGTGATGCAGTGGGAATTTTGGGAGGGTTTCGGCACCGCGCCTGCGTTGACCAATCATTTTCTGGGTGGCCATCAAGACGCGATTACGGTACCCGCGCGACCTTCTCCGCGCCTCCGATGGCGTCGGTTGTTGCGCAATCTGCGCCTCGCCCGCGCGCTTGGCCACGCTCACAAGCGCGCGTCCGCCGAGTTTAAGCGGCTGTACGAATGGACGGAATCGCAACGTCGCCGGGATTGGCGCACGCTGCCGGATCGCGCGCTGACCGATAGCCTGCTCACCGCTGGCGTCGTCGACGGTGAACGCAACCTGCATCTGCTGCAATCGACCAGCGCCGCCAGTTGGATGCTATTGATCGGGTTGCTCAAACGCTGGTTCGGCGCGCAAGCGGAGCAGATCGCCAACGCGCTGCTTATCAACGGCGCGCCCATCACCAGCGCCCAGCATGGTCTCGCGCTGGCGGAATTGGCCAAAGCCGCAGTGGCTGATCCCGCCGCGACGCGCTTTTTCACCGCTGAACCATTCACGCCAGCGGCTTGGCGCGAATTGCCCACGGAATCGGCCTTTCGCTGTGGTTTCGAGGCGTTCCTGGACGAATACGGCCATCGTTGCGTGTATGAACTCGATTTGCGCAATCCGCGTTGGCGCGAAGACCCGCAATGGCTGTTGGCGACGATCCAGCCGATGGTGCGCAACGACGAACATCGGCGCATCTTGCAACATCGGAACGAAACGGCGGCGGCTGCTTGGCGACAAGTATGCGCAAAGACGCCGCGCCCGCTGCACGGGTTGATCCGCCGTTTGGCCCGTCAATCCGCGCACGAAGCCGAACAGCGCGAAATGGCGAAGTCGATTCTGGTGCGGCAGGCGGAGATATCCCGGATCGTGGCGCTCGAAATCGGCCGGCGTTTGACCGAACGCGGTTTGTTGACCACGGCGGAAGACGTGTTCCATTGCACCATCGAAGACCTGTGCGAATTGATGGAGGATGTTTGGGATGGCGTTGGACTCGCGGATCTGGTGGCTGACCGCAAGGCGCGGCTGGCGAGTTTGGATGCGGAATCAGCACCGGATACGTTGGTGGAAAGCAGTCCTGTTCGCGCTGATGTAACCGTCCCCAGCAATGATCGCACGCTCACCGGGTTGGGCGTGGCGGCGGGCGTTGCAACCGGACCGACTTGCCTCATCGCCGACCCGCGCCATGCGGAACATTTCGCTGCGGGCGACGTATTGGTGGCGCCTTCCACCGATCCGGCTTGGACGCCGTTGTTTCTGCGTGCCGCCGCGTTGGTGACTGAAACCGGCGGGTTTATCTCGCATGGCGCTATCGTCGCCCGCGAGTATGGCATTCCCGCTGTCGTCAATGTTCCTGGGGCTATGCGGCGCATTGCTCAGGGAACGCGCCTCACGGTGAATGGCAATACGGGGCGGGTTGTTCCTTCCGCATGATTTCTCCCGGTTTTGTTCCGTAGTCGGTTTGCGGCTCGCCAAAAACCGCTATTGGTCTTTGGAAATTTTTCCGTCGAATCTCTTCCGCGCATTTTCCACAGCCTTGAGATTATCCGTTGCCCAGACCCAAACGCCGCAAAAAGCAGCGCTGAGAGTAAGGCCTAATTCCGTGAGTCGGTATTCCACTTTCGGGGGCACCACAGGGTAGACTGTCCGGGTAATGAGTCCATCTCGCTCCATAAGGCGTAGCGTCTGGGTGAGCATTTTCTGACTGATGGTGCCAATGAGCTTTGATAGTTGGGTAAAACGTAATGACTCATGATCCACCAGTAGTTCCAGGATAATCATGGTCCATTTGTCCGCGACCCGTCCGATCAGATCCTCAACCAGTTTTTCCACGCGTGGATCAACGGTTTCATTCACCGGGTGTTGTCGGTCGTAGATTGCTTTGCTTTTCTCGATTTGCTCTGGGGTAGGAGGCTTGAAACGTGCGCTCATTGCATGTCGCCTGGATGATTGAGAGGTTTTTTCGAAAAAGCTCGGATTTTTGAGGTGTGTGTCCGCGCGCCGAACGAGAATATTACACTCTCTTTTTGGTTAGTATGATTATTTCAGGTGCCTTCTTTAATAATGAAAATAATAGAAGTTATATATGTCGTTAGCAATCGCTAACAGAAAGGAGATTCCTATGAAGATCGCGCTGATTACAGGTGGTAGCCGTGGGCTTGGTAAGAATATGGCGCTGCATCTGGCCGACCATGGAGCCAGTGGCATCATCACCTACCATGCTCAGAAAGAGGCTGCTGATCAGGTGGTTGCGGAGATCCAATCCAAAGGAGGAGAGGCTGTTGCCTTGCAACTGGATGTAACGAAGCATGAAACGTTCCCAGAGTTTGCCACCGTGGTGAAAAAAGTACTGGAGACGCAGTGGAACCGCAGCGACTTTGATTATCTTGTCAATAATGCGGGTATTGGAATTTATGCCGCCATTGCGGACACGACTTTGGAGCAGTTCGACCAACTCGTCAATGCCCAACTTAAGGCCCCTTTCTTTTTGACCCAGACTTTACTGCCCATGATCAAGAACGGTGGTCGCATCGTGAATATATCGTCAGGGCTCACGCGCTTTACCTATCCTCACTACGCGGCCTATGCGATGATGAAAGGCGGTATCGAAGTGTTCACCCGTTACTTGGCAAAAGAGTTGGGTGAACGCCGTATTGCCGTCAATACGATTGCGCCGGGCGCAATTGAGACCGATTTCGGTGGTGGCCGTGTGCGCGACAATGCCGAACTGAATCGGATGATTGCGGCCCAAACTCCCCTGGGCCGTGTTGGTTTGCCAGATGATATCGGTGGCGCGGTGGCTGCGCTTCTCTCCGATGAAAGCGGTTGGATCAACGGTCAGCGCATTGAAGTCTCTGGCGGCATCCATCTGTAGCTCCGCTCGATACGCTCATCAAGTCGAATCGAACGGAAGATTGGTAATTCCTCCAATCCTCTGAAGGAAAAGCCGGAGTGCGTTGTGCGCGCGTCTCCGGCGTTCGAAAAACATTGATCGGTTGCTGACTCTGGTTATTCTGGGCATGCGCATGTCGAGCTAAATGCACGTTGTTCACGGTATGCCGAAACTCTGACTACGAGCGCGACCAGGCTGCATATGGCCGCGAACAGAGCAACACCGCGCCATCCGGCGTGCAGTAGCGCCAAACTGCCGAGCGCGGAACCACCGGCCATGCCGGTGAACATGCTGCCGATGAGCAGCGCGTTGAGTCGGCTGCGCGCGGCGGAGTCCAGCCGGTAGATGATGCTCTGGTGCGCGACCATCGACGCCTGTACGCCGAGATCGAAAAGTAGCGTACCGGCGATCAGCCACTCCAAACTCTGGGGTGCGATCGCGAACCCGGCGAAGCTGATCAGCACGAGCGCGGCACCGAGCTGGGTGACGGCTTCGGGGCCGTAACGATCGGCGATGCGACCGGCAATCGGCGCCGCCAGCGCCCCTGCCGCCCCCGCCAGTCCGAAACAACCGGCGACGGCGCTGCCGTAGCTGAAAGGCGGTTCGTGCAACATGATGGCGAGCGTCGACCAGAAGGCGCTGAACGCGGCGCAAAGAAAACCCTGCGCGATAGCGGCCCGGCGCAGCTCGGCATGTCGCCGCCACAACGTCAGCAGCGAACCCAGCAAGGTGTGATAAGGCAAGTCGGTGGTGGGCGCGAATGCGGGAAGCCGCCGGTATGCGACCAGACCCAGCACGCCCACCGCCACGGCGGCGAGCACGAACATCGTTCGCCAACCCAAGGCTTCCGCCACGACACCGCTAACGACGCGCGAGAGCAAGATACCCAGTAGCAATCCCATCATGACGCTACCGACGACTTGACCGCGCCGCGCCTCGGGTGCGAGCGTGGCGGCGGCTGGCACGCAATCTTGCGCGAGCGTGGCGGCGATACCGATCACGATACTGGCCGCACCGAGTTGCGTAAGCGATTGAGTGGCCGCCATCACCAGCAGACCGAGTTCTAACATCAGAATCTTGGAGAGGATGACGCGGCGGCGGTCATAGCGATCGCCGAGCGGCGCCAACAACAAGATACCGACGGTGTAGCCGATTTGCGTGAGCGTGGGGATATAACCGATTTCGCCCGCTGTCGCGTGAAAATCGGTCGCCAATACACCCAAAATGGGTTGGTTGTAATACAAGGTGGCAACCCCCAAGCCAGCGGCACAGGCCAACAGAAAAACTAAGGCATCATCGATCATGGCGTGGGCGGCGGATCGCTCATGGGCGGTCGTTGAAGCGTCGTTCATGGCGGTTTCACTTGTGGCTTTGGAAGGTAGCGGCAGTGTGAGCCATGGGCTTTTCCATCGGAAGACACATGCACGGTAAATCTGTTATACGTCGAACGCATGAAAATCTCTTCCGACCGTCTTAGCCTCATGCAGACCTTCGTCCGCATCGTCGAAGCCGGCAGCCTGTCGGCGGCGGCGGCGCAGATGAATGCGACGCAACCCACCATCAGCCGCCGTCTACAAGCATTGGAACGTTCGCTACGGCTCACGCTCTTGCATCGCTCGACTCACGGCTTGCAGCCAACCGAAGCCGGTGCGCGGTATTACGCGCGGGCGAAAGAACTGCTGTTGTCTTGGAGCGAGTTCGAGTCCGATTTGGGGCGTGCGGTCGATGAAGTGCATGGAACCTTGCGCGTCGTGGTTCCGCACGCGTTTGGCCAACATAAATTGGTCGGTCCGCTGGTGGCGTTTCTAGCCGCGCATCCGCATGTAACCGTTGAATGGCTCTTGCATGACACCACCCCGAACTTTATCGAGGAAGGCATCGATTGCGCGATTCATGTGGGTGACGTGGACATTCCGTCGGTGGTCGCGATCCGGCTCGGCGAGGTGCTGCGTATCGTCGTGGCGTCGCCGACGTTGGTGGCTGGTCGCGAAGGACTCGACCAGCCGGAGAAGCTCGTCGATCTACCTTGGGTGGCGCTCGCGCCGTACTATCGCCACGAAGTGCGCTTGCGTCGAAGGCATGGTGAGGAATATGGGCTAGCAATCCAACCCCGCATCGTGACCGACAGCCTCTACGCTTTGCGAAGCGCCGTCTTGCGGGGCATCGGCGCGGCCATCACGTCGGCGTGGGTCGTTCGGGACGATCTGACAAGTGGCGCACTGGTCCAACTCGTTCCGGATTGGCAAGCACCCGCGATACCGGTCCACCTCATCTATCCTTACGCCCGGTTCTATCCTGCCAAACTGCGCCGCTTCGTGGATGCCATGCGCGACAGCATGGACGGTGGCCAGGACTTCTTCAATGGATGAATCGTTCGATTGAGAGGAGCTTTCAACCTCGATGGAACTTCTGAAGATGCGCGAGATTCGCACGCCTATCAATTCCCAACAACTTCCCGGTTGACGCTCATGTTCCGCCACGATTATCCATTCGATCCCACCCATGGGTACGATCTGAACGCTTTGCTAGCTGTCGTCCCGCCGGACCCGCCGGCGGATTTCGCCGCCTTCTGGCGCGACCTTCAGGCACGCGCCCAAGCGGTGTCGGTCGCGCCGATACTACGGGAATTGCCGAGCCCGCAACCGCGTCTTCGGGTTTTCGCGGTGACCTTTACCTCGCTGGACGGAATACGGATTGGCGGCTGGCTGACCCGGCCACGCGATGAGCCGGTCGAGCGAGGAGTCGTGGTTGGTCACGGCTACGGCGGACGGGAGGAGCCGGATTTTCATTTGCCATTCCGGCGGGCAGCCTTGATTTTTCCCTGCGCCCGTGGAATTTCCCGTAGCGCTTGCGCCGATATTTCCAGCAATCCGAACGACCATGTGTTGCACGGTATCGATCGACGCGAAACCTACGTGCATGGCGGCTGCGCGGCCGATACCGTGTGGTGCGCCGCATCGGCGTTGCTGGAGTTGTTCCCGATGGCGGCGCGCCGGCTGGATTATCTGGGCATCAGTTTTGGCGGTGGCATCGGCGCGCTGGCCCTGCCGTGGGATGCGCGGTTCCATCGTGCCCATCTGAACGTGCCCAGTTTCGGCCATCATCCGCTGCGGCTGGCGTTGCCCTGCGTCGGTAGCGGCGAAGCCGTCCGCCACGACCAGCAGCGGACCGGTCAGACTTTGGCGACGCTGCGCTATTTCGATGCGGCGGTCGCGGCGCGGTATCTGCGGATTCCCCTGCACGTGGCCGCCGCCCGCTTCGATCCGGCGGTGCCGCCGCCTGGCCAGTTCGCCATTTACAACGCGCTCGCCGGTCGACGGGAATTGTTCGTGCTTCAAGCCGGTCATTTCGACCACGGCGGTACCGCCGCCGAGGAAGTTCGATTGCGGGATGCCCTGGCGTACTTCTTCAACCGTGCCTGAATCCCCGACGCTGTCATCGCCCTGTCAACTTAGCGCGTTAAATTTCACGCAATTCAATTGCTTGATGGTTTACGCCTATGAACCGGGAATATCACAAGTGGTATAGCCCTCGGCTCGACCGGGAGATGGAACTGTTGGTATTCGGCCATTCTGGCGCCAAGGTCTTGGTGTTTCCGACCCGCTGCGGCCGATTCCACGAATACGAAGACATGGGCTTGGTCGGGGCACTGGGCCACAAGATCGCCCAGGGTCAGTTGCAACTGTATTGCGTGGACAGCGTGGACCAGGAAAGTTTCTACTGCTTCTGGTCTCGACCCTGGGACCGGGTTCACCGACACCTGCGCTACGAGGACTATATACTCCACGAGGTGTTGCCGCTGATGTGGGCCAAGAACCCCCATCCCTGCGTCATTTCTCACGGGTGCAGTTTTGGGGCGTTCCATGCCGTCAATCTGGCGTTTCGCCATCCATGGGCATTCCACAAGGTCACGGCGTTGAGCGGCCGTTACGATCTGACTCTGGAAGTCGAGCATTTCCGCAACCTGTTCGACGGCCACTATGACGAATATGTCTACTACAACTCGCCTAGCCATTTCGTGCCGAATTTGAACGATTCACGGGTTCTGGAGCATTTTCGGCGATTGGAAATCGTGTTGGCCATCGGCGATCAAGACCCATTTTTGGACAATAACCGGCGGCTTAGCGAATCCTTATGGAACAAGGGCGTCTGGCACGCCCTGCACGTCTGGCAGGGTCGGGCGCACAGCCCGAGGCACTGGCGCAAGATGGTGGAACTCTACGTGTAAAGCGGAAACACCCGAACCGGGCGAACTCCGGCGTGGCAACCCTTCAGACGGGGGACGCGGATGAACTTTACCCTTCGACCGCTGCGGGACACCGACTTGGGCGATGCCATCGCCATCACGGTGGAAAATTTCACCATCGACGGAAACACGCTGGGCCAATACGCCATTTCGCGAGTGCGCGAGCGTCTGGCCAGTGGTTTTCGCTACCACGAGTACGCTCCCCGGTTCATCGTGGCGGTCAAGGACGATGGAAAAATCATCGGGGTGGCCGGGTGGGGAAAACTGGAGTTCGCTTCCCGAACCTGGGGCCTTTTTCTATCCAGCGTCTGTCGGGACTATCGTGGTCAAGGCGTGGGAACCGCGCTGGTCCGAGAGCGCCTGCGTCGCATCGGGCAAGAAACCCGCAAAGGGCGGATTCTCGTGTCCACCAAGCACCGGAAACGGTTTGAAAAACTGGGATTCCGGTCGGTGGATTATGACGAGGAGCTATCGCTGCACCTGATGTTGAAAAATCTAGACGCTTCGTGATCGACCAGGCGAGTTCAATGGTTCGGACGCCAGGCGGGGAAACAGCGCGGGGAAACAGCGCCTCCTGGAAGTGTTCGCTGTATCGTCATCAAGTTGCAATAAACGAAAAGCATAATTCATTTCAAATAGTTATTTTGAAATGAATATTCGTCCAATCAGGAGCAAATCGTGAAAACGTTCCTAACCGCCACGGCCTTCGCGCTATCGGCCAGCATCGTCTGCATTGCCCCCGCCTCCGCGCAGGATTTGCGATTGACCGGTTCCGGTGCCAGCTTTCCGTTCCCGCTCTACTCCTCCTGGTTCAAGGACTTCAGCAAACAGACTCCGGGCGTCACCGTCGATTACCAAGCCAAGGGTAGCGGCGCGGGGATCCAGGACTTCATCAACAACACCGTCGACTTTGCCGCCAGCGACGCCGCCATGGAGGATGGCGACATCGCCAAGGTCAAGCAGGGAGTCGTGTTGTTGCCGATGACCGCTGGCGAAATTGTGCTGTCTTACAATCTGGAAGGAGTCAAGGAATTAAAACTGCCACGCGCCGTGTACGTGGACATCTTCTCGGGCAAGATCGCCAAGTGGAGCGATCCCAAGATCGCCGCGGCCAACCCCGGCGTCAAGTTGCCCGACCAGAACATCACGGTTGTGGCCCGCTCCGACGCCAGCGGCACCACCTATGTCTTCACTGGCCATCTGAGCGCGGTCAGCGAGGAATTCAAGCAAACCATCGGCCACGGCACGACCGCGCAATGGCCGACCAGTTTCGTGAAAGCGCCGAAGAACGACGGCGTCACCGCCACCATCAAGCAAACACCCGGCGCCATCGGCTATATCGAGTACACCTACGCCATGGCCACCAAACAGCCCATGGCCATTTTGCAGAACAAAGCGGGCAAATATGTCGCTCCGGGTGACGAAGCCGGCAAGGCCGCGCTGGCCAGCGCCGTGTTCCCCTCCAAAACCTTGCCGGGTTCCAACGCTCCTGATCTGCGCGTCTGGGTTTCCGATCCCGCCAGCGAGAAAGCCTACCCCATCGCCACCTTCACCTGGATGCTGTTCTATCAGGATCAGGATGACGCCAAGGCCAAGGTTCTGCGCGATCTAGTGGAATACGGCCTGACCAAAGGTCAGGCGATGGCGCCGAAGATGGGCTACATCCCCTTGCCCGACAACGTCATCACGCAAGTCAAAAAAGCGACCGCGCTCATCCAATAGCCACGTGAACCGCTATTCCTCGCTCGCGTGCGTGGGCGAGGCGGTCAACGCGTCCCCGCAATTAAAGGTACGCCATGCGTACCTTACCCTGCCTAACCAAAACATCGCCTGGTGACTCATGGCGTCGCATCCATTCGATAATATTGATCGGTCAAGCTCCGTGTCCGGCCCACCCTCTGGGGGTGATTACGTTCTCGACCGAAGCTTTCGCGGCATCGCCTGGTTCAGCGCCGCGCTCATTCTAGCGCTGGTGATTTACATCGTCTTCGAAATCGGCGGTAAGGCGCTACCGGCCATCTCCGAGTATGGCCTCGGTTTTCTGACATCGACCGCCTGGAATGCTCAGGCCGGTCAGTTCGGCATTCTCCCGCACATCTGGGGCACGCTCTACAGTTCGCTGTTGGCTCTGCTCCTTGGCGGTGTCTTCGGCATCGCCATCGCCATCTTCCTGACCCAGGACTTTTTGCACAGCCAACTGGCGGCGGTTTTTCGCACCATCATCGAATTGCTGGCCGCGATTCCATCGGTCGTTTTCGGCCTTTGGGGCATCTACGTACTCATCCCGTTATTGCGGCCCGTGGCCAACTGGCTGCACGCGAACTTCGGCGGCGTCCCCTTCTTTGGCACTTCGCTAAGCGGACCAGGACTCGCCCCCGCCGCGCTGGTGCTGGCGATCATGATCCTGCCGACGGTGGCGTCCATTTCCGTGGATGCGCTGCGCCAGATTCCCTACAAGGTCAAGGAAGCCGCCTACGGCATGGGTACCACGCGTTGGGAGGCTATCGTGAAGGTCATGTTGCCGACCGCTTCGTCGGGGATCCTCGCCGCCCTGGTATTGGGCTTTGGCCGCGCGCTCGGCGAAACGATGGCGCTGGCCATGCTGATCGGCAATTCCAATCAGATCAGCCTGTCGCTGTTTGCTCCCGCCAACACCCTGGCCGCGCTGCTGGCGTCCAGTTTCCCCGAAGCCAAACCTGTCGAGGTCCAGGCATTGATGTACGCCGCTCTGGCCCTGTTGGCCATCACCCTGATCGTCAATGCCGCCGGCTTGGCGGTGATGAAATTCGCCACCCGCAAATTCGAGGCCGAGCGATGAGCGTTCCTGAATCGGTGATTGCATCGAATCTTCGCGACCTCGCCTCAACCCCGAGGGCTTTGCCCAACCTCAACCGGGCGCCGCTGGAAATACGGGCGCTGAAAAGCGGATTTCTGACCGCGCTAACCTGGATCGGCGCTCTTCTTGCCAGTGTGCCGTTGTTCTCCGTCATCTACACATTGCTGGTCGCGGGCGGTTCCCGCCTGAACTGGGAAACCCTGACCGCCCTGCCGCCTTCCGCGTTCGATCCAGGAGGTGGCTTCGGCAACGCCATCGTGGGCACCGTGGTCATGGTCGGCATCGCCACGCTGATCAGCGTGCCACTCGGCATTCTGGCCGCCGTCTACCTGGCGATCCTCGATCCCGATAGCCGATTGGCGCATACCGTGCGTTTTTTAGCCAAAGTGCTGACCGGTTTTCCGTCCATCCTGGCCGGCGTGTTTGTGTACGCCGTGATGGTGGTGACCATGAAAACCTACTCGGCGCTGGCCGGCGGGGTTGCGCTGGCCGTTTTGATGCTGCCGACCGTGGTGCTGGCGGCGGAACAGGCCATGGCGATGGTGCCGAAGAAAATGAAGGACGCCGCCTACGGCATGGGCTGCACCCGCACCCAGGTCATCTTGAAGGTGGTTCTTCCCACGGGCGCTACCGGAATCCTCACGGGTGTGATGCTGGCCATCGCCGGCGCCGCCGGTAACTCCGCGCCGTTGTTGTTCACCGCGTTGTTCAGCGATTACTACTTACGGAGTCTGACCGAGCCGGCCGCGTCCCTGGCCATTCTGATCTTCAATTTCTCGGGCATGCCTTACGACAACCAGATTCAGTTGGCGTGGGCGGCATCTCTGGTGCTCGTGTTGATCGTCCTGGTATTCAACGTTCTCGCCCGGATCATCGGGCGCCAAAAGTATTGAGGTAAACCATGCACGCCAACTCCGATATGGCGGCCGGCACGACACCCGCGAATGCCTCCACCCACAACCACGTTGTGATGGATTGTCAGCTTGAGAAGGTCTTCTATGGAGATTTTCTCGCGGTGCGCGACAGCAAGGTACCCATCGAGAAAAACAAGATCACCGGTTTCATCGGCCCTTCGGGTTGTGGCAAAAGCACTGTGCTGCGCAGCCTCAACCGCATGAACGATCTGATCCCGATCTTCCGCTTCGAGGGGAAGGTCAGCTACCACGGCCAGGATATTTACGACAAGAAAGTCGATCCGGTGGTGGTGCGCCGCTACATCGGCATGGTGTTCCAGCAGCCGAACCCGTTCGCGATGAGCATCTATGACAATGTCGCTTTCGGTCTGCGGCTGAACGGTTTCAAGGGCAGCCTGGACGAACGGGTGGAAAAAGCCTTGAAAGGTGCGGCCATCTGGAACGAGGTGAAGGACAAGCTGAAGAACAGCGGGCTTTCCCTGTCCGGTGGGCAGCAGCAGCGGCTTTGCATCGCGCGCGCCATCGCCACCGAACCGGATGTGTTGTTGATGGATGAACCTTGCTCGGCACTGGACCCCATCGCCACCCGGCGGGTCGAGGAGCTGATGGTCGAGCTCAAGGAGAAATACACCATCGCGCTGGTCACCCACAACATGCAGCAGGCCATGCGGGTCGCCGACACGACCGCCTTCTTCGGGGTGGATATCTCTCAGGGTAGTCGTACGGGTTATCTGGTGGAGATGGGACTCACCAAGAAGATTTTCGAGCAACCCGAGCAACAATTGACTCGGGAATACGTCCGAGGCGAATTCAGTTGAGGTCGAAAGGAAACAGCATGGCCACGCGATTGCTACTGACTGCCGCTCTTGGGCTGGTGGGCATGGTTTCCCTAGCCTTCGGCCAAAATCCGGTCCCGACGCCCAGCACCGCCGCGAGTGAGCGCGTGATGTTGCGTGGCGCTGGGGCCACCTTCCCCGCCCCGCTATACCTTAAATGGATCGACGTATACACCAAGGCCAATCCCAACGTCGCCATCGAGTATCAAGCGGTCGGTAGCGGCGAAGGCACCAAACTGTTCCTGGAGAACGCCGTCGATTTTGGCGCCAGCGATGCGGCGTTGACCGACGAGCAGATTCAACAGACGAAAGCCGGGGCCACCCTGGTTCCCGCCACCGCCGGCGTTATCGTGCTCGCCTACAATCTGCCGGGGGTAACCGGGACGCTGAAGCTCAGCCGGGAGGTTTACGCCGATATCTTCCTCGGCAAGATCCGTGAATGGAACGATCCACGCATCCAGGCGCTCAACCCCGATCTCACGTTGCCGAAACAGACGATTATTTTGGTCGCCCGCCAGGACAGCAGCGGCACCACTTACGCGCTGACCAATCACCTCAGCGCGATCAGCGACGCGTGGCGCAAAGGGCCGGGCGCCGGCAAGACCGTGGATTGGCCTGGCGTTTCCATGACCGCTCGCGGCAACGAAGGCGTCGCCGGTCGCATCAAGCGGAGCTGGGGGTCACTCGGCTACGTCGAATATGGTTTTGCCAAGCAACTCGGCTTGCCGATGATCCACCTGCAAAACAAGGCGGGTGCATTCATCGAGCCAGGTCCGATCAGTGGCCAGGCCGCGCTTTCCGCCAATGTCGGACAGATCCCCACCAACTTACGGGTATACTTGCCCGACCCCGAAGGCAAGGACGCCTACCCCATCGTGACCTTCACCTGGTTGTTGCTTTACGACCGGTATTCCGATCCACGGAAGGCCGACGCGCTCAAGGGGTTTGTCGATTGGACCCTGACCGGTGGGCAGCGCTACAGCGACGCGGAGGGCTATATTCCCTTGCCGACCGACGTAGCCACTCTCGCCCGCGCGGCGGTGGACCGCATTCGGTAGGCTCATGGGCTTGCTGAACCTGCCCGTGATCGAGTCTTCCCTGCGCCGCGTGCAACGAGAATTCGAGATCATCAACCAGCAACTCGGTTGGCAGCGGGACCCGATGAGCGACGAGGTGATCGCTAATCTGCTGGCGGGTTATGCCTATGTCGATGTCCTGGTTCAGCGGGACATCGACGTTTTTGCCATGGGTAAGCATAAACACCTGCTCCAACTGAACAATATCGTCCTGTGCGGTGTCGACCCAACGCGCCGCGCCGAGTTTTCGGGGCTGATCAAAGCCACTGAAAACCGGTTCTACGATGAGCCTGGGGGAGGAATCGAAGACGTGGTCGAATGGCATGCTCGCCACCTGGACCAGTCCGTTTGGAGACGGGCCGCCGGCCTCTACGTGCGGGCGCTCAGCAAGCCGCAACTGTTCATCGAAGGCAACCATCGCACCGGCGCCTTGCTGGCGAGCTATGTTCTGCTGCGCGATGGCAAGCCGCCGTTCGTGCTCGCCGTGGAGAACGCCGTGGCTTACTTCGAGCCCTCGACGGTGCTGCGCGACACCAGCAAACTCGGGCCGATGAGCTTGTTTCGGCTGCCGGGCATCAACCGTCGCTTTGCCCGATTTCTGCAAGATCAGGCCGATCCTCGTTACCTGCTCGCTCCAGACGCGCTCACGATTCCGGTACCATCGCATCGCCCATTTCCCGATCATCGCGATTGTGCCAGCCCAGCCCTGAATGACCATGACGTGGTCGCTCCAGTAGCGCCGCCGCTTTTCGAGGAAAATCCGCATGTCCGCCAAGACCCCTGAACCTGGAACCAACCTCAGCCTGACGCGGGTCAGGCCCAAGCGCGGCAAGGCCCGGAAGACCTCCACCGCGGAGGTGGCCGATAAGGCGCTGGTTCCCCGCGAAGGGTTGCTGGCCCATGCCTGGCGCGACCGCGACTTGGGCTGGCTCGACTTCAACCAGCGCGTGCTGCACGAAGCGCTGGACGAGCGCACCCCTTTGCTGGAACGGTTGAAATTCCTGGCGATCTTTACCTCGAACCTCGACGAGTTCTACATGAAGCGCGTTGGGCTGTTACGCGGCGTGGCGCGGGTTCGCGGCGAGGACGACCCCGTAGCGCGCGGCGGGGGCGCCCGCGAGCGGCTCGCCCAAATCCGCCAGACGGTGATCGGCCAACTGGAGGAACAGGCGCGCTGCTACCGCGACCTGGTGCCACTGCTGGCTGGCCATGGCATCCTCCTTGCCGAGTGGCGCGACCTGACGGCGGCGCAACGGGAAGAAGCCTCGCACTTCTTCGACCGCAACGTTTCCCCGGCGCTGACCCCGCTGGGCATGGATCCCGCCCATCCGTTTCCCTTTGTGTCGAACCTGTCGACCAACTGGGGTTTCATTCTCCACAACCCCGACACGGACGAGGAACTCCCGGTCCGGGTGAAAATTCCGACCATGCTACCCGCCTGGATTCCGCTCAAGGCCGACACGACGCCCCGCGAGCGCCGATTTCTGCGTCTGGAGGATTTGATCCGACACAGTACCGACAAGTTGTTTCCCGGCATGGAATTGATCGACGCCTCACAGTTTCGCATCCTGCGCAACGCCGAGATCGAATTGGATGAAGAGGAGGAAAGCCTACGGGAGGCGGTAACCGAAGCGCTCCAGCAGCGCCGGTTTCAGCCCGTGGTCCGCATGGACCTCGCGCCGGACGCCAACCCGGCACTGCGCCAGGGGCTGATGGAACGCTTCGAACTGGGCGACGACGATGTCTACGAGGTGCCCGGCCTGCTCGATTACACCGGCCTGTTCCAAATCGCCGGCCTCGACCTGCCGAACCTGCGCGATCCACATTGGTCGCCGCTGCCCCCGCCCCGCTTGCCTAATGAGGAACTGGACATCTACGCCGCGATCCGCTCCGGCGATCTGTTGCTCCATCATCCCTACGAAAGTTTCGACATGAGCGTCGAGGATTTCATCAGCGACGCCGCCGTTGATCCGCACGCGGTGGCGATCAAGATGACCGTCTATCGGGTCGGCGACGACACGCCGTTCGTGCGTTCCCTGATCAACGCCGCCGAAGCGGGCAAGCAGGTGGCCTGCGTGATTGAATTGAAGGCCCGGTTCGACGAGGCGCGCAACCTGCTGTGGGCCGAGGAGCTGCAAAAGGCCGGCGCGCATGTCACCTACGGCGTGATGGGGTTGAAAACGCACACCAAGGTGGCGCTGGTGGTGCGTAAGGAAGGGCACGACCTCCGCTGCTACGCGCACATTGGCACTGGTAACTACCATGTCAAGACCGCGCGGCTCTACACCGACGTTGGGTTGCTAACCTGCGATCCCGTCATCACCGCCGACGTGGTGAATCTGTTTCATTACCTGACCGGCTGCTCGCGTACCCCCCGTTTCGAAAAGCTGTTGGTCGCCCCGCTCAACATGCGTCAGCGGTTTCTGGATGGCATCGAACGGGAAATCGAGCATCATCGCGCCGGACGGCCCGCCCGCATCGTCGCCAAGATGAACCAGGTCGAGGATTTGGAGATGGCGCGGGCGCTATCGGCGGCCTCCCAGGCGGGCGTGTCCATTGATCTGATCGTACGTGGCTTCTGCTGCCTGGTGCCCGGCGTGCCCGGCTGGACCGAAAACGTCCGCGTGCGCTCGATCATCGGCCGCTTTCTGGAGCATTCACGGATTTTTCATTTCGCGAACGGCCAGGACGATCCATTGGCGGGTGAATTTTTCATCGGCTCGGCCGACTGGATGCACCGTAACCTCTCGGGCCGGGTCGAGGCGGCGACGCCGGTGACGGATCGGACGGCGCGCGAGCGGCTATGGGAAATTCTGGATATCTGCCTGCGCGACCGGCGTCAGGCGTGGCTGATGCAATCCGACGGCAGTTACGTTCGGAGCCAGCCGGCGGAGGATGCGACCGGGCCGGCGGCGGTGGGCACCCACGCGTGGCTGATGGATCTGACGCGCCGCCGGGCGCCGACGATTTGAGCATGCCGGTCGTTGTCTGGTGGCTGGTCCGCCAAAACTGACAAGAACAAGATGGTGGATGTGTGCGAATTTCCTTCGATATCGACGATACCCTGATTTGTGACTCTTCCGTTCCCACCGAGCAATGGGTTCCCTGGTGGCGCCGCTGGCGATACTCCGAACGGCTCCGTCGTGGCACGCGGTCGCTCCTGATCGCGCTGACGCGACGCGGGTGTCGGCTTTGGATCTATACCTCGTCCGGCCGCTCTCCCCAGTACCTGAAAGCCTGGTTCGCCAGTTTCGGCATTCCACTCGAGGGGGTCGTCAATCTGGATCGGCACGAGCGAGTCGTGGGTTTGCGCGGTCCTTCGAAATTTCCGCCGGCCTTCGGCATCGACCTGCATGTGGACGATTCATCCGGCGTCGCCATGGAAGGCGCGGATCACCGGTTCGCGGTCCTCGTGGTCTCACCGGGGGATTCGGATTGGGTTGAGCGGGTACTGAGCGAGGTGGACGCCCGGATTCGCTTGAATCCCCACTGGCGCGCGCGATCGCTGTCAAATCCGCCCTTCAATATCGGGCGAATGTTGCGAGAGGGTTTGATTCGCCGTCCATCGCTATTGGGCTACCGAATCCCCGCCTACGCCGTTGGCGGCACCAAGCCTGATCCCGCCTGAGGAACCTTCGCGCCAGCGATCTCCAGCCTCGACCGGGACGGTCAAGATTGCGTTTCGAGACCGCGTTGAAGCCCGTCATCATGATCCCTCTTCCCGAGTCTATTCATCAGGTCCGATACCGTCCCACCTTTCATGGCTTGATCTGTGGTTTCGCGATGTGGCCTGACCAGCGGATCGAGCCGCTCGCTGGCGATGATTTGAATACAGTCCTCGCCCGTCCTCATGCGGTGATTTGGCTACATTTCAATGCTCACATCGGTCAAGCCCGCGATTGGATCGCAAGTTGCGAACATCTTCCAGAGGCGTCGCGTCGGTTCCTGCTGGACACCGACGACCGCCGACGACTCGAACTCAGGGGTGATAGCCTGATGGGAGTCATCAGCGATATTCGTTACGACTTCGGTTTCGACTTCGATCCCGAACAGATTGCCACCTTGCGGTTTCATCTGGACCAGGGCTGTCTGATCAGCACCCGTCGGCAACCTTGCAGCGCCGTCGATCAGTTACGCACGGAGATCAACAGTGGCCGCCACTTCGACAGTCCGGCCAAACTCCTGATCCATCTGCTGGAGTCGCAGGTGACCAAGCTCAACGAAACCACCGCGCAAGTTCGCAAACTGCTCGATGGCATCGAAGATCAGGTCATTGCTGGACGGACCCGTGGTCAACAGGCCCAACTGGGTGGCATCCGCCGATTGGCGGTTCGCCTGCGCCATCATTTCGTGCCCGAACATCGATTATTACAGCAGTTGTGCCGACGGTCGCCGGCTTGGTTCAGCGACATTGATCACGCTTCTCTGCAAGAAGCGACGGAAGAATTTCGCGAACTGGTCGAGGACGTGATCGAAACGCAAGAGCGCGCCAAGTTGTTGCAGGACGAACTGGCCGTCCGGACCGCGGAGCAAACCAACAACAATCTCTACATTCTGTCCTTCTTCACCGCCCTGCTGCTGCCGCCCAGTTTGATCGCCGGCATCTTCGGCATGAACGTCGTTGGCGTACCCGGCGTACAGGATGGAAGCACAATGGCGTTCTGGTGGGTCATGCTGGGCATGGCGGCGGTTTCACTGCTCGTGCTGCTGATTCTCTATCTGCGACGATTCTAGTCTGGCGAGCTTCCTGACCCGCCTTGGATAGGCTAGAATTTTTACCACAAAACGTTCAAAAAAAGAGACGACCATGCAAATTCTGGGCATCGATGTCGGTGGAACAGGGGTCAAGGGCGCGATTGTCGAAACGGCAACGGGGAAGCTGACGAGCGAGCGCCTCCGTGTCGAGACGCCTAACCCGGCGACGCCGGAGTCCATCGGCCTGACCGTCAAGGAATTGGTCGAACAACATCACTGGTCCGGTCCCATTGGCATCGGCTTTCCCGCCGCGATCCAACACGGTGTGGCCCGCACCGCGGCCAATATCGATCCTTCCTTCATCGGTCTGCCGGTGGCCGATCATTTTTCCATGCAGACCGGTTGCCGAGTCTGGGTCGCCAACGACGCCGATGTCGCCGGGCTGGCCGAAATACGGTTCGGTGCCGGCCAGGGCATCGCCGGCGTGGTGCTCGTCGTCACCATCGGCACCGGTCTCGGAACGGCGCTGTTCAGCGACGGTCATCTGCTGCCCAACACCGAACTGGGCCATATCCTGCTCAACAACGGTTTGGAAGCCGAACGCTACGCTTCGGAAGCCGTGCGCGACGCCCAGAAACTCAAGTGGAAAGACTGGGGCGACCGTTTGAACCACTACCTGCTGACCATGGAAAGCCTGTTTTGGCCCGATCTGATCGTGCTTGGCGGCGGTGCCAGCAAGAAGTTGCCTAAGTTCGCGCCACAAATCACGACGCGGACACCGGTGGTGCCGGCTCGTTTTCTCAACCGAGCCGGCATGATCGGCGCGGCGCTGTTTGCCGAGGAACGGCTCGGTTCGTCACCAAACTGAATGGAGCCCACGCTTAGCCTCCCGCCAAAAACTTTACGCCCCAGCCGAACGTGTTGGGGGTGAGGCAGGAGCGTCGGCGTTATTCCGTTCAGGATGGCGCCCCCGAGCGCGGGCCTCGGAGGTCTTGATAAAACGCGAGCAGGGCTTGGGCCGGTCCCCGCGCGGCCCACTGTCCGGCGTAGACCCGACCTTCTTCACTCAGCCGCCGCCGCAATTCGGCATCGTCCAGCAGTCGACGCACCTGAGCGGCGAACCGTGGAACGTCTTCCTCGGCGATCAGCGCGCCCTGTTCCGCCGCCAGGATGTCGCGGGTACCCATCACGGCGGTGGAAACCACCGGCACCCCGAGACTCATCGCCTCCAACAGCACCAATCCTTGGGTCTCGGTGCGCGAGGCGAAGACGAAGACATCGCCCGCCTGGTAGCAACTACTCAAGTCGACGCCCCGCGCCAGATAATCCACGAAGCGCAGATGGGTCTCCAGTCCCAGCGCGCTACCCAAGTGGCGCAACCGGTGCTTGGCGGGGCCTTCGCCCGCGATGATCAACACGACATGGGGGTGAGTCGTCCGCCGTAATTCGTGCGTCACGCGCAGGAGAAACTCGATGTTCTTCTCGAAGGCCACTCGCCCCACGAATACCAGCACCGGTTGATCGGGGCGGATGCCGTGCCGGGCGCGAAACGCGGCGCCGTTCCCTTCCGGCAAGGCGTCTCCCGGAATGCCGGTTGGAATGATCCGCATCTTCGTCCGCACGCCATATCGAACCAGCACGTCGAACATCGCCCGCGAAGGCACCACCAGTCCGTCCAACTGGTTGCATTGTCGGCGGGAGAACCGCCGAGCCACTGCTCGCCAGGCGCTCCTTGGCAGAATCGGCAGGTAGTGAAACAAGTATTCCTCGAAAAAGGTGTGATAGGTTTCGACGCAAGGAATACCCCAGCGCCGCGCTAGCCGAACGCCCGCGTAGTGCGCGACAAAAGGGGTCTGAATGTGAATCAGATCGAAATTCCAGGTCTGGAGGGTCGCCAATCGGCGAGCGAGCGGGCGAAGATGCATCATTCGATCCTCGGGATCGAACAGGACCTGAGAAGACCGCACCCGGTCGATGTCCCGCTCGTCGACGGTCGGCTGATCATACCGTGGCGCCACCAGCCAAATCTCGTGCCCCAGTTCTTGCAGTTCGCGCCGAAAGGTTTGAATGGACGTGGAAACGCCGTTCACGCGCGGAAAATACACGTCCGAGAGCATGAGGATCTTCATCAGTTTTTGTTTCCGAAGGTAACTGGTTGGCGGGCGTCGACCGCACCACGGATCGATGGATTCGAGATATTTCCCAAGCGCGAGCGGCTGGGGGGTGGGCCACCACTTGAAGAGTCATCACCATCAAACGGTCATGGCAATGACATCATTCTGTTATCACCGCTTTCCATACTTCCTCGCCAGTCGTTTCCTTAACCCTGGTTCAAGGCGATATGGTCAAGCAATTCGGCGCCCGACTTGGCAATCATGCCCACGATCTGCTGTTTAAGACAATTCACCAGCGCTATCTGATCTACAACATGTGTTGGGAAGACCCGCGCATCGACCGGCAATTGCTGGGGCTGGATCGGGACAGCCAAGTGGTGGTGCTCACCAGCGCCGGTTGCAACGCCCTGGATTATCTGCTGGACGCGCCGGCGGCCATCCACGCGGTGGATGTGAATCCTCGCCAGAACGCGCTGTTGCAGCTCAAGCTGGCGCTGATCGAGCACGGCGATTTCGGTGATCTCGAACGCATGTTCCGGCAGGGCGCGCACCCCCGGTTTCGGGAGCTGTATCAAGCGCTACGGCCACGCCTGCCGCCCTATGCAGCGGCGTTCTGGGATAAAAAGATCGCCTATTTTGACCCCGCCAACCGCAAGCGCTCGTTCTACTACCATGGCACTTGTGGCGCGGTGGCTTGGCTGGTCAGCCGGCGACTGCTCCAATCCAGCCGCAAGTTGCGCGGCTATCTGTTCGATCTGCTGGATGCCCGAACTCTGGTCGAACAGCGCACGCTGTACGAAACCATCGAGCCGGCCCTGTGGGGCCGCTTCAGCACCTGGCTGCTGCGGCAACCGACCGCCTTGGCCATGCTCGGTGTGCCGCGCCCGCAAATTCGCCTGATCCAGCAGCAGTATCCCGGCGGCATCATCGGCTACATCAGCGCCAAGCTGCGTCATGTGTTGACCGAGGTGCTGATCCATGACAACTACTTCTGGCGGGCCTATCTGACCGGTTCCTACACCGAACGATGCTGCCCCAACTATCTCCGCGAGGAAAATTTCCCGTGGTTGCGGGCTCACCTCGACCGAGTACACACCCACGATGCCACGGTCAGCGACTTTCTACGCGCCCATCCCGGCGTGTACAGCCATTTCGTATTGCTCGATCATCAGGATTGGCTGGCCTGGCATCAACCACAGGCGCTGGAGGAGGAGTGGCGGCTGATTCTGGCCAACAGCCGCCCCGGCAGTCGGATTTTGCTGCGTTCGGCGGGCGGTGATGTCAGCTTCCTGCCCGACTGGGCCAAGCGGGCGCTGCGCTTCTTCCCAACGCTGACCGAACCGCTGCATTCTCAGGATCGGGTTGGCACTTACGGTAGCCTGCACTTCGCGGAGGTGGCATGAATACGCCCGACCGGCTGTTGACCAGCGCGCCGGCGGATTCCACCGCCGTTCTCGACCGTTACTACCGCGGACACGCCCGGTTGTACGACGCCACCCGCTGGAGTTTCCTGTTCGGGCGGACGGCACTGATCCGCGATCTCGCCCGCCTTTCGCCGCCACCGCGCAACATTCTGGAAATCGGCTGCGGCACGGGCAGCAATCTGGTGCGCTTGGTGCGCCAGTTTCCCGAGGCCGCCGTGACCGGCCTGGATCTGTCGGCGGACATGCTGGCGCGGGCGCGGCGCAAGCTGGAACGGAACCAGTTATTGGCCACGCTACTGCACCAGCGCTACGACCGACCGTTGTACCCGGAGCCGGTATTCGACCTGATCGTGTTTGCCTATTGCCTGACGATGGTCAATCCCGGCTGGGAACGAGCGGTAAACTCCGCCCTGCGGGATCTGCGACCGGGTGGTCGGTTGGCGGTGGTGGATTTCCACGACACCCCTTTCGCCGGTTTTCGGCGCTGGATGGAGATCAACCACGTGCGGATGGACGGTCATCTGCTACCGCATCTGGAGACGCGGTGCCGGTCGGTCGTGCGGACCGTGCATCACGCCTACGGCGGCGGTTGGCGTTATTTCGTGTTCATCGGACAGCAATCACGAGGGTAAAGCCATGGAATTCCCACGGTTCCGTTCCCTGTGGATCTCCGATGTCCATCTCGGCTTTAAGGAATGCAAGGCGGAATACCTGCTCGATTTCCTGCGCCAGAACGATTGCGAGCGCTTGTACCTGGTCGGCGACCTGATCGATTTTTGGAGCCTGCGCAAGGGTAGCCGCTGGTCGGCGGCCCATGGCGAGGTGTTGAAAGCCATCCTGGCCAAGGCGCGGGCTGGGACCCGGGTCATTTACGTGCCCGGTAACCACGACGAAGTGGCGCGCGATTATCTCGATTTGCGGGTGGGTGACATCGAAATCCTTCTAGAGGCGATTCACATCACCGCCGATGGTCGCCGTTTCCTGGTCACCCATGGCGACGAATGTGACAGCGCGGTCCGTTGTGGTGGGCCACTACTGCACTGGCTGGGCGATGGGGTCTATGACCTGCTGTTGTTTCTGAATCGTTGGTACAACCGTTGGCGGCGACGCTGGAACTATCCCTACTGGTCGCTGGCCAATTTCCTCAAACGGCGCATCGGTCAGGCCGCCGCCTACATCGCCCGATTCGAGGCGGCGGCGGCGCACGAAGCGGCGCGGCGCGGTCTGGACGGCGTGATCTGCGGCCATATCCATCATGCCGCCCTGCGCGATTTCAATGGAGTACTGTACTGCAACGATGGCGACTGGGTGGAAAGTTGCACCGCGCTGGTGGAACATCCCAACGGGGTGCTGGAAATTCTGCGCTGGAGTCACCAACAGGCGGTCGTGGCGGTACGGGAACCGCGTTGTTTGCCGGGGACGCCACCGGTTCCAGGATGGGCGGTTGGAGAGCACGGGGTGGCTGGAGCAACGGGCAAGGTTGCTTGAAGGTGGTTTTAAACAGCCCAGCGTGCGAGTCTGCGGGGAAGGGACATGACGCTCCTTGCGTGGGAAAACACGCAGCTTGTTGGGCACCCTTTGCCGTTTTACGAACGGACTTCCCCACGCCACGGGTGCTTAGAGCCTGTTCATAATCTATTAACGACGAGGATGTGATTCTCAGGTGGTAAC
>JAVMKI010000033.1:0-25489 GCA_031732755.1 Candidatus Contendibacter sp.
CCGCCGCCAAACAAGCTTTCATCCCTCCTGGATGATTTATGGGTAATCGGGTGCTTTCAAGCCCTCCCGCAGTGCCAGAGCGGTTTCGCGGTCAGTCAGATTGTCCAGGATCGGTTTGTCATACTCATCCACCAGCACCACTACCCGCTGGCCGGTCTGCTCCCAAAGCCGGGTGATGATGTCGTAAAAGCGGCTGCGCGGGTCGGGATAGCGAGCCGGCAGCCCATGCCGCCGTTCGTGCTCGTCGAACTGACGGTGCAACGTCTCGTGCAGGTGTTGCAGGGATTTCAACATCCCTGCCGCCGAAGCTGAGACGGATCACTGGATACCCAGTGGACCAGTCCCAGCGATCATGGATATACAACCCCCGAAACAGCGGTTCGTCACCTTCAAACAGTTCCTTCAGGGTGTCGAGAAACAGACCCTTGCCAAACCGGCGCGGACGGGAGAGGAAATAGTACTTGCCACTTTCGATCAGACGATGGGCGAACGGCGTTTTATCCACATAGTAGTAATCTTCGCTGACGATTTACGCAAAGGTCTGAACGCCAATCGGCAGTTTGCGGCAAGCGAGCGGCATAGCGGAGGTCCTTGGTCAGGTGAGCGCAATACTATTCAAAGTTTAGCACCAACCCGGTTATCGGACGGCGGGCAGTGATAACAGCTCACGCAGTCCTCCAAGCGGGATTTCGACCCAATCGGGGCGATTATCCAGTTCATAACGGAGTTCGTAGCACGCCTTTTCCAACGTGAACAGTTCCAGCAGCGCCTTGGCCTGCTCGGGGTCGGCGGGATAACTCGGACTGTCGCCGACAGCCGCGACGTAGCCCTCCAGGAACGCCATCCGGGTTTGCTGCTCCCAATCGCTGACCTGCGGCAAAAACGTCGCCCGGTCGCCGGTGCCATCGGCGGTGGCCTGGCGTAGGGCGGCGTGCGCGGCGTAGTCGAACGAGCGCAACATACCCACCACGTCCCGCAACGGCGAATGCTTGACGCGTCGCTCCGCCAGCGATCGCGACGGTTCGCCCTCGAAGTCGATGAGGATGACGTCATCCCTAGCCACCAGCACTTGGCCGAGGTGGTAATCACCGTGATAGCGGGTTTTCATGGCTTGCGGAGCTAATGTTTCGACGGGCGCCATCCGCGCGGAGATTACGCCTCGAAGTTTCAGCACCTGTTCGGTTAGCGACCGGACTGGTTCCGAAAGTTGACCTCGGGCCTGTTCCAGCCGCTCGAACGTGGTCTCCACCTCCATGCGGATGTGCTCCGACCATTGCGCCATATCGGTCGCCGTGATCGGTTCGGGATCGAAAGCCGGATCGCCGGTCGTTTGCGCCAGCGCCCGATGCAGTTCCCCGGTACGCTGGCCTAGAGTCCCGGCGAACAACCGGTAGACCGCGTGCGCTTTCTCGCCAGCCTCTCGAACCACGTTTGGTTGCTCGACGCAGTCTGTCAGAAACCGTTTCAAGTAATCCAGGGTGAAGCTCCACGCATCGCCCTGGTTGGCGACGAAGCCTTGCAGCAGCACCAGAGTCGTATAGTCGCCTCCCTCATTTTCGTATTCGAGCGCGCCGGCCAGCGGCGCGATGTTGGGGAAAGCGATTTCCGTGAGGAAACGACCCATCTCCAGTTCAGGGTTAATTCCGGGTCGCATGCGGCGATAGGCTTTCATCAGCAACCGGTCGCCGAAAGTGATGGTGGTATTGCTGCTATCCAGCGCCAGCCGCTTGGCCGGCAATGATTCCGGGGCGTCGCCGGCCAGTTCGGCGAACCGCCGCGTGGCGGAGAATCGCAGCCAACCCTGGCCCAGCGGCAGTCGGGCGCCGCGCCCGATCATGCCGACCAGGTATTGACAGAACCGCTCGTCCGCGAAAGCGCCGTATAGCAGCCCCATCCGGGCTCTGACCCGCACCTTGGCCAGGGCATAGGGCCACAGTGGCCGGAGTTTTTCGTCGCTCTCGTCCCCCCACGCCAGCGCCAGCGGTAACCCGTAGTCTTGTGGCTCCGGTCGTCCGGCCAGCCAGACCCGGATGCGCGCCAGCAACCACTCGCTGCGGTCGGGCCAGAAATCGTACTGCTCGAACTCGACCTTCTCGATCCGGTCCCCCTTGCCGGCAAACCAGCGTTGGGTCGGCAGGAATTCCGGCAAGACCTGCCGGACCAACCGCTCGTGCAGGGCCGCCGCCATCGCCCGTCGCCCTGGCTCGACCTGATCGACGAAAAAGCTTTTCCAGCCGTGGAACAGAACTAGCACCCGCAATTCCAGACCCGGTAGCGCGTCCTCATGCCAGACGGGCGGCGCGGTCCGGGTCAGCCGGAACCAGTAAAACCCGTGGCGGGTCAGCGTAAGCAGATACGGCAACTCGCTGATCGGCGGAAACGCGGTCTGACCGAGCACTTCCACCGGAACCAGGCCCTTGTACGGCTTGAGATCCAATTCCACCGGTTGCGC
The DNA here is from genome assembly GCA_031732755.1 of Candidatus Contendibacter sp. Classification (GTDB taxonomy): domain Bacteria; phylum Pseudomonadota; class Gammaproteobacteria; order Competibacterales; family Competibacteraceae; genus Contendibacter. Next base: position 2,453 of record JAVMKI010000033.1, read on the forward strand.
CGAGCGCGATAGATTGGCCACGCACAGCATGGTTTCATCGGCATACGTTCGGACGTAAGCCAGAATCTTGCGGTTGCCGGGCTTGAGCATATCCAACCGACCGCGCCCGAACGCTCGACAAGACCGGCGTACCGCGATCATCCGTTTCATCCAGTTCAGCAGCGAGGCCGGTTCGCGCTGCTGAGCTTCGACGTTGACCGCCTGATAGCCATAGATCGGGTCCATGATCGGCGGCAGGTACAGGCGTTGCGGATCGGTTTTGGAGAAACCGGCGTTGCGGTCGGGACTCCATTGCATCGGGGTCCGCACGCCATTGCGGTCGCCCAGATAGATGTTGTCGCCCATGCCGATCTCGTCGCCGTAGTAGATGATCGGAGTGCCGGGCATCGAGAACAGCAGGCTCTGCATGAGCTTGATCTTGCTGGAGTCGTTGTCCAGCAACGGCGCCAGCCGGCGGCGAATGCCGACGTTCACCCGCATGCGCGGATCGGCGGCATAGGTGCGATACATGTAGTCCCGCTCCCGGCCGGTGACCATTTCCAGCGTCAGCTCATCGTGGTTGCGCAGGAAAATCGCCCATTGGCAGTTCTTGGGAATATCCGGCGTTTGTTCAAGGATGTCGATGATGGGATGACGGTCTTCCTGGGCGATGGCCATGAACATGCGCGGCATCAGCGGAAAATGGTAGGCCATGTGGCATTCGTCGCCGTCGCCGAAGTAATCGCGCACGTCCTCCGGCCACTGGTTGGCCTCGGCCAGAAACAGGCGACCGCGGTAATGCTGATCCACCACCGCCCGCATTTGCCGGATCACGGCGTGGGTTTCGGGCAGGTTCTCGTTAGGAGTGCCCTCACGCACGCACAAATAGGGGATGGCATCCAGCCGCAGGCCGTCCACCCCCAGATCCAGCCAGAACCGCATGATTTTGATCACCGCTTTCACCACCGCCGGATTGTTGTGGTTCAAATCCGGCTGGTGGGAAAAGAAGCGATGCCAGTAGTATTGCTGCGCTACTGGGTCCCAGGCCCAGTTGGAGGTCTCCGTGTCGGTGAAAATGATGCGGGTTTCCGGGAACTTGCGGTCATCGTCGTTCCAGACATAGAAGTTCCGTTCGGGCGAACCGGGCGGCGCGCGGCGCGCGGCCTGGAACCAGGGATGCTGATCGGAGGTATGGTTGATGACCAGTTCGGTGATCACCTTGAGTCCCCGAGCGTGCGCCTCGCGGATGAAGGCCCGGCAGTCGGCCAGCGTGCCGTAATCGGGATGGACGTTCTGGTAGTCGGAAATATCGTAGCCGTCGTCTCGCAGCGGCGAAGGATAAAAGGGCATCAGCCACAGGGTATCCACCCCCAGTTCCTGGAGATAGTCCAGCCGCTGGATCAGACCCCGGAAATCACCGATGCCATCCTGGCTGCTGTCGCCGAAGGCTTTGACGTGTAGCTGGTAGATGATGGCGTCCTGGTACCAGAGAGGATCATCCACGCCGGGCCAGTTTTTCGGATGACGGATCATGCGAGCCTCCTCTTTGGTTAAAGTCTGCTCGAAAGTGGTTGGAGATGGTCGCTGATGACGCGACCGTGGTCCCTCGTTCCCGTGGGCGAGGGTAAGTCATGGTTTGAAAAAGCTTCGTGATTCGCGCCGCATCGCGGTTTTCCAGGACGCGGCGCGGGTCCGGCGCTACAGGTAGCGCAGATACAAATAGACGGTACTGATAGCGATGGAGAGCAGCATCAGTGGAAACGCCATCAGCAGGAAGGGAACAAAGCGGATCGGTTGGCCAGCCCGTTCGGCGAAACCCGATACGACCAGGTTGGCGCTGGCTCCGATCAGGGTGCCGTTGCCACCCAGACAGGCGCCCAGGGCCAGTGACCACCACATCGGCATCAAACCTTCCGGCCCGCCGAAGGTCGGCGCCATGGATTTGATCAGGGGGATCATGGTGGCGACAAAGGGAATGTTGTCCACGAAAGCCGACAGGATGGCCGAAGCCCACAGAATCATCAGCGTGGTAGCGCTCAGATCGCCACCGGTCAACTCCACGACCTGCTCGGCCAGTAGCTTGAGCAAGCTGGTGCTGTCCAACCCATGCACGACGACGAACAGGCCGACGAAGAAGAAAATGGTAATCCATTCGACCTCAAAGAACGCGTGCCTGACCTGGTGGCTCTGGTGCTCCGCGTCGTGACCCCAGTTGGTGATCAACAGCAGCAGCGCGGCGCCGGTCATGGCGACGGTAGCTGCCTCCAGCTCCAGTGAGTGCGCGAAGACGAACCCCAAGATCACCACGGCGATGATCGCCAGGCACTTCCGCAGCAGCGTCGCATCGGTGATCGATTCGCGTTCGTTGAACGCCATGACCCGATTCCGGTCCTCGGCAGCGGCATGGAGCCGCCGGCCCCAAATGAAATAAAGGGGGATCAGGGTGGCAGCCATGACCACGACGATCACTGGCCCCAGGTTGAGCACGAAATCGTTGAAGCTGAGTCCGATCGCCGAGCCGATCATGATGTTGGGTGGATCGCCGATCAAGGTCGAGGTGCCGCCGATATTGGAAAACAGGATCATCGAGAATAGATAGGGATAGGCTGGCACCTTCAACTCCTCGGTGATCAACAACGCGACCGGGGTGACCAGCAGGACGGTGGTGACGTTATCGAGCAACGCCGAGGTCACGGCGGTGACCAGCGACAACATCACGAGAATACCCCAGGGATTGGCGTTCACCTTCTTGGCTGACCAGATCGCCAGATACTGAAAAACCCCGGACGGTCGGGTGACGGCGACGATCACCATCATGCCGACCAACAAACCGATGGTATTGAAATCGATGCCGCGAATGGCGGCTTCCTGGTTGAGAACCCCACCGATGATCATCAGTCCCGCCGCCGCGAGCGCTACGATGGCCCGGTTAATGCGCTCGCTCATGATGACCGCATAGGTCAACAGGAACAGCAGCGAAGCGAACCACATGGGGTCCAAGCCGAAGATGACGGACGGGATGATGTTGCCGGAGCCGTGCATGAGCGATCTTCCTAGAGTGTGGGGATAAAGCGGTTTGAGTGTGTTTTTGCTGAAGGAGTGTTACGAGGGCGGATCGGTTCGGGCGCTGGAGCCGACGGTGGTCAGGGCCTTGGCCAGCGCCACCAGCAGTTCGGCCAGGGTGGCGGGGTCGGGCAGCCGATAAGCGGCTTCCGCTGGCGGTTCCGGGCCCACCCCGAGCGCGATGCCGCCCCATTCCGCCGCCACCGCCAGCGCCGGGGCATCGTTGGTGGCGTCGCCGGCGAACAGCACGGTCGCCGGTTCGCCGCCGCCGTGGGCGACGATGGCCCGCAACGCCGTGCCCTTGTCTTGCTCGATGGCGGGTACCACCTCGATGGCCATCGGCCCATCCAGCACGTGCAGGCTGGCGGCGCGCGGTTCCAGCAACGCCGCCATTTCGGCTCGTAGCGGTTCGATCCGATCCGCCGCCAGTTGCCGGTAGTGGACGGTAAAACCGAACGGCTTTTTTTCCACCCAGGCGCCGGGATAGGCCGACAACCGGCTTTCAGTCACGCCGGTCAGTTGATCCAGCAACGGTCGGCTTGCCAACACAGCGGCGGGAATGCGGCGTTCTCCCGCCAGTTTCAATTCCAGGCCGGTGGAGCCACCGTAGCTCAACCCGTCCAGACCAACCATGCCGATGAGATCATCCAATCCTCGACCGCTGACCATGCCCACCGTCACGCGCGGGGTCGCCGCCAGCCGGGCTAACACGTCGCGCAAGGCGGGATCAAGGCACGCCAGCCGGGGATGCGCCACCAGCGGGGTTAGCGTCCCATCGTAATCGAACACCAGCACCAACCGCTCGCCGCGTTGATAGGCGGCGAGCAGGCGTTCGAAAATCGTGGAGCTGGTCGAGGGCATCAGGCGACCTCCCGCGTGGGTGGGTTCGTGATCGGCACGGCGGTGAGATCGGTCAGGAAATTGGCCGCCCAGCGGTAGATGTTGTTTTCCTCCACTTGCCGCTGCATCCGACTCATCCGCGCCTCTCGCTCGTCCGGCGGCATTTCCAACGCCCGACGAATCGCTTCGGCGAACTGCTCAGTGTCGTAAGGATTGATGATCAGCGCGTCGGCCAGTTCGCGCGCCGCGCCAGCGAACTCGGACAGGATCAACACTCCATCGAGATTCGGTTTGGCGGCGACAAATTCCTTGGCTACCAGATTCATGCCGTCGTGCAGCGAACTGACGATGCCGACCTCGGCCATGCGCAGGAAAGCGTGGACCGTGACGCCGTCATGATGGCCGACCAGGAAGCGAATCGGCTTCCAGGACTCGGTCTGGAAGCGCCAGTTGATGTCGTCGGCTAGCGCTTCCAATTCGTTGATGTAGTTGCGATAGCGGGGAATGTGGGTGCGGCTGGGCGCGCCAAGCTGTACGAAGGTGAATTGCCCTCGGTAGTGCGGACAGCGTTCGAAAAACCGGGCCACGGCGCGGAACCGCTCGGTCAGGCCCTTGGTGTAATCGATGCGATCCACGCCAACCGCGAGACGCAGGTTACCCAACTCGTAACGCTCTCGCAGATCGGCGATCTGCTGTTCCAGCTCCGCGCCAGTCAGGACATGGCGCTCCGTCCAGCTTTCGACGCTGATCGGGAACGGTCGCACCCGCGAGGCATGGCCTTGTAATTCCACCGCGAAATGGTCCCAATCCAGCCGCGCCTCGATCATTCGGTCCACGGTGTCGAGGAAATTGTTGCAATGCTGTTGGAGGTGGAAGCCGATCAAGTCAGCGCCCAACAGGCCGTGCAGCAAATCCGGTGCCCAGGGGCAGATGCGGAACGCTTCTGGATTGGGCCAGGGGATGTGCCAGAAGATGCCCACCGCCAGATCGGGACGTCTTTCCTTCAGAAACCGCGGCGCCAGCGCCATCTGATAGTCCTGCACCAGCACCACGGCGGGTTCGGAGCCGACTTCCTCCAACGCCGCGTCGGCGAAACGCCGGTTGGCGCGGACGTAGTGCTCCCAGTCACTGGCTCGGAATATCGGCCGCTCGTGGGCCAGGTGGCAAAGCGGCCACAGGCCCTCGTTGGCGAAGCCGTAGTAATAGCCCTGCTCTTCCTCCCGGCTCAGCCACACCCGCCGCAGGGTGTAGGTCGGATCGTCCGGCGGGACCGCCAAGCGACCTTGCGTATCGGCCATCTGCCGGTCGGCCTCACCGGAACCGTGGGCGACCCAGACCCCGCCGCAGGCTTGCAGCACCGGGTCCAGCGCCGTCACCAGCCCACCGGCGGGCATGATCAGCCGGGGCTTGCCGTCGTATAGTTCGTGCATGTACGGCTCGCGGTTGCTGACCACCAGGAGTTGGCCGCCACGCAGGCAGTCGATGACATGGGCGCGCAGCCGATCACGGGTCCAGATGTTATCGGCGCGCACCACCGCCCGCGCCTGCGCCTGGTGGGCGGTGCGGGCCGCGCGGAACGAAGCCGCCAGCCGATCACTTTCGCTGGCCAGCCGCGCCACGGGCAACTCGATGGGCGGCGCTCCGACTTCGTCGTCGGTTCGTAGCCGACGCATCCATTCCGCCAACCGATTGAGCGGTCGGTCGTACAGCAGCCAGGCGCCGGCCACGGTCAGGATCAGCAGGGACAGCACGATGAAACCGATCCAGAACCCGAACAACGCTTGCCGGTGCGTGGCGCGTTCGTCCAGACCCACCAGATCGTGCAGCACCGCCAGCGCGCCCTGCGGTTGACCATCGGGCGCCCGGATCACCGAAACGAGCAGGTGAAGGTGAGTGTCAGCCGCACGGCGGGTTTCGACGGTATCCTTCCCTTCCGCCAAGGTCTGGCCGACCGCCCGCTGCAACACGTTGGTAAAATCAGCGACACCCTTGCCAGCGGCGACCAGCCGACCATCGGTGCGGTAAACCGCCAGTCCGATCAGTCGCCGATAGCCTTCCAACATGGAGCCGAACGCGGTCACCGCTTCGCTATCGGGCAGTTGCAACGCGACTTGCGCCGGATAGGCCACCTGGTGCGCGATGGCGTAGGCACGCCGGTCCATTTCCTCCAAATCGTTACGGCGTTCGCGTTCGATCTGAAACCAAGCCAGCGCCGCGATCAGCAGACCGACCAGCACGGTGATGAGCAATCCCATCCGTAGTGAGTTGGGTAGGTGAAAAAGCGGTTTGCGTGGCATGGCGTTGCTCCCTGAATGGTAATAGCTATGTAATAGCTATACGAGCGAGTGGGCGCTTGCGCGCCCAAATCACTGACGTTCGGCGACTGCTGACGTTCAGCGCCGGGCGGGCGCTCAATCGGCCACCGCCGGCAACAATCCTCGATACCGGCTGTAATACCAACGCATGACGAAAGGCGGCAGCAGCGTCGTCAACGCGATCACCAAGACCATGCCGGCGTAAAGTTCGGCGTTGAAGATGCCGTTGACCCGCCCCAGTTCCGCGAAGATCAGCCCGACTTCCCCTCGCGGCACCATCGCCAACCCAATCGCCCAGCGCATGGGCCAGGACTCCCGGATCAGCAGCGCGCCGACAATCTTGCCGGCGACGGCGACAACCGTCAGCGAGAGCGAAAAAACCCAGATAAACGGCGAGGACCAATCGACTTCCCGCAGATTGAGCGCCAATCCCACCATGACGAAAAAGATTGGCGTGAACAAGTGCGTGATCGGACGCATTTGCGCTTCGATCCGGTGGGTAAAGTCGGGGTCAGTGCGCAACGCGCCCCATAAGGGCCAGGGAAAACGGTGCGAAAGCGCCAGACCGGCGGCGAATCCCCCCAGCAATTCAGGCGCTCCCATCTTATGGGCGAGCCAGGCGAAAAACAGGATGAGCGCAACGGTCATGGTGGGAATCAAACCGGGTATTTCGCTGACTTGGTCGAAATGGCGGATGAGGGCGGACGCCACCTTGGCGATGGGTGGAGCCAGCACGAAGAACACGACGATGAACAGCAATACCTGACCAACGTGGAGTACGCTGACTTCGCCGCTGCTGGCGAAGTCGTACAGCACCGCCAGCAGCACCACGCCGACGATGTCATCCAGGACGGCGGCGCCGAGCACGATTTGCCCTTCCTGGCTGGACTGGCGTTGCAAGTCGGTCAGCACCCGCACCGTGATGCCGATGCTGGTGGCCGTGAGCGTTCCGCCGATGAAGAGGGCCGGCAGCGTATCCAGGCCTAACCCCCAGCGCGCCAGGCCAAAGCCCAGAGCCGCTGGAAAGATCACGCCACCCGTCGCGACAACCAACGCCTTGCCGCCGGCGCGCGCCAATTGCCGCACGTCGGTTTCGAGTCCCACTTCGAACAGGAGCAGGATAATGCCGATTTCAGCCAGTAGCTTGATAACCTCGCTGGGGCTGATCCAGCCAAGTAGGCTGGGACCTAGCAGAACACCAGCCAGCAACTCGCCAATGACGGGCGGCGCTTTCAAGCGGGCGGCTACTTCCGCGAACAGACGCGCGGTCAGCAACATCGCCATCAAGTAGAGAAAAAAGGTATGGATTTCCATGGGGGTACTTGAGATTTTTCGTGGGTACGCACAATCGAAGCGCCATGCCCGTCAGTGGACATTGGCGCCCTTGGAGGAATGGATGCGTCGATACGCTATCCGGGTTTCAGGCCTGCCCGATTACCGATCAGCCAACCGGTCGAGCGCGGCGATGTCCTCGGCGCTCAACTTCAGCTCCGTCGCTTGCAAGCTATCGTGGATGCTGGCGACCCGGCTGGCGCCGGGGATCGGTAGGATGTGCCGGCCCTTGTGCAGCAGCCAGGCCAAGGCGGCGCGCGGCGGCGAGGCCTGGTATTTGGCGGCGAGTCGTTGCAGCAGGGGTTCCTGGGCGAGTTGAACGTGACCGTGATGCCCGCCGACCGGGCTGTAGGGGATATAGGTGATCCGCCGCGCCCGACAGAAATCGATCAGGCCGTTGTGGAAATCCCGCTGGTCGAAGAGATTGCAGTGATTTTGCACCGAGGCGATCACGGTGAAATCCAGCGCCTGCTCCAGTTGCGCGGAACCGATGTTGGACAGGCCAAGGTAGCGGATTTTGCCTTCCTCTTGCAGTTTGACCAGGGTTTCCAGCGAGCGGCGAAAATCCACCTTGGGATCGACGGCGTGAAGTTGGTACAGGCTGATACAATCGGTTTGCAGGGCTTGCAAGCTGCGTTCGCAGGATAATCGCAGCCGCTTCGGCTCGCCGTCCACCACCCAAGCCCCGCCAGGACGGCGCAGACCGCCCTTGGTGGCAATCATGACCTTGTCGCTCGCGCCGAGCCGATCCAGCGCCTGCCGGATGAGGCGCTCGTTGTGGCCGATATCGTCATCGTCCAGACAGTAGACGTTGGCGGTATCGATGAAATTGCCCCCACCGGCGACGAACGCTTCGATGACCGCGAATGCCTGTGCTTCGTCCGGTCGACCGCTGATGGACAGCGGCATGGCGCCCAAGCCAATGGCTTTGAACATCCATCCGGTATTGCCGAGTTCGCGTTGTTTCATGGCTTTGTGCTCCCATGGGTTGCGGTTTCATGACCTCGGTGGGGGGGGCGGATGAGCCCTGTTTCTAGTCTGATCCGATGCTCCGTCAATGGATGATAAGTCTGTAGTGTAGTCCTAAAGAGCCGTGGCGCGCCCTTGCGCGGCGACAAGTCAAGTCTTGTCGTAAGAACAGGCGGGCGGTTTCAAGGGGCATGGTCACCCCGGCGGCCAGCCCAACTCCCGCCCGGCCAGCAGGTGCATGTGGATGTGGAATACGATTTGACCGGCGTCGCGGTTGCAGTTTATCACGGTCCGGTAGCCGCTCTCGGCCACGCCCAGTTCCGCCGCTACCTGTTTGCCGGCCAGATGCAACCGGCCGATCAGCGCCGCGTCGGCTTCGGTCAAGTCGTTGAGGGTCGGAATATGCCGCCGGGGGATGATCAGCAGATGCACGGGCGCTTCGGGGTTGATGTCGTGGAAGATCACCACCTCGCCATCGTCGTACAGCGTGGTGGCGGGAATCTCGCCAGCGGCAATTTTGCAGAAGATGCAGTCAGTCATGTTGGATTACTCCGCTGAGTCTCACAAATCCCGGCGGCCAGCGAAGGCGTGCGCCAAGGTGCCGCCATCCACGGATTCCAGTTCGCCGCCCAATGGCACGCCATGGGCGATGCGGGTGGCGCGGATGCCGCGCTCGCGGGCCAGTTCAGCGAGGTAATAGGCGGTCGCTTCGCCTTCCACGGTCGGGTTGGTGGCGAGAATCATCTCGCGGACCTCCCCTTCGTCCAGCCGCGCCTCCAGTGCCTCCAGTCCCAGTTCCGCCGGCCCGATGCCATCCAGCGGCGATAAATGACCCATCAGCACGAAATACACGCCCTGAAAGCCGGTCGCCTGTTCCACCGCCAGCACGTCGGCGGGGGTTTCAATCACGCACAGCAGCGAGCGGTCGCGGCGTGGATTGGCGCACAGGGTGCACAGTTCGGTTTCGCTCAAATCGCGGCACAGCCGGCAGTGGCCAATGCCATCCAACGCTGCCTGCAAGGCGTCGACCAGTCGGCGCCCGCCGTCACGATCCCGCTCCAGCAGATGCAGGGCCATGCGCTGGGCCGATTTTGGTCCTACCCCCGGCAAACAACGCAACGCCGCGATCAACCGGTTCAGCAGCGGCGAGGCAGCCACGGCAACCGGTCAGAACAACGATTTCAAACCGCCCAATGCGCCTGGCGGCAGGCCCATGCCCGCGGTGAGACCGCCCATTTTCTCCTGCACCGCGCGCTCGACCTTGTGCACGGCGTCATTGAATGCCGCCGCCACCAGGTCTTCCAACATGTCCTTGTCGTCTTTCACCAGACTGTCGTCGATCTGGATGCGTCGTACCTCATAGCGTCCGGTCAGAATCACGTTGACCAAGCCACCGCCGGACTCGCCAGTGATCTCCATCGCCATGATTTCCTCCTGCGCTTTTTGCAGGTTCTCCTGCATCTTTTGCGCCTGCTTCATGATATTGCCCAAAGCGCCTTTCATCGTTTCCTCTCTTGGCCATTGCAATGCGGTTGTCGCCGACGGAACGGCTACTACTCGTCAGTATCGACGCGCGGATGGATAGCCGCGATCCGCGCATCGAATCTTTCCTGCATGTCCCGCACGTGCGGATCTTGGGCGATCTGCTCGGCGGCGGTCTGCTGGCGTTCGGCTTGTTGTTGTTGCCGCCGGTTTTCCGGCGTCGCCGTCACGTTGCCAAACTGGAATTGCAGGTCGACCGGTTCACCCAAATGCTGTTCCAGCGCGGCCTTCAGCCGGTCCTTGATGTATTGGTTAAGCATCGGTTCAAGGCCGGGTTCCAGCCTCAACCGGAGACGATTGCCTTCGTGCGTCACCAGTTCGCAGCGCGATGCCAGACTTTTCTCTCTGGCGTTCAAATCGAGCTGCTTGATCAATTGCTCCCATGCCGAAGCCGGATGAGCCGGAGCCGGCATGACCGCCACCGGCGTGGGTGGGCGGGAAACTGGGGTGGCCGGAGTGCCCCCTGGCGGAGGAACGGTCGTTGTCCGACTGGGGGCCACCGTCGGCGCGACGGTTTCCTGGGTCGCCGGTCGGAAGCACAACATGCGCAGCAGCACCATTTCGAACCCGCCGCGCGGTTCCGGCATCAGCGGCAGATCTCTCCGACCCAGCAGGGCGATTTGGTAAAACAGTTGCACATCCTCCGGGGCCAGCATCCCGGCCAGTCGCCGCGCGTCTTCCGGATCAGTCGGATCGTCGTCTGGCACGGCCTCGGGTACGACCTGCGCTAGCGCCACCCGCTGCAACAAGGACAGCAGTTCGGCTAACACCGCCGCGTAATCGGGGGACAGTTCATCCAGTTCCGCCACTTGGCGCAAAACCGCCATCGCGTCGTTGGTCGCCAATGCCTCCAGCAGATTCACCACTTGCCGCCGATCCATGCTGCCGAGCATCGCGCCAACCGCCGCTGCTTCCAGCCGGCCACCGCCAAAGGCAATCGCCTGATCCAGCAGGCTCAGCGCATCGCGCATGCTGCCATCGCCCGCGCGGGCGATCAGCCGCACCGCCGCCGCCTCGCGGAGCACGCCCTCCGCCTCCAGCACTTGATGTAGATACCGGGCGATCACCGTCGCCGGCAACCGTTTGAGATTGAATTGCAGACAACGCGAAAGGACGGTGACGGGCAGCTTCTGGGGATCGGTGGTCGCCAGCAAGAATTTGACATGGGGCGGCGGCTCCTCCAGCGTTTTCAACAGCGCGTTGAAACTGTGCGTGGAAAGCATGTGCACTTCGTCGATCAGATACACCTTGAAGCGCCCCCGACCGGGTGCGTACTGCACGTTCTCCAGCAGTTCGCGGGTATCCTCGACCTTGGTGCGAGACGCGGCGTCCACCTCGATCAAATCCACGAAGCGACCGGCGTCGATCTCCCGACAGGCGGAACAGATTCCGCAGGGATGGGAGGAAATGCCAACCTCGCAATTGAGCGACTTGGCGAAAATGCGGGCGATGGTGGTTTTACCCACCCCGCGGGTGCCGGTGAACAGAAAAGCGTGATGCAAGCGCTGCTGATCAAGCGCATTGGTCAAGGCGCGGACCACGTGTTCCTGGCCCGCCAATTCGTGGAAGGTGCGCGGTCGCCACTTGCGGGCCAGAACCTGATAGCTCATGCGGCGCTCCGAGCGGGTGGGAAAGCCAACATCCTCTATACTTTCGTCCGTCTTTCGCCTTTCGCCTTTCGCCTTGGGAAGGGTGGCGACGCCTACCGGCCGTACCCCGGCGCCCGAGGCCACTGCTGCCGCTGCTCCCTTCCGGGCCTGACGGGGTTCACAGCTTGTCGTCGCGGGGGGACCGATAGGAGCCGCCATTGTAACCAGCGGGTGCGGCATCGCCGATGATAGGGCAATCCCGGGAAATGGGGCGTGGAGACTAAGGTAATGGTTTCAATTTGCAATCTGTCTCTGAATATCGCAGCGGTTCCCCCGAGTTTCGACTCCGAACCGCTCCACCATGCCCTTGTTTTCATGATAATCCATTGTCGTTTGGCTTGTCATCCTCAACCAGCCAATGGATCAGCGCTGCCAGGCTGATCATTTCCTCCGATTTATCAATGGATTGAAAATGTGGATGGAGTGGGTTATAAAATAATGTTTATTTGAATCAATTTGTTATGTCGATGTTGGCGCGATTGCCCTGGGAACGGTGACGCCAAGGATTGACAGAGGGTGTGAAAACGCCAAAATGACCAATTCTTCTAGCATCCGAACGCAGCCGCGTTTATCCCATTAGGTGTTATTACCAGGAGTCTTGAGTTTTGGCAAACACTGTTCAAGCGAAAAAGCGCGCCCGTCAGGCGGAAAAGCATCGCCAACACAACGCTAGCATGCGTTCCATGCTGCGCACTTATGTCAAGCGCGTGATCAAGGCGATTGATTCCGGCGACAAAACCAAAGCCGAGTCCGAGTACCAGATTGCCGTGCCAGTGATTGATCGGATGGCGCGCAAGGGTTTGATTCACGCCAATAAGGCCGCCCGCCACAAGAGCCGTTTGACTCATCACATCCGCGATATGCAGGCCTGAATTCATCTTCGGCTTCGGCGCTCAGCCCAACCTCACCCCCTGCCTCTTTTGGACGGGCTGGGCTGTCTGGCTGATCTCAATGGACTTGAGTTTCTGTTCGAGCCATGAGGGTATGTCCACGGCGGGCGCTAGCGTGAAGAGCACTGGAGTGCTTCGAGTGCCCGCATGCTGGAAAACGGCCAAGGTCGATCAGGACGCCTCTCGCGCCGGGCGTAGCAGCGCGTCCAATTCATCCACCTGTTCCGCCCAATCCGAATCCTCCTCAATGGCCTGTAGCAGAAACTCCGCCTGCGCCGCCGTCCACCAGGACGCCTGATGCAGCGGCGTCCGGGAATCGAGTGGCCGATGCCAATGGATGAAGGTTTTGATGGCGACCGCATCGGACTGCAAGCCCAGTTGATCGAACAGCGTACTCAGGTTGTGGGGTGTGGTATCCATGCGCTTCCTCCCGTTCTGGCGGTTTGAAGAAATTCTCTGAAAGTATAGGCGTATGGGCGACGCCGTCAGCGCGGTAGTTCCAAGACCACTGCAAGCCCACCTTGCGGGTGATTGCGCAGCGTCAATTCTCCACCGTGGGCGCGGGCGATGTTGCGGGCGATGCTCAGCCCCAGTCCCGTGCCACCGGTATCGCGGCTGCGGGAGCTTTCCAGCCGGTAGAACGGCTCAAACACCCGCTCCAGCTCCGCCGCTGGAATACCGGGGCCATGATCGCGGACGATCAGCGTCAGCCGCGTCGGCGTATCCGTGACCGCAAGCTCGGCGCGTTGGCCATACTTCAATGCATTATCCACCAGATTGGTCAGACAGCGCTTGAGCGCCAGTGGCCGGCAACGCAGTGGCTGGCGGGCTGTTCCGGTGATGCTCACCGCGTGGCCAGTATCCTCGGCGTCGTCCTGCAACGATTCGAGCAAGGCATTGAGGTCGACCGGCGCAATGGGTTCGCTGTCCTCGCCGCCACGCAAGAAGTCCAGCGAAGCCTGGGCCATCCGCTGCATGTCGTCGAGATCGGCCAGAAATTTTTCCCGCAGCGGAGCATCGTCCAACAGCTCCGTCCGCAGCCGCAACCGGGTGATCGGGGTTTTCAGATCGTGGGAGATCGCGGCGAGAATGCGGTTGCGATCCTCGATGTAGCGGATCAGCCGTTCTTGCATGGTGTTAAAGGCGCGGGCCGCGCGATGGACTTCCAACGGTCCGGCTTCATCCAGCGGCGGTCGGTGGATGTCGCGCCCCAGTTCGCCAGCGGCGTCGGCCAGCACCGCCAGTGGCCTGGTTAGCGCCCGCACCGCCAGGGCGGCCAGCGCCGCGACCGAGACCAGCAACACCAACAGGATCAGCAATAATCGAACCGGCCAGGCGATCACATCTTCCGGCAATATTTGCTGGAAAGTCACGGTCGCGCCATCGTGCAAGCGCACCTGCACCATGAAATTGCGCAGCCCCAACAGCATGGCGTGTTGGCGCCAGCGTGGCGGTCGCCCGGCCCAATCGCGCGGGGGCGGCGGTGGCTCCGGAGCCAGCCAGCGCGGCCGTTCGACGGGCGGCGGCGGTGGCAAATCATCGTTGATTTCCACCTGGAACGGGCGGTCCGGCTCTAACTGGCGTTTCAACAGGGCGCGGAATAGGGTGGTGTGATAACGTTCATCCGGCGCTATTTCAGCCTGCCAGGGCAGGTCGAGGCTGAGACGGGTGGGCGGCAAATCCAGCGCCGTCACCAGCCGCTGGCGCTCGGTTTGGTCCAGGGCGTCGAGCAGGTTGACGATGGCGGCGATGCGCTGGGCAACGTGACCACCGATCGCGTGGTAAAGGGCCTGCTCGCGGTCCTGGAGCAGAATCGCGGCGCTCAGCAGTTGAGCGATGGTCAGCCCGCCGGTCAGGAACAGCAGCAACCGGCCAAACAGCGACGGCGGTAACAGGCGCATCAGAATTCCCGGCGGACATGGGCCGCCAGCAGATAGCCCTCGTTGCGCACCGTCTTGATGATGGTCGCCTCGCGCGGATCGTCGCGCAACCGTCGCCGCAGCCGGCTGACCTGCACGTCGATGCTGCGGTCGAATGGCGTGGCCTCGCGGCCTTGGGTGAGATCCAGCAACTGGTCGCGGTTCAACACCCGTTGTGGATGATCCAGGAACACGCGCAACAACCGGTATTCGCTGGCTCCCAGCGGTACCAGCACCCCATCCGGGGCGATTAACTGGCGGGTGGCGACCTCCAGCGTCCAGCCGGCAAAGTGAAGGCAGCGCGCCTCGCCCGGCTCGCTGGGGACATTGCGGGCGCGACGCAGGATGCTTTTGATCCGCGCCAGCAACTCGCGCGGGTTGAACGGTTTGGGCAGATAGTCGTCAGCGCCCATTTCCAGGCCGACGATGCGGTCGGTGTCGTCGCCCCGGGCGGTCAGCATGATGATCGGGATTTGCGAGCGGGCGCGCAGATTGCGGCACAGCACCAATCCGTCGTCGCCGGGCAGCATCAGGTCGAGAATGACGAGGTCGATGGAGGCTTGGTCCAATGCTGCCCACAACCCGCGCCCATCAGCCACGCCCGTCACCTGGAAACCGCCGCGACTCAGATAATCCGCCAGCAGCTCGCGCAGCCCTGGATCGTCGTCCACGATGAGCAGGTGATCGCTCACGGGGGGGTGGCCGTTGCGGAAGTCGCCTTGTCCACCATCTCCCGCGCGTGCGCCAGCGTGTTCTCGGTCAATTCCAGACCGCCCAGCATCCGAGCGATTTCCGTCACTCGCTCCTCGGGTTCCAGCGCCACGACGCGCGTGTGCGTGGCGCCACCGTCGGTGTGTTTTTCCGCCTTGAACTGCTGGTGCGCTTGCGCCGCCACTTGGGGTAGATGCGTCACGCATAGCACTTGCCGACCATCGCCCAGCGCCCGCAATTGTCGTCCGACAATTTCCGCCACGCCGCCGCCGATGCCGACATCCACTTCATCGAAGATCAGGGTCGGGATGTGGGTGGCATGGGCAGCGATCACCTGAATCGCCAGGCTGATACGTGACAATTCACCACCGGAAGCGACTTTGGCCAACGGCCGCACCGGCTGGCCAGGATTGGCGCTGACCTGGAACTCGACGGTTTCCAGGCCGGCCGCCGTGGGTTGTTCCAACCGCTCCAGCACGACGGTGAAGCATCCCCCCGCCATGCCCAACCCGGCCAGCGCGGCCGAGACCCGTTCGCCCAAGTCGCGCGCCGCCGCCGCCCGCCGCGCGCTCAAGCGGTCGGCGCACGCCTGATAGGCCGCTCGCGCGGTTTTCACCGCCTGCTGCAAGGCCGCCACCTGGGTTTCGCTGTGTTCGAGCGTATTCCATTCAACTTCAAACCGCGCCCGCAGCGCCGGCAATGCGTCGGCGGCGACCCGATGCTTGCGGGCCAGTTGATGGGCGGCGGTCAACCGCTGTTCGATCCGGGCCAGATGGTTGGGATCGAGATCGAGCGTCCGCGCGTAGCGGCGCAGCTCACCGCTGGCTTCCTGAATTTGAATCAGAGCAGCGTTCAGCAGTTCGCCAACTGGGGCCAGGCGGGTGTCCAGGCGGTTCAGTACCTCCAATTCGCGCAGCCCACGGTCGAGCCGGTCGGCGATGGATGACTCCTCGTCCTCGCTCAGCCAGCCCAACAGACGCTGGCAGGTATCCAACAACTGGCTGGCGTGGGCCAGCCGGCGCTGCTCGTCTTCCAGCGCCGCCGCCTCGCCCTCCGCCAGATTCAGCGCCGCCAGTTCCCGCAGGTGGTAACGCAAGAGATCCATTCGGGCGTCGCGTTCGCTGGCGGCTTGTCGCAGGGCGCGCAACTCCCGCCGCAACCGGCTCCAGGTTTGATACTGCTCCGCCAGTTCCGTGGCCAGCGCCTGGTTGTCGGCGTAGTCGTCCAGTAATTGCCGCTGCGCCTCGCCTCGCAGCAGGGATTGATGCTCGTGCTGACCGTGGATATCCACCAACTGTTCGCCCAGTTCCCGCAGCGCCTGGGTCGATTGGGGCACGCCGTTGATGTAGCCGCGCGAGCGCCCAGCGCGGGCGACCACTCGCCGCAAATGGCATTCCCGGTCATGGTCCAGATCACGTTCGGCCAGCCAGGCGCGCGCCGCCGGCAGGGCGTCGAGGTCGAACGAGGCGCTGAGGTCAGCGCGGTCCGCGCCATGGCGGATCACGCCGTTGTCGGCGCGGTCGCCCAGCAACAGACCGATGGCGTCCACCAGGATGGATTTGCCAGCGCCGGTCTCGCCGGTGACCGCAGTCATGCCGGTCGCCAACTCCAGTTCCAGTTCCTCGACGATGGCGAAATCGCGGATGCGCAACTGGGTCAGCATGGCGGCTGGCGCTTCAGGTGAAGGGGGTGGCTTCCGGACGCAGGCCCCAATTCAGCTTGGCCCGCAGCAACTCGAAGTAATCATGGTTGAGGGGATGAATCAGTCGTACCTTGCGGCTCTTCTTGCGGATCAGGATACGGTCGCCCGGCTCGATGGCCAAACTGATCTGGCCGTCGCAGGTGACTTGGGCCTCGGTGGTGTTGGCGCTGTTCAACACCACCTCGATGACGCTGTCGGCCTTAACCACGATGGGCCGATGGGTCAGGGTATGCGGGCAGATGGGCACCAGCACCACGGCCTCCAGCCCCGGATGGAGGATCGGTCCACCGCCGGCCAGCGCGTAGGCGGTGGAGCCGGTCGGGGTAGAGATGATCAGCCCGTCGGCGCGGTAGGCGTTGAGGAAGCGGCCGTCGAGAAAGGCGTCCACCTCGATCATCCGGGCCACTTCGCGCTTGTGGACCACCACATCGTTGAGCGCGTCGGCCTCACCGGTCACCTGATCCTCGCGCAATACCTGGGCGTGCAGCAGTGAGCGGCGCGCTTCGCGGAAATGCCCTTGCAACACGGCTTCCAGCCGGTGCGGGATTTCACTGGGGGAAACGTCGGCCAGAAAACCCAGCCGGCCCAGATTGACGCCCAGGATGGGCACTTCGTGGTCTACCAGCGACCGCGCCGCGTTCAGCAGGGTGCCATCGCCCCCCATGACGATGACCAGGTCGCATTGCGCGCCGATCGTGGCCCGGTTGGCGGTTTCCAGACCGTTGTCCGGAATCAGCCGGGCCGAGCTTTCGTCGAGCAGCACCCGCAACTGGCGCTGACGCAGGTAGGTGGCAATTTGGTCCAGCGTTCCCGCGCCGGTGGGATCGCCAAATTTACTGATGAGGCCAATGGTATGAAAAGCCAGGGTGGACATGGTTCCGTACTGGGTGATTGCTCAAGCGCAACTTAACATTTTACTGGAAACCGCGCATAGAATCGGATGGCTTGACACCTTTTCGGGGAGTTGCTACGGTGGCTTAGCACTCGAAACCGAGAGTGCTAAAGAGACTGTCTTGAAAAAACTGGCGGTTGAGCGAACTCCCGGAATCAAAGCCCCCATGATTGGGGTTATAGTCATATTCTGAATCAATTCTAATGTTTGTTGATGGTTTTTTGCGGGACAGCCTCTAAAAACCGGGAAATCGTCGATGCGCGCGATGCATGGCACGGAATTCACCCTGGCGAGCCACTCCGCTCTCAATGAGCGCACCCAGCATTTGCTGCGAACGCTGGTCGAGCGTTACATCCGTAGCGGTCAGCCGGTCGGTTCGCGCACGCTGGCCCGTGACGCCGGGCTGGACCTCAGCCCGGCCACTGTTCGCAACGTGATGGCGGATTTGGAGGAACTGGGTTATCTGCGCGCCCCGCACACCTCGGCCGGACGTGTGCCGACCGCGCGCGGCTACCGGTTTTTCATCGATGCGTTGCTGCATCTCAAGCCCCTGGAGTCCCAGGAAGTCGAAAGCTTGCGGCGGCGCATCGACCAGCCGGTGCGCGACGGCGCCGAACTGGCGCGTTCGGTCTCGGATCTGCTGTCGGGCATCACTCACCTGGTCGGTGTGGTCATGCTGCCGCGCCGCAAGACGACCACCTTGCGTCAAGTGGAGTTTTTGCCCCTGGCCGAAAACCGGGTGCTGGTGATCCTGGTGTTGAACGCGCAGGAAGTGCAAAACCGCGTTATTCAAACCCGGCGTCCCTACAGCGCCGCGGAATTGCAGCAGGCCGCCCATTATCTGAATCAGCAGTTCACCGGCCAGGATATTCACCAGGTTCGGGAATCGCTGTTGCGGGATTTGCGCGAAGCCCGCGACAGTCTGGATCGGCTGATGCAAACCGTGGTTGAGATGGCCGAGCAGACTTTCGAAACCGAACAAAATGGCCAGGACTACGTGGTCGCCGGCCAGACTCAGTTGATGCAATACGCCGACCTGTCCGATCTCGACAAGCTGCGGCAACTGTTCGAGGTCTTCAACCAAAAGCGCGGCTTGCTGCACTTGTTCGACCAGTGCCTGCACGCCGACGGCGTGCAGATCTTCATCGGCAAGGAATCCGGCTTCGAGGCGTTGGAGGATTGCAGCGTGGTAACCGCGCCCTATTCCGTGGAAGGGCGGGTGTTGGGTGTCCTGGGTGTCATCGGTCCGACCCGAATGGCCTACGACCGAGTCATTCCGGTGGTGGATGTAACCGCTCGCCTGCTGGCGGCGGCGCTGAACGGCCAGGATTGAGAGGTGGAACCGGCGCGAAGCCGATCGCGCCGGTTCCACCTCCAGGCCATACCGATCAGGTAATGACGGTGGGTTCGTTTCGTCCCGTGCGCGCGCGGATGCCGGCCAGGTCGTTGGCGATCTGGATCAGTTCCGCCAGAGCCTGCTGCGTGTCGAGATCGTGCCGAGCTGGATCCGCCTCATAAGCTTCGATGTAAACCCGCAATGTCGCCCCCTCGGTGCCGGTGCCCGATAGCCGGTAGACGATGCGCGAGCCATCCTGAAAACCAATGCGGATACCCTGCTTTTCGCTGATGCTGTCGTCAATCGGATCGAGATAGCGGAAATCGTCGGCATACGCCACCGTGTAGGAGCCGAGTGTTTGCCCTGGCAGCTCGGCGGCCTTGGCGCGCAGGGCATCGACCAGACCGTTGGCGGCGGCGCTGTCCACCGCTTCGTAGTCATGGCGGGTATAGTAGTTGCGGCCGTAGACGCTCCAGTGCTCGCGCACGATTTCCGCCACGGACCGCCGCCGTGCGGCCAGGATGTTCAGCCAGAACAACACCGCCCACAATCCATCCTTCTCGCGCACGTGGTCGGAGCCGGTGCCGAAGCTTTCCTCGCCGCACAGGGTGATCTTGCCAGCATCCAGCAGGTTACCGAAGAATTTCCAGCCGGTCGGCGTTTCGTAGCAGTTCAGTTCCAACTTGGCCGCCACTCGATCCGCCGCTTGGCTGGTGGGCATTGAGCGGGCGACGCCACTGACCCGGCCGCGATAGCCCGGCGCCGAGTCGGCGTTGGCCAGAATCACCGCCAGGCTGTCGCTGGGGGTGACGAAGAAATGCCGGCCCAGCACCATGTTGCGGTCACCGTCGCCGTCCGAGGCCGCGCCGAAGTCGGGAGCGTCCGGCCCGAACAGATAATCGGCCAGTTCCTTGGCGTACACCAGGTTTGGATCGGGGTGGCCATGGCCGAAGTCCTCCAGCGGTACGCCATTGATCACGGTGCCGACCGGCGCGCCCAGCCGTTTTTCCAGAATTTCCCGCGCGTAGGGGCCGGTGACCGCGTGCATGGCGTCGAAGCGCATCCGGAACCCGGACTGGAACAGGGCGCGAATCTGGCCGAAATCGAATAATTGCTCCATCAGATCGGCGTAGGCGCTGACCGGGTCCACGATATCCACTCGCATGTCGCCGACGGTGGTGGTTCCCAGGCTATCGAGATCGATGTCGGGCGTGTCCAGGGTGCGATAGCGATTGATGTGTAGGCTGGCCCGGTAGATGGCTTCGGTCACCTTCTCGGGCGCCGGTCCGCCGTTCGGGGTATTGAATTTGATGCCGAAATCCTCATCTGGCCCACCGGGGTTGTGGCTGGCTGACAGGATGATTCCACCTCGCGCTTGGTGTTGGCGAATCAGGTGGGAGGCCGCTGGAGTCGAGAGAATGCCGCCCTGACCCAGCACCACCTGCGCGCAACCATTGGCGGCGGCGATGCGCAGAATGGTCTGGATCGCCTGGCGGTTGTAGTAACGCCCATCGCCGCCGAGCACCAATGGAGCATCCTCGCGTTCACGCTGGGTGTCGAAGATGCACTGGACAAAATTTTCCAGGTAATGCGGTTTTTCGAATACCTTGACTTTCTTGCGTAGTCCCGAGGTGCCGGGCTTTTGATCGGGGAACGGTTGGGTGGTGAGGGTCTCGACGGTCATGATGGAGTGCTCTCTTTAGGTTTTTGTTAAATACGCTGCCTAATTATGCGCGATTATGCGCGTGTCGGTATCAAGATAGAACCTGCGACCCAGGGCAATCGTGTTATGTGTTTTTCCAAAGGTTTATCAAGCAGTTGTAATATGCAGATATGACGCATCCGCAGATTAATATTAATTAAATCAACTTGTTACGCTGTCCCCCGAAGAGGCGAATCGACTGATCGCCGCCACCGCGCCCTGGCCCTACCTGATGGATTTTATTGCGCTGGCCCCGCATACCGGATTGCGCAGCGGGGAGCTGCTGGGGCTGGAATGGCGACGGGTCGATCTGAAAGCCGCCGTGCTTTACCTCGAAGGCCGGGGCGTCAAATCCGGCAAGCGGCGCAGCGTCTCGCTGAACAGCATCGCGCGGGAGGCATTGTTATCGCGCGCCCGGTTCCGCGCCCAGCACTGCCCGATCAGCCCCTGGGTTTTCGCTCACCCCAGCGGCGACCGGCTGACTGACCTGCGAGGCAGTTTCAAAGCCGTCGGCATCACGGATTTTCACATCCACGGCTTGCGCTACACCTTTACCTCCTGGCTGGTGCAGGTCGGGGTCAGCCTGGCGGAAATCCGGGACTTGCTGGGACACAAAACGGTTAGTATGACCGAGCGGTACGCGCACGCTGCCCTGGAGAACCTACGGTCAGCCACCGACCGGTTGGCGCCGACCGGACACCTGACCCGATTGGCGACGGGCAAGGGCTAATCAGCGCCAAAGCCTAACGCGGGGGATAGGCATAGCTTATGCAATGCCTTGAGTGGGGGGAAGCGAAAACCTCTCAAAATCCAGCGGCGGTGTTTCAGTTTGAACGTAGCTGTTTCAAATTGAACGCACTCCTACAGGAGCTATCATGACCCCACGTAATAGCGTTAACCCGCCACGCTCTGCGGAAGAGCAAGCTGTCTACGATGCGGCGCTCGAACGGCGTTTAGCCGAGAAAGCTATGAACCCCCCGCTCCCACAGCCGGTGGTAGTGATTGATGTGAATATCCGGTTTTGGAGTATGGTTTGGCTGCTGGTTAAGCTGACGTTTGCCGGAATTCCCGCGATGTTGATCGTGATGTTTATCGTTTATATAGCCTTTCTAGCTCTTGGCCACATGTTCCATGTCCATTGACCTTCGCCAGCGAATCGCGGTATTTGCACGCCGCCTACAATGGGTTGGCGTCTTTGGCCTACTGATCTCAAGTTTAGTTTTAGCCGCTGATCTTTATCGATGGGTTAACCCTGAGACTGGAGAGAAGGTAATGACCTTAAGTCCGCCTCCCTATCCCATTAAAGAGCAGCGTCCATCGGGGCGATTGCCTGATGGGGACGTTATCGAGATTACTCTCGACCCGAATGCCCCCGAGGTCAAGGCGAAACTCGACGCTTACAAGGCCAAGGAAGCTGAGAGAAAGCGCATTCTCGAGGAAGCACAACGTCAACGAGCCGCTAGGGAAGCCGAGGAACAACGTCAACGAGATGCTAGGGAAGTCGAGGAACAACATCAACGAGATGCTAGGGAAGTCGAGGAACAACATCAACGAGCCGCTAGGGAAGTCGAGGAACAACGCCAACGAGCCGCTAGGGAAGCTGCCGAGAAAGAGAAATCTGAGCAACGAGAGCTGATAGCGCAGAAAATAAAGGCCAAAATGGCGTTCGCAAAGGAAAAGGCGAAAATGGACGAAAACATTGCTTTTATCCTGAAAACTATCGATGAATTCGATCAGCAAGAAAAATTCGCATCAACAACCGCCAGGATAAGCCTTGCTATACCCATCAATAATTTGTTGTCGATCAAGACTAGGCTCGACGCTCGCGAAGTAGACCAGTGCTATGGCGAATCAAAGAGTGTCCTTCAAGACTGGATGAAGGATACCCTAAATATCTACTATGAGTTCTCGCAACAGAGGGAAGCCCTTTCAAAGCATTATAGAGAGATTGCTGATATTGAAATTGTACGATTTTGGCTTGAATTCCCCGAATCGTGCCAGCCGAAAAGCTCCTTCTAAAGCACTAAAGCACTAAAGCACTAAAGCACCGCATTCTCTGTTCCCTGTTCGGTAATCTTCCAGCGTGACCGTTGCGGGCAAATACCATGGAAAATAATGAACTTTTTCAACTAGATAGTAGATTTATTATCCAGAGAAAACCCCCGGCTCTGCCGGGGAGACAGTAGCAGTTTGACA
>JAVMKI010000034.1:0-24484 GCA_031732755.1 Candidatus Contendibacter sp.
AAGAGAGGCTGCTTTAGCCTCTACCTAGGTAATTGAGTTTTTGTACAGCCTCTCAATATCAGCGGCAGCTTGAAGCACCGTCCGCTGATATGGTCTTGTCAGTCGACAACCATGCATTCAACTATATTCCAATAATAAGCCAATGATTTATAATTACAAATACCGCTTTAACCTGGGTCAGGCGTGGATCATGATTAGCGACAATATGACCAGTCAGAACTCGTCGCCTAAAATACGGAAACACCAACCAATTCATGCAACAACGCCATGGACAACTCCACCGGTTTATATTTCAAGATTGAAACAGAGATGACACCATATCCTAGATTTCTCAGCAGTACATTGCATCCATTTACGTTCACGAGCATTCATACTCTGTTCTCCCGATGGAATACTACTAGAGGTTGAAAAAGCCTTGCACTGGGCCTGTTGTTCTTTGAGCGCAACAAGCTCTGCCGGAGGACGTTTCGGTCGCCCGGTTGCGGCATCAACGAATACTGTAATGGTCCAAATCGGTATATTTGGTAAGTCTTCTTTAGGTGCTTCTGGATCGTGCTGCTTCACTTCCAACCCAAGTACACTCTTACCACCGTCAAACTCGAAATGGGCGCCTCTGAACCAATTGATCGAACTCGCGGACTTGAAAACCCAAAGAGAATCTATCTCCGAAGGTAGTAGAAAATCCAATAAGGAAAGCTTGCTGATCAGTTTTCCACCAGGGCCATAAAGTACAATGGCATCCCGCCCATAACCCAAGGAGTGCCAGTTATCGAATGTGGCTACATAACGCCCATCGTTACTGATCAACGCAGACACGGGAGCAACATCATTCACAAGTGGGCGTGACCAGAGGGTCCGATATCGCATCGGGCGTGACTTGATCCGTCGCTTTAGTGTTCCCACACATTGCGGATATCCACGAGGCCGTTGACCTGCTGGAATCTTGCCTTTAGTCTTGTCCTCAAAGTAGGCGAGCGGTCCTCGTAACTGGCGCGGCACCGTACGAAAGAGAAAACGCGAATCTTTCGAATCGTAGCTTGTTGGTTCGGGAGCTGGCCACATGTCCGCAAGACCATACGGCGAATCGAGCAGTATCCCGGCGATCAGCAAGGTTCCAATCCATGGGCGTTGTTGATTCATGAGTTGTTGATTCATGACCTGATGCTCGGCTTGCCTGACAAGGCGCTTGTTAGGCACTTACCCACATTCCTCCTCGTTTCCTCATTGCCCGACATCGGTGATGAGCGCGGCCCGAAAGGGCCGCCCACTCCAGCGATCCGTTAGATTCCAAACCGCTCACCAAGCGTGATTGCTTCGCAAATGCGGATCGGCCTACCGCCCCAGAAAAATCACCGCATGTCGCCCTACTCGCAACGGTCTACCACCATGCACCGCAGCGTATTGCTCCGCTGCCGCGAGCGACGCGAACCATAGATTGAGGTTGCCCTTATCCCGCCTTGCAATGTCAAAATGTGACAAACCGGCTGGGTCCAATGTGGACAGTACCTGACGATACCGTTCCCAACTTGGATAACCGGCTTCCATGGCAAGCATGCGCAGCACATGCTTCCTCTGGATCGACTCCTTCCGCCTGAATAACTCGGGCAAGGAACTGCCCGGTAAGGCTTTAGCTTCCAGAAGCCTACGGAGCACCGGAAGCGACTTCATGAGAGCCGTTGAACAGACTGCTTTATGCAATTTCTTGGCTTCGCGCAGAACGACAGCCGCCGCCGTTTCCTGGGTAGGAGAATTAGATCGATCTTGAGAATTACGCATACCAACTCCGCTCATTGGCCCGCTCGCTATATGGCCTGGAGGGGTATGCAAGCGGGTGCTTGCGGATGTGCTGGTGCTTGCGCTTTCGCGAGATGGGCGCCCAGAGAACCCGGAGACAATGATATTGGAATGCGATGCCGGGTCAAGAGTGGAAATCCGGGGCGTGCGTTGGGCGCCACCCCGTAGGGATGTCGCTCATGAGGGTTCGACGGTGCTTCGCGTTGGAGAATCCTATGGTCAAGTGTCTCCGCTTCGCGGCGACTATCTCTTCCAACACTCGCATCCTCGCCGCCCGCCACGCTCACCGCCCGGTTCGCACCCCATGAGATTTCATAGCGCAATTCGACGGTTATTAGTCTCGGGAAACGGATATTCCATGTGGCGCGCGGTTGCGCGGGCAATGCCTTCGCCGAAACAGTCGGCGACGATTTGCAAGGCCATGTCGATTCCCGCCGATATACCCGCTGAAGTAATAATCTTCCCGGCCTTCACCACATGGGATTTCGAATCGACAGTGACCTTGGGAAAAGTCTCTTGCATCATTTGGAGAGAACGCCAATGGGTGGTGGCACAAAGACCGTCCAGTAGGCCGGCGCTGCCCAGAATGAGCGATCCGGTACAAACGGAGGCCAAGGTCTCGACAGTGGGAGCACGAGAGCGAATGAAGGATAGCATGGCCTCGTTGTGCATTTCCCTGCGCGTGCCCCAACCACCAGGAACGACCAAGAGGTCCAGAGTTGGGCAGTTGTCGAAAGTGAAATTGGCGATTACTTTCATGCCGCCCGTGGTGGTGATGGGCTGATCGGATTGGGAAACCAGAAAAACTTCAAAAGGGGAAAGTTCTTCGCGGCGACGTTCTTCATTGAGGCGGGTGACAGAGAACACCTCAAAAGGGCCACAGAAGTCGAGAACTTCGATCTCGTCAAAAACGATGATGCCCAGTTGTTTTCGATTCATGGGAAACCTCGTGAAATTTAGCGAGGGGTTAGGCCTTCACGCCGGGTGCTTTGCAAGCAGCGCCCAAGCACCCGCAATGGACAGCAGTGAGCCACCCGCGACGTTGAAGCGCCTCTGTGCCTTTGGCGATGAGAGCAACCGTCGAGCTGACGTTGCGAAAATGGCATAGAGCGTGGCGTTCAGCGTGGCCAAGATGACGAAGGTGATGGCAAGCACCCAGAGTTGCCGCTCGACGTTGACGCCAGGGGTGATGAACTGCGGCAGGAATGCGACGAAGAAAACGATGCCCTTGGGATTGAGCGCGGTTACCAAGTAGGTGTTCGCGAACAAGCGCCAGCGCGAACCCGGCGCTTCGGGCATGGATAGCGGCATGGATGAAATGCCAGCGCGTAACAGCTTGATGGCCAGATACAGGAGATACAAGCCGCCAACTCCCTTGACTACCGTGAACCAGAAGGCGGATGTGGCAAGGAGCGCGCCAAGGCCGAGAAGCGAGACAACCAGCGCCGTGGAGTCACCAAGCGCGACCGCCGCGACAAGAGGGACGTTGGCCCGTCGGCCATGTACCACGGAGTAGCTGATGACCGTGAGGATAGTCGGCCCTGGAATGATGAGCAAAACCACGGAGGCGGCGACAAAGGCTGACCAATGGTCGATGGACATCGGAGGTTCTCTGAGAGTTCGGGTCTCGGTGGGCGGTCAACGGAGCGGCGGACAAACCGCGAAGGGCGGGAACGGCGAGGGCTCTTCCGCCCGAGGCCACTTCATCCGTCGGTTGCGCGGCGCGCGGCGGATCAATCGACCGATCCGCAAGCCTTGTCGGATAGTTCGAGGTTATTATTACTCCATATCAACCAACGGGCGATGCTCATGACCGGCGAATTACCGGATTTCATTCGCTGTGGCCGGGCGCTGTGCGGCGATCTGGCGCAGGCGGAACGGCGCGAATGGTGGCTGACGAATGGACTGGGCGGTTATGCCGCCGGCACCGTGGCCAGTACCCTGACCCGGTGCTATCACGGCCTGCTGATTGCGCCGGTGCGGCCACCGCTGGATCGCCGGCTGGTGTTCGCCAAGGCGGACGCCACCCTGGTGGACGGCGCGCGCGAGATTCCGCTGTTCGGCAACCGCTGGGTTGGCGGCGTGGCCCATCCATCGGGGTACGTCTATCTCGAATCGTTCCGGTTGGCAGGACGAATGCCGGTCTGGCGTTTCACCGTGGGCGACCTCGTATTGGAACAGCGCATTTGGTTGGAACCCGGCGCGAACACGACTTATGTCGCCTGGCGACTGGTGACCAAGGGCGCCGGTCACGACCTGACGCTACGGGTCCGCTTGCTGGTGAACGGTCGCGATCACCACAGCCGCACCCAGATGGATGAATTCCAACCAGTGCTGGAAGCGCCCGACCCGGCACTGCGGCGGGTTCGCACCCCGCACTTTACCCTGCGCCTGTGGGCGGTGGGCGGTGGCATCGTGGATGGCGCGAGCTGGTTCGAAAACTTCGATTTGCCCATCGAGCACGAACGCGGTCTGGCGCATCGCGACCACCATCTTTGCCTTGGCGAGGCGGTATTGGCGTTGCGGCCCGGCGTCTGGACCGGCATCGTCGCCAGCCTGCACGAAGCAGCCTCTCTGGATTTCGAGGCGGCGCTACAGCGCTTTCTAGGCCGTGACGCCGAGTTGCTGACCCAGGCGGGAGCGCGCGCGCCGGAACTGCGCGGTGCGCCGGATTGGGTCCGGCAACTGGCGCTGGCGGCCGACAGTTTCCTGTTTGCCCGACCGCTACCCGACCTGCCGGAGGGTGAGTCGGTGATCGCCGGCTATCCGTGGTTTGGCGACTGGGGCCGCGACACCATGATCGCCTTGCCAGGATTGACGCTGGCGACCGGTCGGAACGAAATCGCCCGCCGCATCCTGCTGACGTTCGCCCGCTTCGTCGATCGGGGCATGTTGCCCAACCTGTTTCCCGCCGCCAACGAACCGCTGGCCTACAACACCGTCGATGCCGCGCTGTGGTACATCGAGGCGTGGCGGGCCTACGTGGACGCCAGCGCCGATACCGAAGTCCTGGCCGAGGTTTTCCCGGTCTTGCGGGAAATCATCGCCTGGCACGCCGCCGGAACCCGCTACGGCATCGGACTGGACGAGGCCGACGGTCTGCTGCGCGCCGGCGAACCAGGAACGCAACTGACCTGGATGGACGCCAAGATCGGCGACTGGGTGGTGACGCCGCGCATTGGCAAGCCGGTGGAAATCAACGCGCTTTGGTACAACGCGCTGCGGATCATGGCGAGATTTGCCGGCCAGTTGGGTCAGTCGCCGACCTTCTACGACGATTTGGCGGATCGAGCCCGGCAGGGTTTTCGCCGCTTCGTCAGGCCGGATGGCGAAGGACTGTTCGACGTGCTGGACGGTCCCAACGGCGACGATGCCCGCATCCGACCCAACCAGATTTTTGCCGTCAGCCTGCCTCACAGCCCGCTGGATCGCACGGCGCGGCGGGCGGTGGTAGAAATCTGTGGCCGGGAATTGCTCACTTCCTACGGCCTGCGCTCGCTGGCGCCGCGCCACTCCGAGTTTCGACCCTATTATCATGGCGATGTCCGGGAACGGGATAGCGGTTACCATCAGGGGCCGGTTTGGGCCTGGCTGCTGGGCCATTACGCCCTGGCCGACTATCGGGTTCACGGCCACGCGGCGAGGGCGCAAGCCTGGTTGGAACCGATCCGCGATCATCTGCTGGACGCCGGCCTGGGCACGGTCAGCGAAATCTTCGACGGCGCGCCGCCGCATCAGCCACGCGGAGCGCCAGCGCAAGCCTGGTCGGTGGCCTGCGTGCTGGAAGCCTGGCAGCGGTTGGAACGGCTCAAGGGCGAGACGGGTTCCCCACCATCGGCGACCGATTGAAATCCGCCTTAGCAGCGGGCGTCGGGCACGGTCGGGTCGTGTAGGAAAGTTCGAATCTCGTCGATCACCCGCTGCGGGTCTCTACAGGCGTGGAACGCCCATTGTCCAAGCTGCCCCCAGTCATTGACCGCGCGGGTCCAACGCCGCGCCGCCTGATGTTTGGCCCGGTCCCGCTCGCGTTCCTCGCCCTTGATTTCCAGCAGCAGCGTGACGCCGTTGCTCAGGCGCACGACGAAATCGGGAAAGTAGGCGTGAACGACGCCGAGATACTCGTAGGGAATCGAAAGCTCCAGATGGTCGTTGCGGGCGTAAAAGGCGACGAGATTGCGCGCCTGCTCCAGCCGAAACGTCGCCGCCTGCTCCCAGGAATCGGTGTCGGCGACCACCTGGTTGATGTGGCTGCGGATCGTCGGCGCGCAGGGGCGGGTGGTCTTGAAATTCACCGCGGCAGTGGAGCCGATGGGTTTGTAGCGATTCAGCCGGGGCAATAATGGCGGTTCGCCGCTGGCCGTGTCCGGTTCGATGGCCGCCGTCAACCGTTCGACGATCCGGCGCATATAGATTTCCAGGCCCAGTTCGCAAGGATGGCAACCCCGGAAATCGACCTTGCGGGCGATGTACTGGTCCACGATGCGGTAGACCTGCGGAAACAGTTGATGGCGGCCTTGCAGCTTGAGTTTCGGGGTTGCGCCCTCGATGCCTTCGGTCAGCGCGGCGGTCACCAGTCGGGCGATTTCGAAGCGGATGGTTTGCGGGTGGTGGTTGGCGTAATAGGCTTCCCGATCCTGCGTTGCGGTGTCGAACCCGCCCGCCACGGATGGAGCGCCGAGTTGGTAGCCGACTTGCGGCTTGACGAAGACCGCCGTGGGCGTCGCATCGGGGGCCAGCGCCAGCTTTTCGATGGCTGCGACATCGGCCTTGATCGCGTTCTGGCGCAAGGCGAAGGCGTAACCCTCGACGATGGGAAAACGGATTTCGTAATGCCGGCGGGCGTCGTCCGCGTGGACGTGATTCTTCGGTTTGTCTTCCGGCGCGGGAGCGGACGCGGGGCGGCCTCGAAATGGAATCACCGAAAACGGCACGCCGTAAACATCCACGTACTCTTCGGTCAGCAAGCCAGTCGCCGGATCGACCGTGTAATCCATCCGCCGCAAGCCGCGCCCGACCACCTGCTCGCACAGCAACTGGCTGCCAAAGGCGCGCAAGCCCAAAATGTGGGTGACGTTGCTGGCGTCCCAGCCTTCCGTCAGCATTTGCACCGACACCACGCAACGCACCTGTTCCCCCGGTTGCCCCGGTTTGCCGACGGTGTCCACGATTCGCCGCAGCGTTTCCGCCGCGTCCTTGCGGGAGATTTTGGCGTCTTCCGCTTCGGCTTCGGCCAGCAGTTTGGAGTCGATGCGCAGCGTCGGGCGGAAATTCTCGCGGTTGGCGAACAGTTCGGGGAACAGTTGGCCGGTTCCAAATGCCGTTCGGGTTTTGGTTTTCTTCTTCCCGATGTCCTCGTCCGTGTCGTCGTTCTCGTCGACGATTTCCATCGTTTCCTCACCGGAGAGGTTGCGGTAGAACAATTCGGCGATGGCGGTGTTGTCGGCGACGATGATGAGAGCCGGCGGAATTTGTTCCTGTCCTGGCTTGGCCGCTTGCAGGTATTCGAAGCGTTCCTTCCACTGGCTCGCCAGCGTAATCAAAGCGTCTTGCGCTTCCCGCCACACCACGTCGGGTTTGGGCTTGCCGCCCGGCAGTTTTTCGCCGGGTTGGAGATTGGCGACGATGGCTTGCCACAGCCGAAAGAATTTCGGCTCCGGGCGGCCGGTGGTGTCGGAAACCGGCAGGCGGGGAATCTTGACGATGCCCGCTTCGATAGCGTCCACCAGCCCGAAATCGGCTGTTAGCCAGGGGAAGGGCGAGCCTTCGATGTAGCCGCTGCCGGCCAGATAGAACGGCGTGGCGGACAGATCGACCACGAACCGGATGCCGCACGCCTGGTTGATGCGATCCAGCCCGGCGATCCAGACGGTGGCTTCTTCGCGTTCGGCCTTTTCTTCGGCGGACAGTTTTTCGGTTCCCGCCAGCAATTTTGGGCGATAGGCGTGGTGGGCTTCGTCGTTGAGCACCATCAGCGGCGCGCGGTCGTACAAATCGCCCAGCACCCGCCGGGCGAAGGCGTCGGCGCTTTCCTCGCCCTTGTCCACCACGGCGTAGCTCTTGCCGTTTTCGACGTGCGAGCCTTCCGGCGCGAACTTGTGCCAGTTGCCGATCAAGACCTTGCCTTTCTTCAACTCCGGCATGAGCGGCGCGGGCGCGAGATCGAAGGTCTGGTAGTAGCTGTCTTCGCGGTCGGTGCGCAACACCTGCAAGCGTTCGTGAATGGTCAGATTGGGGCAGACCACCAGCGCGGCGCTGGGAAAGCGGTCGTCGCCGGGCGCGCGGCCCCGATTGCAAAACGCCCAGACGATCAACATCGCCATGACCACGGTTTTGCCGCTGCCGGTCGCCATCTTGCAGCCGTAGCGGCGCAGCGGCGGCAAGCCAACCTCGTTCGGCGTGTCCACCAGCGTCGGAAAGACTTTCGGTTCCCGTTCCCGCGTGAACGAGGGTTTGCCGCCCTCGGTCAGCGCCCAGAAATCGTCCGGCGACAGTTTGGGCTTGAAGCCGGGGTTCTTGCCGGCGGCGAGAATTTCGTTGAGGTAAATGACCGTTTCCACCGCTTCGCGCTGGCAGAAGAACAGACGGCGGGGCCGGTCGGGGCGCGACCAGTGCGCCAGTAGTTGCCGGGTGACCGGCGTGGCGTTGCGGTAGTTCGTCTCGCGCCAGCGTTTCACGTCTTCGCGCAGCAGATTCACCAGCGGCAGATCGTCGCGTTCTTCCTCGGCCAGCAGCGCGAGTTGCGCCGAGCCGGTGCGCTGGGTTTTGTACCAATACGACGCCGGGCGGCGACCGGCTTCCTGACGCGCTTCGCCGGTTTGCGTGTCGTAGACCCAATGCCGGTCGGGTTCCGCGAACGGGCTGCACAGAATGGGCTTGGCGACCGGCTGGATGGGGATTTCCTGCTGCGCCAGCGTCGAAGCCGATTTTTTGTGCCCGCTCATTCGCCTGCCGCCAAAAGAGCCTGACGCATCAGGCCGTCGGAAATCCAGATACCTTGACGGCGCATGTTGTCTAGTGCGCGTCGAATCTCGATCGGCTCACCCTCGGATTTCGCGGCTAACAGCACGCCGATGGACCCAGTGACCCGCAAACCAAGGACTCGTCCAAGACGGCGGGCATCCAAGTCGTCAAGACACACTTCGGCAATACCTTCGGTTATGGCCAGCGAGATCACCGCTGCTTCGCCTGGATCAACCTGCGCGCCAACGGCTGGCAAAATCCTTGTGGGCAAACCACGTTTTTCCAGCCATGAATCGGCGCGATAAAGATCAACCCCAAATTCCGTTTTTCCGCCCGCCAACATTTCCAGGTTCACCTCAAACGGCACGATGACCCGAGGGAAAAGCACGCGGAGAGGTTGCAGACTGCCAACAGCAGCGTAAAGGCCTAGCAGCGGTCCCGTGTTAGTGATCAAGGCGCTTGCCGAGGGCATTGGCAATATCCTGCTCCAGTTCTTCAGGAGGGTAATTCAAGTAGGTGACTCCGTACCTGGAGAGCGACAGGATAAAGTCAACTCTTCCGATTCCAGCCAGTTGCGCCGCATAACCCGACGAAAGCTTGCCCATCTCGAATAATTTCACCGCCATCGCCATTCGGGCTTCCTGCTCGAATTCGCTGCGATTCATCCGCATGACGTCTGGCAGCAGGTCCGGGTATTCCACGATAAGTTGCATGATTTAGTCTCCGCTTCAATATCGTCCAGCTTCATCCAATCGATGCACCCGCATGACCTCGTTGCCGCGCGGGTCGATGACCTTGACCGCCACCCGGCGATTTTTGCCTGCGGCGAAGGGCAGCGACACCGCGCCGGACAGGGCGGCGAAGGCCGATTCGTCCACGATGCTCTTGAGAGCGCGGGCGAGTTTGTCCCAGGCGCTTTTGTCGGGGAAGAAGGCTTGCGTGATGCAGAAGATTTGGCCGTCGTAATCGGAATCGACGAACCAGGCCGCGACCTTGTCGATGCGGGTGGCGAGAATGGCGTTGTCCACCGGGTTGTAGATGTCCACGCCTTCCAGCGTGACGGTGAACAGGCCGTCGGGCGTTTGCTCAAGCCGGGTGCGCGGGCTGCCGAACACGGTGAACAGTTGGGCGTTGGGCGTGTCTTTCAGCAGGCCGCCCATGTTCACGTCGGGGCGAATGTGGGCGAGATGGCAACGCACCTGCGGGTTGGGGTCGTCCTGAATGAGCGCCTGCGCCGCCGCGTCGAAGGAAAAACCGGCGACGACCAAATCTTCGTACACGCGCCGGCGATAGGCTTGGGTCAAGGCGTTTTCCACCTGCCACGCCGTCACGGGGCCGCATTCCGGGCCGATGGTGACGGCGACCTGGCGCGGTTGGCCGTCGTCGTTCGACCATTCGCCCTCGGCGTGCAGGAAGTCCTCGCCGATGGGCGACAGGCGGCTGAACGCGGCGGTTTTATTGTTGGGAAAACGCACGCCGTCCTGCGCCAGCAGACGAATCATGCGGTCGAGAAAAGCTTCGGCGTTTTTCGGCGCGGCGTCGTCGAATCCCGCCAATTCGTCCGCGACACCCTCGATGGGCGAATCGTCGTGCAAATTTTGCTCGGCGGGCATCACCGCTTCGACCGTGAACGGGCCGGATACCCGCGTCACGTTGCGGCGGATGCGCGGTTTGTCCACCAGTTCTTCGTTGTCGGCATTGGCGGCGATGGCGGCGTTGACCGCGTCCATCTTGGCCCGCCACGCGGCGCGGTAATCGGTCAGTGCGGTTTGCAATGCCTCCGGCCAATCCGGGTCGGCGTCGAACGGCACTTCCCATTCGTACCAGCCGGCGAAGCGGGCATCGACGGTTAGCTTGAGCTTGGGATCGCGGTGGGCGGGCGGCAACAGCCAGCGGCGGCGGTCGGCTTCGGTGACGGCTTTCTTGCCTTCGGTTTTTTCCTTGATGGCGAGTTTGGCGGCGAGTTTCGTTCGTAGATTTTCGCAGCCGACCAGCGCCGCGTTCAGCGCCGCCAACTTCTCGTCGAGAACGGGCTGATGCTTGGCGAAAATGGGATCGAGCGCGGCGTTCTGGGCGATGGATTTGAGGGTAATGTGCGGGACGGTTTCGCAATCCAGCGTAAATTTCCTGTTCCCCTCCTTTTCAAGGAGGGGTGGCGCGTCAGCGCCGGGGTGGTCGGGGCCAGCATCGGTGGCGCTTAAACCCCCCCGGCGCGTTGCGCCACCCCCCCTCAATCGAGGGGGGGAATCCGGCGAAGCCAACCACGCCCCGTTGGAATTGCGCCGCAAATCCTCCTCGTTCACGGGCCGCAACTGGTAGTAATCGAACCTGGCGGTGATGAGCCGCTGGCGGGCCAGTGCTAGCGCGACGCGGGAGGTGTCGATGGTGATCCAGCGCCGGCCCCACTGCTCGGCGACGTAGGCGGTGGTGCCGGAGCCGCAAGTGGGATCGAGCACCAAATCGCCGGGGTCGGTAGTCATTAGGAGGCAGCGTTGGATAACTTTAGGCGTCGTTTGAACCACATACAGCTTGTCGGACATAAAACTTGCACCAACATCGGTCCAAGTATTGTCCAGCGGGAAAACTGGAAAATCTGAAAAATAGCGAACATAACCCACACGAGAACCTGTGGCTTCAAGGCGGTTTGTAGCAAATAAACGCTCTATCCCTTTCTCATTGGTTTTCCAGCGAGCTTGCATTGAAGGTAAGTAATTCATCCCTCCAATGGAAACGGGAAACCAGCAAGCTGCTCCTTCGCCTTTCTGACGACCGACACTTTGGCTAGTGAGATTATCCAAACTATAAATACGACCACTCTCTGCTGATTGACCAGCCAAGCTTCTTCGCTCACCCATTTCCGTTTCAAAGCGGTTATAGTTTGTTGCACCCTCGCCACCGACTTGTTTATCGAGATAAATTTGACGGAATTTGACGAGTTGCAAATCTTTCGCGTACCAAATCAAATAATCGCTGGTCGATGGCAGAAAATTCACTGTGGCGCCGGTCGTTTTTGCAAAGGCAACCACAGACATGAAATTCTCCGCCCCAAACACCTCATCCATCACGCACCGCACCCGATGCAAATTCTCATCGGAAATCTGCACGAAGATGGAACCGGAATCGGCCAGCAACTCCTTCGCCACCATCAGCCGGTCGCGCAGATACGCCAGATAGGAATGCACGCCCAGCGTCCAGGTATCGCGGTACGCCTTCACCATTTCCGGCTCGCGGGTCAGGTCGGATTCCTTATCCTTCACATCGCGCTTGCCCACTTCCGGCTGAAAATTCGAGGCGAATTTGATGCCGTAGGGCGGATCGACGTAGATCATTTGCACCCGCCCGGCCACGTCCTCCCGCCGCGCCAGCGACGCCATCACTTGCAGGGAATCGCCCAGAATCATCCGGTTCGCCCAATCGATGTCGTGCTGATAAAACTGGACGGCCTCCCGATAACTCAACTGCGGATCGGCGAACAAATCGCGCTGCACGTCCTGCCGGGCCGCGACCTTGACGATGGCTTGCGCGGCGATGCGCTCGTGAATGTGCAGCGCCACCGGCTCCACCTCGAAAAATCGCTGCTCGCGCTTGCCCGCCCACTCCAACCACGGCTGCCGATCCCGCAGCGCCTCCGCCAGCCACCGCGCTTCCTCCTCGGTCAACGCCCGTTTTTGCGCCGTTTCCAGCAACTCCGGCAAACGATCCGCCTTCCCGCTGGCGTCGAAGCGCAACAGCGGCGGCCGGTGCGGATCGTAGTCGTAGCGGATGCGCCTCGGCTCCGCCAGCTTGCCCTGCGCCGCCAAACCCGCCGGCGGAATGTTCTTGCGGGCCGCGTCGAAACGATAATCGGCCACGGGTTGAGCCGGTTCGGATGGCGGGGTTCCAGTTTTCCTTGCGCGTGGGGGCATTGGCATTCCTCAAAATGATCAATCAAGCCAAATCAACGTCGCCATCCGCCCGGTCCGATTCTCGCGGCGATAGGAAAAAAACCGCTCCGGTTCACTGAACGTGCAGAATTCTCCGCCGTAAATCGCCGCTACGCCCAAACGTCGCAACTGCCGCCGCGCCAATTCATAAATGTCCGCCAGCCAGCGCCCTGCGGGCGATGGCCGGAAACAAAC
This sequence comes from Candidatus Contendibacter sp., assembly GCA_031732755.1. Classification (GTDB taxonomy): domain Bacteria; phylum Pseudomonadota; class Gammaproteobacteria; order Competibacterales; family Competibacteraceae; genus Contendibacter. The sequence continues at coordinate 12,873 of JAVMKI010000034.1, forward strand.
GGCGGCCCCAGCGTCCAGCGCCAAAAATGCGGCGCGTACTTCTTCTCCCACCTCGAAAGCATCGGAACCAATCGCCGGCCCCAACCAGGCCAGCAATTCCGTTGATGGCGTATCCATCCGCGCCACGGTCGCCGCAATCACACCACCCACCAAGCCGCGCCAGCCGGCATGAGCCGCCGCGACCACCGTACCAGCGCGGTCGCACAACAGCACCGGCAAACAATCGGCGGTCATCACTACGCACGGGCGGCCCGCCGCGCGGGTCCAGGCCGCATCCGCCGCGACCGGCGCGCGCACCGTTTCCGCCGCAACCGTATGAATTCCATGCACCTGCTCCAACCAGGCCGGTTCGGCGGGATACTCGGCCATCGCCGCCAACCGCCGCCGATTTTCCGCGACGCAAACCGGATCATCGCCGACGTGCTCGGCCAAATTCAGGCTGGCATACGGCGATGGACTGACGCCGCCGCATCGGGTGGTGCTGACGGCGCGCACGCGCACGGGCGCGGGCCAGTCGGGAATGATCAAGGATTCAAGTTGTCGCTTATTCATGTGGTTCGTCCGCGTCCGCGCCGAGCGCCGCCAACAAGTCCGCCAGATCGGCGGGCAATTCCGCCCGCCATGCCAGCCATTCGCCGGTCGCGGGATGAGCCAAGGCCAAGCGTTCGGCGTGCAACGCCTGCCGGTGGAAATTCCGCAACACGGCGATGCAGAGAGGCGTGGCGTTCGGCGGCAAGCGCAGCCGCCCGCCGTACACCGGATCGCCCAGTAAAGGAAAGCGGATATGCGCCATGTGGACCCGAATCTGATGGGTGCGGCCAGTTTCCAGCTTCACCCGCAACAGGGTATGCGCGCGAAACCGGCGCATCACCCGATAATGCGTCACCGCTGGCTTGCCACCGGTCGTCACCGCCATCCGTTGCCGATCCACCGGATGCCGCCCGACGGGCGCATCCACCGTGCCACCCGCCACCAGCACACCATTCACCACGGCCACATATTCCCGTTCGATGCGCCGCGCCTGCAACTGTTCGACCAGCGCCGTATGAGCGCGCAGACTGCGAGCCACGACCAACAGACCAGTCGTGTCCTTGTCCAGCCGATGCACCAGCCCGGCGCGTGGCAACGCTTCCAATTCCGGCGCGTGATGCAACAGCGCATTGACCAAGGTGCCGTCGCGATTGCCAGCGGCGGGATGCGCCACCAAACCCGCCGGTTTGTTCACGATCAACAGATCGGCGTCTTCGTGGCGGATGTCCAGCGGAATGTCTTGAGCGACGGCGGTGGTTTCGGCTTCCAGCACCAAATCGCCGCTGACCGTTTCACCGCCGGCGACCGCATCGCGCGGACGCCAAACACAACCGTTCACCCGCAACTGGCCGGTCTTGAGCCACTGTTGCAAGCGGCTGCGGGAATAGGCCGGCAACAATTCCGCCAGCGCCTGATCAAGCCGCATTCCGGCGCACCGCGCGGGGATTTGACAGGCGATTTGTTCCATCGACAGCATGGTGGTTTTTACCGGTTCGGGGTTTATACTGGGATTCATGATTCATTTTACCGCCGACAACCGCCGCTCCATGCTGTCATCCATGCGTCGCCTATCGAAACCGCTCTTCGCCGCCCTGCTGGCCACCGCCCTGCTGGCCGGCTGTTCCCTGCTCCCGGAACAAATCGACGAAACCAAAGGCTGGCCAGCCCAACGCTTGTACAGTGAAGCCAAAAGCGCCATGAGCGATGGCAACTACAAGACCGCCCTCGAATATCTGGACAAGATTCAGGCTCGTTATCCGTTCGGCCGCTACGCGCAGCAGGCGCAACTGGACACCATCTACGTTCAATACAAGAATAACGAGCCGGACGCGGCGCTCGCCGCCGCCGACCGTTTCATCAAGGCCAACCCCCGCCATCCCTACGTGGACTATGCCTACTACATGAAGGGGCTGGTGAATTTCGAACGCAGCAACACGCTAATCGACCGGCTGGCGCCCAACGACCGCTCCAGAACCGACACCGCAACCGCCAAGCAATCCTACAACGACTTTTCCGAGCTGGTGCGGAAGTTCCCGAACAGTTCATACGCCGAGGACGCCCGTCAGCGCATGGTGTTCCTGCACAACAGCCTGGCGGCCTACGAAGTCAACGTCGCCGACTTCTACATGCAACGCGGCGCCTACGTCGCCGCCGCTAACCGGGCCAAATACGTGTTGGAAACCTACGCGCACACGCCAGCGGTCGAGGACGCGCTCGGCATCATGACCCAAGCCTACGTCAAGATGGGGATGCCACACCTGGCCGCCGACAGCCTGCGGGTGATGGAACGCAACTATCCGCAATCCCCGGAACTGCCCAAGCTGAACGCGCTGGTCAAAGGCGCTGGCTGAGCAACCCACTGCTTACTACCCCCACTTTTCTTTCTCATTGGGGAAAAGAGGCGTTTTCATCGTTCGATCACTGCGAGGTCGCGCCATGTGGGATTTCTTCGAAACGGTCCGCCACCGTCATTCCATCCGCAAATACCAGCCGGATATGCCGGTCGAAACCACCAAACTGCACGCTATTCTGGAAATGGCCTGCGCCGCGCCGTCGGCGGGTGATCGACAATCCTACCGCATCATTGTGGTGCGCGATCCCGCCGAGCGCCGGGCGCTAGTCCATAGCGCCCAGGAACAGACCTTTATCGCCGAAGCACCGGTGTGCCTGGTGTTCTGCGCCGATCCGGCCTGTTCGGCGGTCGCTTTTGGCGAGCGCGGCGCCAAGCTGTACGCCATACAGGACGCCACCATCGCCGCCGCTTATGCCCAACTGGCCATCGTCGCCGCCGGCATGGGTTCGACCTGGATCGGCTACTTTGAGGAGGCACAGGTGCGCGCGGTGCTGGGTCTGGAACCGGAGTTGATCCCCATCGCGCTGATCAGCCTGGGCTATCCAGCGGAATTGCCCGAACCCAGCTCGCGGCGGCGGCTGGACGAAGTGGTGACGTGGCGGTGAAGACGACGGGCGCTCACGGCGCCCGCTGCAACGCTCGCATCCCCTGCTCCAACCCTTCCAGCGTCAGCGGAAACATCCGTTCCCCCATTAGTTCCCGCACCATCTGGATCGAGGGGATATAACTCCAGCGGTTGGGATGTTGCGGGTTGAGCCAGATAGCGTGAGGAAAGGCGGCCCGCAGCCGGTTTAGCCACACATCGCCGGCTTCGGGATTGAAATGCTCGACGCTGCCGCCCGGATAGTTGACCTCATACGGACTCATGGTGGCGTCGCCCACCAGGATCAGCTTGTAATCCCGGCCAAAAGTACGTAGCACGGCCAGGGTGTCGGTCTTCTCGGTGTAGCGCCGGCGATTGTCCTTCCACACGCCCTCGTAGACCATGTTGTGAAAGTAGAAGTATTCGAGATGCTTGAACTCGCCGCGCGCCGCTGAAAACAACTCCTCGCAGATTTGCACGTGATCGTCCATCGAGCCGCCGACATCCAGGAACAACAGCACCTTCACCGCATTGTGCCGCTCCGGCACCATCTTCAGGTCCAGATAGCCGGCGTTGCGGGCCGTTGACCGGATGGTGCCGTCGAGGTCCAATTCCTTGGCGGCGCCTTCGCGGGCGAAATGGCGCAAGCGGCGCAGCGCGACCTTGATGTTGCGGGTCCCCAACTCCACTGTGTCGTCCAGATTGCGAAACTCGCGGCGATCCCACACTTTCACCGCGCGACGATGACGCGAGGTGTCTTGGCCCACGCGGATGCCTTCCGGGTTGTAGCCGTAGGCGCCGAACGGCGAAGTGCCGGCGGTGCCGACCCATTTGTTGCCACCCTGGTGTCGGCCGTCCTGTTCGGCCATGCGCTGGGCGAAGGTTTCCATCAACTTCTCCCAGCCGCCCAGCGCCGCGATCCGCTGCTTGTCTTCTTCGCTCAAGGTCAGTTCCGCCAGTTTGCGCAGCCATTCCAGCGGGACCGTGGTCCCGACCATCTCATCGAACAACGTTTCCAATCCCTTGAAATGGCTACCGAATACCTGGTCGAAGCGGTCGTAATGGCGCTCGTCCTTGACCAAGGTTGCCCGCGCCAGGTAATAGAATTCCTCGACGTTGTGCGCGGTGACGCGCTGGCTCAGCGCCTCCAGCAACGTCAGAAATTCGGTCAGCGTGACCGGCAGGCCGGCCTTGCGCAGCTTCAGGAAGAAGTCGGTCATCATACGAGGTTGCTTCCGGCCAGTTGCAGCGACCTTGAGCGCGGAAAAATCATGGAATGGAATGGAATGGAATGGAATGGAGCGCGATGAACGGCTATTCGATGTTTTGAATCTGCTCGCGCATCTGCTCGATCAACACCTTGAGTTCCACGGCGGCGCGCGTCGTATCGGCATCAGCGGACTTGGAAGATAGAGTGTTCGCTTCGCGGTTGAGTTCCTGCATCAGGAAGTCCAGCCGCCGGCCGACCGGCTCAGGGCGCTGGAACACCGCCCGGATTTCATCGAGATGCGTATCCAACCGGTCGAGTTCCTCGTCCACATCCAGTCGCTGGGCAATCAACACCAACTCCTGCTCCAGGCGACCGGGATCGGCCTCCACCGAAATATCCGCCAGCCGACTTAGCAGCTTGTCGCGCCAGCGGGCCAGCACTTCGGGCCGCCGCGCCCGCGCCCGCGCCACCTGAACCCGTATCGCCTCGCAGCGTTGCGAGAGCAACTCGGCGGTACGCTGGCCCTCCCGCTCCCGGGTGGCGATCAACTCGGCCAACGCCGCGTCCAGCACACCGAGAATGACGGCGCTGACTTCGTCCAGGTCTGGTTCGGGCTCGTTGACCACGCCCGGCCAGCGTAGCACGTCGATCAACCGCAGGCCGGTGCCCGGTCCCATCTGATGCTCCAACTCGGCGGCGACATCGAGCAGGCGCTCGACCAGGGGAAAATTCAGGGTGATGGCGGCGGCCGCCGCGCCAGCGGCTTGCAGCTTGAGCGTCCCCTCGACCTTGCCGCGGCTGAGCGCCACGCCGATGTGCTCGCGCGCCGCGGTCTCCAGTCCCCGCAACGCTTCGGGTAGGCGAAGCGTGGTTTCCAAATAGCGGTGATTGACCGACCGCAATTCCCAGACAATGGCGCCCCAGGCGCTGGGTTGTTCTCGCCGCGCGAAAGCGGTCATGCTGCGTAACATGGGCTTGATCCTCTGTTCTGTGGTTTTATCTTAGGCGGAATTGGCGGCTTTGGCGCGCGTTCCCGCCGATTTTTCACAATCCCGTGAAGCGAACCGGTTCTGGTATAGTGCCGCTCCCTCATGACTACCCCTTTCCGAACCACAGGAACCCATCCATGCGTCCCAGTCACCGCGCCGCCGACGAACCGCGCTCAATCCGCATCACCCGACAATTCACCAAGCACGCCGAAGGCTCGGTGCTGGTGGAATTCGGCGATACCCGGGTGATTTGCACCGCCAGCATCGAGGACCGGGTACCGCCGTTCTTAAAAGGGAAAGGACGTGGCTGGGTCACGGCGGAATACGGAATGCTGCCCCGCGCCACGCACACCCGCGCCAGTCGCGAGGCCAGTCGCGGCCGCCAGGAAGGCCGGACCATGGAAATCCAGCGTCTGATCGGACGGGCGTTGCGTTCGGTCGTGGACCTGGAGGCGCTGGGCGAGCGCACTATCACCATGGATTGCGACGTGATCCAGGCCGACGGCGGCACCCGCACCGCCGCCATCACCGGCGGCTTCGTGGCGCTGGCCGACGCGGTGCGTCATCTGATCGGCCGCAAGCAGATCAAGAAGAATCCGTTGCATGGCCAGGTCGCTTCGATCTCGGTCGGCATCTATCGGGGCGAGCCGGTGCTGGACCTGGATTACGCCGAGGATTCGGAAGCGGAAACCGACATGAACGTGGTGATGAACGACGCCGGCGCCTTCGTCGAACTCCAAGGCACCGCCGAAGGCCACGCCTTCCGCCTGGAAGAGTTGCAAGCGATGCTGGACCTGGCGCGCGGCGGGATCGAACACCTGTTGCGTAAACAGCGGGAAGCGCTGGGTTTGCCGGGTTGACGCCATGCGTATCGTCCTGGCCAGCAACAATTCGGGCAAGGCCCGGGAATTCGCCGCCGCGTTGGCGGAGCCGAACCTCGCCATCACGCCGCAATCCGCGTTTGGCGTGCCGGAAGCGGAGGAGACCGGGCTGACCTTCGTCGAAAACGCGCTGCTCAAGGCCCGCAACGCCGCGCGGCATACCGGCTTGCCGGCGCTGGCCGACGATTCCGGGCTGGTGGTGGATGCGCTGGACGGCGCTCCTGGCATCCATTCGGCCCGTTACGCCGGTCCTGACGCCGACGACCGCATCAATATGGACAAACTGCTGGGCGTCTTGCGGGGCGTGCCGGTGGAACGACGCACCGCCCGTTTCATCTGCGTGCTGGCGCTGCTCCACCATCCCGCTGATCCGACGCCGTTGATCTGCCAGGGATGCTGGGAGGGCGTCATCCTGACCGAACCGCGCGGCGCGAACGGATTTGGCTACGATCCGGTCTTCTTCGTGCCCAACGAGCAACGGACCGCCGCCGAACTCGATCTGGCGACCAAGAACCGTCTGAGTCATCGCGGCCAGGCGTTGGCGCGGCTGCGTCGGCACCTGCAAGATGCATCGGCCTGGCGACGGGAAATTACGGTGGCGGCGCGGCAATCGAGATCATGATCGGCTCCAGTTGCCGCCACGTCTGCTCGGCCTGCCGCCGGGACAGCACCTTGGGCAACATATCGCGGATGGCGTCGAGTTCGAGCCGGAGTTCCTCGGGCGTGGTGGTCGCTTCGATTCGCTCGATCCGCCGCGCGGCCGACGGCCCCAGCGCGCCCAGCAAGGTGAAACGGATGAAACCCTTGGCCTTGTCGAGATTGAATTCAGGATGCGCGGACGGGACCGAGGCGGACGCCGATTTGTCCGGTGGCGCGACGTCATGGGCTTGGCTCGACGAGCGTCGTTCCAGCTCCAGCGCGACCGGCTCCAATTGGTGCCACACCTGTTCGGCTTGTGGCCGGGACAGCAGTTTGGGCAACAGATCGTGAAGGGTGTCGAGCTCGACCTGAAGCTGGCCGAGCGTGGTGACCGCCTCGACGCATTCGATCCGGTAGCCGGCGGCCGGCCCCATGGCGTTCAATAGAATGGAACGGATGGATTGCTTGGCCTCATTCAGATTGAATGTGGAAGGCGCGGCGGAGGTCGCCGCGTCGGGTGCGCTCGGATCAGGACCGGGGTGCACGATAAAACCGCCGGCTTCCAATTCGGCCAGTTCCGATTCGATACCGCCGAGCGCCGTCAGCCGGCCAATCAATTCGGTGGCGGTGGACCGGCCATCCACCATGATCAGTAGCCGGCGTAAATGGGACGATAGTTTATAGGTCCGCGACTGGACTTCCTCTAATCCCTTGGCGGTCTTGACATAGATCCGGTGAAGTTCCATACCGCCCTCGCTGTATGATTGCAAATCGCTGCTGATAACCAGCGACTGGATAACGGGATTCGTGGGCGCCTTTGACAGACGTCATGAGAAAATTCTAGTTCAATAATCGAGATGCGGTTTTGGCGTTTTCTTCCCCCATTCCCTTGACGTTGTACGTTCATATTCCCTGGTGCGCGCGCAAATGCCCGTATTGCGACTTCAACTCTCACGAAGCGCGCGGACCCATCCCGGAAACGGCTTATGTCGATGCGCTGCTGGCGGATCTGGAGCAGGATTTGCCGCGCGCGGGGGGACGGCGGATCGAGAGCGTGTTCATCGGTGGCGGCACGCCCAGCCTGCTTTCCGCCGAGGCGCTGGACCGGCTGCTGGCGGGCCTACGCACGCGCTTACCGCTGTGTTCGGACGCGGAAATTACTCTGGAGGCCAACCCCGGCGCGGTGGAACGCGGCAGGTTCGCCGAGTTTCGTGCGGCGGGCGTCAATCGGCTCTCCATCGGCGTGCAGAGTTTCGACGATGAGCAACTGCAACGGCTGGGTCGCATTCACGACCGCCGCGCCGCATGCGCCGCCGCCGAAGCGGCTCATGCCGCCGGGCTGGCGAATTTCAATCTGGACTTGATGTTTGGCCTGCCAGGACAGACGGTCGCGCGGGCACTGGCTGACATCGTCAACGCCATGGCCTTGCAACCCGCGCATCTGTCCTATTACCAGTTAACCGTCGAGCCAAACACGGCGTTTCACCGGTCGCCGCCCACCCTGCCAGAGGACGAGACGACGGACCTCATTCAGCAACGCGCTCAGGCGGAACTGGCCCGGCATGGCTACCAATCCTACGAAGTGTCCGCTTACGCCCGCGCAAACCAGCGTTGTCGGCATAATCTGAACTACTGGGAATTCGGCGACTACCTCGGTATCGGCGCCGGGGCGCATGGCAAGCTGACCGATCCCGTCGCTGGGTTAATCCACCGATTGTGGAAACCCAAACATCCGCGTGATTATCTGGCGGTGGCGGGCACACGGGCCGGCATTGGCGGTGATGAACCGATCCATCCGGCGGATTTGCCGGTGGAGTTTTTGATGAACGCGCTGCGGTTGGTGGATGGAGTGCCGATGGCGTTGTTCGAGGAGCGGACGGGCTTACCGCTGACCGCGTTGGAGCAGGGACTCAGCCGGGCGCGGGAACGTGGGCTGATGGCGACGGCGGTCGAGCGGCTGCGGCCGACCGACCTGGGATTGCGATTTCTGAATGATCTGCTGCAGGAATTCATGCCGAGGTAACATTTCGTGCGCGAATCGCTAAAACGTGCCAGTGCGTCGAGAGCACCATGGGTATCATCGCCGTTCGAGCATCCGAACGTTTCTCATTCACCCTGCACAAGGAGAATCCATGAAGATTAGAGCATTGCATTCCTACGCCAAGGACGTGGATACGGTTTTCGGGCTGTTTCACGACCCCGATTTCATGAAAATCAAGTATGCGGGGATCGGGGCGCGCAATATCGAGGTGCTGGAATGCGCGGGGAGCGAGGGCCGCCACACCGTCAGGATCAAGCGAGAAATCCCGGCCGATGTGCCGGCCTTGCTGAAGAAATTCCTCAATCCCTGGAACACCATCGTTCAGAGCGAACAGTGGGAAGGGAAAGTCGGCGGCCCCTATCGTTGCCAGTTCGAGATCGATATCGCGGGCGTGCCGGTCAATATCAAGGGTGCCATGGAACTACGGACCCAGGGCGATGGCTGCGTCAATGACGTGCAGTTGGAAGTCAAATGCGGGATTCCATTGATCGGCGGCAAACTGGCCGAGTTCGTGGGTAGCGACGCCGAGAAGAGCACCCAAGCGGAATATGAGTTCATCCGCGCCCATCTGACCAAAGGATAACCTTCTCTCCACGGGGGAGAAATTTGGGGCGAGAGCATAAGGTAGGGTGGGAATGCCCACCCTACCCACCAGTTTTTCGAGAGCGGCTTTCAAACCGCCTTTCAATCGAACAACCCGGCCACCGACAGGTAACGTTCGCCGGTGTCGTAGCAGAAGGTCAGCACCCGACTGCCATCGGGAATTTCCGGCAGCTTCTGGGCTATCGCCGCCAGCGAGGCGCCAGAGGAAATTCCGATGAAGATGCCTTCTTCCTTGACGCAGCGCACCGCGAACTTGAATGCACTCTCGTGGGGAACCTGCACGATGCCATCAAGAATGGCCCTATTCATCACCGCTGGCACAAAGCCAGCGCCGATGCCCTGAATCGGATGCGGACCGCGCTGACCACCGCTCAGTACGGGCGAAGCGGCCGGTTCGACCGCGAGCACCTTGAGATTCGGAAATCGCTCTTTCAAAACCTCGGCGCAGCCGGTGATATGACCGCCAGTACCGACCCCACTGATCAGATAATCCAGCCCTTCGGGAAAATCGTTGAGAATCTCCTGAGCGGTGGTGCGGCGGTGGATCGCGACGTTGGCCGGATTCTCGAACTGCTGCGGCATCCAGGCGTTGGGAAGTTCCCGCAGCAGATCTTGCGCTTGCTCGATAGCGCCCGGCATACCCTTTTCCTTGGGCGTCAGCACCAGTTCCGCCCCCAGCGCCGCCAGATAGCGCCGCCGTTCCAGCGACATGGATTCCGGCATGGTGAGGATCAAGCGATAGCCCTTGACCGCCGCCGCCATCGCCAGGCCGATGCCGGTGTTGCCGGACGTGGGCTCGACGATCACGCTATCGGGCTTGAGCAAACCGCGCTGTTCGGCGTCCGCGATCATGGCCAAGCCGATGCGGTCCTTGATGCTGCCGCCGGGATTGGCCCGCTCCAGCTTCATCCAAACCTCAACCTTGCGGTCGGCGAACAACCGGTTGATGCGGACATGGGGCGTATTACCGATGGTTTCCAGAATGTTAGTCGCCTTCATGATTTTTCCTCTCGCGCACCGTCAATGATTAGAATGCTTGCCAAGCTTAGAGTGTCTAATCGCGTAACGGTATCAGATAAAGCTTATTCGTAAATATAATAAATTTTCACTTTGATATGCTTTAAAGGCATATAAAGGAGACCCAATTCTCATGTCCCCCACTCGCTTTAGCGGCACCGACCGCTATGTCGCCACCGACGATCTGATGATGGCGGTGAACGCCGCCGTGACCCTGGGCCGACCGTTGCTGGTCAAGGGCGAACCGGGCACCGGTAAAACCCAATTGGCCGAGGAAGTCGCCCTGGCCCTGAACCGACCGTTCATTCAGTGGCACATCAAGTCCACCACCAAGGCGCAGCAGGGCTTGTACGAATACGATGCGGTGTCGCGGCTGCGCGATTCGCAACTGGGCGACTCTCGCGTTCACGAGATCGGCAACTACATCGTCAAGGGCAAGCTGTGGGAGGCGTTCACCCACGCAGTGCAACCCGTGGTGTTAATCGACGAGATCGATAAGGCCGATATCGAGTTTCCCAACGACTTGCTGTTGGAACTCGACCGCATGGAGTTCCATGTCTACGAGACCCAGCAAACGATTCGGGCCCAACATCGGCCGGTCATCATCATCACCAGCAACAACGAGAAGGAACTGCCGGACGCCTTTCTGCGTCGCTGCTTCTTCCACTACATCCGCTTCCCCGACAAGGAGACCATGGAGCGGATCGTGCGGGTGCACTACCCGGATTTGAAAAAGCGGCTGTTGAACGAAGCATTGGAAGCTTTCTTCGAGATTCGCGAGGTGCCAGGATTGAAGAAGCGGCCGTCCACCTCGGAGCTACTGGACTGGATCAAGTTGCTGGTGGCCGAGGACATTCCGCCCGAAGCGCTGCGCGGCGACCAGCGCAAGCTGATTCCACCGCTGTATGGGGCCTTGCTGAAGAACGAACAGGATGTGCATCTGTTCGAGCGGCTGTTGTTCATGAGCCGAAGACAAGCCAAATGAGCGAGCAGCCCCATTCGAGAGATAGTCCAAAAACTGTCCTCGCATGTTCTCGCCCATCAAGGCTTCGTTGACGCGGGAACCGGCTCGCTGGCGATGATCCGCCAAATCGCTTGCAAGCCGGCTCCCGCAATCCACGGGTTGGTTTCCGTAACGTCTCCACCGATTCCGTTCAAGCCGCGTCCGCGCCTCGCGCCATGCCCGTTCGCCAATCTCGCGAATTAGCCCTTAAGAGCCTGTTCATAATCTATTAACGACGAGGATGTGATTCTCAGGTGGTAACG
>JAVMKI010000035.1:0-24313 GCA_031732755.1 Candidatus Contendibacter sp.
GGTATCAGTAGGTCATGCAATATTATGGGGGTCGCATCACTTTGAATCACACCCTCGCCAACCTGATCGACGATGGTGCGATACAGTTCTTCCCGTTCCTGGAGAGCTTCCTGCATCGCTTGCAGCGCCGTGATATCGCGCGATACTCCGATCATCGCCGGCTGGCCGTTCCATTGGCCCATCACGACGCGGGTGTCGACGAGGACATGCCCGCCATCGACTTTCAGCAGAGGCAGCAGGTAGTTGGCGCGGGTTCCGGCCAGTACTTCGGCGACCATGCGCCGCGCCTCGTCGCGGACTTCGGGCGGGTGAACGACCCAAATCGGCTGGCCAAGCAAACCCTCCCCATAGCCTAATCCCTCCGCTACCGCCGAGTTATAGTGCAAGATGTGACTTTCCAGATTGAGGACGAACAGATAATCGTTGATGGCGCCAAACAATCCCGCCAAATTTTGTCTCTGGCTGGCGGCTTCCTCCTGGGCCAACAGCCGCTCCAAGGCTTGGGTGCATTGCCGGGCGAGCGTCTCCAGGGCGGTCACGGTCAGTGGTCCGATGGTTCCAACCCGCTTGCTGGCGAGGTTGAGACTGGCGAGGGGCTCGCCGCCGACATGAATCGGCAACACCACTAGCGAATGGAGGCCTTCTTCGACCAACGCGATTTCCTTGACCAGCCCGGCATCGGTGCAATGGCCCCGTGGGAGGGTACAACTGCATCGCATCCGGCCTTGACGGATCACTTCCGCCTGAGGGGAATCCGCCGCCAGGTCACTGACTTGGGCGAAAAACGCTTCGGAAAAGCCTCGCCGAACCACCAACCGATAACCGCCATCCGGCTCGCGCCAGTACAGTCCGCCGCCATCCAGTTCGGGCAGGCTTAGCGCGCTGCCCAGAATGGCTTCCAGCAACCGTTTTCGATCCGGCTCCTCGGCTAGAATCCCGGCGAGTTCGTGCTGCGTTCGCACCAACAGCTCGGCGTGCTTGCGCAAGGAAATATCGAGCAGGGTGCCGGCCGTGAGCAGTGGCCGACCGGTTGCATCCCACCGGGTGATTCGTCCTCGGACATAAACCCAGACCCACCGGCCATCGGCCGCTCGCAGGCGACATTCGGCCTCGGCCAGCGGGCGATCGGTCGCATGCGTCGCCGCGATGCACGCTTGCGCGCGCGGTAAGTCGTCGGGATGGATCAAGTCGAGCCAGGCCGCCAAGTTGGATGGAACCGGCTCGGTGCGGCCCAGCAAGGCACGGAGGGCAGGGCTCCAAAACACGCGGTCGGTGGCATGGTCGTACTCCCAAACGCCGATGTCGGTGGCGTCCAATACCTCGCGCAGGTCGGATTGCAGGCACAACGGTTCGCCTCGCGGTGTTTCCCGCGAGGCGGCGGAATTGGAACCATCAGAATGGATCGGGGCGTTCATACGGGTACTCGCGTGTTTGCGAAAACGCTCGTTCCTCGCCACCGCAAGTCCCGGCCTACAAGGTAAAGCCCTCAAAGTCCTGGGTGGCGACGGCTTCCCGAAGTCGGTCGAGGGCCAGATCCAAGTCGTAGCCCTCAATCGCCTCGGCGAGGCCGGGGAAGCGAGCGCCGAACAAGCCTCGAAAGACGGCTTGGTGTTCGCTCAAAAACTCTCGGCTGGCGGGGTCGTCTTCGCGCAACTGTTGCGCCAGCCGGATGCAGAGGATTTGCCCGTAGTCACGATCCACCTCGGCGAGGGCCGGGATGGCGGGCACCGGTGGCAGGCGCGCGGTGATCGCCGCGATCAGGATCGGTAGGGCGGCGACAATTTCGGCCTGCAAAGGCTCCAGTACCACCGCCGGCCGGCGCTGGTGGATCGCATGCTCCAGCCGCTCGGCCAGGGTGCGAATCCCACCAGCGCCGATCTGGGCAGCGGTACCCTTGAGCGTGTGGGCGATCCGCTCGGCCGTGATCCAGTCGGCGGCGGCGATGGCGGCGGCGAGACGGACCGGGGCATCGGCCTGGCTGGAGACGAAGCGGGCCAACAGGTTGCGGTAGAGCGCTTCACGGCCCATGACCTGGCGCAAGCCCAACGCGACATTGAGGCCGGCGATCCCAGCCAGCGCCACGGTGACGGAATTCACCGCCGCCGGGGCGCTGGCGTCGGGAACATCGCGGTTCGTTGGGAGTAGCGTCACCCATTGCCGCAGCTTGTTGAGTAACTTCTGGGGGTTGATGGGTTTGGCAATGTGATCGTTCATCCCCGCCGCCAGACAGCGTTCGCGATCGCCCGCCATGGCGTTGGCGGTCATGGCGATAATCGGCAAGCCCACCCGATTCGGCAGCGCACGGATGGCGCGCGTCGCGGTGAGTCCATCCATCACCGGCATCTGCATGTCCATCAGCACAACATCGTAGATCGTGCCACGCACCTTTTCCACCGCGGTGGCGCCGTCGGGCGCCAAATCAACATCCAGCTCGAACTCGCGCAGGAACGCGGTCGCCACTTCCTGATTGAGCTCGTTGTCTTCGACCAGCAGCACCCGGCGGCCAGTGAGGACAGCGAGATTCGGCGGCGACTCGGCCCGGTTCCGGGACGCGTGGGATGCCACCGCCTCGGCGCCCCGACCCAACTGGGCCGTGAACCAGAACGTGGAACCTTGGCCGGGCGTGCTCTCGACCCCCACTTCTCCCCCCATCAGTTCCGCCAGCCGCTTCGAGATGGCCAGCCCCAACCCCGTTCCGCCGTATTGGCGGGTGGTGGAGACATCGGCCTGTTGAAAACTCTGGAACAGCAACGGCAATTGGTCCGCCTGGATGCCAATCCCGGTGTCGCGCACCGAAAAGCGTAGCGACACCTCCTTGACCAGCATGGTCGCGACCTGCACCGTAATGGCGATTTCGCCCCGGTCGGTGAACTTGACCGCGTTGTTGGCGTAATTGATCAGTATCTGACCCAGCCGCAGCGGGTCGCCCACCAGCCGGTTGGGCACGTCGGGGGCCACAGTGATGTTCAGTTGCAACCCCTTGTCCGCGATCTTCGCGGTCATCAGGCTGGTGATGTGGTCAAGCACGTGTTCCAGCGTGAAATTCGTTTGCTCGATCCCCAGCTTGCCGGCCTCGATCTTGGAGAAATCCAGAATGTCATTGATGATCCCTAGCAGGTGATCGCTGGAACGTTGAATCTTGAGCAGGTAATCGCGTTGGCGCGGCGTCGGTTCGGTCTTCAGGGCCAGATGGGTCATACCGATGATGGCGTTCATCGGCGTGCGGATTTCGTGACTCATGTTGGCCAGAAAGGTCGCCTTGGTTTGGGAGGCTGCTTCGGCCCGCGCGCGCCGCGCTTCGTTCAACTGCGCGGTGCGTTCCGCCACGAGTTCCGCTAGGTGGTAGCGATGGCGATCCAGTTCCGCGCCGAGGCGTTTCCTTTCGGTGATGTCATTCCTGATCGCCGCGTAGTGGGTGATCCGCCCGTCCAATTGGCGGACCGGGATGATGATGGCCCATTCGACGTACTCCCGCCCGTCCTTGCGCCGGTTATGGAATTCGCCTTCCCAGACTTGACCTTGATGGAGGGCATCCCACATCGCGGCATAGGTGGACGCGGGTGTCTTGCCCGACTGTAGAATCCTCGGATTCTGACCCAGCATCTCCTCGCGCGTGTAGCCGGTGGCGCGCGTGAACGCCTCGTTCACGTATTGGATTTCCGCGGCCAGGTTGGTGATGACGATGCTTTCCGGGCTTTGTTCCACCACCCGCGAAAGCGTGCGCAATCGCTCTTCGGTGGCTTTGCGCGCATCGATGTCGGTATGGGTGCCGAGCATCCGCAATGGCTTCCCGTCGGCGTCGCGCTCGACGATCTTGCCCACCGATGAAATCCACTTCCAGCCACCCGACGCAGTTTTTTGGCGGAATTCCACCCGGTATTCGGGCAAGCGTCCGTCGAGGTAATCCTGGCAAATCTTGGTGATGGCATCGCGCTCATCGGGATGTAGGCGAGCCGTCCAGGTTGCGATGGTCTCGGTGAAATGCGCCGGATTATGGCCCAGCATGGTGGCGTATTCGGAGCTGACGATGACTTCGCCGGTTTGCACGTTCAGATCGTAGATACCCTGGTCGGCGGCGGCCAGCGCCAGCGCCAGTCGTTCCTTGGCCTCGAATAGCAGTTTTTCCGCGCGCTTGCGCTCGGTGGTGTCGTGAAAAACGTTCAACAGGCTGGGGCGACCGTCGAGCAGGATCTTGGTCGACCGCGCCTCGACGGGAAAGACGCGTCCCCGCGCGTCCCGATGCACGGCCTCGAATTTGGCCTCGCCCTGTTGGTCCAGCAACGCGAGGCGCTCTGGCGCATGGACCGCATCCTCGGGCGTATCGATGTCCGTGATATGCAATTTCAGGAAGTCCTCTCGGGCGTAACCGTATTGTCGGCAGGCTTGGTCGTTGACGGCAAGCAGGTTTCCTGTCAGGTCGAGAATGAGGACCGCGTCCGCGGTATGGTTGAAAATCGTGCGATAGCGTTCCTCGCTTTCGCGGAGCCGTTGTTCGGCCTGCTGGCGCTCGGTGATGTCCGTGCCAAAGATGGCGATCTGGATCGTCCGACCCTGGTCGTCCAGCACAGGGTAAAAGAGATTGTCGATGATTCGGCCCGCGCGCTCGTCCTTGAAACGGAGGGGTTGGCCGGATTGGAACACTTGGTCGACGGCCTGACGGTGGGTATGGGCGGTCGCGGGATCGAGCAGTTCATAGACATTGGCGCCCACCAACTCGGTGTGGGAACGGCCAAGACGCTGGGCCATGGTTTCGTTCAGCGCGAGGAGGGTTCCCTCCCGACCTATCAGGGAAGCGGATTCGGGCAATGCATTGAGAATGGACGCGATGGACTGATAACTGGCGCGCAGGGCTTTCTCAGCGGCTTGGCGTTGATGTTCGATGCGCTGGCGATCCGTGATATCGCGGTTTGAGCCTCGCCGTCCCAAAAACTGGCCCTCCTCGTCGAAGACGGGTTTACAGCTATGCTCGATCCAGCCTTCGTCGCCCTCCCGGGTACAGATACGCAGGATCAGCGGCTCGTTGGCGGCGGCGGTCAAATCCCGCCTATTGTGCGCCCGCCAGATGTCTAGATCGTCGGGATGGATGATTTTTTTCATCAGGCCCGGATCGGCGGAGAAGGCGGCGGGCGGATAACCGGTGGCCTTCAGGCAAGCGGGCGACACGTACAGGTAGCCGCCATCGGGCGCCAGCCAATATTCCCAGTTGGGGGAATAGTCAGCGAGAATTCGGCACTTCTGTTCGCTGTTCGTCAGCAGGGCGGTGCGGTGCGCTACCGAATCCTCCAGCGTCCGATAGCGGCGCAACTCCAGTTGCGTGCGCAACCGTACACGCAACAATTCGGGATTGACCGGCTGGGTGAGATAGTCCGCGACGCCTAGCTTGAGACCGCGCGCTTCGGCGGCGGCGTCGGCTGGCGTGATGACGAAAAGGACCGGAATCTCGGCGGTCGCTGGATTGGCTTTCAGATGGGTGAGCACCGAATAGCCATCCATGCCCGGCGTGAGGTCGAGCAGAATCACGTCGGGCTGGGGTTGGCGTTGCGCCCGTTCCAGCGCCCGTTCGCTCTGCGTGGCGGCGATAATCACGTAGTCGCCGCGCAGGGTGCTTATTAACGCGCGCAGATTCTCGGGCACGTTATCGACGATCAGCACGCGGGGACGACTATCGGCGGCGGAATTCGTCATGATGGATCACCCTGATGTCAATACTTCAAGCGCGCCTGCGGGACGTTACTCTACAAGCGCGCCTTCTCGGTGGCGAATCGGCGCGGTGATCACGGTGATTTCCGGCCCCGGAAGTGTGCCGTTTCCCGGTTCGCCGTTTCAGCTTATGAGCCGCTTGGTGGGATTTCCAGGGCGAGGGCGAGGGAAAATCTCGCCCTCGCCTCATTCGGTTGGTGCTTCGATGGATCTGATTGGTTGACTTTCGAGTTGGATGGAGTGGTGCAGAACGAATCCAGCGCCGCAAAATACCCTTGGGGTGGGCATCTTCCGTGCCGTAGCGGCGCATGATGCGAATATTCTTGTCTGTGAACGCACTGACGGTGCCTATTTGTCGCATTGGGCACTGGAGCGGTTTCAATTTGCAATGGTGCGGTTTCACGTCGTTTTCGTTTGAAACGGACGCCTGCCAGTCAGGGGAAGTGATCCGCCATGTCAGGCGATGAGATGGATTCCCTGTGCTCGCGATTCACTCCAGCGTCGACCGAAAACGATGGATTCGTTGTCGTCCCCCGTATTGGCGTGAAATGCGCCGGGTCTATTCCGACGTTCGTGATACGCCGCTCCAGCCAGGCGAGCGCGTCCTCGAACCGCAAGCCACGGATCGTCTTGCCAAGCATTTCCGTTTCGGGCGCGCCCAAGGTGCCCCGCAGGGCTGGCTCCAGTTCCTCGAAACGCCGTAGTGCCTTTAGATCATAGTTACGCAGAGCTTCGAGGAGGGCTGTCATCGATTCGACCTTGAGTGGTGGTCCCGGGCAGGGAAGCATCACTGCGGCGGCGGTCTCCCGCCAGGGGGCGCTAGCCGTGTTCAGGGCGTCGAGCTGGCGGCCGAGGATTTCCAGTCCCGCCGCCAAATCCATCTCCCCTCGTCGGAGGGTTTCCTCCAATTCCCCGGCGGTGATCATCAGTTCCGGCATTCCCAGATAACCCGCATTACCGCGCAGGGTATGCAGGCGCCGGGTAGCGGTCTCCCGGTCGCCCACCGCCAAGTCGTGCTGGGTCTGCGCCACGGTGTCAGCGAATTCGGTGGTGAATTGCGTCAGCAGGCGCAGAAAGAAGGCGCGGTCCTGGCCCAGGGGCTGAGCGACCCGCGCCCGGTCGATGCCGGGGATATCCGGGAAATCATCCACTGATTCCCGCCCTTCTCGTGGGAGGGGAGGGAGGTGGAGGGACACGGCGGAGTCTTCCGCCTTCGTCCCCACCTCCTTGCCCGCGGGTGAGCATGGGGCAGGAACCCATCGCAATAACATGGCTACCATCTGTTCCAAATCCACCGGCTTGGCCAGCACGTCGTTGGGCGCCCGCCGCGCGCGCCGCTTGTTGCTGCTCCGTTAGCACCCCGGCGGTGAAGACGAGGACCGGCAGGTTGGTCAAGCCCAGTTCGTGGCGAATCTGTTGGGTGGCGGTCAATCCGTCCATCACCGGCATCTGCACGTCCATCAGCACGGCATCGAAGGCATCGGGTTGGGTTTGGAGGAGTTGCAAGGCCTGTTGGCCATCCGCCACCGGCGTGGCGGTCGCGCCTTCGATCCCCAGCGCTCGCTCCACCACATCGCGGTTCATGGCGCTGTCGTCCACGACCAGAACATGCAGGCCCGCCAGGCGTGGCCCAGCGAGAAACGCGGGCGTGGGGGAGGGCGACGTATCCGCCGCGCTGTCCGCGGCCCGCGCGAACGGCAACTCGAACCAGAAGTAGCTCCCCTGGCCGCCACGACTCTCGGCTCCAATCGTGCCCCCCATCAACTCGACCAACCGTTTGCTGATGGAAAGACCCAGACCGGTGCCGCCAAAGCGGCGGGTGATGCTCCCATCGGCTTGGGTGAAGGGGGTGAACAGGCTGGCCAATGCTTCAGGGGTGATGCCGATTCCGGTGTCCCGCACCGTAAAACGCAGCCGCACCGCCGACTCGCTGGTTTCCAGGGGTTGGACTTGGACGGAGACTTCGCCCCGCTCGGTGAACTTGATCGCGTTGCCCATCAGATTGATCAGCACTTGCTCCACCCGCAGGGCGTCACCCAGCAGGAGTCCCAGGGAGGTGGTTGGCGCCGCGGTACTCAGGGTAATCCCCTTGGTCCGGGCTTGGTAACCCATCAAACTGTCCAACTTGGCCAAAAGCGTTCCCAGATCGAAGGGGTGGGATTCGGGTCGCAACTGGCCCGCTTCGATCTTGGAGAAGTCCAAAATGTCGTTGATGATGGCGAGCAGGGATTGGCCAGCCGCCTGGATGTGTCGGACCATATCGCGTTGGTTGGCCGCGAGCGATTCGCGGCCCAGCACTTGGGCCAAGCCGAGCACGACGTTCATGGGGGTGCGAATCTCGTGACTCATGTTGGCCAGAAATTCGCTTTTGGCGCGGTTGGCGGCCTCGGCGGCGTCCCGCGCCTGATGAATATCACGCTCGTAACGCTTGCGGTCGGTCACATCCCGGCTGTTCAATACCACCCCGCCCACGGTGGGATCTTCGGTCAGGTTGGTGGCCAGGATTTCGATGTCCCGCCAACTGCCATCCGCGTGGCGCAGTCGCCACTCGGTGACGGCGGGGACTTCCTGAGTGGCCAGAACCCGTTCGATGAAACCGGTGAAGTTTGGCTGATCCTCCGGATGGAGCAGATCGAACAAAGGTTGGTCCGTTAAGGTCCGCGGCGCCAGGCCCAGGACCCGCTGGATGGCGGGACTCACGAAGCGCAGGCGCAGATCCGGTCCCAGCAGGCTGATCACGTCCGAGGAGTGCCGCACCAGGCTCGCGAAGCGCGCCTCGGTCTGCTGGACCACCTGTTCGGCTCGCAGCCGCGCGATCTCTTGCGCGGCGACGGACTGACGCACCATGACCAGGATGGCCAGAGTCACCGCCGCGAGGAGTAACCCACTCAGTGTTCCCCCCCGTGACCCATACTCGGCTTCGGACGACCAACCCAACGCCACCGGGAGGAGCGGCCCGTAAACGGCAGCGACGGACAGATAGGGCAACAGTCCCATACCCCATTCTGGCCTGGAAAGCATCGCCTTGGGTGGAATCGCTTGGGCGCCGCCGCGATATTCCAGATGAGCGCCTACCATCATCAGCATGTAGGAGAGGTAATACATCGCGTTGGTGAACCCGCCCGAAACATAGGCTTTTTGCGCCGTTTCGTAGGTGAACCGGATATCGGTCAGCAGAAACGAAAGCAGTCCCGCCACCAGCCAAGCGATTGGGGCAGCGGGACGATCACGTCGCCACCTCAGCATCAGTCCCGTCACTCCGACCAGAAAGACGGTGTCGCTGATCGGATAGATCTGAGCCAGGATCAACGTCAACGCACCGTCATGGTTGGTCTGGACGATTGGCCGGAGCAGGAAGTACCAGACCAGGGTTCCGGCGCCGATGGCGATCACGCAAAGGTCTAGCCAAAACAAGGTGCGCTCGGTACGGCTTTCCATGGGCCGGATGAAGCACATCACTCCAGCCAGCACCAGTGGGAAAAAGCCCAGATACCCGAAGTCCGCCAGCGAGGGAAAGGGATTGATTCCGAGCAGAATCTCATAGTTGAACCAGATGACGTTGCCGATCCAGTAGGAGAAGCAACCCAGAGCGATCAGCCGCCAACCGCATCGCGTGCTGGGTTCCATTCCCGCGGATCGGGAAGCACGCCAAGTCATGCCCACGAGCGACAGACCGATCACCACGTCGGCCAGGTCGCCGATGAGGGCAACGTGCGCTTCGCCCCCCCAATGGAATGGGACCCACGCGAAAAGGCAGACTAACAGTACGCCGTTGAACGCCACCACCCAGGTGCCAGGGTCGGCACGCAGCGCGGTCATCCCGACGTGCATCACGGGGGCTTGCCCATCGGACGTACGGATCGTGGACGGCTCGGACATGGTTCTGTCGATCAATCCAATGGTGGCCGGAATAGTTAGGGCGGACAGCTTACCGCGTCAGTTTCGGGGATACCGCACTGCTGGAGCGTCGACGCGAGCTATTCGAGCGGTTACTACGGTTCTTTACCTGAAGCGATGGGTGCCAGGTTGGTTCGATGGCGCTTATATTACCGACTATAGATGATTAAGTCGCATTTAAGTAGCAGGCCGTAGCAGTGATCGCTCGGTATGGTCTCGACAGTATCCACGAGGGGCAAATTATGCGCGGATCACGCGCCATCAAGGGATTGAATCGAACGGGAATGCGCTAAGCTTTGCCATGCATCGCACTTTACCGGATGGTCATGATGGAATCTCTCACGCGCATCGAACAACATTTCGCCGCCAGCATCGCGGCCAAGGAGCGTACTCTCGCCATGCTGGGATCGCGCATCGTTCGGGCCGCCGAACATCTGGCCGAACGGTTGCGGCAAGGCTACAAGATCCTGGTTTGCGGCAACGGCGGGTCCGCCGCCGATGCCCAACATTTCGCCGCCGAACTGGTCAATCGCTTCGAGATCGAACGACCCGGATTGGCCGCCATCGCGCTGACCACCGACAGTTCAGCATTGACCTCCATCGCCAACGATTACGCTTTCGAGCAAATCTTCGCCCGGCAAGTCCGCGCGCTCGGTCGTTCCGGTGATGTGCTGCTGGCGATTTCGACCAGCGGCAATTCTCCCAACGTCCTGACCGCCATGGTCGCCGCTCGCGAGTTGGGACTGTCCACGGTGGCGCTGACGGGCCGCGACGGCGGGCGCATGGCCGGGTGCCTTGGCGTGGGGGATATCGAGCTCCGAGCGGCGGCGACGGCGACGGCGCGGATTCAAGAGGTCCACATCCTGATCATCCATTGTCTGTGCGATCTGGTGGATCATCGGTTGTTTGGCGAGGAGGAACCCCTATGAATATCGGGCTCATTCATTTCGCGGCGGCAATTCTGGCCACGACGCTGTTGACCGGTTGCATCCCGCTGCTAGTGAGTGGCGCGGCGGTGGGTGTGGGTGTGGCGCATGATCGGCGCACGACGGGAACCGTGGTGGATGACCAGACCATCGAACTGAAGCTGTACGATGCGCTCAACCAAGGCTTGCCGCCAGGCAACCACATCAACGTCACCAGTTACAATGGCGCCGTGCTGTTGAGCGGCGAAGCCGTGTCGGCGCAGGCTCGACAGCAGGCCGAGGAAATTGCTCGCGATCTTAGCGAACCTCCCGTTCGGGAAGTCTACAACGAACTGGTGATCGGTCCACCCAGCGCGCTGTCCAGCCGCAGCAACGACACACTGCTGACCACCAAAGTGAAAGGAGCCCTGTTGGCCATCCATCATATCCCGGATTTCGATCCCAGCCGGGTCAAGGTGGTGACGGAAGGAGGGGTAGTCTATCTGTTGGGACTGGTGCGGCCTCAGGAAGCGGATGCGGCCGCGGATGTGGCCAGCCAGGTCGGCGGCGTGCGCCGGGTAGTGACGCTGTTCGAATATATCCGTTGAGCGCGGTTATTTGACGATTTTCAACACCGGCTTGCGACTGGGACGCGGGGATTGATCCAGCTTGTCCGGCGGGGGCGGTGGTTCGTCGCTCCCGGCCTCTTCGCCAAAAGCCATGCCTTGTCCATTTTCGCGGGCATAAATCGCCAGGACAGCCCCTACCGGAATCTGAATCGCGCGGGCCACGCCACCGAAGCGGGCGCTGAACTCGATCCACTCATTGCCCAGCCGCAGATCGCGCACCGCCGCCGGGTCGATGTTGAGCACGATCTGCCCTTCGCGGATGTGCTGCTTGGGCACAACCACCCCTGGCGCTTCGGCGTCCACCAAAATGTGTGGCGTCAGGCTGTTGTCTTCAATCCACTCGTACAAGGCGCGGATCAGGTAGGGACGGGTCGAGGTCATGGTGATCGGTCGGAAGGGTAGATGAGAGAGGGATTGGCGAGGCCGAGCGCTGGAGGTTGGCGAGACGGCACGGCAGTGGCCAACCCACCCACCAATCCCCGCTCGCCAATCCCGGATTACCCGTCAATGCACGTCCTTCCAATACTCTTTCTTGAGCAGGTAGAACACCACGGTGGTCAACGCCAGGAACAACAACACCCAGATGCCGATGCTCTGGCGTTTCAGTTGGATGGGTTCGCCAACGTAGGCCAGGAAGTTCACCAGGTCCGCCACGGTCTCCTTGAACTCCGGCGGACTCATGCTGCCTGGTTGCACCAGCTCGAAACCCTCAAGCACCTTGGTTTCGTGGCCCTCGGGGTTCTTGTGCACCGCGTAGATCGGCTTTTGCATCCCTTGCAACTGCCACAGCACGTGTGGCATGCCCGCGTTCGGGAAGGCGGCGTTATTCACGCCAAAGGGCCTGGTCGGGTCCTGATAGAAGGTTTGCAGGTAGGTGTAGAGGTAATCCACGCCCCGCGCCCGGGCGATCAGGGTCAGATCGGGTGGGGTGACGCCAAACCAGCGTTTGGCGTCGGCCTTGGGCATGGCGTTTTTCATGGTGTCGCCGACCTTGGCCCCGGTGAAGATCAGATTCTCCTTGACCTGCGCATCGGTCAGGCCGATGTCGCGGGCCATGCGATTGTAACGCTGATAATCCAGCGAATGACAGCCCATGCAGTAGTTCACGAACAGCTTGGCGCCGTTTTGCAATGAGGCTTTGTTGTGCAGATCAATCGGCGCTTTCTCCAGCGGATAACCCTCGCCGCCGGACGCAAGGCTCAACCCCGGCAGCGCCAGGAACGCGAGTGCAATGATGATTTTTTTCATTTTGAGGTCACCCTTTCCGGTACCGGCTTGGTCTTTTCAAACCATGGCAGAATCGGCAGCACGAAGAAGAATGCGAAGTAGATCACGGAGCAGACCTGAGCCAGAGTGGTGCGTTCCGGGGTGGTCGGCAACGCGCCCAGATAACCCAAGATCAGGAACGAGATGACGAAAGCGGTCAGAACCAGCTTGAACAGGAAACCACGGTAGCGAATGGATTTCACCGGGCTACGGTCCAGCCAGGGCAGGAAGAACAGCATGACGATGGCGGCGCCCATGGCCAGCACGCCCCAGACTTGGGTGCCGGCAAAGGAGGGCACCGCGCGCAGGATGGCGTAGAACGGGGTGAAGTACCACACCGGAGCGATATGCGGCGGAGTCTTCATCGGATCGGCTGGATCGAAATTGGGATGCTCAAGGAAGTAGCCGCCCATTTCCGGGGTGAAGAAGATCACGAACGAGAAGAAAATCAAGAATACGGCCACGCCCAGCAGGTCCTTGACGGTGTAGTAGGGGTGGAACGGAATGCCGTCCAGCGGCTTGCCGTCGGCACCCTTGACCTTCTTGATTTCGACGCCGTCGGGGTTGTTGGAGCCGACTTCGTGCAGGGCGATGATGTGGGCGACCACCAGCGCCAGCAGCACCAATGGCACGGCGATGACGTGCAGCGAGAAG
Organism: Candidatus Contendibacter sp.; assembly: GCA_031732755.1. GTDB lineage: Bacteria > Pseudomonadota > Gammaproteobacteria > Competibacterales > Competibacteraceae > Contendibacter. The sequence goes on from JAVMKI010000035.1 coordinate 13,052, forward strand.
AAGCGGTTCAGGGTGGCGTCGGACACCACGAAGTCGCCGCGAATCCACACCGACAGATCTGGGCCGATGACGGGAATGGCGCTGAACAGGTTGATGATGACTTGCGCGCCCCAGAAAGACATCTGGCCCCAGGGCAGCAGATAACCCATGAAGGCTTCGGCCATCAGAGCCAGGAAGATCACCACGCCGAAGATCCAGATCAACTCGCGCGGCTTCTTGTAGGAGCCGTAGATCAGCGCCCGGAACATGTGCAGATAGACGACGATGAAGAAGGCCGAGGCGCCGGTGGAGTGCATGTAGCGGATCAGCCAGCCCCAATCCACGTCGCGCATGATGTATTCGACCGAAGCGAAAGCATCGGTGGCGGCGGGCTTGTAGTTCATGGTCAGCCAAATGCCAGTCAGAATTTGGTTGACCAGCACCAGGATCGCCAGCGAGCCGAAGAAGTACCAGAAGTTGAAGTTCTTCGGCGCGTAATATTCGGTCAGATGCTCGCGCATCATCTTGGTCAGCGGGAAGCGTTCGTCAATCCAGCCGACCAGACCAGTCGTGCCCTGTGTGTTTGCCATTATGCAGCCTCCGGATCAACGCCAATCAACACGCGGGAGTCGCTTAGGAACCGATAGGAGGGCACCTCCAGGTTCTTCGGCGCGGGGACGCCCTTGAAGACCCGCCCAGCCAGGTCGAAGCGGGAACCATGGCAGGGACAGAAAAAGCCGCCTTTCCAGGCCGGGCCTAGGTCCGCTGGGGCCACGTCGGGCCGGAAGGTCGGCGAACAGCCAAGATGGGTGCAGATTCCGACCAGCACCAGCACCTCGGGTTTGATGGAGCGGTCGATGTTCTGAGCGTATTTAGGCTGTTGGCTGGCTGTTTCCGAGTTGGGATCGAGCAACTGGTCCTTGAGGCCGGGTAAATCGTCCAGCATCTTCTTGCTGCGCCTGAGCAGCCAGACCGGTTTGCCGCGCCATTCGACGGTCATCATGGCGCCTTCTTCCAGCTTGCTGATGTCGGCTTCCACCGGAGCGCCAGCGGCCTGGGCGCGCTCGCTGGGCGACCAGGATTTCAAAAAGGGAACGGCGACGAACGCCACGCCAACACCGCCGACCACGGCAGCCGTGGCGGTCAGAAACCGGCGTTTACCGAGATCGACGTCCTCTACCGTACTCATACGCAGTCTCCTGTTGTGAATTTATCGTTGGATAGGGATGGGTTGGCAACGCAAACGGTATGCACGGATTTCGTGTTCGCCGGAGCCGGACTGGGAGCTGTTGTTTTGCCGAAACCAGCACGCTTCGCGGGGTACGCTGGACGATGCGCGAACTCCATCGATATGACCTCCCGCTGTTTCCGCGGTGCGGTAAAACTATAACTCAGGGAGGGTATTAGGGTCTATGCGCTTGTCGTTCAAAGCCGCCAGGTCCTTGAGAACGAAACGCCCTCTCTGGTGGGAGAAGGTTGGAGCGGGGATTTGCGCGATTGCGCCCACAACGCGGGGACTGACCGGCGGGATTCAGACCGGATTGGCGATGTCGACGAAGGCGAAGCGCAGGGCGAATTGTTCGGCCAGATGCGCGCCCAGGGCCGGCACGCCGTAGCGCTCGGTGGCGTGATGACCGGCGGCGAAGAAGTGCAAACCATTCTCGCGGGCGAAGTGGACGGTTTGTTCCGACGCCTCGCCAGTCAGAAAGGCGTCCGCGCCCGCGTTCGACGCCATCTCGATGTATGACTGCGCGCCGCCGGTGCACCAGGCCAGTCGCCGGATGGGCGCGTCGGCGCCAGGAACATACAGCGGTTCCCGGCCCAGACGGGCGGCGACATGCGCGGCGAAAGCAGCTCCGGTCATCGGCTGGGCCGGCTCACCCAGCAGCACCAGCCCCGGCGTCCGACCATTGCCGCTGGCGGTTCCGGTGATGGTTAAATCCAGCACTCGGGCCAGTTGGGCGTTGTTGCCGAGTGTCGGATGGGCGTCCAGCGGCAGATGGTAGGCGATCAGGCTGATTTCGTGGTGGAGCAGGGTGGCGAGCCGGCGCTGTTTCATGCCGACGACGCGTGGATTCTCGCCTTTCCAGAACCAGCCATGATGAACCAGCACGGCGTCGGCGTCGCGTTCCACCGCCGCGTCCAGTAGCGCCTGACAGGCGGTGACGCCGCCGATCAGGGTGCGCACTTCAGGCCGACCCTCCACCTGTAAACCATTCGGGCAGTAGTCATTGAAGGTTTCCACCGCCAGCAGGCGATCCAGATACAGGACCAGATCGTTCAGTCGCACGCTTCAACCCTCCGCCAGAAGGGACTCGAGCGCGGCGAGCAGAACGGCATTTTGCGTTTGGCTGCCGACCGTGATCCGCAGAAACTGCTCGATGCGCGGCAGGTGGAAATGGCGCACGATGATGTGGCGCTCGCGCAGGGCGGCGGCCAGCGCGGCGGCGTCCCAGCGCGGATGGCGAACGAAGACGAAATTGGCCGCTGAGGGCAACACGGTAAAGCCCAGTTCGGCCAGCGCCGCGACCAGCGTCGCGCGATTGGCGATCACCGCTTGCCGGGTTCGCTCGAAGTGCGCGCGGTCCTCGAACGCGGCCACCGCGCCGGCGATGGCCAGCCGATCCAACGGATAGGAGTTGAAGCTGTTCTTGACCCGTTCCAACGCCTCGATCAGTTCCGGGTGACCCACCGCCAGCCCGACCCGCAGGCCAGCCAACGAACGGGATTTGGAGAGCGTTTGGGTGACTAACAGGTTGGGATGGCGGTCCACCAGCGCGATGGCGGTGTCGCCGCCGAAGTCGATATACGCTTCATCCACCACCACCACCGAATCCCGGTTGTGTTGGAGCAACCATTCGATGTCGGTCAGCGGCAGCAAGCAGCCGGTTGGCGCGTTTGGATTGGCGAAGATGATCCCACCGTTGGGCCGCAGGTAGTCGGCAACGCGCAACGTGAGATCCTCGGCCAGTGGCACGGTTTCGAAGTGGATGCCGTACAGGCCACAGTAGACTGGGTAGAAACTGTAGGTAATGTCTGGGAACAGCAGCGGGGTGGAATGGTGCAGCAGGGCGTGGAAAACGTGCGCCAACACTTCATCCGACCCGTTGCCGACGAAGACCTGCGCCGATGTGACGCCGTAGTAGTCGGCGATGGCTTTCTTTAACCGGTCGGCGTTTGGGTCTGGGTACAAGCGCAAGGCATCGGACAATTCCGCCTGGATCGCCTCCAATACGTGGGGCGAAGGTCCGTAGGGATTCTCGTTGGTGTTGAGTTTGACCAGGTTATCCAGCTTCGGCTGTTCGCCCGGTACGTAGGGCATCAGCCGCCGCACCACGGGACTCCAGTAAGGATTGTTCAAAGCTCGCTCCACAACTGCTGCGGTTCGTCGAAAGTCAGGCCAGTCTTTAGAGCCTGTAGGAAACTAACGGGTCGATTGTGGAAGACCGCCGCGTTTTGCATAAAAATCCGCCACGAACGACCGCAACCGGCTTTCGGTGATGGCCGCCCGCAACTGGCGCATCAAATCCTGGTAATAATACAGGTTATGAATGGTGTTGAGCCGCGCGCCGAGAATTTCGTTGCAGCGATCCAGATGGCGCAGGTAGGAGCGGCTGTAGTGCTGGCATGTATAGCAGCCGCAGGTTTCATCCAGCGGCCTGACGTCAGCCCGGTACTGGCTGTTGCGAAGCCGGATGTCGCCGTGATGGGTGAACAGATGACCGTTGCGGGCGTTGCGGGTCGGCAGCACGCAATCGAACAAGTCGATCCCCCGTTGCACCGCCTCAACGATGTCTTCCGGCTTGCCCACTCCCATTAAATAGCGCGGTGCGTCCGCCGGCAGCAACGGCGCGGTGCAGTCCAGCATCGTTAGCCGTTCCGCCAGCGGTTCGCCGACCGCCAGCCCGCCGATGGCGTAACCGTCGAAACCGATTTCGCGCAACCCCTCGGCGGAAATCCGGCGCAGGTGTGGATACATGCCACCCTGGACAATGCCGAACAACGCCGCTGGCTGGTCGCCATGGGCGGCCTTGCTGCGTCGCGCCCAGCGCAGCGACAGTTCCATGGATTGGCGCGCTTCGGTCGCGGTGGCCGGGTACGGGGTGCATTCGTCGAAGATCATCACGATGTCCGAGCCGAGCGCCCGCTGCACCGCCATGGATTCCTCCGGCCCCAGAAACACCATCCCGCCATCCACCGGCGACTGGAACTTGACCCCGGCCTCGGTAATCTTGCGGATCGCCGCCAAGCTGAAGACTTGAAAGCCGCCGGAATCGGTCAGGATCGGCCCGTCCCAGTGCATGAAGCCGTGCAAACCGCCGTGTGGCTCGATGATGGTCGTTCCGGGCCGCAGCATCAGATGAAAGGTGTTGCCCAGGATGATTTCGGCGCCGCTGGCGCGCAGTTCCTCCGGGGTCATGGCCTTGACCGTGCCATAAGTGCCCACCGGCATGAAGGCGGGTGTCGCCACCGTGCCGCGCGCAAAGGTCAGTTGGCCGCGTCGAGCCGCGCCGTCGGTTTGGAATACCTGAAAGTCCATGGCGATGAAAGCGTCTTGGGATTGGATTGGGCTGGGGAAGGCGTTATCTTGGAGACGCGGAGCCAGTCTGGCAAGGTGCGGCGCGCTGTTGCCCGGCACCTAAATTGTCCACATTGGAGGAGAAGACCAGATGTATCGCCAGCGCCTTTTCAAAGCCGCGATGATGGTGGGGACCGTGATGGTGAGCCATTCGGCGGTCGCTCTCGATTGGGCGCGGGTCGCGGTCGGGCCAGCGGCGTTTCAGGTGGAACTGGCGCGAACTCCCCAGGAACGTCAGCAAGGTTTGATGTTTCGCCAGGAACTGCCCCGGAATCAGGGCATGCTGTTCGTGCAGGCACCGGGGCCAGCGGTGTTCTGGATGAAGAACACGTATATTCCCCTGGATTTGCTGTACTTCGACGCCGATGGCCGGTTGCTGCAAATCGAGGCCGGCGCGCCGCCCTGCGCGACGGCCACCTGCCCGATCTATCCCAGCACGACGGCCACGGTACGCTATATCCTGGAGATCAATGCTGGCGAAGCGGTGCGTCGCGGCATTCGGGTCGGTGATCGCCTGCGGTGGGAGTGAGCGACTGTCTGAAGATGTGGGGGTCCACCAATAGGCGATGGGGCGGGTCATCGCCGGCGGGCCGGCTCTTGCGGTCAATGGTTTTCTTAAAGCCTTAGCCGCCCGGCGGGAGGTTCAGGACAGCGCCAGCAGCAAGCCGCCTCCAAGCAACGCCAGCAGCAGGCATCCGGCGGCGCGCCATTGAAAATAGCGGATCAACCGGCGCTCCTCGCGGAACGCGGCGATGATATAGGGCCGACCTGAGTCGCCGGGATCGGCCAGCAAATGCACTTCGGGGCTGGCGGCGTATTGCCATTGTTCGCGCCGAACTTGTTGATGGGCTGCCCGGCGCGCGGCTTCCCATTCTTCCGCGTCGATCCGGCCATCGCCGTTGCGGTCGAATAGCGCCATCCGGCGCGGATCGCGCTTCCAGCGTTCCAGCAGATCCGCTACCTCCTGGTGGGTGTCCAGGGTCTCCCGCGCACCGCCGACGGTGCGGAACTGACCGATGACGTGCAGTTCCTCGCCGGGCAGAATGCGCTGCTCGGTGTAGCGGTAGGCGGCTCCGATGCCCCAGAGCGCATGGATGCGCGCGCCGCCGAGGCTACCGTACCAGATATCGCGCCGGGTCTTGATGAAATCGGCTCCCTCGGGATCAACCACGCATTGGCCGGCGCCGTCGTCTAGCGCGAATAGATTGTCGCTGTCGTCCGCATCCACTGGCCACCAACGCCCGCCCTCGGTGCGTTCCTCGACCCGATAGCGGTACCAGGCGCAGGGCAAACCGCTCAGTGGGGCGAGAATCGGCGGTCCCGGCAGCAGGCGCGCGCGGCCGTACAGTTCCACGTAACCTTGCGGCGCTGAACGAATACGGGCGATGGGGGTGTCGGCCAGCCGCCAGGCCCGCCGGCTGTAGTACAGGATGCCGTAGCAGCAGATGGCCGTGGCCAGCGCCAAGGCGATCAGGATGATCCAGTGCAGGACGATGGCTGGCGGTGGCGTGGTGGCGACGGTGGAACGAGGCTGCCGCCCCAAGGCAATCAGACCGACCCAGACGGCGACCAGGAAGAGAGCGCCCTTCAAGCTGGGCTGGCGCACGCCGGTTCCCCGTGGCGGTCAGCGGAACAGACGCGCCAGATCCACGTCCTGTTTCTCCGGCTCGGTGAATTCCAGCAACCGGAACGGCGTGAAGTGGAACAGTTGGGCGATCACCACGTCCGGGAATTGCTCGATGCGTACATTGTTCAGGTTGACGCTGTCGTTGTAAAACTCGCGGCGGTCGGCGATGGCGCTTTCCAGCCCGGTAATACGGGTTTCCAAATGCCGGAAATGGTCGCTGGCGCGCAACTCAGGATAGGCTTCGACCACCGCGAACAATTGGCCCAGCCCCAGGCGTAACTGACTTTCGGCCGCTCCCAGCGTCGCCAGATCACCGCGCTGCTGAGCGTCGGCCACCGCCTGGCGGGCGCGCATCACCGCCTCCAGGGTGTCGCGCTCGTAGCGCATGTATTGCTTGCAGGCCTCGACTAGCTTGGGCAGTTCGTCGTGACGCTGCTTGAGCAGCACATCGATGTTGGCCCAGGCCATGCTTACGTTGTGCTTGAGATTGACCAGGCGGTTGTAGAGGACGATACCGTACAGCGCAAGCAGCGCCAAGACGGCGAGAATGATGGGGCTGACTGGATTCATGGCGACGAGTCATGGAAAAGATGGACCGGCGAGTGTGTTTCAGTATAGCGCGGTCGGATCGGAGCGAAGGCGGGCGACGCGGACACCCATTGCGAGTGGACGCTGTTGTAACCGGCGGCGGAACCGTTGGCGCGCGATCACGCGCGAGGGAACCATCGGACGCTGAAGCACTCAGGAATGAAGAAGCCTTCGTTCGCTCCCCGATTGCCCGGAAACCGCCATGCCCGAATCCCAGCGCGCCAATCGTCTGATCCACGAAACCAGTCCCTATCTGCGCCAACACGCCCACCACCCGGTGGATTGGTATCCGTGGAGCGAGGAGGCGCTGGACCTGGCTCGCCGCTCGGGCAAGCCGATCCTGCTGTCCATTGGTTACTCGGCCTGCCACTGGTGCCATGTCATGGCCCATGAATCCTTCGAGGACGAAGCCACCGCCCAGGTGATGAATGAGTTGTTCGTCAACATCAAGGTGGATCGCGAGGAGCGGCCCGATCTCGACAAGATCTACCAGAACGCTTTTCAGTTGTTGCACCACCGGGCTGGTGGTTGGCCCCTGACGATGTTTCTGACCCACGACGATCAGATCCCCTTCGTCGGCGGCACCTATTTTCCCAGGACGCCCCGTTATGGCATGCCCGCCTTCACCGACATCCTGCATCGGGTCAACGTCCATTATCGCCAGCACCGGGCAGAATTACGCGAACAGAACCAAACGCTGTTACAGGCGTTGCGCGCCGAAATGACGGCCCCACCCAGCGCCGTTGCGCTGATCGCCGCACCGCTCCAGACCGGGCGCGATCAACTCGCGCGCAGCTTCGATCCGGTCCACGGCGGCTTTGGCGCCGCGCCAAAGTTTCCTCATCCCGGTGGCCTGGAGCGATTACTGCGTGGTTGGATAGCCAGCGCCCAGAGTGGCGATCCGCCGGACCGACCGGTGGAAACCGCCGTGCGGCACACGCTACGGCAAATGGCGCGGGGGGGAATTTACGATCATCTGGGTGGTGGTTTTTTCCGCTACTCGGTGGACGCCGAATGGAACATCCCGCATTTCGAAAAGATGCTCTACGACAATGGCCCATTGCTGGCGCTCTACAGCCAGGCCTGGCGGGCAACCGCCGATCCGCTGTTTCGCGCGGTCGCCGAGGAAACGGGCGAGTGGGTGATGCGGGAGATGCAGGCCCCGGATGGCGGTTATTACGCCACGCTCGATGCCGACTCCGAAGGTGAGGAGGGCCAGTTTTACCTCTGGACGCCCGACCAAATCCGATCCCTGCTGAGCAGCACCGAAGAGTACGCTACCTTCGCCGCCTGTTACGGGTTGGAGCAATCGCCCAATTTCGAGAATCGCGCCTGGCACTTGCGGCTGACCGTGGAACCCGGCGAATTCGCTGGCCGGTTGGGTGTGGAACCGGCGCAAGTCGCCGCCTGGCTGGCCAGCGCCCGCCGCGCGCTGTTCGCGGTCCGGGCGCGGCGAGTCTGGCCCGGTCGGGACGAAAAGGTCCTCACCGCCTGGAACGGTCTGATGATCAAGGGCATGGCGGTTGCCGGCCGGCATCTGGGCCGAGTGGATTTCGTGGCTTCGGCGGAACGCGCTCTGGATTGCATCCGCTCTCGCCTGTGGCGAAACGGTCGCTTGCTGGCGGTCTACAAGGATGGCCAGGCGCGACTGAACGCCTATCTGGACGATTACGCCTTCCTGATCGACGGCGTTCTGGAACTGTTGCAGTGCCGCTGGCGGGACGGCGATCTGGATTTCGCCCTGGCCTTGGCCGATGGGTTGCTCGACCGGTTCGAGGATCGCGAGGCGGGTGGGTTCTTCTTCACCGCCCATGATCATGAGCCACTGATTTCCCGACCGAAATCGGCGTATGACGATGCGCTGCCGGCGGGTAACGGCGTCGCCGCACAAGTGTTGTTGAAGCTAGGACATGTCACCGGCCGAACCGCTTGGCTGGATGCGGCGGAACGGACCCTGCGTTGGGCCTGGCCGACTCTCCAAAGGATGCCAGCCGCCTGCCACGCGCTGTCGATGGCGCTGGAGGAATTTCTGGAACCGGCTCAGGTGGTTGTGCTGCGCGGCGCTGGGGCCGCGCTGGAAACATGGCGGGCGCGGTGCGCTCAACCGTACGCGCCGCGTCGACTGACGTTGGCTATTCCCTCGGAGGCATCGTTGCCGGTGGGGTTGCTGAGCGAACAGCGGGTTGGAACCGCCCCGGTGATCGCTTACGTTTGTAGTGGGCTACAATGTCTGCCGCCGATGACGACGTTGGCCGAGTTGGAGCATGCGCTGGCTCAAACCGAAGCGATCCCACCCTGAACCGTTGGCATCCAACCCCATCCAGTGACCCGGTTGGTGGCCCGCGAATTAGTTACCCGCTTTACCGGTAAGCTACCATAATTACTTTGTCGCCCTGTTCATCACCGTCGGCGCCCGCTGGTCGGGGCGTCATGGGATCATTCCCAACGATGGTCGTTTCGAACCCGGCGCCCTGACAGAAGGCTGGCTTCCGCCAAGAGACCGTAACAAAAAATTCCCCTACCCTGGAGAAGGTACGCCGTTATGACCATTCATTTGTATTTCTCGTTGATTCCCGAGGCGCTGATCGCTTCCATGCTCACGCCGGAGCAATTCGGGCAGTACTACGCCACCGGCCCCAAATACAAATCCAAGGGGCAGGCGATCTTCTTCGAGGTGGATCCCGCGTTCCGCCATGACTTCTTCGCGATTGACGAAGGCATCAGGCGCTGTGTGCCGCATCCGGACGGCGCGCCGAAAAATTCGGTCTACATTTCAGTCTACCGGGTGCTGGAACATATTCCGGTCAGCGCGCTGGGCAAGCTCTATCTCAGCACGGCTTACGGTCATACCTTGGGCCTGGAGCAGAGCGCGATCCAACCCCGGGAGGCGCCGATGTTGCACATGTACCAGGACTTGGTGCCGGTCAACAGCCTGGTGGTCAGCACGCTCGATCCGATTGGCCTCTATCAGGGGGTCACCAGCCAGCCCGCCAAGTTTATCCGGTTCCCCGGCCTGTGCTTCGTCGAATTGGGCTTGGGCGCGCTGGCGACCGATCCCGCGAACGGGCCGGTGGGCGATCTGCCGTACTCATTCATTCATCATCTGCGCGAAACCTTGCTGGAGCTGGATCCAGCAGGCAAGGAAAGCAAGCTGGTGCATCGGGTGCACTCGCTGGAATTCCCGTACCGGATGATCAAGAGCGGGTTTTATATCGGTAGTGGCCCCAATCTGGCGTTCTACCCGATGCCTTCGCACGAAGCCCTGCGCCGCGAGCACAATCAGTGGTGGCGCTCGGCCAATCTTTGAGGCCATTCACGCACCGGAACGGAAGCCAATCGAGTCGATCGTGGGGGCGGGCGGTGCGTGGTCGTCCCCACGGTGGATCGTGGAGTACCGAAAGACTGGGAAGCTTAAAACTCAACTGACTGACTGAAGGAACCGGCTGGTTGGTGACGATCCGCGAACATGGCGCGCAAGCAGATTTTTCCCGATGACGGTTCACTACCCTCGCCCGAAGGCGGGAGTTCGTCCTTTCAGGTCTCTGGCCATCCATCCGGTGGGCGGGACTACTCTTGAAATCCGGCAAACGGGACAAGGCGAGTCCTCTTTGCGCCAGCGCCTTCTATACTCACTGGAAGTCTTATCGGCCCGCGCCACGACCTGAATCCGATCCAGTGGGAATTTCATGATTCATGGTGTCTTGATCGACTTGGAGGGCGTACTGTACGTTGGCGGTTATCCCCTGCCTGGCGCCCGCGAGGCTTTGCTCAGCCTGCGCGCGGCTGGCATTCCAATGCGTTTCGTGACCAACACCACCCGACTGACCCGCGCCACCTTGGTGAATCGGCTGGCGCGCATGGGTTTGGAAGTGTCGGCTCAGCATCTCTTCACCCCCGTGGTGGCCGCCCGTCAGTACCTGATCGCCCGCAAACTGGCGCCACACCTGTTGGTCCATCCCGCTATTCGGGGCGAGTTCGCCGACCTGATCGGGCCGACGCCGGGCGCGGTGCTGCTCGGCGACGCCGGACCAGATTTCACCTATGAAGCGCTCAACCGGTGTTTCCAATTGCTGCTGGAGGGCCTACCGCTGCTAGCGATGGGCTCCAATCGCTATTTCCGCGATGGCGATGGCTGGAGCCTGGATAGCGGCCCGTTCATGGCGGCGCTGGAATATGCCGCCGAACTGGAGGCGGTGGTGCTCGGCAAGCCATCGGACGACTTTTTTCAAGCTGCGGTCAACAGCCTTGATCTGCCACCGCATGATGTCGTGATGGTCGGTGACGATGCCGAAATGGATGTATGCGGCGCCTTGGCGGCTGGCTTGCGCGGCGTACTGGTGCGAACCGGCAAATACCGTCACGGCGACGAAGCCAAGGTTGAGCCGCGCGGCGGTCGGGTGTTCGACGATCTGGATGCGGTGGTGGATTACATTCTCTAAGAGCCTGTTCATAATCTATTAACGACGAGGATGTGATTCTCAGGTGGTAA
>JAVMKI010000036.1:0-24117 GCA_031732755.1 Candidatus Contendibacter sp.
CCCCTCCGTTCAGGCCGATCTTCCATGAATCACACTTTACCTGTTTTGCAGATCTGCTAACTAACGACACGCCCTAGACCAACCACGTCGCTAAAAATCCCTCAAACCACCGATCCAGCGCGGCGTCGTGGCGGGCATGATGAGCGCGTTGCTCGGCGGCGGATTGCGCGCCGGGCGCGGTGAGTTCGTTCGCCCCTTCCACCAGCCAGTGCTCCAAAATCGGCTGATCCACCTCTGGATGGAACTGTACGCCGAAGGCGTTAGCGCCGTAGCGATACGCCTGATGGGGAAAGCGTTCACCGCCGGCCAGCAGTTCCGCGCCAGCGGGTAACGCAAAACCTTCATGGTGCCAGTGATAGACGTGCAGTGGAGCATCAAACGTCGCCTGGCCGACGGCAGTCGGTTGGACTGGGAAATAGCCGATTTCCGCCAGCCCCGCCGGATGAGGCTGGACCGTGGCGCCCAAAGCCCGCGCCAGCAGTTGCGCGCCCAGACAGATACCGAGGAACGGCCGGCCGGAATCCAGCGCCTGGGGAATCCAGTCCAATTGCGCCCGGATGCCGGGCAGCTTGCCGTCGTCGTTGGCGCTCATCGGTCCGCCGAACACCATCGCGCCGGCGTAGCCATCCATGCCGACGGGTAGCGGCTGACCGGCCAGCGGATAGCAATAATCGAGCGCGTAGCCGCGTTCCCGCAGTTTGCGCCCACAACGACCGGCGCTGGCATCGGGCGTTTGCATCACCAGCAGCAAACGTGGCGGTTCACGGGTCACGATTCGCTGCTCCCATCCACGTCAGCGTTTGCCCCAATCGCCCGCCGGTAATCCTTCAGAGTTTCGGCGATCAGAAACGCTAGTTCCAGGCTTTGCGAGGCGTTCAGACGCGGATCGCAGCGCGTGTGATAACGGTCGGCCAAACCCTGTTCGGTGATCGCCTGCGCTCCACCCAAGCATTCCGTGACATCCTGCCCGGTCAGTTCAAAATGCATCCCGCCCGGAATACTGCCCTCGGCGCGGTGAATGGCGAAGAACTGCCGCACCTCATCCAGGATGCGGGCGAATGGGCGGGTCTTGTAGCCAGTACTGGCTTCCAGGGTGTTGCCGTGCATCGAATCACAGGACCAGATGACCCGCCGACCTTCGCGCTGCACCGCCCGGATCAGCGGCGGCAGGGCCATGGCGATTCGGTCCGCGCCCATGCGGCTGATCAGGGTCAGCCGGCCCGGCTGGTCGTCGGGGTTCAGCGCGTCCAACAGACGCAGCAACGTGTCAGGATCGGTGGTCGGTCCCAGCTTCAGGCCAATGGGATTGGCGATGCCGCGCATGAATTCGACGTGCGCGCCATCCAGTTGCCGGGTGCGTTCGCCGATCCACAGGAAATGCGCCGAGCCGTCGTACCACTCGCCGGTTTGCGGGTCGCGCCGGGTGAGGGCCTGCTCGTAGCCCAGCAACAGCGCCTCGTGCGAGGTATAGAAATTCACCTGACGCACCTGCGGGACAGCCATGGCATCCAATCCGCAGGCGCGCATGAACGCCAGCGTCTCGCTGATCCGGCTGGCCAGATCGCGGTAGCGCGCGCCCTGGGGACTGGCGCGCAGGAAATCCAGATTCCATTGTTGGACCCGATGCAGATCGGCGAAACCGCCTTGAGCCAAGGCCCGCAACAGGTTCAGCGTGGCCGCCGATTGCGAATAGGCGCGCAACTGCCGGCGCGGATCGGATCGGCGCGCTTCGGCGGTAAAATCGGGATCGTTGATGATGTCGCCCCGGTAGCTGGGCAGGGTCGCGCCGTGGCGGGTTTCGGTCGGCGCGCTGCGCGGCTTGGCGAACTGGCCGGCCATTCGCCCCACCTTTACCACTGGGCAGGCGGCGGCGAAGGTCAGGATGACCGCCATTTGCAACAGAACGCGAAAGGTGTCGGTGATGGCGTGCTCGGTGAAATCGGCGAAGCTCTCGGCGCAGTCGCCGCCTTGCAGCAGGAACGCGCGGCCAGCGGCCACTTCGGCCAATTGTTGGCGCAGGGTGCGAATCTCGCCCGCGAACACCAACGGCAACGAGGTGGACAGCCGCTCTTCGACTTCGACCAGCGCCAAAGCGTCGTCGTAGACTGGCAGTTGCGCCGCCGGGCGCTGTCGCCAGCTTGCCGGGGTCCAGGAGGGCTGAGAGTATGGCATGGGTTGGGACATCAGGGCACTCGAAAGTTGCGTGAGACTTCGCGCCAGCCATGCTGGCCGGAATTGTAGGATAACCCAGGAGCCGGCTTGCCGGCGACGACTCGCCCATCGTAGGTGAACGCTCTCACAGGTAACCTCTTGATTCAAAATCAGGCGGCTTTTATACAGCTTCAAACGATCAACGGCCCGTCGATCGCCGCCAAAGATGGCTAAACTGGTTCTTGGCGACGATGATAAGCAATCCTATTCCCGAATAGCGAGGTGACGGCAATGGCGAACCCTGACGAAACACCCCTGATTCCACTGGCCGGGCTGGAAGAGAGCCGACGGGCTTTGCTGGAGTTGCTCGATGGGATGCGGCGCACGTTGCATCTGTACACACCGTTGGTGCGCCCCGAGTTATACGACGATGCCAGCGTGCTCGCCGCTATCCGCAATCGCGTGGTCAGCCAACCCAAGATACGCTTTCATCTACTGCTGCCACCGGCACGCGAGTGGCGCAGCGACTGTCCGGGATTGGTGCGGCTCAGCGAGCGGTTGACCACCGCCCTGATTTTGCGCACCCCGGACCGGGAGGAAACACCGGACCGGCCCGAGCTAGGCCAGGCGTTCGCCATCGCCGACGAACGGGCGTTGCTGCGATTCAGCGACCCGCGCCGGCTGATCGGGAGCTACGAACCCCAGCCCAGCGAGCGGCTGAAGGAATTGCGGGAACTGTTTCGGATGCTCTGGGAACGGGCGCAGCCCGATCCCGACCTGCGCCGACTGGGAATCTAGCCCGGCGCGCCGCGCCAGCGTTCCAGCAGCTTCGACCGATTTAACTCCAGCCATTGCAGGGCGATAATCGGCGCGGCGGAGTTAATCCGCCCGGAATGCAGCAATTCCAGCGCTTCGGCCCGGGAAACGATATGCACCCGGATGTCTTCGTGTTCGGCGACGACGCCGCGCACGCCACCGGGCACCGTCCCGGTATCGACCCGCCCACAAAACAGGGTAATGCTTTCCGAGGTGCCCCCCGGACTGACCAGATAGTGATGAATCGGCACGAGGTCAAGCAGTTCACAGCCCGCTTCCTCGGCGGTTTCTCGCCGAGCCACGTCCTCGGTGGTTTCGCCGGGATGGTCGATAATCCCGGCAACGATTTCCAGCAGCCAGGGACCGCCGGGAAACTCCAGCGCGCCAACGCGAAACTGCTCCAGTAAAACCAACTGGTCCCGTTCGGGGTCATAGAGCAGAACGGCAACCGCGTGACCACGTTCCAGGCACTCGCGGATCATCTCCGGGCTCCAGCCGCCAGCAAACAGTTCATGCCGCAACCGGTATTTCTCCAGACGAAAGAAGCCGCGATAGCCGCTGGACTGATCCAGGACTTCAAACCGATAGTTCATGAGCGAAATTTTCTCGCGCGGGTAAGGATAGGATGGAAAAATCGAATGTCGCTGATTGTAATCCAGTCCGGGGAGCGCTGTGGAAGCCGCTGCCCACGGCAATCCACCGCCACCCCTGGCCGGCGGCCTGGACAACCCTGATCCTGACGCTGTTGCTGATCGCCTGTTCGCGCGACGCCACTCCGCCCGAAGTCCAAATCCGAACGCTGATCGCCAACGCCCAGAGCGCGGCCGAGGCGCGCGACGCGCCGGGCTTGCGCGCGCTGATCGCGGACGACTACACCGATGCCCAGGGTAACGACCGTAAGGCCATGGAAAACCTGATCCGGTTGCACATCCTGCGCAACCAGTCCATTCATCTGTTCACCCGCATCCACGCCATCGCCTTTCCGCAACCGGATCACGCCACGGTTCGCGTGGCGGCGGCGATGGCTGGCCGGCCCGTGGCGAACGCCGGCGAACTGGTGGGCATGAACGCCAACCTGTACCGCTTCGATCTCGAACTGGTTCGGCGCGGTGGCGACTGGCGTGTGCAACGCGCTGCCTGGGAACCGGCGCGGCTGGATGATTTCTGGTAATCTGTTTATTTTGGAGACAGTTCGGCTCAAGGCGCGATCCTTGCTTAAAATCCAACGCCGATCCATTCAATTCAACGGCCGGCACTCGTTAGGCTCGTTCCGAAGTGAGACATGCGATGAAATCGAAGTTTCTAAAATATACGTTGCTAATGCTGGGGCTGGTCGGTCCACCACTATGCGCACACTCCGGCGACGACTCCATCCTGTCCCCGGAAACCGCCGTGGACAGCGACGATGGCACCAACCTCAACGCTACCTTCATTCCCAACGATACCGCGGCAACCGCTCAGGCTATTCGCAATCCCGTCGTCTTGACGGGCTACGTCAATCAACCCGGCAGTGGCGCCGAGGGCCGGTCGTATGCAGCTGGCGACCTGGTGGATGCATACCAAGTCAATCTGAAGGCCGGTGATCGGGTCACGCTGACCATCGCCGGCGACGGCGTCCAGGCCGATCTGGACCTGGGCCTGGCCGATTTGGACGGCAATTTACTCAATGCCTCGGCTGGTCAGGTTCGAGTCGAATCGCTGACGGTCAAGGCCACGGACGACTATCTGGTGCTGGTGGGAGCGCACCGGGGCGCATCCCGTTACGAATTGACCATCGGCCCAGCGCAGGGACCGGCCACCGCCAGCTTGCGCCTGAGCGATTCGTTCGCTGCCCATCAGGTCATCATGCGCTTCCTGGATCAACCTGTCGAAATCAAGGGTGGCGTGCGCGCCCAGGCGCGGGCGTTGGGCGAGTTCGCGGGCCGGGAGCACGAAACCCGGCAGCGGAACGTCCTGTTCGATTTGGCCGAGTTGCGGCAGGTGGCGGCCTATCGGACGTTGGCCAGCGCTGAATCATCCCCATTCCCCGGCGGGTTTCAGCCCGCTGCTTCGACGGATCAGGACAAGCTGAAGACGTTGTACCAGATCAAAGCAATGCGTTTGGACCAAGAGGTGGCGGCGGCTGAACCCAATTACATTCGTCATATACTCGTCGTTCCCAATGATCCGTTTTACCAATACCAATGGCATTACCCGCAGATCAACCTACCGCAGGCATGGGATGTTACGACCGGCGCCAATACCATCGTGGCGGTGATCGATACCGGCGTGGTGCTGAGCCACCCCGACTTGCAGGGACAATTGGTGGCGGGATACGACTTCATCAAGGATCCGGCCACCGCTGGCGACGGCGACGGTATTGATCCCAATCCCGATGATCCTGGCGATCACTACGATAATGGTAGTAGTTCCTTCCATGGCACCCACGTCACCGGCACGATAGCAGCGGCAACCAATAATGGGGTTGGAGTGGCGGGTGTCGCCTTCGGCGCCAAGGTCATGCCGCTGCGGGCGCTCGGCATCGGTGGTGGCTACGACTACGATATCGAACAGGCGGTACGTTTCGCCGCCGGGCTAGCCAACGATTCGGGCACGGTACCACCGCAGCGCGCCGACGTGATCAACATGAGCATCGGTGGCACCGGTTTCTCGCCGGGTTCCCAGGACGTTTACGATCAGGCGCGCGCGGCGGGCGTTGTCGTCGTCGCGGCAGCCGGCAACGATGGGATCGATGAAAAGAATTACCCGGCGGCTTTTACCGGCGTCATCGCGGTCGGCGCCGTGGACATCAACAAGGCCCGGGCGCCGTATTCCAATTTCGGTTCCTGGATCAGCGTGGTCGCGCCGGGAGGCAACACGAGCCAGGATGTCAATGGCGATGGCAAGCCGGATGGCGTGTTGAGCACGGCGGCTTCGGACAGCAGCGGCACACGGGTCGACAACTACCAAATCTGGCAGGGCACCTCGATGGCAACGCCGCACATGGCCGGGGTGATCGCGCTGATGAAGGCGGTCGCGCCCAGCCTGACACCGCAGACCATCGCGAACTTGCTGACCAGTGGCGCGCTGACCGATGATCTGGGCACGGCGGGCAAGGACGACCAGTTCGGTTACGGTTTGATCAACGCCAGCAAAGCCGTCGCCGCCGCTAGTGGATCGAGTTCATCGTTTCAGACCATTAACCCCAGCTTGCTGAACTTCGGAGCCAACGTCGGCACCATGGTTCCGGTCCCATGAAGCGCCGGGATGGAAAATGGGTGCTGGCGTTGATGGCGGTGGCGGGGTGCGCCCAACCGGGCGGTGGCGCGGTGGGCGATGCCACCGTGCCCATCGCCATGCTGGTTAACCAGGATCCCTGTGGAACGCTGAACCATCCCGGCGTGCGCTGGATTACCAATGCGGGTGAATGGCGCGACGTGTATGCGCAGGTAAACAGTGCGTGGATGCCCCTCCCTTCTCCGCCGACGGTGGATTTTCCCCGTGTTGGCGTGTTGCTGATCGCGATGGGCCAGCGCCCCACGGCAGGTTACGGACTGGCGCTGGCCGATGAGGTCGCCACCGTGCGCGATGGCGTGCTGACGGTGCGGGTGCGCTGGCGCGAGCCGCCGCCGGGCCGCCGACAAGCGCAGGTCATGACCAGTCCATGCCTGCTGGCAACCGTGCCGGATGCGGGTTTTACCCGGATTCGGGTGGTGGATCAGAACGGTGGGGTGCGGTTGGAGGGAGCGCGCTAGGCCGCCGGGCCAATGGATCTTGCCGATAAAACGCCCGCAACTGGATATAAACAGCGGGATAGACGTCGGCGATCACCGCTGGCGTTTCAAAGAAGGCTTCGCTGGCGACGGCGAAGAATTCGGCGGGGCTGTCGGTGGCGTAGGGATCCAGCGCGGTCGGTCGACCCCGATCCACGTTGCGACACAGGTGGTCGTAAGCAGCGGTAAAGACACGGCTCCAGTTGCGCACCGTCATGCCCCGGTGCAGCGGCGGCAGACCGTTGACCGCGCCAGTCAGCATGTCCAGCTTGTGGGCCATTTCGTGGATCACTACATTGAGGCCCGGCTGGTCGAGCGTATCCACGATGTCGGCCCAGGACAGGATGACTGGGCCGCGCTCCCAGGCTTCGCCGATCAACGGCCGGTGGATGCTGTGGACCAAGCCATTCGGATCGGTGTATTCGTGATGGGCGAGGAACCCTCCGGGGTACAGGATCACCGCGTTCCAGTCCCGGTAGCAGTCCAGCCCCAGGTTCAGGATCGGCAGGCAGGCCTGGGCCGCGATCAACGGCCCCATTTCCGGAGTCAATTCCAGCCCGCCCGCTGGATCTAGCGCCTTTTCGGCCAGGAACAGTGTGGCCAAATCGCGCAATTGCTCCAATTCCGCCGGGTTCAAACCCTCCAATACCGGCAGATTCGCCACCGTCGCCCGCCACTCCATTTCCGGAAGACGGTCGCGCGCCAGCCGCCGCCGCCGGCGCCAGTTTTGAAATAACTCGAACATGGAAAGCGAACGGTGTGGGTTTTAGTCCGGCGTCTTTTTACCCTGGGCGCGCGCTTCCCGTACCCGCGCCAGGTAACGGTCCGACCAGCGCGCCAGGGCATAAATCGGGTAACCGATGACCATCACCGCCAGCAGGACGAAAAGGACAAGGGCAACGGCTTTGGGCAACCGCCCCCACCATTCGGTGACGAAATAGACCAGCCCCCAAACCAGCAGGCCGGTAATGCCAAGAGAAACTAAAAGAGCCGGGATGTCGTCGCGGTGCATGGGAGCGTGATCGTTGGAAAGTAGCCAGTGTGCGTTAGAGTAGTGGGGGCGGGGGTGGTTGCAAACTCGATGGCGCGGTGTTGAAAAGATTGCAATCGCTGACGGTTTCCAGTGAATGTCGCACTGGAGTTTGTTTTGTGGACGAGCGCGTTTTAAGCTTCCCGCGCTTTCGTGGTTAAAAGCATGGGCGCGCGCCATGGCGCATCAAGGAAAATTCATGACTCGTAAAATCCTGATACTCGCCGGCGATGGCGTCGGCCCGGAAGTTGTCGCCGAGGCCGTGAAGGTTCTGGAATGCCTGCGCCAGGAGCACGGCCTGGACGCGACGTTGGAATACGGTCTCCTGGGTGGTTGCGCGGTGGATGCGCTCGGTGCGCCGTATCCCGACGACACTCGCCGTCAGGCGCGGGCGGCGGATGCCATCCTGCTCGGCGCGGTCGGCGGTCCAAAATGGGAAAAGCTAGACTGGCCACTGCGCCCGGAAAGTGGACTGCTGGCGATTCGCGCTGATCTGGAACTGTTCGCCAATCTGCGTCCGGCGCTGCTTTATCCGCAGTTGACCGCCGCTTCAGCGTTCAAACCCGAAATCGTCACCGGCTTGGATCTCTTGATCGTGCGCGAGTTGAACGGCGACATTTACTTTGGCCAACCGCGCGGCATTCGGACCCTCGCCAGCGGCGAGCGGGAAGGCTTCAACACCATGGTTTACCGCGAGACGGAGATCGAACGCATCGCGCGCGTGGCGTTCGTGGCCGCGCGTCGGCGCGCGCGCCGGCTTTGCTCGGTCGACAAGGCCGACGTGCTGGAAACCTCCGAATTGTGGCGACAGGTGATTCAACGGGTCGCCCAGGACTATCCCGATGTGGCGCTGACCCATTTGCACGTTGACAACGCCGCGATGCAACTGGTCCGTGCGCCAAAGCAGTTCGACGTGATCGTGACCAGTAACCTGTTTGGCGATATTCTTTCCGATTGCGCCGCGATGCTAACCGGATCCATCGGCATGTTGCCTTCGGCCTCGTTGGACGCCAACGGCAAGGGGTTGTACGAACCGATCCACGGCTCCGCTCCCGACATCGCTGGCAAAGGCGTGGCCAATCCCCTGGCGACTATTTTGTCGGCGGCGATGCTGTTGCGCCATACCCTGAACGTACCGGAGCAAGCCGAACGGATCGAGCGCGCGGTCGGCCGGGTACTGGATAAAGGCTTGCGCACCATGGACATCATGGCGCCCGACATGATCCCGGTGGGCACACAGGCGATGGGCGACGCCGTGGTGGCGGCGCTGATGGAGTCGGCGACGATGATCGGTGATCGGTGATTAGCAGTAGCGGATGGCTACCCAATTTTTTCTGATGAGGCAATGACGACGATGCAGCGAGTGGGCTTGGTGGGTTGGCGTGGCATGGTGGGTTCCGTGCTGATGGAGCGAATGCGGGCGGAAAACGACTTCGCCCTCATTGAACCGGTATTCTTTACCACTTCCAATGTGGGCGGTCCGGGGCCGGCTATTGGCAAGGATGCGCCGGCGCTGAAAGACGCCAAATCCATTACTGAACTGAAGGCGCTGGACATCATCATCACCTGCCAGGGCGGTGATTACACCAACGAAATCCATCCGCAATTGCGCGCCGCTGGCTGGAAAGGCTACTGGATCGACGCCGCCTCGGCCCTGCGGATGAAAGACGACGCCGTCATCATCCTGGACCCGGTCAACCGTGCGGTGATTCAGGATGCGTTGGCGCGGGGCGTCAAGGATTACATCGGCGGCAACTGTACGGTCAGTCTGATGCTGATGGGACTGGGCGGGCTGTTCGCCCACGGGTTGGTGGAGTGGATGAGCGCCATGACGTATCAGGCCGCTTCCGGCGCCGGCGCCCAAAACATGCGCGAACTGATCCAGCAGATGGGCGTGCTCCATGGCGCGGTAGCCGACCGGCTGGACCAGCCGGCCTCGGCGATTCTGGAAATCGACCGCATCGTGGCCGAAACTCTCCGTTCCAGCGATTTCCCGACCGCGAACTTCGGGGTTCCGCTGGCCGGCAGCCTGATCCCCTGGATCGACAAGCAACTGGACAACGGTCAGAGCCGCGAGGAATGGAAGGGCCAGGCCGAGACGAACAAGATTCTCGGCCGTTCGGACCAGCCGATTCCCATTGACGGCATCTGCGTGCGAATCGGCGCCATGCGTTGCCATAGTCAGGCGCTGACCATCAAGCTGACCCGCGCTGCTCCATTAGATGAATTGGTGGAAATCATCGGCACGGCCAACGCTTGGGTGAAGACGGTCCCCAACGAGCGCGAGCGCTCCATCCGCGAATTGACGCCCACCGCCGTTACCGGAACTCTGAGCGTGCCGGTGGGTCGGCTGCGCAAACTGAATATGGGGCCGACGTATCTCGGCGCATTCACCTGTGGCGACCAACTCCTGTGGGGCGCGGCCGAGCCATTGCGGCGCATGTTGCGTATTCTGCTAGAGCGCTGAACCCTGTGGGAGCGGGATGTCCAGCTATCCGCCGCAGAATTTCATCACGCATCCAAATCGCGGAAATCCCAATTAAGGAGTATCTTTAATGGGAAGCTTTGAGCCGCCGCGCATTGCGCTCACGGTTCCAAGCGGAACGGCCGTCGGCTTGAGCGCTGGCGGCGGTATCCAAGCTACCCCGCCGGCATAACAACCTCCCGGCGGCGGAATGGAGATAGGTTCCATGCCGACCAGGATATTACTCCGACTTTTCTTTTTAGCCGGGCTGGCGGCGCCTTGGTGCGCCTTTGCCTTAGGTGTTGGTCAACTGGAGGTGCGTTCGGCGCTCGACCAGACATTCGAGGCTGAGTTGCCTCTGATTACCAATAATCCCACCGAACTGACCGGCCTGACTGTACGGATTCCTCGTCAGGAGGAGTTTGCTCGCGTTGGAGTTGAACCACTGGAATTTTTCAAAAAGCTGCGGTTTTCAGTACAAACGCCTCCAGGTGGTCCGAATAGCATCAAGGTCACCTCGCTTGAACCGATTCGTGAACCGAATTTCAATTTGCTGTTGGAGTTGGTCTGGTCGCGTGGCCGGATAATTCGCGAGTTTACGGTCCAACTCGATCCCCAGTTATATGCAAACCGCCGACAGCCGCCAGCGCCGCCGCCAGTCGTGGCGGTGTTGCCTCCGGTTGCCGCGCCGTCGGTGGCGCCGCCACCCCCAGTTCCGCAATTGCCGCCGGCTCCGCCGGTGAGCTTTGAGGGCGCTTCGTTTTACGGACCGGTCAAATCCGGGGAAACCTTGGCGACCATTGCCAAGCGGGTCCGGCCCCCTTCAGCCACAGTCAGCGCACCGCAGATGATGGCGATTTTGATCGCGGGCAATCCGACCGCGTTCACCAACGGCAATCCCAATACCCTGCACTCCGGCGCTACGCTCAAGGTGCCAACGCCGCAAGCGCTGGGGGCACCAGCGGCAGCCGCCACGCCAACACCAACACCAACACCAACACCAACACCAACACCAACACCAACACCACCGCCAATTGCGACCGCCGGACCAACCGCCGCGCCAACGCCGCCGGCTACAACTGAACCAGCCGCCGCGCCAACACCACCAGTTACGGCTGGACCAACCGCCGCGCCCAATACGCCGCCTCCCCCAATCACCACCACACCGCTGCCCCCAGCCCCACCAGTGGAAGCGACACCGCCTACCACGCCATCGCCAGTTGCAGGGCCCAGTTCGACGCCACCTTCGTTACCCGCCACTGAACCGCTGCGAGAAATCGTTCCGCAATCCACCATTCCTCAGCCCGAACCCCCTGCCGCCGCCGCGCCACCCACCGCTAAACCACCCGCGCCACCACCGACGCCTGTCGCCACGCCACCCGCGCCACCACCGACGCCTGTCGCCAAACCCAAGCCACCAGCGCCGCCGCCTGTTGAGCCCGAATCCGGTTGGATGAGCAATCCGGTTGTCTGGGTACCTATCGTTCTGATCGTACTAGCGATTGCCGCACTGATCGTGCTGCCGTTGCTGCGGCGTCCCACTCGAACGAAACCGTCGGAAGCGGAAGAAGTGGCGGTGCTGGAATCCACGGAAACCCTGCCCACGGTGATTGAAACCGAAGAGGGGTTAGCGGCCAGGACCCGACTTCGCGAGCCGGGCTCCGCGCGCCCGCGCCCCGCCGCGAGACCGGCGGCGGCCGCGCCTGTAGCTCCTGGCCGGGATGAGGCAGCACCCAGCCCTGCCGCGGGTCCATCGGTGCCCAAGCCGATTGGGGAGTTACTCAAGGACTTCGATTTTAGCCTTGGCGAAAGCGGAACGTCGCCCGCAGCGGCTTCTCCAGGCATGGCGCCCACGCGGAACATCAAGGCGCCACTGTTGGAAGCCGAGCCGCCCACCGCATCGGTGATTCGCCATCCCACTAGCCCGTCGGCGGCTATACCTATGGATCTAGCGGAGCAGCAAAAACCGAGAGCGGCTCCACCAGCACCGTTAGCCATGGAATTGCCCTCCGAATTGCGGCTGGATGGTTTGAACTTCGACCTTGATGACCTTGGATTGGGCAAGACCGCTCGACCACAACCGTCCGAATTGCCGCCCTTGGAGATGAAATCGGGGGGCGGTGGCGCAAGAAAGCTGTCCGAACCCTCGTCAGTCGAGCGAGGCATCGCCGAATCTACGACCGAATCACCACCCCTGGCCCCCACGGTCGCTGTTCCAACGAATTCTCCAAAACCGGGATTGAAGTTCGAATTCACCGACGTGACTCAGGATTTGGCCAAGTCCGGTGTCCCCCAGGAGCCGTTGAAACTAGACGAAGCTCTCCTAGGTCTTGGTAGTGGCGATACCCTGAAGTTGAACAATGGGAAAGAGGAAATCAGTGGCCTTGCGGGAGGCATCAGCGCCACCGATTATGTGGAAACCAAGCTGGATCTGGCTTCGGCCTATCTGGAAATGGGGGATCAGGTGGGTGCCCGTAGCCTGCTGGATGAAATATTGCGGGAAGGCAACACCGCTCAGAAGGAGCGGGCCAAAGCGTTCCTCAATAAGCTGGGCTAACGGTGTCGAGCTAGGTCGAGCTAGGGATCCTCTTCCCTTCGCGGTCTCACCCACCCTCCCAACACCCCTCTTTCAACGAAAGAGGGGTTTTTGGCTAGAACTACCTTCGCCAGGCCAAGTTCCGATCAGCGCATCCGGCCCGTGGTAACCGGGTCGGCCAACGCCAGTGCCCGGTCGCTACCACCCCGCTGTACCAACCGCTCCACGGTTCCCGCCGGCAACCATACTAACGTTCTTGCTGGCAATGGGATTCGCCCATTCTGGGCCGCCGGGTTCCAAGCCTTGTTCAGGCCAACCAGTTCCTCCGGACTCACGTCGTAATAAGTTGCCAGCGTCACGCTATTGACCGCTTGCCGCAACCGCACTCGGTCCAAATTCAAAGGCGATTCGTAGTGGACGCCTTCCGGGAAGAAACGCTGGGGATTGCGGGCGATGTCGCGGGCCGCCAGGAATTCCGTGTAGAAATTGCGCGAGGCGAACCCAAAACCTTTGCCGGAGTAGCTGCGCACGATAGCGACGAAATCGTTGCCGAAAGCCTGCTGGGCGTTTTTCATCCCACCCACGCCATGGTTATAGGACGTGAGCGTCAACGGCCAGCTTCCCAAGCGATTATAGGCATTGCCCAGATAACGAGCCGCGCCCTGGGCCGAGGCCACCGGATCGCGTCGTTCGTCCACCGCCGCGTTCAGCATGCCGAAATGGCGCGCCGTGTCGGGCATGAATTGCCACATGCCCACCGCGCCAGCCGAGGAAGCGGCATGATTTTGGAAAGACGATTCGACATGGGGTAGGTAGGCCAGATCCTCGGGCAAACTTGCCTCGCGAAACACCTCGCGAAACGCCGCATCGTAGCGACCGCTGATTTCCAACCCCCGTTTGAAGCGCTCGCGCATGCCGCGCTGGGTACGCAACCGCTCGCTGACACCCGCGATGGCGCCCGGACCACCACTACTGGCGCGAATGCGGTCGGCCAGCTTCTGCTCGGCGGGTGTCAGTGGTGCGTTGGTAGCAACCTTGGATTCCAGTTGGCGCAGCATGGCGCGCAGATTTTCCTGATGACCTTTGACGAAATCCTTTTGTTCTGGAGTTTGGCTCTCGCCAACTTCGCCGGGCAGGGTCAGCACGCCGTACACCAGGTCCAGATAGCGGTCGTCATGGAGCGCTACTTGATGGCGTCCCCAACTCGCGTAAACCTGCTGCCAGAAACCAACCTGGGGTTGCAATTCCGGGGGGGATGGAAACACGCCGTCACTGAATGAAAGATCAGGCTTTGGCGGCGCCGGCTGGCTAGCGCAGGCGGCCAGCATCAGCATCGTCAGGACGATTAGAAATCCGCGCGGTTGGGGTTGCATCGGCGCTTACCTCCCTTCATCAAAATGGTTCTTTGGAAAACGGCAAATGAACGGCGTCCCAAAACGGCCCCTACCAGGGCAGAACACCGGAAAAATTCAAGGCCCAGCGGCCATCGCCACTGGGCGGCCCCAACAGGTTCAGCGCCTGACGAAGTGCCTGGTCGCTAGCATCGCGCGCCGCTGCCTGGCCAGTAAAACGATAACGGCCATCCGGCAGCAGGTTCAGCGTACCCTCCAGCGCTAATGGTCCGGCGCTGTCCTTGATCGCACCCTGGACACCCTCGAGCGTCGCTGGCGTCAGGTGCATGGTGAAGTCGCCCAGGTTCAAGGGCTGATTCAAAGTCACGCGGGCGTTGAGCAGATCAATAACGCCATCGACCCTTTGCGGTCGACCCGCGGCATCCAGGGTCAACTCGCGCAGATCGAATTTCACCATGCCTTGCAGGGGCAGGCCGGCGAGCCCAGCCAGAGCAATCAGACGCGCGATCGGTAGTTGGCCCGTCAGATCACGGCCGCGCAGCCAGCGCTCCGGATTGACTGCAACATTGCCACTGACGCTCAACGGACTCCCCGGATCGTCGACATTCAGTCGGAACTCCAGCCAACCGGTCAGCAGCGCCAGCGCCCGCCAGTTCCAATCGAGTCGCTCGATCTGGACACCGCGCCACCGGACCCCTCGGGCAACACCCTCGACCGCCAGGCCATCAACGGTTTGCGCGCTGAAGCTCGGCAGACGCGCGACAATCCGGTCGGTGACCAGCGTAGCCGGCGCCTGCAGCAGCAGAAACCACAGAAAGGCCAGTACGCCCAACAGACCATAGCCCACGAAGCGTTTCATGGCCGCCCACCTTGAACGGTAAGACGGGCGTTTACCCGACCAGCGGTGGCGCGATCCACGCTCAGATTGACAATGGTGACGCGGTGGTCGCGTTCTAGCGTCCCCAACCAGGGTACGAGTTGGTCGAACTCGACGGCATCGAACTGGACGCCGAGCCGATTTTCACCTTGTGGCGCAACCCGCTTGAGAGCAGCGCCGAGTCCAGCCGCCCGTGCGGTTTGATCCACCAAGGTCAGCAGGGAACGGCCATCCGCCAACGACGCGGTCGTGGCGCCCGATCCGCCCAGCCGTTTGACTTCTCCAGCCATCTGTTGCATCGCGGCCAACTCGGCGCGCTGCTCGGCGACACTCTGCCGCAGCCGGCGGTGACTAGCCTGAAACGGTTGCCACGCCAGCGCGTAAAGCAGCAGCGCCAGGGTCAGCGCCGTGCCGCCAGTGGTCAACAGGCGTTCGCGGCGGCTCAGTCCCTCCCACCAGACCCTCACGAGGAAGCCCTTTTCAACGTGACTTTGCTTTGCAACTGGCCTTCTCGCTGGGTGGTGCGCACTTCGATCTGTAATCCTGGTTGTTGGCCCAGCTTTTGCTGGAGTTGATCCAGCACCGCTGGACTGCCGCCTTCCAAATCCAGGTCCAATTGACCATCGCGATAGCTGAAACCGCGCAGGGTTACGTTCGGAAAACTGGCGAGTGGCTGGCCACCGCGATAGAGCAGATCAAGAAATGCGCCGCTACCACTGGCGTTGGCTGGACGCAATTCCCGCAGGCGGGTTTCCAACTGGACTCTGGGATTCACGATCCGGGTCGCGCCGGGTACGGCATCCTTGTACACCTGTTCCATCATTGCTTGCAGCGCGGCCTGTTCGCGGCGCAGACTCCAGTGTTCATACACCAGACCGAAACCTTGTACCAGCAACCACGCGCTCGCCAGGGCCGCCGCCGTGCGCCAAGGCCGCAACCAGCGGCCCCAGTGCGCCCGTGGACTGTAGACGCCCTGTAGCAGGTTGATCGCCGTGGCCGGCTGATAGGCGCTGGCGAAGACCTGGAGGGGCTCGGGAGCGCTATCCTCGATGCGCGGCTCCAATCCGACCTCGGCAAGCGCCGGCGGTGGGTGACCCCAGACGCGCAGTCGTTGCGGTTTGGCGACGCCAGCCTCGGCCACCGCCTGGCTCAATAACAGCTCCAGCAAGTCCCGTTCGCTGGCGAAACCGTCCCAGCGACCAGTGCGCGCCACCGCCCGCCGCGCTTCAAGCACGATACTCCAATCGCCTTCCTGCCAGGGGAGCAACAGCGGCTCCGGGACGATGGCGGCTGGAACCACACCGGCCGCCGCGCAGGCGTCCAGCCAGCCGCGCAGCGTGTCCCGGTTGACCACCGCCACGGCGAGATGACCATCTTCCGGTTTATCGGCCAAGGCAAAATGCAGCGCTTCGATGTCCTCGACAAGCTGATCCTCCAGGGCATACGGCACGGCTCGCGCCCAGGTGGACCGCTTGCGGCTGGGCAGAGGAACCCGGTGCAAACTGACCGCTTCGCCAGGCGCGATCAGCAGAAGGCGCGCGCCCGCGGCTTGTGCCGCCAGTTCGGTGAGCGCGCCGCGCCGCACCACGCCGGTGGAGAATGACCACTCGGCCTGGTCAGGCGCCAGAAGGCGAAAGAAGCAAAGGGAGATGGGCAAGTCGTCTTAATCCTGATGGCCAAAGTGGCGTTGCAAGACGCGAACGCCATTTTCATCGCGGTAGAGCGTACTGTATAGCATCGCATGGCCATCGCCCACCCGTGCTTCGGCCTGCAATCGAAAATACTGGCTGCCCGTGCCGAGCAAGGCCTTGGTCGGCGCTTCCACGGTGAGCTTGGCCGCGTTCAGAAATTCGTCCACGTTCTTATAGCCTTCCGCTGGCCGTTCTCCCAGCAGTCGTTCGAGATCCGCCGGTTTTAGTCCTTCCTCGCCCAATGCCGCCAATATCGACGCTGACGCGGTATTAACGTTCAACGGCGTGCCAGGCGGCAGAGCGCAGACCACCGGCGCCAGTTTGTCGTAAGCCTCTTGGTCAATGCCCTTGACCAACCGCAATTCGGATACGCTCAGGAAGGGCCGGTTTGCGGCCAGATAAGCCGGATTCAGGACCGTGTAATCGCTATCCTCGGCCCCATCGGGAAACTGGGGGTCGGCGTCGGGATCAATCCAGTCGGCGATGACCTGCGCCAGCGCCGGCTTCAATTCAAGCTGTTCCAGCAGGTGTTGTAATACTTTGATCTGCGCGGGTTCCAGTCCCGGCTTGTCTGATGAAGTGGCCGGCTTGGGGAGCTTGGGCATGGCGGGATTGGGTTTGGGCGCCTCCGTCTCGGTGGAATCCTGGGATGCATCCTGATCCTTGTTCTCGTCCTTGCTTTTATCCTTGTCCTGGTCCGATGCATTGGGCGCGGGCGACCGCTCGCCAGGCGCCGGATGCCACAGGTTATTGAGATTGAAGCGGCCTTGCAGATCGATGAGGCGGGCGGTAATCGTACCGCCTTCAACGGGCAGGGCGGGTGACAGGTTGGCCCATTCCTCGCCGGGATGGTCTGTTTCGTTCTTTTGGCGGTCGCGCGCCAAGATGATCATGGCCCACTGCTCGGCTCCAAGCGTATACAACCGGGCTTGCTGTTGATGCAGGAGCACCGTACTGCGGCGGATGACCACTTGTTGCAGCGCGGCGAGGCTCACCGCAGTCACACTGGCCAGGAATACGATCAGCAGGACCGTGATCAGGGCAACGCCAGTCTGAAGTTTGCTGCGACTAACTGGGCAGGGGCAACAGACGGGTGATTTCACCCCAGTCCTCCAGGGTCAGACGGATTTCCACAGCGCGCGGCAAGCGGTCGGGTTCTGGTGGGTGGTTATCATCGCCAGACGGCGGTGGCGGCCAATCATCGCGCCAGTCATCCTGGTCCAGAAACCGTACCTTGAAGTCCCGTACTTGGTCCAGCAGCAGCGTTTCGCGCGGTTCGATTAGGCTACCCCGGTCGAGTACCGGCCAGTACAGCCGCCACAGCCGGCCGTCCCGCAGCCGGTAAGCGACCCGCTGCAAATTAGCCCGTGGCTGGCCGAGGGGATTGTCCCAACCGGCGCGGGTCATGATCAGCCGGTCGTCGGTGAACTTGCCGCCGAGCAAGGCGCTCTGGGGTTCGCCGTACTCGTCGCGGATGCCACGCGGCGCGGCCTGTTCGATGTCCTGTTCTAGCCGATAAACCACCAGTTGCACCGCTGCCAGCCGCCGATTTTGCTCCTCCACGGCGGCGCGGGTATAGAGCACGTTGCGCAGGCCACTGTAGGCGGTAATCGCCATAATGGAGAACACCGCCAGGGCCACCAAAAGTTCCAGCAGGGTAAATCCACGAGTAGTAGCCATTTTCATCACGACGCGGGCTGTGACTGTTTGGGCGCGGTTGGCTGATCCTTGGTTGATGCTGGCTTATCCGTGGCACCGGGCAATGAACCAGCGGCATTGGCGGGCTTCCCCGGTGGTTTGCCCTTGAAGGCGATCAGTTTGTCGAGTTCCAATCCAGCTTCGCCAGCGCGCACCGTGAGTTCGAGACGGCGCAGATCAGGATCTCCCGTCTTGAAAAACCGCGCTTCCCAACGCCAAGCGCGGTTGGCCAGTTCGACATTGCCGGTGCGGGAGCCTTCCTCGGGCCAAGGCTTCCGCTCCAGCAACAAGGCGTTGACCTGGTTGAGGGCGACCCAACTAGCGAAAGTTTGATCGCGCAAGGTGGCGACCGTGTTGATACTTTGGGTGGCGGCGTGAATGATCGCGCCCATGGCGATGGCCAACACCGCCAACGCCACCAGCACTTCCAGCAAGGTAAAGCCGAGCTGGCGCTTCACCGAGTGACCTCGCTGGCCGTCAACCGACCCAGCGCGTCGCCGGCCACCCGGTACAGCGGCGCGTCTGGGGAGAAATCCTCGGTTAGGCCAAACACGGCGACGAATTCGGTGATTTCGCCACTGGCCAGCAACAACACCTGTGGCAATTTGTTGGGGACCTTCAGATCGACGGCCCGATCCTCGACCCATAGGCTCAGGGTAATCTCTTCAGGTAGCGTGTATTGAATCAAAGCCTTATCGGCGCTGGGAGCCTGCCACTCGCCTTTTTCGCCCAGCGTCAGCAGCGCGTAGCCGGTGCGGCTGAACCGAATACCGCGCGTTTCACCGTTCAGAATCGCCTCCTGCTGGTGCAATTCCACCAGCGCCGCCAACCGCCGCGCTTCCTCGGCCAACCGTGTGCGCGGACCACCGCCGACCGATAGCAGCGCAAAGCTGGTGATAATGCCGACCAGCACCAACACCACCATGATTTCCAGCAGGGTAAAACCGCGCGTCGGCGCGATCATTGCCGTCCACCAACCACTAATCGCCGACCACCAATCACTGGCCCCCGTTTCTACTCATCCAGATTCCAGTTGCCGATATCGGCGTCCACGCCCTCGCCACCCGGTTGACCATCGGCGCCCAGCGAATAGATATCAATGTCACCATGTTGACCGGGACTGAGATATTGATACGGTTTGCCCCAAGGATCATTGGGCGGCTTGTCCAGATAGCCACCCTCCTGCCAGTGTGGCGCATCGGCGGGTTTCCGCACCAGCGCCTCGATACCCTGCTCGGTGGTCGGGTAGCGGAAATTGTGCAGTCGATATAAATCCATTTGGTTCTTGATCACCCGAATGTCCTGCTTGGCCTTGACCACGCGGGCCTTGTCCGGGTTATCCATGATGCGCGGCACCACCACGGCGGCCAGGATGCTGAGGATGACCACCACGACCATGACTTCGATCAGGGTAAAGCCCTGGACGGCGCGGCGGCGGAGGCGATAACGCTGAACCATTGAGAATCTCCGGAAAGCAGTGAACAGAGTGAAAGGGCGATCTTCTCTTTCCGCTACTCGCTACTTGCTAAATCAGGCGCGGCCCAACCGATAAAGAGCAATCTCGCCCAACAGGTTGGGCCACAATTTTGGCCCCAGCCGGGGGCGGTGGGCATGGTCGAGGACGGTGCGTTGCAGGATGTCGATGCGTTTGCGCCGACACAATTGCTCGAAATCGCGCAGGGTAAACAGATGGATGTTCGGCGTATCGTACCACTGGTAGGGCAGGGTCTTGACCACCGGCATCAGCCCTTGCAAGGCGATCTGCATCCGGCAGCGCCAGAAACCGAAGTTGGGAAAGGTCACGATGCCTTGTCGGCCCACCCGCAACATTTCATCCAGCAGCGCCTCGGTTTGCCGCACCGCTTGCAGGGTCTGAGTCATGATCACGTAGTCGAAACTACTGTCGCCAAAATCCGCCAGCCCCGCTTCCAGGTCGGCATGGATGACGTTCACCCCGATCCGAATGCATTGCAGAACATTGGCCCGATCGATTTCCAGGCCATAGCCACCAACCTGCCGGTGTTCGCGCAGATAGGCCAGCAACGCGCCGTCACCGCAACCCAGGTCCAGTACCTGCGCGCCAGGGCGGATCCACTCGCTGATCAGTTCCAGTTCAGGCCGCATCGGTGTTCACCTCGCGGGCGATCCGCGCCAAATAGCCGCGTAGCACCTCGTGATACAACGGAATTGGCATCAGGAAGGCGTCATGCCCGTATTCCGACGGGATTTCGGCATAGCTGACCTCGCGCCCGGCTCGCACCAGCGCCCGGACGATTTCCCGCGAGCGGGTCGGTGCGAATCGCCAGTCGCTGGTGAACGCGATCACCAGAAAATGTGCCTGCGCCCGATGAAAGGCCACGGCCAGATCGTTGTCGAAATCCGCCGCTGGGTCGAAATAATCCAACGTCTTGGTGATCAGCAGGTAGGTATTGGCGTCGAAACGGTCCACGAAGGCTTTGCCTTGATGGCGCAGGTAGCTCTCCACCTGAAATTCAGTGTCGAAGTTGAAATTAAAGTTCATTTTGCCTTCGCGCAACTCGCGGCCAAACTTGGCGCGCATCCCTTCGTCGGACAAATAGGTGATGTGGCCGAGCATCCGGGCCAGCATCAGCCCGCGCCGCGGCACCACGCCGAGTTCGTAGTAGTGACCATGGTGAAAGTCGGGATCGGACAGGATGGCTTGTCGCGCCACTTCGTTGAAGGCGATGTTCTGGGCCGACAGCCGAGGAGCGGCGGCGATGATCAGGGAATGGCGCACCCGGTCGGGAAAGGTGATGGCCCATTGCATAGCCTGCATCCCACCGAGGCTGCCGCCGATCACCGCCGCCCATTGTTGGACGCCAAGTCGGTCGGCCAACCGTGCCTGGCTACGCACCCAGTCCTTGACGGTAACAATGGGAAAGTCCGGGCCGTAGGGTTTGCGATTCTCCGGGCTGATTGCGGTCGGGCCGGTGGAGCCTTTGCAGCCACCCAGGTTGTTGCAGCACACCACAAAAAACTCGCGTGTATCAATCGGCTTGCCGGGACCGATGCAGTTATCCCACCAACCGGGTTTGCTGGGATCATCCTCGTCGTGATAGCCGGCGACGTGATGATCGCCCGACAGCGCGTGGCAGATCAGCACCGCGTTGCTGCGGTCGGCATTCAGCGTGCCGTAGGTTTCGTAAACCATTTCATAGTCCGCCAGCGTCCGGCCACAGTCCAGCGCCAGCGGTTCGTCGAAATGAGCGGTCTGGGGCGTGATCAGACCAACGGAATCGGGGGGAAAGGTAGGCGGCATGAGTTCCTGACCGTCGTGGTGATACCCTTGGAGAACGGGCTAAAATCGGGCGTCAAGTCTAGTCGGGACCAGACTTGGCGACAACCGGGCACTTCCCGGCGATCCCGCCAGAATACTACCCGGCGAAGGGGATGATCACTCACCGACACTGGCCAGTACTTTGGTGGCCTGCGTCGAATCTAAAAAGGCGGCTAACCGAGAGTCTATTCCATCAGCGGCGGGTGTGGAGAGACGTTCGGTTCGTTCAATAACTTCCGCATGACGCCCACCACCCGCGCCATCGTCGTATCCGCTGGGGTTTCCCGCCCGACCATGTAACTCATCAGCAGCGGGTCTTGCAGCTCCAACAGGGCCGCGAACGCTTCTTGTTCCTCCATCGACGCGGTCGGGTAATGCCGCTCCAGGTAGCCCAGCGTCAGCAGGTCCAGTTCCTTCATACCGCGCCGGCAGCGCCAGCGCAATTTGCCCATCAGTTCGTCCACGGTCCGGTCCTCCGCAAAAAAACGCCCCTCGTCCATCCGTTCCCCCCTCCCTCTGGGAGAGGGGTTGAGGGTGAGGGAAAGAGGGGCCGGGAACGAGGCGAAGCCGGCGGGTTACCGCCGTTCCACCATCATCTTCTTGATTTCCGCGATGGCCTTCGCGGGGTTCAGACTCTTCGGGCAGGTCTTGGTGCAGTTCATGATGGTATGGCAGCGATACAGCCGGAACGGGTCTTCCAACGCATCGAGCCGTTCGCCGGTGAACTCATCGCGGCTGTCCACGATCCACCGATAAGCCTGCAACAGGATGGACGGCCCCAAATAGCGGTCGCTGTTCCACCAGTAGCTCGGACAACTGGTCGAGCAGCAGGCGCATAGAATGCATTCGTACAACCCGTCCAGCTTGGCGCGATCTTCCTTGGACTGCCGGCGCTCACGCTCCGGCGGCGGAGTGACCGACTGCAACCAAGGCTTGATCGAAGCGTACTGGGCGTAGAAGTGGGTCAAATCGGGCACCAGATCCTTGACGACCGACATGTGCGGCAACGGATAGATCTTGACCTCGCCAGCCACATCGTCGATGGCCTTGGTGCAGGCCAGGGTGTTGGTGCCGTCGATATTCATTGCGCAAGACCCACACACCCCCTCGCGGCACGAGCGCCGGAAGGTCAGGGTCGGATCGATCTCGTTCTTGATCTTCAGCAGGGCATCCAACACCATCGGGCCACAAGCGGCCAGATCGACCTCGTAGGTATCCAGACGCGGGTTTTCGCCGCTGTCCGGATCCCATCGATAAATCTGGAAGCGCTTGACGTTCTTGGCGCCCGTGCCGGCGTAGTAGGTCTTGCCCTTGCCGATGACGGAATTGGCTGGTAGTTTGAATTGAGCCATGGCAGCGTCCCCTTAGTACGTGCGCTTCTTGGGCGGAATGTACTCCACCTCGTTGGTCAGGGTGTAGGTATGGACCGGACGGTAGTCGATCTTGACCTCGCCCTTGGGGCCCAGCCACGCCAGGGTGTGCTTCATCCAGTTTTCGTCGTCGCGGTCCGGATAGTCCTCGCGGGCGTGCGCGCCGCGACTCTCGGGCCGGTTGATCGCCGACTTGATCGACACCATCGCACAACCCAGCAGGTTGTCCAGTTCCAGCGTCTCGACCAGATCGGAATTCCAGACCATGCCCCGGTCGCTGACCCTGATGTGCTCGAAGCCATCATGCACCTGTTCGAGCAACTTGATGCCCTCGGCCATGGTCTCGCCGGTGCGGAACACCGCCGCGTGATTCTGCATGGTGCGCTGCATCCGCATCCGCAGGCTAGCGGTCGGGTTTTCGCCCTTGGCGTTGCGCAGCCCATCGAAGCGGGCCACGATCTTGTCCACCGAGGCTTGCGGCAACGCGCCATGCGGGCTGTTGGGCTGAACCAGCTCGGCGCAGCGAATGGCGGCGGCGCGGCCGAACACCACGATGTCGAGCAGCGAGTTGGAGCCCAGGCGGTTGGCGCCGTGCACCGACACGCAGGCCGCCTCGCCGATGGCCATCAGGCCGGGAATCACGGAATCGGGGTTGCCATCCTTGAGGATGACCACTTCGCCGCGATAGTTGGTCGGGATACCGCCCATGTTGTAGTGCACGGTCGGCAACACCGGCGCTGGTTCCTTGGTCACGTCGACGCCAGCGAAGATACGGGCGGTCTCGGCGATGCCGGGCAACCGTTCGTTGATCACGTCCGCGCCCAGATGCTCCAGATGCAGATAGATGTGATCCTTGTGCTCGCCGACACCGCGGCCTTCGCGGATCTCGACGGTCATCGAGCGGCTGACCACGTCGCGGGAGGCCAAGTCCTTGGCGTTGGGCGCGTAGCGTTCCATGAAGCGCTCACCCAGCGAGTTGGTCAGGTAGCCGCCTTCACCGCGGCAGCCTTCGGTCATCAGGCAACCCGAACCGTAGATGCCGGTCGGGTGGAACTGGGTGAATTCCATGTCCTGCAACGGCA
>JAVMKI010000037.1:0-23990 GCA_031732755.1 Candidatus Contendibacter sp.
GTCGTTCTCGCTTTCCTCGCTATCCTCATCAAAAGATTATGAACAGGCTCTTAGGTCGATACCGTGACCCTGGGGGTTCCAGCCGCGCCAAAGGTAAAGCCGTTCGCACTTTCGCACTAAAATAGGCTAATAACCAGGATCATCAAGCTTGGCGCGGTGTGGGATAATGATTCCCGCACTTTACAAGCGAGGTGGCCGTTTTGGCCGAGTGGAACCTCTTGCCGCGAGTAGTGGCTGACCAACCGCGGGGTTTGCGGATCATCGTCGATCGCCAAGATGGACCCAAGCTCATCCATAAAACATTTTTACAAGGATTCCTACCGTATACCATATGAAATAATTCGTAAAACAAACCCATGGCATTCGAAATACGTTCTCGTCATCGCAAATAGCGCTCATCCTAAAAAATTGTTTGAAAATAATTGGTTTTTAGGCAGATCCCGGGTGGTCGTTAACAACAAGACTGGCATTCCACCATGCGGAAAAGGCCAGCCGAGAAGATGAGGAGTCTGGCGAGATGAATTCGCGGAGAGCGGTAAGCCTGACGGCAATGTCGGTCGTGTTGGCTGGTCTGGGCTGGTCGGCGGGCGCCGCGCGGGCCACCACGCCGGATTTGACCCAGTTCAGCATCGAAGACTTGATGCAGATCAAGGTGGTGTCGGCGGCGAAGATGGAACAAGCCTTGCGAGACACGGCGTCGGCGGTTTTCGTCATCACCGCCGACGACATTCGTCGGTCGGGAGTGACCAACGTGATGGAAGCATTGCGGCTCGCCCCCGGCGTCGAGGTGGCGCGCATCGATTCCAGTCGTTGGGCTATCACCATTCGTGGATTCAACGGCCGGTTCGCCAACAAGTTGCTGGTCCTGGTCGACGGCCGCACGGTTTACAACGCGCAGTTTTCCGGCGTGTATTGGGAAATTCAAGATTTGTTCCTGCCCGACATCGAGCGAATCGAGGTGGTGCGTGGTCCCGGCGGCAGCTTATGGGGCGCCAACGCTGTGAACGGCGTGATCAACATCATCACCAAGAATAGCAAGGACAGTCAGGGCGGACTGGCAACGCTGACTGCCGGTAACGAGGAACGGGCCATCGCTGGGGTTCGTTATGGCGGCAAGCTAGGTGATAGCGCGCAATATCGACTTTACGGGCAGTTTACCGAACGCGATGGTCAAGTCGCCGCCACGACCGGTGACGATGCCGGCGACGATTGGCGCATGGGGCACGGCGGATTCCGCCTGGACTGGGCGCCATCAGCCAAGGATACGGTCGCCGCGCAGGGCGATTTATACGATGGAACATTCAATCAAAATTATACGCTGCCTAACCTGACTCCACCGTATACCGAGCAACTGCTGTCTCGGACCACGGCGTCGGGCGGCAGTTTGCAGGCGCGCTGGGAGCATCAATACTCCGCGACATCGCGGATGGGACTGCAAGCGTATTATCAGTATGAAAATCGCGACGACCCGGTTTACATCGTCGACTCCAATACATTCGATCTCGATTTTCAGCATAATTTTGCATTGACCGATCAGCAAGAAGTCGTCTGGGGATTGGGCTACCGCCGTAATTCGGAACAGTTCATGGATACCCCATTCGCTTCCGTCGATCCTGATAAAGCGACTACTGAACTATTCAGCGCCTTCATTCAGGATCAAGCCGATCTGATTCCGGAGCGATTACGATTGACCGCCGGAGTCAAGATGGAACACAACAGTCTCACCGGCTGGGAGTGGCAGCCCAGCATCCGAATGTTGTGGACTCCACAGTCCGACCATCGGTTTTGGGCGGCGATATCCCGAGCCGTCCGCACACCATCCAGCGGCGAGAACGATGCGCGGGTGAACCTGTTTGTTTCGCCGCCTTCGCCATTGACGGGAAATCTACCGGTCCTTTTTTCAATTTTTAGCGCCGAAAAACTGCAACCGGAAAATCTGATCGCCTATGAAATCGGCTACCGATTCCAATGGTCAGAGCAATTTTCCCTGGATACCACCGCTTTCTACAACGACTATAAGCAGGTTATCACCGCGGTTCCCGGAACACCGTTTCCAGAGACACGGGAATTTCCACCGTATCTGGTGATACCACTCGATTTGGAAAACGCGGGAGGCGGCTATAATACTGGATTCGAGCTAGCGTCGGATTGGCGTCCGACTACAAATTGGCGACTGCAGCTTGCTTACTCCTATTTGCATCAGGATATCAAGGGAATCAATGGAGAGCCAATCTATAACTCGGGTGATCTGAATCAGTTTTCTCTATTCTCATCCTGGAATATCCAGAATAACTTGGATTTGGACGTTTGGTGGCGTTACGTCAATCGAGATGGCGCGATTACAACGCTTTCCACGTTCGGGAACGTTAAGATCGATCCTTATTCGACACTTAGCCTGCGTTTGGGGTGGCGGCCCCGGAAGGATTTGGAGCTATCCCTGGTGGGTTCCAATCTGTTGGACGAAAGCCACTTGGAATATGTCCAGGAAGCTTTCGTGTTTCCGGTTGAAATCGAACGTAGTATCTATGGTCAAGTGAAATGGAATTTCCGATAAGCCCACCGGCGCGATCACCCACGTCCGCCAACGGAGTCAGGGGCAGGACATCGGTTGTTGGCCACTATCGGGCGATTTCATGGCGCCAGGGATTGGTGGTGTTGATCCTGCTCTTGTTGGATGGGCTGTCGCTAGGCAATGCCAGAGCATCCGAATTCGACGAATACGCGGTCAAGGCCGTTTATCTGTACAACTTCGCCAAATATGTGGAGTGGCCGCTGGGGATGTTCACCAGCGCCAACGCACCGTTGCTGATCTGCATCGCGGGCGACAATCCCTTTGGCGACGCGTTGACCACGCTCTCCGGCAAGATGATCGAGAGCCATCTGGTGGAGATACGTGGCCTATCGGTCACAACGGACCTTGCCTCCTGCCATATCGTGTTCGTGAGCCGCGCCGAACAGGGGCGATTCAAGACGCTGTTGGCCAAGCTCGCCCGCCAGCCGATTTTGACCGTGAGCGATATCAGCGACTTCGCCCAGGCGGGTGGCATGATCGGCTTGGTCGAAGTCGACCAGCGTATCCATTTCAACATCAACTTGAACGCCACCCGACAGGCCCGTCTCAAGCTGAGCTCCCAATTGCTCAAACTGGCCACCATCGTGGAGTAAAGTGGCGGAATATCTGAATGATCACCTTTGGCGAGTTGTCGGTAAAAAATAAATTGGTGGCGGTCGTGCTGCTGACGAACGCTCTGGTGTTGCTGGCGGTCGGGGCGGCGCTGGTTGTCAACGAGACCCATTCCCAGCGCAAGGCCGCCCAGGCGCAGCTCGTGACGCTGGCCAACGTCATCAGCGCCAATACCGTTTCCGCTCTGCTCTTCAACGACCTCAAGGCCGCCGAGCAGAACCTGGCGGTGCTGCGCGCCAAGCCCGATGTGCCTTATGCCCTCATCGACGATCCCCAGGAAAAAACCCTGGTCGAATACCGGGCGGTGGAATTGACGGACGAACAGCGCAATGGGATCTGGCGGTGGCGCCAGGAACTCGAAAAAGAACCTAACCCGCGAGAGGTCACCGCCGAACAAACAAGCCTCAGCAAAGCCGGACTGCTCGGCGTCCAGGGCCAGATGCTGGCGGTCAAGGTTCCGATTCTCCAGGCTAACCAGTTGCTTGGCCATGTCGAGATTTATTCGGACCTGCGAGAACTGAGCGAAAATCTGTATCGCTATTACTGGATTCTCTCTGGACTATTGCTCGGCTCGCTGGCGCTGGCGGCGCTACTGGCCGCCTGGTTCCAAACCATGATTTCGAAACCGATTCTGCGCCTGCGCGCGGCCATGGGTGAAATCGCCAGTACCCGCGATTACGCCGTTCGGGTGGAACGAACCACCGAGGACGAGTTGGGCGCGCTGGTGGACGGTTTCAACGACATGTTGGCGCAAGTCCAGCGGCGCGATGCCGAATTGGCCACCTATAACGCCCGCCTGGAAGCCACGGTCGCCACTCGCACCCACAGCCTGGCGTCCGCCAACATGGAATTGCAGCTCACGGTTCAGGAACTGAGCGATGCCAGGCAACGCGCCGAGGCGGCCAGTCAGGCGAAATCGCAATTCCTGGCGAACATGAGCCACGAAATTCGCACGCCCATGAATGGGGTGTTGGGTATGGCGGAACTGCTTCTGGAAACGGACTTGCAACCCAAGCAGCGGCGTTTCGCCGAAGTGATCCAGCAATCCGGAGCGGGCCTGCTGGGCATCATCAACGATGTCCTGGATTTCTCCAAGATCGAGGCTGGCAAGCTGGAACTGGAGAAGACGGATTTTGAGGCGCAGACCGTCGTCGAGGCGGTGACGACCCTGTTCGCCGAAAGCGTGGAACGCAAGGGACTGGAATTGCTGTGCGCCCTCCCACCGGAACCGATTGCCGTCCGGGGCGATCCGGGACGGTTACGGCAGGTATTGACCAATTTAGTCAGCAACGCGGTCAAGTTTACGAGGCAGGGCGAGATCGTGGCGCGGCTGGCGGTGCTGAACGTCGCCGACAGCTACACACTGCACAGCTACACACTGCGGTTTGAGGTCCACGACACCGGCATCGGCATCCCTCGCCATTTGCAGGAGCGGATTTTCAACGCTTTCGATCAGGCCGATGGTTCGATGACCCGCCGCTTTGGCGGAACTGGCCTGGGTTTGGCCATCGCCCGGCAACTGGTGGAGCTGATGGGGGGAGTCCTCACGGTGCGCAGCAGCGAAGGGCAAGGCTCGACCTTTGGATTCACCCTGCGACTGGAGCGCGCGGCCCAGCCGCTGGCCCAACCGGTGGATACGAATGCCTTGCGCGGTGTGCGGGTGCTGGTGGTTGACGACAATGCGACCAACCGCCAGATTCTGCACCATCAATTGCAAGCCTGGGGCATGCGGAACGACGGTGTCGCCAGCGGCCACGATGCCTTGGCCTGCCTGCGAGCGGCTCAGACCAGCGCCGATCCCTATGTGATCGCCTTGCTGGATGAGGTCATGGTAGGCATGGGTGGTCTGGAACTGGCGGCGGTGATCCAGGATGATCCCCAGTTGCGGGACCTCAAACTGGTTCTGTTGACGTCATCGAGTTTACCGGGGGCCATTCAAGAGCAAGCGCGCCAGATCGGCGTGAGTCAGCAATTGCACAAACCAGTGCGCATGGCCCAGTTACGGCAATGCCTGTGCCATCTGCTCAGGGGGGAGATCGGCCAGGGCGGGCGCGACGCGGTGGCGAGCCCGCCGGAGGGCGTCGAATCGGCTTTGGAGTGGCGGGACGTCCGCGTCCTGTTGGTCGAGGATAACCTGGTGAATCAGGAAGTCGCCAAGGCCACGCTCGCTCACTTCCATTGCGCCGTGGCTGTCGCGAATCATGGCCAGGAAGCGATTGACTGGCTGGGGCAGCATACTTGCGACCTGGTCCTGATGGATTGTCAAATGCCGGTGATGGATGGATTCCAGGCCGCCGCGTGCATCCGCGCGCGCGAACGGGCGGCGCTGGCTGAAACGGGCCAATCGGTTCACCTACCGATCATCGCCTTGACCGCCCATGCCATCAGTGGCGACCGAGAGCGCTGCCTGGCCGCCGGCATGGATGATTATCTGAGCAAGCCGTTCGCGCGGGAGGATCTAACGGCTGTACTGGAGCGCTGGTTGCCCGCATCGGCTCGGCTCCTGGCCGAGATCAGCCCGTCGGTCGCCAGTTCGCTTCCCGCCGCGAACGATGATCTCCCTGTTATAGGGATCGAACCCGAATCGAGCATCGACCAAGGCGTTCTGGCCAAAATCCGAGTGCTCGAAAGCAGTGGCGCTATTGGCCTGCTGGCTCGGGTGATCGCGCTGTACCTGCAAGAAGCACCGTTGCTCATCGAGCGGATGCGGCGGGCGCTGGAGATGCACGACGGAGAGTCATTGCGCACGGTGGCGCACAGCCTGAAATCCAGCAGCGCCAATGTGGGCGCCATGAAATTGCATGGCTTGTGCAAGGAGTTGGAGTCGTGGGCGCAGCGGGGGCAAATGGCGGATACCACCGGATGGATTGTATTGATCGAGCAGGAGTTTTTGACCGCGCGGGCTCTCCTTCGCCAGGAACTGCCAGCAAACCCCGACTAGGAGGCCGTATAAAAATTATTCTGCTTTGTCAGATTGATTTAACTGTAGTTTAGTGGTTTTAATACGGCCACCAATCATGGGGGAGGTCATGGCCGCCGCGCCAATTGGCCGAATAAAATTCAAGGAGTGCATCTAATGAAATCATCGCGTGAGCAGCCATTGATTCTGGTAGTGGATGATGATGCCGGCCAACGGTTGCTGACGAGCGCTGCCTTGGCGCTGGGGGGATTCACGGTCCAGGAAGCGGCGGATGGCGAACAGGCGCTGCGCCTGTTCCAGCGTGAATTGCCTGATCTGGTGTTGCTGGATGTGATCATGCCGGGGCTCGATGGTTTCGCTGTCTGCGAAGCCATCCGGCGGCTTCCCAGCGGTCGCCATCTCCCCATCCTCATGGTCACGGGCCTGGATGACCTCGAATCCGTGGAGCGCGCCTATCAAGCCGGCGCGACCGATTTCCTCTCCAAACCGATCCAGTGGGCGATTCTGCATCACCGGGTGCGCTATATCCTGCGCGCTAGCGCGGCGTTACTGGAATTGCGGGAAAGCGAGGAGCGGTTTCGCACGCTGGTGCAAGCTGCGGGCAGCGTGATCCTGGTGCTGAGCCGCGAGGGGCGCGTGCTGGAATTCAATCCGGCGGCGGCGGCATTTCATGCGTTTCGGCGGGGCGAACCCGTGGGAGCCGGACTTCATGGCGGCCTTGCCTTGCGCCGGGGACTGGAATGAACCGGGCGCCTCGTGGAATGGCGAAAGCACGCTTCGGGCGTTGAGTGGCGACGAACGCACGCTGCTATGGAGTATTTCGCCGTTTACCGACGCCGATGGCGCGCGCGCCGGTTGGGTGGTGGTCGGCCAGGATATTACCGCGCGCCGCCTGGCCGAGCAGAACATGCGCAAGCTCTCCTATGTGGTCGAGCAGAATCCCATTTCCATTCTGATCACCGATCCCCATGGCGTTATCGAATACGCCAATCGTAAGTTCGTCGAGACTAGCCACTACGACCCGAAAGAGCTGTTGGGTAAAAAATTTGATTCGTTGAAAACCAGCACCCTGACCACCGAGGAATCCCAACGCTTGCAGCGAACGCTCACCGAGGGCGGTGTCTGGCAGGGCGAACTATGTTCCAGTCAGAAGGATGGACAGTTGCTTTGGGAGTCGACGCTCGTCTCCAGCATTCGGGACGAGCAGGGTGTCATCACGCACTTCGCCTGGTTGCGGGAAGACATCACCATTCGCAAACAGGCCGAGGAGCAGATTCGGTTTCTCGCTTATTATGACCACTTGACCCAATTGCCCAATCGGGTTCTGCTCCAGGAACGGCTACAGGATGCCGTCGAATCCGCGAAAGCCCGATCCCAGACGTTGGCGGTGCTGTTTTTGGATCTGGACCAGTTCAAGCGCATCAACGATTCGCTGGGGCATCGCGCGGGTGACTTGCTGCTGCAACAAGTGGCCACTCGGGTGCAGGATTGCCTGCGCTCCGGCGATTATATCTATAGCGC
This sequence comes from Candidatus Contendibacter sp., assembly GCA_031732755.1. Lineage (GTDB taxonomy): Bacteria > Pseudomonadota > Gammaproteobacteria > Competibacterales > Competibacteraceae > Contendibacter. The sequence goes on from JAVMKI010000037.1 coordinate 7,626, forward strand.
CTCGCCGGATCTGCTCACCTCGCAGGATACCCTGGCGCGTTTGGGCGGCGATGAATTCGTGATTCTCCTCGCTGAAATCAACCATGCCGATGCCGTCACCAAGGTGGCCCAGCGGATTTTGTCGGTGATTGCCCAGCCGTTCATGATCGAAGGTAGCGAGGTGTTCAGTGGTTGCAGCATTGGCATCGCCCTGTATCCCCACGATGGCGAAGACATGGACACCTTGTTGAAGAACGCCGATACCGCGCTGTATCACGCCAAGAGCGCTGGACGAAACACTTATCAACTCTTTGCCGACTGGATGCACACCACCGCCATCCAGCATATCGAAGTGGAAAGCCTGTTGCGCCGGGCGCTGGCCCGCCAGGAACTGATGCTGCATTACCAGCCGCAGGTGGATATTGGCAGCCAACGGATCGTGGGCGTCGAGGCCTTGCTGCGTTGGCAGAGCAGGGAGCTAGGACTTGTGGCGCCCAACGACTTCATTCCACTGGCTGAAGAAACCGGCCTGATCGTTCCCATGGGTGAATGGGTCATCCGAACCGCCTGCGCCCAGGCTCGGGCGTGGCAGGAAGCGGGTTTGGCGCCATTGCGCATGGCGGTTAATCTGTCATCGCGGCAGTTCGTCAATACCAGCCTGGCCCCGTTGGTCGGCGGCATCCTTCAAGAAACCGGGTTGCGGCCGGATTTGCTGGAACTCGAAATTACCGAAAGCCTGCTGATGAAGGAGCAGGCGATGGAGACTTTGCAGGCCCTCAAACAGCTAGGCGTTCGCCTGGCGATTGATGACTTCGGCACCGGCTATTCCAACCTGGGGTACTTGAGACGGTTTCCCATCGACCGCATCAAGATCGACAAATCCTTCGTGCAAGACATCCAGGGTGAACCAAGTAATACCGCGATCGCGGCCGCGATTATCGCCATGGCCCGCTGTTTGCGCTTGGACGTAATCGCCGAGGGAGTGGAAACCGAAACGCAGTTAGCGTTCCTGCAATCCATGCAATGCAAGGAGATGCAAGGCTTTTTCTTCAGCCGGCCTCGTCCCGCCGAGCACATCGCTGTTCTGCTGCGGCGCCCCCCCCATCTGGAAACGTGGGCGCGCATGGAACAGAATGCCTTGGGCAAAAAGCTGGACGCCAGCTCCTACCATTGCCATGCCCGCGCGTCCGCCTCCAACCCGCCGCATCAGCCTGCGTGATCGGTCCGCGCCATCGGCGGCAACCACTTCCACGATCCAGAACGAGGCCGTCGCCGGGTTGTTCCCCAACTTTTCCCATACCCAGTTGAGGGTCTCAAGTATCGAAACCACTGGCCAGGCGCGCCGGCAATTCGCGCCCGATGACCGCCGCTCGCCAGCCGTGCCGCAGCGGTGAGTCCATCCCCGCCACCAGGTTTTCCACGTCCCGACGGTCGGCGCAGATCTGCGGTGGAATGCCATGGTCGCGCGCCCGGGCAGCGATCAGAGTGAGCCATTCGTCCACTTGCGCGGCTTGTCGGGGAGTGAGGCGCGGCCGCGCGGGTCGGCTTGGCCATCGGTCGGGCGGTTCGGCGCGGGCGGCCACAATCCGTTCCAGCAATAGCGCGCCATGCTGTTGCAGCGTCGCCGCTGGAAGACCGCGAATTCGTTGCAACTGTGCCAGGTCCATCGGCATCCGCCGGGCCAGTTCGAGCAGCACGGCGTCGCCCAAAATCCAGCGGCGCGGTCGGTCATGGCGGTTGGCCTGCTCCTCACGCCAGGCCGCCAGCGCCCGCAATACCGCCCGTTGCGCGCCACTCAGCCGGTGATGTTCTCGAACCCGCCGCCAGGCTTCGCTAGGTTGCAGCCGATAGCGGTCCGGGTGGCAAAGCGCCTGGAAATCCTCGCTCAGCGCCTCCAGCCAGCCGCGTTCCCGTAACGCCGCAAGTTGTTTGGGGTACAGCTCTCGCAGATAGCGCACATCGTCCGCCGCGTAGGCCAGCCATTCCGGGGCCAGCGGTCGCCGCCGCCAGTCGGCGCGGGTATGCGCCTTGTCCAGATTCACCCCCAGCAGTTGTTGCGTCAGCGCCGCATAGCTGAGCTGGTAGCCCTGGCCCAGCGCCAGCGCCGCCAGTTGGGTGTCGAAGACGGGGGCCGGCGCCGCGCCGCGCAGGTGGAAAAAAAGCTCCAGGTCCTGATGCGCCGCGTGCAATACTTTGGTGACCGCCGGGTCGTAGAGAATATCCAGTAGGGGGTCCAACGACGGCAACGCCAGCGGGTCGATGCAAGCGATCTGATTGGGAGTGGCGATCTGGATCAGGCAGAGTTGAGGATAGAAGGTCTGTTCGCGGATGAATTCCGTATCCAACGCGATCCACGCGACGCCGCGCAGGCGGGCGCAAAATTCGGTCAGAGCAGGTTGATCAACGAGATAGAGGAAATCGCTCATTCTCGCCGCCAAACGCCGGACTGGCCCCCACTCTTTTCCAACAGGCGAATGTCGGTCAGCGTCATGCCTCGGTCCACCGCCTTGCACATGTCGTAGACTGTCAGCAGCGCCACCTGGACGGCGGTCAGGGCTTCCATCTCGACGCCGGTGCGCCCCCGCGTTTCCACGGTGGCCTGGCAACGGACGGCGTTTTTATCCACCACCGGTTCCAAATCCACCGCCACGCGGGTTAAGGCCAGCGGATGACAGAGCGGGATCAGATCGGCGGTGCGCTTGGCGGCCATGATTCCAGCAACGCGCGCTACCCCCAGCACGTCGCCCTTGGCGTGCGCGCCAGCCACGATCCGTTCGAGCGTGGCTGGACGCATGACGATCCAGCCCTCGGCAACCGCCACCCGGCGAGTGACCTCCTTGTCGCCCACGTCCACCATGTGGGCCTCGCCAGCGGCGTTGAAATGGCTCAGTTCGGCCACGGCGCTACTTCATGGCCACCAGCAGCGGCACGATCAACAACGCGACGATGTTGATGATCTTGATCAGCGGGTTGACCGCCGGGCCGGCGGTGTCCTTGTAGGGATCGCCGACGGTGTCGCCGGTGACCGCCGCCTTGTGGGCCTCGGAACCCTTGCCGCCGAAGTTACCGTCCTCGATGTACTTCTTGGCGTTGTCCCAGGCGCCGCCGCCAGCGGTCATGGAAATCGCCACGAACAGTCCGGTGACGATGGTGCCCATCAACAGCCCGCCCAGCGCCTTTGGCCCGGCGTCGGCGCCCATCAACCACGCCATGCCAAACGCGACCACGATGGGCGTCAGCACCGGCAACAGCGACGGGATGATCATCTCCTTGATCGCCGCCTTGGTCAGCAAATCCACCGCCTGCGAATAGTCGGGCTTGGTCGTGCCTTCCATGATGCCAGCGATTTCCTGGAACTGTCGACGCACCTCGCGCACCACCGCGCCAGCGGCGCGACCGACCGCTTCCATCGCCATCGCCCCGAACAGGAACGGAATCATGCCGCCGATGAACAGCCCGATGATCACCACCGGGTCCGTCAGGGAGAAATCCACCTCGATGTGGGCGACCGCCAGCTTGTGCTCGAAGTCAGCGAACAGCACCAGCGCCGCCAATGCCGCCGAACCGATGGCGTAGCCCTTGGTGACGGCTTTGGTGGTGTTGCCCACTGCGTCCAGTGGGTCGGTGATACCGCGAATCTTTTCGTCCATTTCCGCCATTTCGGCGATGCCGCCGGCGTTGTCGGTGATCGGCCCGTAGGCGTCCAGAGCGACGATGATGCCCGCCATGGACAGCATGGCGGTGGCGGCGATGGCGATGCCATACAGCCCGGCCCAGTGATAGGTCAGGCCGATGCTCAGGCAGACCGCCAGCACCGGTAGCGCGGTCGCCTTCATCGATACCGCCAGGCCGGCGATAATGTTGGTGGCGTGACCGGTGGTGCAGGCTTCCGCCAACTTGCGCACCGGACTGTATTCCGTCGCGGTGTAATACTCGGTGACCACCACCATGGCGGCGGTCAGACCCAACCCCACCAGCGCCGAACCCCAGAGTCCCCAGGGATTTTGGCCGCCCATCAGCAAGAAGATGACTGGGAAAAAGACCACGGCGGAAATACCGCCGGCCACCGCGAGACCGCGATACAGCGCGTTCATGATCTTTTCGCCTTCGCGGGCCTTGACGAAGCCACAGCCGATGATTGAGGCCACGATGGACACGCCGCCCAGCACTAGCGGCAGGGCAACGGCGTTGTAGGCGGCGTCTCCAGCATACAGCAAGCTACCAACCAACATGGTGGCGATGATGGTGACCGCGTAAGTCTCGAACAGGTCGGCGGCCATGCCAGCGCAGTCGCCGACGTTGTCGCCGACGTTGTCGGCGATAACCGCTGGATTGCGCGGATCGTCCTCGGGAATGCCGGCTTCGACCTTGCCGACCAGATCGGCGCCGACGTCCGCGCCCTTGGTGAAGATGCCGCCGCCCAGTCGGGCAAAGATCGAGATCAGCGAACTGCCGAAGCCCAGCCCGACCAGCGGACCGAGATCGGGCAATTGACCGGGGGCCGCGCTGGTCAGCACTAGGATCACGTAGTAGCCGGCCACGCCGAGCAGACCCAGGCCCACCACCAACATGCCGGTGATGGCGCCGCCCCGGAACGCGACTTCCAGCGCCGCGTTCAGGCCGCCGTGCGCGGCTTGAGCGGTGCGGACATTGGCGCGCACCGAAACGTACATGCCGATGTAACCGGCGGCGCCCGAGCAGACCGCGCCGATTGCGAAGCCGACGGCGGACATCGTACCCAGGAAAATGGCGATGATGACGCCGATGATCACGCCAGCCATGGCGATGGTGGTGTATTGCCGGTTCAGGTAAGCCTTCGCGCCCTCTTGGACGGCGGCGGCGATTTCCTGCATCCGTGGGTTGCCGGCATCCTTGGCTAACACCCACTTGACCGACTGGACGCCGTAGACGAGCGCGCCGATGGCGCAGAGCAAGGCCAGGACCAACCCTACCGCCGCCATAACGCAAATCCTCCAATCTGTGGATAAACGGACCGCATGGATTTCTCCTCGTTATCAGGTTAGTTATCGAATGGTTTTTCTTCCCCTTTATTTCCTGCTCATAAAGGATAGGCGATGTTGGCGTCAAGGCAATCTCGATCTTGAAGATCGACGACGGTGGGCGGCGCTGGAAACCATCGCGCCGCGCGGGATGGGAAGGGCGCGGCGCTGATAGGCAAGGTGCAAGGTGGGATGGCGCAACCGGGTAGCGGCCGCGCGGGCAGTCAATGGCCCTTGTTGTACCGTTCCACGCTATCCATGATTTCGACCCTGGCTTCGTCCGCGTTGCCCCAGCCATCGATCCTGACCCACTTGCCAGAGTCCAGGTCCTTGTAGTGCTGGAAGAAATGGGCGATCCGGGCCAGTAGCGTCTTGGACATCTGGTCGACCGATTCGATATTGTCGTACTGGGTGCATTCCTTCTTGATCGGTACCGCCAGAATTTTGGCGTCGCCACCCTTCTCGTCGGTCATCTTCAGCACGCCCAGCGGTCGGGCGCGCACCACGCAGCCGCTGATCACCGGCAGCGGGGCCACGACCAGCACGTCCAACGGGTCGCCGTCCTCGCACAAGGTATGGGGGATGTAGCCGTAGTTGCAGGGATAGTGCATCGCGGCGTTCATGAAGCGGTCCACGAACAGCGCGCCGGTTTCCTTGTCCACTTCGTACTTAACCGGGTCCGAATGCGCCGGAATCTCGATGATAACGTTGAATTCCTCGGGAAGATTATGACCGGCGTTCACTCTATCCAGAATCATGGCAGTGACCTTTATGCGGCGGTTGATGAATGAGAAAATGCTTATACTACAACCAAGGCCAACCGCTTGACAGCCGCGCTAGCGCTCCCGCCCCCGCGTGGGGAGCGCGGGCGGTGGGATTCGGCCTTCCGTGGATTTTCGTTAGAATTCCGACGCTTTCAATCGCCAAAACGAGAGTGCAATCATCATGAGAATCGTTCTGCTAGGCGCCCCCGGCTCAGGCAAGGGCACGCAAACCGACGCCATCATCGCCCGCTATGGGGTTTCCACGGTTGCCACCGGTGATTTGCTGCGCGCCGAGGTGGCCGCCGGCACGGATTTGGGTCGACGCGCCAAGCCCTATATGGACGCGGGCGAACTGGTGCCGTTCGATATCGTTCTGGGCATGATCGAGAATGGGCTGCGCACCTTGGCTCAGACCAATCCCAAGGGCTTCATGATGGATGGCTTCCCGCGCGATCTGGCCCAGGCCGAGGCGCTGGACAAAATTCTGGCCAAGATCAACCAGCCGCTCGATCTGGTGTTGTTCTTCGAGGTGGACTACGAGGAGATCGTCAAGCGGCTGCTGGGTCGTGGCCGCGCCGATGATAACGAAGAAACCATTCGCAACCGGTTGCGGGTTTACGAGGAGAAGACCGCGCCATTGATCGACTATTACACCCGGAAGGGTTTGCTGCGCACCATCAAGGGAACCGGGACTGTCGAGGAAATCGGTGGGCGCATCCGCGCGGTGCTCGACGAGGTCGCCTGAACCGCCAAGCCATGGCGTGCCCAAGGTCGAGGCGTGCGGCACGCTACGGCGGGCTGGCGTTGCCTCGACCGCGCGAGACCTCCGTGCGCGATGCAAGCCGGGAGGTTTCGGTTGCGGATGGTGGGGTCGGCTTCTGGCCGGCTGGATCGGTTGCAAAACCGAGTGGAAGCCGATTCCAATGCCATGCGGATCAAATTCCTGGTTTTCCCCAGTCCCCCAAGATCGGGCGGCTCCCCGTTGAGGTTGGGGTCGAAGTGATCAATGACGCGCAATGCTTGTCTGGTCGGGGCGCGTGGTAGTGTCTCGCGACATGCGTCGATTCTCAACAAGATATTGATTTTTTTATTATAAGATTGCACTGCGGTGATTGCTTCCGGTATGATCCGGTTCCCGCGCAACCTCTGCGTTCAAACCTTTATCGTTCAGCTAGCGTCCAGGAGTCGTTCCGTGAGCACCCCTCTGTCCGAGCGCGTACAGCGTATCAAGCCTTCTCCCACTCTGGCGGTGACCGCCAAGGCCAACGCCCTGAAAGCTGCGGGCAAGGACGTGATTGGTTTAGGCGCTGGCGAACCGGATTTCGACACCCCCGGTTTTATCAAGGAGGCGGCGATCAAGGCGATCAACGCCGGCTTCACCAAGTACACTCCGGTGGACGGCACGGCGAGCCTGAAAAAGGCCATCATCGCCAAGTTCCAGCGCGACAATGGCCTGAACTACGAACCGAAGCAGATTCTGGTGTCTTGCGGTGGCAAGCAGAGCTTCTACAATCTGGCTCAGGCGCTGCTGAACAGTGGCGACGAGGTTGTTATTTTCGCGCCGTACTGGGTGTCGTACCCCGACATGGTACTGCTGGCCGATGGTACGCCGGTGATCGTGAACGCGGGCATTGCCCAGAATTTCAAGATCACGCCGGCGCAACTGGAGGCGGCCATCACCCCCCGCACCAAGCTGGTGGTCATCAATAGTCCCTCCAACCCGACCGGCGTGGCTTACAGCGCCGCGGAACTGGCCGCGCTGGGCGAAGTGTTGCGCCGGCATCCCCAAGCCTACATCGCCACTGACGACATTTACGAACACATCCTGTGGACCGAGGAAAAGTTCAACAACATCCTCGATGTCTGCCCGGATTTGTACGACCGGACCATCGTGCTGAACGGCGTATCGAAGGTGTACTCGATGACCGGTTGGCGGATTGGCTACTGCGGTGGGCCGAAGGATTTGATCGAGGCGATGGCCAATATTCAGTCGCAGAGCACTTCCAACCCGACTTCGATTTCCCAGGTGGCGGCGGAGGCGGGTTTGAACGGCGATCAATCCTGCATCGGGGTGATGAACAGGGCGTTCAAGGAACGGCATGATTATGTCTACGCCACACTGAAAACAATGAACGGCGTCGAGGTGGCGCCGGCGGACGGGACGTTCTACATCTTCCCCAGCTTCCAGAAAGTGATCGAGCGACTGGAACTGACCAACGACATCGCCTTCGCGGAGTTGTTGCTCAACGAAGTCGGCGTGGCCGTGGTGCCGGGTTCGGCGTTCGGCGCGGAAGGCTGCGCGCGGATTTCCTTCGCCACCAGCATGGATAACCTGGTCAAGGCGCTGGAGCGTATTGATCGGTTGATCGCGCGCTGAACCGGGATTGACAGGGGAGACCGCGATCAATAGAATCTCCCCTTCCTAATTCCCCGGTAGCTCAGTCGGTAGAGCAAGTGACTGTTAATCACTGGGTCCGTGGTTCGAGTCCGCGCCGGGGAGCCAATTTATTTTGTTGGGAACCGCATGAAACAAAGGCTTGCAGCGATGCGAGCCTTTTTTGTTGCCTCTTGTTACGTCGAGCCCGCAAGCCTTGTAGGCTGATCCGAAGCTCCACAACGTACCTTAAATCACCGGTCATGAAGTTACGCGCTGGCGCGCGCTAACGGTAACAATCGGCATGAGATGTCGAGCCTTGGAGTCGCCAGGCAATCCTTAAATTCGCATTCGACTCCTGGTTTGGGCGTACCGCACGGCAAATAATCATGTTCTTCGGTCAGAAAATCCATCCACTCAATTTCGATTACCCCGATACGCTGACCGTTGCGGGCGATAGCGTTGAACTGTCCGGGTCAGGCGTTCGGCTTGGGGTGCGTTGCGCCGATATTCTGCCGGGTTGCCTGCGGCTGCGATTTGAGAGTGCCGCCGTTACCGATTCGCGCCAACATTCGGACGCTGTGCTGCCGGAATGGCGAGAAGGCCGACCGGTCGCGGCGCAACCGGCAACGAACCAGGTGGTGTTCGCCGCGGAGGCGGGGCGGGTCGAATTAAGCGCGGCGACTTTGCGGCTGGGATTGGCTGGATTCACCCTGACCACGGTTGCCGGAGGTGTTGGCGCTTGCGGCGAGGCGTTGTTGCTCAATTTCGCCATCGAAGCGGTGGAGGGTTGCTACGGTTTTGGCGAGCGTACCAAACGCCTCAACAAACGGGGCGACAGCGTCGATTGCCTGACCGTGGACGTGGTGTCGGTGTTTCGCCACACCTACGCGCGCAACGATTACGATCCCACCTATGTCGCCATTCCCTTTGCGATCCTGAAAAATGGCGAGCGATTTCTGGGGTTGTTTTTCGATAATCCCGGGCGGGTGGTCATGGATATCGGCAAGGTCCAGCCGGGCGAATTCGGCTATCAGTCGCTGGGCGGCGATACAGACCTTTACCTGCTCGCTGGTCCAAGCCTGGCGGAGGTGGCCCGGCGTTACGTGGCGCTGACCGGGCGGGCGCCATTGCCACCGTTGTGGGCGCTGGGTCATCACCAGTGTCGCTGGGGCTATCAGCACGAAACCGAATTTCTGGACTTGGCCGCTCAGTTCGCCGCCACCGATGTACCGATCAGCGCGCTGTGGTACGACATCGACTACATGGATGGTTATCGGTTGTTTACCTGGGATCGGGTGGATTTCCCCGACCCCGCCGGTTTGAACCGTGACTTGAAAACCGCTGGCATCCGTGCCGTGACGATTGTGGACCCCGGCGTGAAACGCGAGCCGGGCTACGCGGTTTACGATAGCGGGCGAGAACGGGCCGTGTTTTGTCAGACCGCTAGCGGCCGCGAATACGTGGGCAAGGTCTGGCCGGGTGATACAGTGTTTCCCGATTTCACACTGGAGAAGACCCGTGTGTGGTGGGCGGACTGGCTGGCGGAATTTCTGCGCGCCAGCGCGGTGGACGGCGTCTGGCTGGACATGAACGACCCCGCCACTGGTTACAGCCGAACCGCGGAGATGCGGTTCCAATACGGTGCCATTCCGCACGACCGTTATCACAACCAGTATGCGCATTTCATGGCCATGGCCAGCCGCGCGGCCTGTGATCGCGTCGAACCCGATGGTCGGCCATTCCTGCTCACCCGCAGCGCCTGTGCTGGAACTCAGCGTTACAGCGCGGTGTGGACTGGCGACAACGCCAGCGCCTGGCAACACCTGCGGATGGCGTTGCCGTGTTCGCTGAATCTGAGCCTGTCCGGGGTAGCGTTCAACGGTCCCGATGTGGGCGGCTTCATGGACGACACAAGCGCTGAATTGCTGGTGCGCTGGTATCAGGCATGCTGCCTGTTCCCCTTTTTTCGCAACCATTCCAACCAATATTCCCGGCTTCAGGAACCGTGGCAATTCGGTCCGGGGCCGCTGGCGGCGATTCGCGGCGCGATTCGCACCCGCTACCGCTTGCTACCGTATCTGTATCAGTGCTTCTTCGCCCACTGGCGAGAAGGCGATCCGATCCTTCGCCCCTTGCTTTATCACTATCCCGGATCGGAGTACACCGATGTGGACGATCAATATCTGGTCGGCGATGCGTTGCTGGTCGCGCCGATCCTGCATGGTGAAGGACAAGGACCGGAAATCGTTCGCGATGGCGTGAAAATGCAGGAGCGGTCGGTGCGGTTGCCGCCGGGTTGGTGGTTCGACCTGAACCGGGGTGAGTGGGTGCAAGGGGACCGGTTGATTCCGTACGCCGTTGCGCTGGATGAACTGCCGCTATTCGCCCGCGATGGCGCAATACTGCCGTATTACGCCGGGCCGCTGCAAAACAGCTTCATGGATCTGCGCGCGGTCGAACTGCATCTGTTCTGCCGGGATCGACCGGCGCAACTCGACTATATTCTGGATGATCAGGAAACACGGCGCTATCAGACCGGAGCCTACGGTATTGCCCACATCACGGCGAGGATGGAAGGTGAAGGCTTACAGGTGGAAATCACCGAGACGGGGGACTATCCACGAGGTACAGTGAACTTTACGCCAGTGGTTTACGGTCACCCGGAATTGCAGGAGTTGCAATGGATGGTCGATGGCCGCGCGGTAATCCAACCAGCGCGAATGGGCCGGCGCGAATGGTTGTGTCGGGAGTGGATGGTACAGGTCTGAAGCATTGACGAGGTCGAATTCATGGCGACATTCACGATTACCGGCGATGTGGATCCGTTTCTGCACGTTTCCCTGCGCAAGGGCGAGCGGATTTACTGTGAATCCAACGCTATGGTCATGATGGAGGATGCGCTCGATTTGACTGGAAAAATGACGGGAGGTTTGGGAAGCGCGCTCATGCGCCGGTTCGCTAATGGCGAATCCTTTTTCCAGCAACATATCGAAGCGACTCGCGGTGACGGAGATTGCCTGTTGTCGCCGGTGCTGCCGGGCACGATCCAGGTGCTGGAGGTCGGCGCGACTAGCTATATGCTCAGCGACGGAGCGTTCGTGGCGGCCGAGAGCGGTGTGGATTTGCGCGCCCGTGCGCAAAACATCGGTAATGCATTGTTGGCCCAGACTGGCGGTTTTTTCATCGGTGAGGCCACCGGCAAGGGCAAGCTGGCGGTCTCCGGGTTTGGCTCCGGCTTTATCCTGGATGTGGAGCCGGGCAAGGACGTGATCATCGACAACGCGCATGTGGTGGCGTGGGATAGCCAGTTGCATTATGAATTGTCAATGCCTCGCCAGCAGGGCGGAGGCTTGTTCAATCGGTTGGTCAGCAGTATGACCAGTGGAGAAGGCGTCGTGTTGCGCTTTTCCGGGAAAGGGAAGGTGGTGATTTGTTCGCGCAACCGTAACGCTTTTTCAAGCTGGGCGCGTGGTGGAACCCAGGAATAGCCAGGACTTGCTTCAGGCGTTCTCCGGTCCTGATCGCGTCTCGCGTTTAGCGCGTTCCCACAGCGCATCCATCTCCGCCAGGTTCGAGTCGATTGGCTGGCGACCCTCCTCCGCCAGCCAGTGTTCGATGCGTCGGAACCGCTGCTCGAATTTGGCGTTGGTCCCACGCAAAGCCGCTTCCGGGTCGATTTTGAGATGGCGGGCCAGGTTGGCCACCGCGAACAGCACATCGCCCAGTTCGTCAGCCAACCGGTCCGGTGGGGCCTGAATCTCAATCTCGTGGTGGATCTCGCCGATTTCCTCCATGATCTTGGCTAGCACCGGCTCGACCGTGCCCCAGTCGAAACCGACCAGCGCCGCCTTTTTTTGTAACTTGACCGCGCGGATCAGCGCCGGCAAGACCAGCGGAACGCCGTCCAATGCGCCAGCAGGCCGTTTAGGTTTTTCCGCCGCTTCGGTCGCTTTGATCTGCTCCCAGGCGGCGGTCTGCTCAGCGGCGTTGGCGTAAAACGCGTCGCCGAATACGTGCGGATGACGACGGGTCATTTTTTCGACGATGCCGCGCGCTACGGCGGCGAAGTCGAAACGGCCTTCTTCGCGAGCGATTTGTGAATAGAACACCACCTGAAACAACAGATCGCCCAATTCCGACCGCAGTTCTTCCCAATCCTCGCGGGCAATGGCGTCGGCGACTTCGTAGGCTTCCTCGATGGTGTGTGGGACGAGGGTGGCGTAGGTTTGTTGTCGGTCCCACGGACAACCGTTTTCCAGGTCGCGCAACCGGACCATGAGTTGCAGCAGTTGTTGAAGTTCGGTCATGTTGTGTTGGGCGTGTTGAATCACAGGTGATGGTCATGCTTGGAGTTAAAGGGCGGCTCCAGATAAACCAAATCCACGTCGTGATCCGCAATAGGTTCACGCGTCACGGCGAGATTGTCGCCAAAATAAAGCTGCCGCGGGGTCATGGATAAACCTGCTACTTTTCAGGTGGATCGGTTTTCAGGGATTCCGCCGTGGTTTGTTCCAGCGATTCGTTTTCCTTGGCGACAGGTTTCGTCTTGACAGGGATGGATGAAGCGGGCGGAATGCCAAAAACCAGGCTGTTCCCCGATGACTGGCCGAGGGATTGGACCAGCCGTAGCTGGATAAGATGGGGATTAGCCTCGATCATTTTGGCGGCGTTGGCGAGACTACGCAGGGCTGCCGTTTCACCTCTGGCCTTTTCGAGAATGGCCAGCCCTTCCTTACGGGCGCTCACCACTTGCGCGAAAACCTCTTTCAACTTTCCTGGAAACAGGATGTCCTTGACATTTACGGAGATTAGTTTCAAACCGAGACCCCGCGCCTTGGTTTCCGTCATTTCCATCAGCTTTTTGGAAAATTCGCTCCTGCTTTTCAGGACGGTATCAATATCGGCGGCACCGACGATTTCCCGGAGGGCGATTTGCAATTCAAGATAAAGTGCATCCTGAAAGTTTTGCGCCTTGTTGGTAGCCGCCACTGGATCAGTAATCTCATAATGGGCCGCAAGGCTGATTTTCAGCGTAACGCCATCCGAACTCAGTACCTCTTGGCCAGTGATCGAAACAAAGCGGGGTCTGAGATCGAGTTTTTGGACGATGGTCAGGAACGGGGTGTACCAGTATTGTCCAGGTTCCAAAGTCTTGCTGAACTTGCCTTGGCTATACATCAGCCCTTTTTCATATTCGAGAACCGTGATCCGTCGGAGCCCATACTTGACCAGCAAGACCAGAACGGCGATCAGGACGACGCTTGGAGCCAAGTATTGCATGGGGCTACCTTTGCGGATGCGCCGCCCCAGGGAATCCCAGTCAGCGGCGGAGACCAGTGTCTGCAAAGCCGAAAACAGGGGCGTGGTTGCAGGTTCCCTGGGACGGAGCAGGGACATGGTGTTGTACGCTTGTGTAGATTACACCCAGAAGAAAGGGCGATACGCGAAACCTTTGTGGTGATACCACATCGGCCGCTTCCAGTCTTTCTCCTGGAAGATATTTTAGAGTGGATCGACCATCGGCGCCATGCTGTCCGTGTGGGGAGTGTTTAGCTGCGCGACGGTTTGCTTTCGGAGGCGGCGCGTCGTGTTGCTATCCCCGCTATAATGCCCAATCGCGCTGAAGCAAGGGGACAGAGTATGGGAAAACGCTATTTTGGTACGGATGGCATTCGCGGGCGGGTCGGCGACTACCCGATCACGGCGGAATTCGTATTGAAACTGGGTTGGGCGGTCGGACGGGCATTGCAGACCCAAGGTTTCAACAAGGTGGTGATCGGCAAGGATACCCGCATCTCCGGCTATATGTTCGAATCGGCCTTGGAAGCGGGCCTGTCGGCGGCTGGGGTCAACATCGCCCTGCTGGGACCGATGCCGACGCCCGGCATCGCCTATCTGACTCGAACCTTGCACGCCTGCGCCGGCATCGTAGTCAGCGCCTCTCACAATCCCTATTACGACAATGGCATCAAGTTTTTCTCCCGCGATGGCCAGAAACTGCCCGACGCGGTCGAGGAGCGCATCGAAGAACTGCTGGAACAACCATTGACCACCGTCGAACCCGATGCCTTGGGCAAGGCCGAACGCATCGTGGATGCCGCCGGTCGCTACATTGAATTCTGTAAGAGCACGGTGCCCACCTACACCAGTCTGGCGGGCCTGAAAATCGCGGTGGATTGCGGGCATGGCGCCACCTATCACATTGCGCCCAGCGTATTCAGCGAATTGGGCGCGACCGTGCTTTCCATGGGGACCACGCCCGATGGGCTGAACATCAATCGGGACTGCGGTTCCACCAAGCCGGCGTCATTGCGCGCCCTGGTTCAGGAGCGGAACGCCGATCTTGGCATCGCTTTTGATGGCGACGGCGACCGGGTGATCATGGTGGACCATCGAGGCGAGGTGCTGGACGGCGACGAGCTACTGTTCATCATTGCCCGCGACCGCCTGCGCGCTGGCAGCCGCTTCAATGCCGTGGTCGGTACTCTGATGACCAACCTGGGCCTGGAGATCGCGCTGCGGGCGCTGGGGCTGGATCTGCGCCGCGTCAAGGTCGGCGACCGCTACGTCATGGAAGCATTGTTGGCCGAAAACCTGATTTTGGGCGGCGAAAACTCCGGCCACATCATCTGCTTGGATCGAACCACCACCGGCGACGGCATCATCTCCGCCTTGCAGGTGTTGTCGGCGATGCTGCAGTCTGGTAAGAGCCTGCATGATCTCAAGGCCGGCATGAGTAAATATCCGCAGGTGCTGGTCAATGTCGCGGTGACCGGAACGGTGGATCTGCGTCGGCCAATGATTCAGGACGCGGTGCGGGTGGTGGAGAGCCAGTTGGGCGACCATGGCCGAGTGTTGCTGCGTCCATCCGGGACCGAACCGGTGGTGCGGGTGATGGTGGAGGGCGCGGACGCCGACATCGTCGAGCACCACGCCCGAGAATTGGCCAGCGTGGTGCGCGAGACGCTGTCGGCATGATTGATTTCCAGGCGCGGAATCCGTAAGCTTGCTCAGCTTTTTCGCCAGGGGGGAAGAATGATATGCGCCGTAAGCTGGTGGCTGGAAACTGGAAAATGAATGGTTCGACCGGCAGCATCCGCGAGTTGCTGCAAGGTATCCTGGGAGGCGTCGCTGAAGTTGCCGCCGCCGAACTGGCGGTGTTTCCGCCGTTCGTGTACGTGGATGCGGTCGCGCGGCAACTGGCCGGCACCGCGATTGGCTGGGGCGCGCAAAACCTCTCCGAGCATGCTTCGGGTGCCTATACCGGCGAGGTGGCTGGCCCCATGCTGAAGGATTTTGGTTGCACCTACGTGATCGTTGGCCATTCGGAGCGGCGCACGCTGTATGGCGAGAGCGACCAGGTGGTGGCGCGCAAATACGCCGCCGCGCGCAAGTTTGGCCTCAAGCCGGTCCTCTGCGTCGGCGAGACCTTGGAAGAACGTGATCAAGGCGTGACCGAGGCCGTGGTCGGCCGGCAGCTCAAGGCGGTGCTTGATCTGGAGGGTATTGCCAGTTTCGCCGACGCGGTGATCGCCTACGAACCGGTCTGGGCGATTGGCACTGGCCGAACCGCGACTCCCCAGCAGGCGCAGGATGTGCATGCCTTCATTCGCGCCCAACTGGCCGCGCTTGATCCGGCGCTGGCAAGCCGGGTGCGTATTCTGTACGGCGGTAGCGTCAAGGGTTCCAACGCGGGTGAATTGTTGGCCATGCCCGACATCGATGGTGGCTTGGTCGGTGGTGCGTCGCTCGATCCGAAGGATTTCCTGGCGATTGCCAAGGCCGGTTGTTAAACTGTCGCCATGATTCATACCCTCATCCTTGTCGCCCATGTCGTGGTTGCGGTCGCGCTGATCGCGTTGGTGTTGCTGCAGCAGGGCAAGGGTGCCGATGCGGGTGCGGCGTTTGGTAGTGGCGCCTCGGCGACCATGTTCGGATCGCGAGGGTCCGCCTCCTTCCTAAGCCGAACCACCGCCGCGTTGGCGACCGTGTTCTTTGTGACCAGCTTGACCTTGGCGTATTTTTCAACGCAGACTTCCGCGCCCAAGAGCGTCGTCGAACGAATTCAAGCGGAAAAGCCCGTCGAGCCGCCCAAAAACAATGGTCCCTCGGATGTGCCGAAGTTGCCGCAACAATAGCGGAAGATGGGTTTGATGCTGTGCCGTGCCGATGTGGTGGAACTGGTAGACACGCTAGCTTGAGGGGTTAGTGGCGCGAGCCGTGCCGGTTCGAGTCCGGCCATCGG
>JAVMKI010000038.1:0-23260 GCA_031732755.1 Candidatus Contendibacter sp.
AGAGGTACTACCTTAAATTCAACCAAAAGTTGTCTGGACATGGGGTCCACTTCATAGGTCGGGACGAAACCGCGATACGCGAGTACATCCGGTACCAAGAGCAAGAGGATCAGCGACTGGATAATCTGGACCTCTGGCGCTGAGTTGCCACCTTTAGGTGGCCCAGGAACGCCAGGGCCGCGTTAGCAACCCTGATTAGCCGCTTCGAGCGGCTCACGAACTAAAGCCCCCGGCTCTGCCGGGGGATACTTACTTGGTTTTATCGACTTTTGGGTAAAGCTATGGTCTTTACCTCGGCAAAAAGCAAGGTTGGAACTCTGATTGTGGGATAATAACTTTTAGAGAAAAAACCACGAGACGCCCCATGCTATTCGCCGACAAGCTCAAGGAAGCGGTTATTGGCAAACCGCACGACCCGCTCCATCCTGAAACCCGCCATAACATGGCCCTGGTCGCCTTCCTGGCCTGGGTCGGACTGGGGGCCGATGGTCTATCCTCCGCCTGCTACGGCCCTGAAGAAGCGTTTCTGGCTTTGGGTCCGTACACCCATTTCGGCCTCTACTTGGCCGCCGCTACCTTCCTGACGGTCTTCATCATTGCCCTAGCTTATAATCAGGTTATCGAACTGTTCCCCTCGGGCGGCGGCGGCTATAAGGTCGCTACCCAATTGCTGGGACCGCGCGCCGGGCTGGTCTCGGGTTCGGCGCTATTGGTGGACTACGTGCTGACTATCTCCATCTCCATCGCCGCTGGCATGGACGCCCTGTTCAGTCTGTTGCCGCCCAACGCCCAGATCTACAAGCTCATGACCGAGATCATGCTGGGCGTCCTTCTAATCTTGCTTAACCTGCGCGGGATGAAGGAATCCATCAAGGTATTGCTGCCGCTCTTTCTCGGTTTCTTCGTGACCCATGCCCTGCTGATCCTCTACGGCGTGGTCGCCCATGCCGAGGGTCTGCCCCACCTGATTCCAGACACCGTCAACGAAACCAGTCAACTGACCGAACAGATGGGTTGGACGTTCGCGGCGGCACTGTTCCTGCGTGCGTACTCACTGGGCGGCGGCACTTACACCGGTCTGGAAGCAGTCTCCAACAACGTCAACATGCTGACCGAACCGCGGGTTCGAACCGGCCGGTACACCATGCTCTACATGGCCGGCTCGCTCAGCTTCACCGCCGGCGGCGTCATCCTGTTGTATCTACTCTGGAAGGTGCAACCAGTCGAGCATCAGACATTAAACGCGGTCACCTTCAACGCCATCATCGGTAGTTGGCAACTGGTTCCGATCTTTAGCCACGGCTTGTTGGCAACGGTGCTGTTCCTGGAAGCGGGGCTGCTGTTCGTCGCCGCCAACACCGGTTTCCTCGGCGGGCCAACGGTGCTAGCCAACATGGCGGTCGATTCCTGGGTGCCACGCCAGTTTCGCAATCTGTCCGGCCGACTGGTCACCCAGAACGGCATCCTCCTGATGGGCTTGGGAGCGCTCGGCATCCTGTTGTGGACCAAGGGCGACGTGTCGGTACTGGTGGTGCTGTACAGCATCAACGTGTTCATCACGTTCTCGCTGTCGCTGCTCGGGCTCTGCCGACATTGGTGGACTAGCCGTTACGACGAGGCCAACTGGAAATCGCGGCTGGCGCTGTCGTTGCTGGGTTTCGCGGTCACTGGCGGCATCCTGGTGGTGACGGTGGTGGAAAAATTCACCGAGGGCGGCTGGCTAACGGTATTGATCACGGGTCTGATCATCGGACTTTGCGCGTTGATCAAGCGCCACTACGAACAGGTTCGCCTGCAATTACGCACCATCGACATGCTCTACGCACCGCGCCCCAGTTGGGGCGAGGATCTGCCCGAACCACCGCTGAACCCGGAACTACCCACCGCGATCTTTCTAGTCGGCAAGAATCGCGGCCTGGGCATGTATACCCTCAAGTGGCTTAACGAGGTGTTCACTGGTCATTTTAAGAATTTTATTTTTCTCAGCGTCGGCGAGGTGGACGCCGAAAGCTACGGCGGCAAGGGCGCGCTGCGCTCGCTGCAATATCAGATCGAGAATTCGTTGCGCTATTACGTCAACTACTGCCACAGCAATGGTTGGGCGGCCACCTCCTACGCCGCTTTTGGCACCGACGTGGAGAAGGAACTGGAAACGCTGGCGGTCAAGGTCGTGGCCGAATATCCAAACAGCGTGTGCCTCGGCAGCAAGCTGATTTTTGACAACGAAAGCTGGCTAATCTCGTGGCTGCATAACCACACCGCCATCGCCATGCAACGCCGTCTGCATCTGCGGGAAATTCAGATGATCGTCACGCCGATCAAGATTTGATGTAAAGGCAGTCCCTCAACCCTCAGCCTCATCGGGCATCCAGCAAGGGGTGTCCGATCCACAGCCATCCCAACTCGTGGTCGGTAAAGTCGTAAGCCTCTTGCACCGACTTTGCACAATCGTTCCACGACCTTGCACGAGCGCGCCACGAAGCGCGCGCACCCCCTCTCCATACTGCGCTGGCGAATTACCGGAGTCACGCCATGCGCAATTCACTGCTTCCACCGCTTCCATTGCTGGGCCCCGCTGCCCTGATCCTGGGGTTGGTGCTGTTGGCCGCTCATCCCCTGGTTTGGCTGGTGGGGACTTGGTTCGATCCCGCCTACGATTCCCACGGAGTTTGGGTGGCGATGCTGACCGTCGGCCTGTTGCTGTGGAGCGCGACCAGTCCGTTGCAGACCGCCAATTCGCGGCAACGCTTGGGTGGATTGGGACTGTTGGCGCTGACCGCCGCCGTTCGCTTGCTAGGGCAGTGGCTGGGAATCAACACACTTGGCGCGGCGGCGCTGGCAGTGGACGTTTACGCCATCGGCCTATTACTAGGACTGGATCGCCGCACTCGGTCGCTAGCGCCGGGCTGGCTGGCGGTACTGTTCGCCTTCGCCCTGCCCATCGAACGCATTCTACAACGGTGTTTCGGCTTTGCCCTGCAACAGCTTTCCGCCGCTGGCGCGTGCGCCGCGCTCCAGTTGGGCGCTCCGGTCCAGTGCACGGGCATCCAGTTGCAATGGCAAGAACAGACCGTGCTGGTCGATCTCCCCTGCTCCGGGACGCGCGGCTTGTTGCTGCTGCTGTTGCTGTTCGTTGCTCTCGCCGCGTTGACCCGTCCCACCTGGCGTCGGGCCGGCGAAGGCGCATTGCTGGCGCTGGCAGCGGCGACGCTGGGGAATAGCCTGCGCATCGTCGCCCTCGCGGTGGGTCTGGTCCATCGCGAGACATTGGGCGGCATAGACGTGCTGGCCGAACCCTGGCATAGCACGATTGGCCTGATCACGCTGAGTCTCTCTGCCCTGCCGATTCTGCTGTGGGCGCAATCCGGGCGCGGCGCGGCGATCCAGATTCCACCATCCACGACCGCTGGTTCCGACGCATCGCGACTCCTTGCGGTCAAGCCCCTCCCCGGTCTGGCGTTTCTAGTCGCCTGCGGCGGGATCGTCGCGCTGCCGCCCCAACCGCTGGACGTGGCCCGACCGCTGTCCGCGCCGCGCTTGCCCGGTTACGTCGCCGCCTTCGCCGCGCAAACCGGCAAGCTGACCGACCAGGAACGTGATTACTTCACCCGCTACGGCGGCGGCGCGGCGCGGGCCGCCTATGGCCCTTACGGCCTGCTGGTGGTGAGCACCACCGCGCCATTGCGCCATCTGCATGCCCCCGAGGAATGCCTGGCCGGCGCCGGTCACGCGGTGCGCTATCTCGGCCAGACCGGCGGCCCCATTCCCAGCGCGGTGTACCGCAGCACCGACCCGCAAGGCCGGGTCTGGCGAATCACCGTCACCTACGTCTCGGAGCGGGGGGAATGGACCACCCACGTTGCCGAGGCCGTATGGCGGTGGCTGCAAGCGCCCGGCACGACTTGGCGAATGATCGAGCGGATCGCGCCTTGGGAGCTGCCGGTGGAAGTCACGGAAACCTTCGATATCGCGGTGTGGCGGGCGCTGGATTTACCCGTATCCCAAACCCTTTCTCAACTCCCATCCGTGAAGCTTTGACCCTTGGAGGATTCACCCATGAAGACCATTCGACTTGTCCTGATCGGTATCTTGTTCTGGTTGCCGTTGACCGGCGCGCTGGCGGCCATTCCCGACGATCTGGGCGGACGCATCGAAACGCAAGTGGACGGCAAGCCCGTGACCCTGCCGCTGCTCAAGACCGACATCGACGCCGACGTGCAAGGCGACGTGGCGCGGGTCACGGTCACCCAGACCTTCGCCAATCCCCTGGACCGGGCGGTGCACGCCACCTATCTGTTCCCGCTCAACGAAACCGCCGCCGTCAATGCCATGACCATGGAAGTCGGCGACGAGCGGGTTCAAGCCAAGATTCAACGGATCGAGGAAGCCCGCGCCACCTTCGAGAAGGCCAAGGGCGAGGGCCGCGCCGCTGCGTTGCTCAGCCAGCATCGCCCGAATATGTTCACTCAGGACATCGCCAACCTGATGCCGGGCTTACCGATCAAGGTGACGCTGACCTACGCCCAGACCGTGCCGCGCGTGGACGGCGCCTACGAACTGGTCGTTCCGCTGGTGGTGGGACCGCGCTATCAGCCACAGGGCGCAGGGGTCCCGCCGGGCCAACCCGCGCCCAAGGGCGGCGTCCAGCACTGGAACGCGCAAACGGGGACTTCCGGCGGGGCGACGGCCAAGAACAGCCAAGCCGCTTACGGCCAGTGGGAAGTCGAGCAGTTGCCTGCCTACCCGCCGGTGTTCGAATTGAACGTGCCCGAACAGATCGATCCAGAACGGGTGGGTCTGACCATCCACCTCAACGCCGGCATGGCGATTGCGAACATCGAAAGCCGCACTCATCCGATCACCACGGAAACCCCGGACCAGGACCACGCCGAGGTGAAGCTGGCGAACGGCCGGACCCTGGACAACCGCGATTTCGTGCTGCGCTACACCCTGGCGGGAACGCGAACCCAAGCCGGCTTGCTGGCCTATCGCGATCAACGCGGCGGTTTCTTCAGCCTGCTGCTCGAACCGCCGCAGGCGCCGGCGGCGACGGACATCACGCCCCGCGAAATGGTGTTCGTGCTGGATTGCTCCGGTTCGATGGATGGCCTACCCATCGACGCCAGCAAAGCCTTCATGCGGGCGGCACTGCGGCGGCTGCGGCCCACCGACAGCTTCCGCATCATCCGCTTCAGCGATTCCGCGAACGAATTTTCCGCCCAGCCCTTGCCCGCGACGCCGCAGAATATTCAAGCGGGTCTGCGCTACACCGATTCGTTGCGCGGCGAAGGCGGCACCGAGATGAGCAGCGGCATCCGCCAAGCCTTGGCGCCGCCAGTTCCGACGGGCGCCATCCGCATCGTCACCTTCCTGACCGATGGTTATATCGGCAACGAAGCGGAAATTCTGGCGCTACTCAAGGCGAATCTGAACGACGCGCGGCTGTATGCCTTCGGGGTCGGTACCGGCGTCAACCGCTACCTGTTGAGCGAGATGGGCCGGGTCGGACGCGGCTTCACCCGCTATATGGACCCGACCGAGAACCAGGAAAAAGTGGCCGGCGAACTAGCCGACCGTCTGCAATCGCCGGTGCTGACCGATATTGAGATCGACTGGGGCGGCCTGGAGATCAGCGAGCAAAGTCCCAACCAACTACCCGATCTATTCGCCGGCCAATCGCTGCGGATTCAGGGCCGCTACAACCACCCTGGCAAATATGAAATCAAGGTGCGCGGCCTAGTGCAGGGCCGTCCGGCGACCTTGCCCCTGCAAATCGAACTGCCGGAAGCCAGCACCGAGGGCGAGGCGGTGCCGATCATCTGGGCGCGTTCCGTGATCGGCGACCTGCATTACCAAATGACGACCGGCGCGCACCGGCTGGGCAACGAACCCGTCAACGCCGACGCGCTCAAGCAGCGGATCACCGATCTGGGATTGAATTTCGCCCTGGTGACGCCGTGGACCGCGTTCGTCGCGGTGTCGGAGAAGATTTACAACGCCAACCCCGAATCCACGCCCACGCTGCCGGTGCCGGTGGCCCAAGTCAAGGGCACGACCGAGCGGGCCTATGGCGAACCCGCCGTCCCAATCACGACCGCGACGGTTTTCACCGGCGGCGGCGCCCCAGAACCGGCGACGCTGCTTGGCCTGGCCCTGATGGCATTGCTGCTGGCGGGTTTCCTGGTTCAGGAACCCAACCTGCGGACGAAATCCGCCAACGCGCCGACGTGTGGTTAGCAAAGGAAAAGCGGCGTCATCAGTGGACGCCGCTCTTGCAAGGTTACTGCTTCAACTGGTCTGAGCTTCCCCCGAGCTGGGGGATCGGGTGGATCAGCGGAGCACAATCCATCTTCCGAATCTTCCACTGTTGATGGATTCCGCTTCGCTCGTCCACCTGATCATTCGTCCATTCAGCTTGGCCGAAATACTACGGTAGGGTCTCAATGCTGACGAGAGCGGTTCCACCCATGGCCAACTGTCGGGCGGCCGCACGGGAAAGATCAATGATTCGGCCACCCCCATGCGGCCCGCGATCATTGATCGTTACCTCGACCGCCCTGCCGTTACCCAGATTGGTCACCCGAGCTCGGCTTCCGAGTGGCAAGCGTGGGTGGGCGGCGGTGAGCCGGTGCGGGTCGAAGGTTTGGCCGCTGGCGGTCCTTCTGCCATAAAATCCTGGTCCGTACCAGGACGCCTTGCCCACTTGCCTGCCGTCGATCATGCTGGCGGCGGCGACCGTCCGTTCGCCACGGGCACGCGCATCGGTCGGCAGGCTGGCGGATAACGCCAAAGCGCTCAGCGACACGACGCGCAAAAAATCGGCAACACCCTTACGGTGAAGCCGAATGTTGAAGCGGCGTTCGTTGCATGCGTTCAATAGTTAACCTCCACAAAATTCACTGGGTGAGATAACCGCGACTTCGCGTGAAAAGCGGGCGTTTATCCCGATCCATTGATGCACCACGAGTGGAGAATACCATGCATCGCACAAAAAATACCCTCGCCCGCCTCGAAAAAAATCGGGA
The DNA here is from genome assembly GCA_031732755.1 of Candidatus Contendibacter sp. Taxonomy (GTDB): domain Bacteria; phylum Pseudomonadota; class Gammaproteobacteria; order Competibacterales; family Competibacteraceae; genus Contendibacter. The sequence goes on from JAVMKI010000038.1 coordinate 7,026, forward strand.
AAGTTTCATTTTTGTGAATAACTTATTGATTTTAAAAAATTATAAATTTTTTTGTTGATTTTCATTAAATACATATAACGCATTGATAGATATAACAAAAAACATATTCCATGCAAAAATTGGTTCATTTAAATAAAAATATCAATATTTTTTTATTCTAATCAGTTGGTTTTCAATCGAAAATACCGGCCTGGCGGCACGAACGACCCATCGGGTAGAATTGCTTACCGCGCGCTGATCCCTCTTTCCCTTGCCTCGACGATTCCATCCCTGGCGATCCTCGGCCCGCCAACGCACAAAATCTCCGCAGACTCCCCTCACTCGATGCCTACCGTCGTCCTGACTTGCCATCCCGCCACACCTTGCGCAGCCATCCACCGCTGCACGGTTCAAGCCCGCCGGAGCTTTGCGGGACAACTCGCGTTGCGCTACGTGATCGAGGGTGATTTGGCCAGCATACGCCTGCCCGATCCGCGTCCGTCGCGTCACGCCGACGAACTCTGGCGGCACACTTGCTGCGAAGCGTTCTTGGCGGGATGCGAGGGGGCGGGTTATCATGAATTTAATTTCGCGCCGTCGACCGAATGGGCTGTTTATCACTTCACAGCGTATCGGACGGGGATGGCGGTCATGGCACCGATCACGCGACCGACCATCACCCTGCGCGCCGGTGCAAATCGGCTCGAACTGGAAACCGTGGTGGAGCTAGCCGAACTGGCGGTGAAACCGGGCGATGCGGAGTGGCGGCTGGCGCTGTCCGCCGTCATCGAGGAACGCGACGGCCAACGCTCGTATTGGGCGTTGCGCCATCCGCCAGGTCCACCAGATTTTCATCACCCCGACAGCTTCGCGCTCCCGTTCGATTCCCTCACCCCGACCACGGAACTGACCTAACCCGCAGGATGATTCCCGATGCAACCCATATTGAAATCCGCCAAACTCGCCAACGTCTGCTACGACATTCGCGGCCCGGTGCTGGCGCGCGCCAAGCAGATGGAAGACGAAGGCCAGCGGATCACCAAGCTCAACATTGGCAACCCGGCGCCGTTCGGCTTCCTCGCGCCGGATGAGATCGTGCAGGACGTGATTCGCAACCTGCCGGACGCCTCCGGCTATTGCGACTCGAAAGGACTGTTCGCCGCGCGCAAGGCGATCATGCATTACACCCAGCAGAAACAGATTCGCGGAGTGCAGGTCGAGGATATCTACATCGGCAACGGCGTCTCCGAGCTGATCGTGATGGTCTTGCAGGCCCTGCTCAACAACGGTGACGAAGTGCTGATTCCGGCTCCCGACTATCCGCTGTGGACGGCGGCGGTGAGTCTGTCGGGGGGGATGCCGCGCCATTACCATTGCGACGAACAAGCCGGCTGGCTGCCCGATCTTGAGGATATCCGGGGCAAGATCACGCCGACCACTCGCGCCATCGTCATCATCAATCCGAACAACCCGACCGGCGCGCTGTATCCGGTGGAGTTGTTGCGGGAAATCCTGGAGATCGCCCGCCAGCACCAACTCATCGTGTACGCCGACGAGATTTACGACAAGGTGCTCTACGATGGCGCTCAGCATACCTCCATCGCTTCCCTGGCGGACGATGTGCTGTGCGTGACTTTCAACGGCCTGTCGAAAAACTACCGGGCTTGTGGCTACCGCGCCGGCTGGATGGTGGTGTCGGGCGAGCGGAGTCACGCCCAGGACTACATCGAGGGACTGGCCATCCTCGCTTCAATGCGGCTGTGCGCCAACGTTCCGGCGCAGTACGCGATTCAGACCGCGCTCGGCGGCTATCAGAGCATCGACGATCTGGTGCTGCCCATCGGTCGCTTGGGCAAACAGCGTAACCTGGCGCACCAGTTGCTCACGGCAATCCCCGGCGTCAGTTGCGTCAGACCGCAAGCGGCGCTGTACATGTTCCCACGGCTCGATCCCAAGCTTTACCCCATCGCCGACGACCAGCAGTTCGTGCTGGAACTGCTGCTGGAGGAAAAAGTACTGCTGGTGCAGGGCACCGGCTTCAACTGGCCCCAGCCGGATCACTTGCGGGTGGTGTTCCTGCCGCACGAGGATGATCTCATCGACGCGATCGGGCGCTTCGGCCGTTTCCTGGATCGCTATCGCAAACGCCATCACGGCGCCTGACAGCACGGCGTCACGGCGTCATCGCCAGTTCGGCCAGTACCTGTTCCGCAAGCGCGAGACTCGCGGTCAACCCCGGCGATTCGATCCCAAACAGGTTCACCAGACCCGTCACGCCGTGCGCGGCGGGTCCCTGGATGACGAAATCGCCCGCCGGCTCGGTCGGGCCAGTCACCTTGGGCCGAATCCCGGTATAGCCTGGTTGCAAGGCGCCATCCAGCAGGTCTGGATAGTAGCGGCGGATGGCCCGATAAAACTGGTCCTCCAGACCATCCTCGAACGCATAGTCCGGCGTGGCCGGCCAGCCGCTGACATCCGGCCCGAATTTGCATTGGCCACCCAGATCGAGGGTCACATGAATGCCTAGACTGGCGTGGTCCGGCATCGGATAGACCAGATGCCGGAATGGCGCGCGCCCACTCAGGGTAAAGTAATGGCCCTTGGCGTAAAACGTGGGTGGGATGCGTTCCGCCGGAAAGCCAACGATGCGCCGAGCCAAGTCCTGCGCGCGCAGGCCCGCCGCATTGACCAGGCTTCGGCAGCGTAACTCGAACGGCTCGTCGCCACCAGTAGATAAAACAATGCCATCTGGCGCGATGCGCGCGCCGCTGACTGGCGTACGCGTGACCAGCGTTGCGCCCGCCCGTTCGGCGTCGCCCAGCAACGCCAGCATCAATCCGTGGCTGTCGAGGATGCCGGTGGATTCCGAGTACAAACCGGCGACCGCGCGCACCGCCGGTTCGAGCCGACGAACCTCGGCGGCGGTCAGCGGTTGGAGCGGGACGCCATTCGCCGCAGCCCGTTTCGCGTAATCGGCGAGCGCGGGCAATTCCGCCGTGGCGGTGGCGATCAGCAGCTTGCCGATCCGGCGATGAGCGACCCCACGCTTGGCGCAGTACCGATAGAGCAGTTCCTTGCCCCGCACGCACAAGCGGGCCTTGCGCGAGCCGGTCGGATAATAGAGACCGGCGTGGATGACCTCGGAATTGCGCGCCGAGGTTTGCGTGCCGAAGCGCGCCTCCGCCTCCAAGATCAATACCTCGCGGCCGGTCAGCGCCAATTGCCGGGCGACCGCCAGGCCGACTACCCCCGCACCGACCACAACGGTATCGACGGTTTCCATGGGAAACGTTTCAGTTCGGCTGGCCTATTCGCCGTGGAACCGTGGTTTCCGCTTTTCCCGGAACGCATTCAAACCCTCCTGGTAGTCGTGGCTGTCGTACACGATGCGGCGCAAGCCCTGGATCCGCTCGAACAGTTCCGGGCTCAACGTGCGCGCGCTGGCCAACAGCCGCAATTCCTCCTTCATCACCGAGATGCTCAAAGGCGAGTTGGCGACAATCTGACCGGCCAGGCCGTACACGAAAGCTTCGATCTCATCGGCGGGCTTGATGTAGTTGATGACGCCGAGATTCAGCGCCTGCGCCGTCGGGATGGGCTGCGCCGTGAACAGCATTTCCTTGGCCACCGGCAGCGGAACCATGTTCATCAGCGTCAACAAACCGCCCAGGTTGTAGGGAACGCCCAGCTTGGCTGGAGTAATAGCGAACGTGGCTTCGGGTGTGGCGATCAGGATGTCGCAAGCCATGGCCACCTCGCAGCCGCCGCCCCAGACGCCGCCTTCGATCAGGGCGATGACGGGCGCCGGAAATTCCTGGATGGCGCGAACCAGCACGCGCAACGAATCGCCCCAGCCAAGCGGGTCGCGGCCACGATCGGGCAACTCGCTGACATCGTGGCCAGCGGACCAGACCTTGGCGCCAACGGGCGCGCGCAGCACGGCGGCGCGGATGTTTTGTTCCCGAAAGCATTCCAGCGCGGTGGTGATCTCGCCGATCAACGCCTCGCTAAGCGCATTGCGCTTTTGGGCGTGGTTCATCACGATCGTTCCGATCGCATCTTGGGTTTCGGTCAGGATGAGTGGCATGATTTTTCTCCAATGGGCGAGCGACAAACTGTTTTCAACTTGGCTCCATGTGGATTTCGGAAGTTCGCAAATGACAAAACCAGCAGCGCCCGGACGATCAAATCTGCAAATTCCATCTATTTTGATTTATTGGTTCAACCCGCGTGCATGGAGTATTTGATTGCATTCTTGCCTTCATGTTTTGCCAAGTACATCAGTGCATCGGCCATTCTCACCAGATCATCGGTGGTGGATGGCGCGCCTATGCACGTCAATACACCCATGCTGAAGGTAATTGGCCAATTGTTTTGGCGCATTTCTTCCAGAAGGCCGCTTTGGATTTTCAGGAGAATTACACGCGCGGATTCCTGATTGGTCTGAGGAAGCAATAAAGCAAACTCGTCACCACCGAGCCGGGCAATCATGTCCGTTCTTCGGATATGCTTTCTGATGAAGTTCACTACTGTACAGAGAACCTGATCGCCAGCGGCGTGACCAAACTGGTCGTTCACGGTCTTGAAGTTGTCAAGATCAATATAGACCAAGGTAAATGAATGTCTATATCTTTTAAGACGTTCGATTTCCATCGACGCCAGTTCATAAAAGGAACGTGAATTTGCCGCGCCGGTCAGATTATCCGTGCGGGATAATTCTTTTTCATGCTCCATCGCTATTCTCAACGTGGAGAGGAGTGATGTGATAATGACGAAAAACGAGAGTCTGATAAAAGAATTCCACATGGGAATGAGTGGGTTCGAGTAGGTATTCCCCGCCGCCGCGTCCGCCCAAAGCCAGACAACGGCGCTGATGAGCGATGCCATGATTCCTGGCCATCGGCCCGTAAACCAAGTCACCAGGGAAATAGGGATCACATAGAACACAGAAAAGGAAATTTCATACCCTGATAGAAAATCACAGACGCCTACCGCAACAATCAGGACGAGTCCCATCAGCATTATGGATAGCTCGTTCTGTTTTTCCAGACTCTCCAAAACAACCCGTGTGGCGTTTTGGCCAATCCGTCCCAAACCGGGAGCAAAGTGGCCTTTCGAGGAATCTGGAAGGATTTTAGCGCCCAATTTGATGCTCCCCTTTTCCGTCAAACACTTGCGCCACGTTTTCCACCGCTCCGTTGATGGTTTCCAGCCACGGACGGGCGTAGAGACCGACGCCCACCATCACCGCGCACAACAGCGCGGCCATGATCAACTCCCGGTTGCGCAGGTCAATCGGAGATTGTGGTAGATTCCTTGCGTTCCGGGCCAGAAAAATCCGCTGGTACGACCACAACAGGTAGCCCGCCGCCAGCACGTTACCCGAGGCGGTGAGCGTGGCGACGCCCCAACCGCAGGCTTCAAGCACTCCTTCCAGCGCCAGGTGGGCGGCTTCGAAGCCGGGCGTGCCCGGCATGGCGATGCTGCCCAGCACCACGACCAGAAAGGTCAACCCAAGGAGAGGCGCCGCGTCGAACAGACCCCCCAGGCGGTAAAACCGGGTAACGCCCAGTCGGCGCTGCAACAACCCCGCGACCAGGAACAGCCCAGCCGTGGCCAGACCCAAGTTCAGGCTGAGCAGCAGACTCCCTTGCAACCCCGGCAGATTCAGCGCGAACAGCCCGACCAGGAGCGCGCCGGTGTGGCTGACCACGGCGAAGGCCAACAACCGGCGCAGGTCCTTTTGCATCAGGGCGAGCAGCGCGCCGTATCCCATGCCCGCCAAGCCCAGCGCGATCACCGCGGCGGCCCACTGCTGAGTCGCGACGGGGAGCAGCGGGAATACGAAACGCAGCAACGCGTAAACCCCCACCTTCACGCCCGCCAGCAACGCCAAGCCCACCGCGACCGTGCCGTGTTGGGCCACGACCGGTAGCCAGGCATGGAAGGGGAACAGCGCCAGCCGCACCGCCAATCCGCCAAACAACAACACGAAGATCAACGACTGAAGACCCGGCGACGCGGGCGTGGCCAGGAGGGCGGATAGCTCGAACGACCAGACGCCGTTCGTCGCGGCGGCGTGACTCCATCCCAGCAGCACGATCCCCGCCAGCAATGCCGCCAAGCCGCTCAACAAGTCACGGGCCAGGCGCCAGGCCGCCCGTCCGCGCACCGGGCTGGTTCCCCAACGCCAGACCAGAAACGCCACCGGGATGACCTCGGCCAACGCGAACAACCAGAATTGCATCAGGTTCAGCGCGGTGAACATGCCCATCAAGGCGGCTTCCTGCGCCAACACGCCCGCCACCAGCGCCCCCGGCCGTTCCCGCCGGATCGTTTGAGCGTAGAGCAAGATCAGCAACGTTAGCAGCGCCGTCAACGGCAGAAACAGAATGCCCAGGCCATCAACGCCGAGGTAGACGCTCAGCCAGGGCAACGGCTCGAACCGTTCGATAAGTTGCGCGGCGGGATCATGCGGGTGAAACCGGGTCAGCGTCGCTATCGTCAGCAGCAGTTCCACGCCCGCCGTCGCCAGACCCAGCGTCAGCGCCGTTTGGATGCGCCGCGCGCGCCAAGCCACGACCATGCCAACCAGTGGCGTCAGGAGCAACAAGCTCAGGAATGGAAAACCGGCCAGTCCGGTTTCCGGGTTTTCGCCGGCGCGCACGATTTCGCGCAGACCCACCAGCGCGATGAGCATCATCAGCGTCGCCGCCATCCAAGCCCAGGATCGTCGCAGTCCGCGCTCGATCCGGCCCAAGCGGTGGCCCAAGCGGCGACTGGTGGTCACGATGCCCTGCCCCACCGCCTGGAACACCAGAAGCTCCTCGAATCCGTGGACCACCGCCGCCGTTCGCTCGGTGATCCAGCCCAGAATGCCGGGCTCTCGGTCCGCCGCGTTGGGCGCTCGTTCCAGAATTCGCCCCGCGCCGACTTGGCGCTCCTCCCACTGAGCCAACGACGACAAGGCGTTCACCGCCGGGGCCGGTAACCCGGTCGCTCGATCCACCACGGCGGTATCGAAACGGTTCAGCACACGAGCCAGTCGGCGCATGGGTCGCGCCACGGCCCAGTCCGCCGCGTCCTCCAACCAGAACCGTTGCAACGCCGCCGCGTAAGCCCGGTGTCGCCGCGCGAGCGAGGCGGGCACGGGCCGGACCCGCACGCCGGGCGGCGGGTACAGGACCGATGGGGCGCGGAGAAACTGGTAACCGCGAACGATAGCGTGGCCGCACAGGTGCATCAGCGCCAGCGTCCAGAAACCGAGACCGCAGGCGAGGAACATCAATCCAAGCTGGCCAGTGGTGGAAAAAATAAGCGCGCTCTTGACATCGGTCTGCGCCAGGCCCGCCCAGAAGCCGTACAAAGCAGTAGCTAGCCCGATGACCGCCAGCACCGCCATGGCGACTGGCGACTGCTCGAACAACGGTTGCAGGCGCAACAGCAAGTAAACCCCGGCGTGGACCATGACCGCTCCATAGAACAGGGCGCTCGACGGTGTAGGTCCTTCCATAGCCCGGGCCAACCACGGCGTCAACGGGATTTGCCCCGACTTGGCGACCGCGGCCAGCAGAAAACAGCCAGCCAGAATTCCCGCTTGGCCGGAACCCAGGCCCGCCGCTCCAGCGTTCATCGTCGCCCAGTCCACGCCGCCCAGCCAGTGGAACGCGAGGGCGATGCCAAACAGAAAACCGGCGTCGCCGACCCGGTTGGTGACGAAAATGCGGGTAGCGTTGGCCGCCGCCACCGGCCGGTCCTGAAAAAACGTGACCAGTAGATAGGAGCATAGGCCGGCGACTTCCCAGCCGACGAAAGTCAACACCGCGTTGCCGCCCATGACCAGCAACGGCATCGCGGCGCTAAACAAGCTCAGGACCATGAAAAACCGGTGGAAGCCGGCTTCCCGGTGCAGGTAGTTCACCGAAAACCGGGTGACCAGCAGGCACAACAGAGCGACCAGGGTCGTCAGCGCCAGACTGAGCCTGTCGGTGACGAAATTCACCTCGATTTGCACAGCGCCGCTGCTCAGCCAGCGCCCGAGCGTCAACCGTTCGGGCAACTCGCCGCCAAATCGGGCGGTGATCAACGCGAGCGCGGCCGCGAACGAGAGGGAAATGGCGATCAGCGCGATCCGACTGGTGCGGCGTTCGTGCGCTTCGCCGCTGGCCCCGCCGAACAGGATGGCCACGCCGATCCACAGCGCGGCGACCAGTGGCAGGGCCGGAACGAGACCGGTGATCCACTCAAACATGGTCGCCTTCCCCAATGCGGGCCGGCGGCAGGGGGCCAGAGTGTCCCCGATACCAGTCACCCGACCGGGCGCGTTCGGGCAGCGGTTGCGCCGGGCTGGACCAAAGGACAAACCCTCGCGCCGGATCGAAGATCGAAAGCTCCCCGCTGTCGGGGTCCTTGGCGATCAGATGCACCCAGCCGTTGCCGATCAGTTCCCGCAATGAGGGCTGGCGGCCGTAGATGGCGGCCAGTATCTCGGTGCGAGCCTCGACCACGATCTGCAAGCGCAGCGGTTCGTGAATCTCGATCATCTGACGCGGCAGCCCGGTGCGCAGGTCGCTGCTCGCCCCTTCCATCACCGCGAACAGCCCGGTGACGTTGTGCGGCAACTTGGTGCCGCAGCCCAGCCGTTCATTATTCACGGTGGAAAAATAGTATTCCAGATTGATGCCCGCGCCGACCGGCCCCACCGCCAGCAGAACGCCCTCCAGCACGGTCCCTTCGGGGTCCTGGGTTGGATCGTAGGAGATCAGGAACGCGCGCCGGTCCAGGAACAGACCCTGGCTCATCGAACGGCGGCCGACCAGCGCGGCGGCGTTGGTGGCGTGACCCAATTCCGGTCGGGCCTGGCTGAAATCGCGGGCGCGGCCAACGATGTGCCGCAGGGCTTGGGTCGGGGTGGGATGGCGCGGGGCTGAGGCCAGACGACGGCAACGTTCGTGAGCCGACAGCGCGCACGCTCGATCCAGCTCCCGCTGCAACGCGGCCAGTGCCTTTTTCGCTTCGGTCGGCAAATCGTTGATGTCGTAAAAAGTGATTTGCTCGTCGCAGGTGTTGTGTTCAGCCCCGACGAACCAACTATCCGCCGGGATGTGGATGCCGCGCGCGGCCAGCAGCGCCCGCACCGCCGAACGATTGGCCATGGCGGCGAAAACGCGCGCATTCGGGCCACCGTGACGGCCGCTACATGCCCCACAGTCGTAGGCGGCCAGGTGTGGATTGTTCTGGCTCATCGAACCGTGGCCCATCAGCACCACCACCGGCGCGAATTGCGCGGTCAGGCCGATATTGCGCAGCAAAGCGACCACTCGGTCGGCCTGCTCGGCATCGGTGAAACCCAGTCGCGGTTGAGCCGGCGTGGCCGGGGCGGTGGGGTCTGAAGCGGTAACCGCGACCTGGGTCGGCGGCGGCGGCGTCCACCATGCGGCGACGGCTTCCGCGAACCGCGCCTGGGGTAGCGGGGTTAACACCTTGCTCGCCAGCGCCAGCAACGCGCCCGGCGCCAGTAGGTCGATCAGTGGGAGCGATGAAAATAGATTGCGCCGCAATTCTGGAAACAGGGTCCGCAGACGATCACGCAGCGCACGTCGCCGGTCGCGCCGAGCGATTTGCGTTTCCGTTCCGGGTCGCGCCACTTCGCGCACCTCGTGGGCCGGCGTGGCCACCACCGGACAGAGCGGCGTGACCTCGCGGTCGTCCAAACCGCGCCAGTTCATCACCACGCCGAAGAAACCGGCCGCGCCCAACGTCTCGATGCGCGGATTCAACTCTTCCAGGTGGCGGCGGAAGCCCTCTTCCCGGTCGTCGATGCAAAAAATCACCTGAGCCTGCGGCCGTTGTTCGCGCACTGCCCAACAACCGCGTCCGTGGTTATTCGCCAAGGCGTTGAGCAGCACTTCCCGATAGTGGCGCTCGTAGGCGCAAAGCCAGAGCGCCCCACGCAGGTGGGCCGGTAGCTCGTCCAATGTCGCCAGCAGGCGTTCGACCTCCACCGGGGCCAGCGTCCGCAGTTGGCCGCCGGACAGACCGAGATGCTGGGCTAGCCGAAACAACCGCCAGGCGTTGCCATGGACTGTGGGCGCGTCGGATTCCGCTGCGGCCGGACTATGCCGCCAGGTCCAGATCATGTCGGCGAGCGCATCCCAAACGGTAGGCGTGGGTTCTCCAGCCCCCCTTTCTCTTGGGGGGAAATCGGTCAACATCCGTGCTCGGCTGGCCAGATATTCGGGCAAACGTCCTTCGTGAAGTGCTTGCCGAACCAGCGCTTCCGCTGGACGCCCGGTGAAATAAGCGCGCAGCGCCGGCAACGTTCCCTCCAGACCCCAGATTTCGTGGCACAGGTGCTCGACCCACAGGCGGTCGAGGCACAGCCGCACCGCCAGATAATCCACCAACGCGACCGGACTTTCGCGATTGGCCGGGTAATGGGGATGTTGTTGCCGCCAGTTCATCATCCCGGACCAGCCCGGCAATTCCAGGGCGAGGCGGGTGAGATAGCCTTCCCAACGCGATTCGGGGAGGCCCAGCCGGCGAAGTTCGGCGGCGATGGCTTCGATCGGGTCCTCGGGCCAGCGGGCCAAGGTCGCGCGCCAATCGGACCAGCCCGCGAAAATCCAGGCTAGATCGTTGTCCGCCAGTCGCCGCCAAGCTGCGTATAACCCCTCGGCCCGCTCGGGCGGATGCCATGCCGCCAGCCCCTCGTCGAGATGCGCGGCGCACAGGCGAATGAGGATGGGGCGCACCCGATCCAACAGGTCTTGGCCGGTGAGGGTTCGCAGCAACCCGCGTAGCGTGACGCCCACGCCCACGTCCGTGAACAACCGCTCGACCAGCGCCGCCGCCTCCGCCCGCATGTGTTGATGCACGACCGGCTCCCGTTCGTCCGCCGCGTCCCCCGCCTTGAACCGGGCCAGTAGGGATTTCGCCAGGTTCAATTGCAAGTCCACCAATTCCTCGGGATGGAGGCCGTCGGCGGGCAACTGGAAGCTTTCCAAACAGGCCCGCCACAGATCCTCCACAACGTCTCGCTCGCCGGTCACGCCCTCTCGGCCAGCGGCTTCCAGCAACCGCTGGCGCATGGCCGCCGGAACATCCTCCTGAAATCGGCGGGTGGCGTCGAGTTCTTCCATCCGCCAGACGAGTTGGCTGGGGGTCAGGGCGTCCACGCCGTGGGCCAGGGAGACGCGCAGCGCTTCACCGCGTCGGATTTCCCGCTCGCCCACGCGAACCAACGCGGCGTCGGCCCGCACCTCGGCGCGCTCGGCCAGGACCGCCGCCAAATCCGCGTCGGTGACTCGACCAGCCCGATACTGGCGGCGGAATTCCGCCTCCGGCCAATAGGCGCAAATTCCGGTCAGTCGCTCGAAGGCCGCCAGTGCTTCCTCGAAAGGCAGGTGTTGATAACCGTGTAGGGTGTTGTGATGAACGAAGTTCAGAATCGGCGCTTGGCCAGGTAACACATGGTCAAGGTGCGCCACCGCTTTTTCGATGATCTGGCGCGGTTCGAGTGAAATCTGGCCGACCAATTCGGCCGAATCCCGATGAGCTATCGCGGCCATGGCGTTCTCGTTCTCCTACGACAGCCGGGTGAAAAAGGCGCACAACCGGGCGACCGTGGCGGTCATCAGGCTCGTGGCCAACGCGGGCTGAAGCCCCAGGATCAGCAGTCCCGCCACCAACGGGGCCGCCGCCATCCATTCGCGTGGCCGCAAATCGTGGAGTCCCGCCAGTTCCGGGCGCGGCGGACCAGTGAACAACTGGCCCATGGCGCGGATCGCGTAGGCCGCGCTCACCAACACACCGAGACTCATCAACAGTATCAACCATCCCCACCGCTCGAAGCCGCCGATCAGCGTGTGCAGTTCGGCCACGAAACCCGCCAGACCGGGCATTCCCATGGAGGCGAGTAGCGCCAAGGTGACCAGTAGAGTGAAGCCGGGCGTCACCCGCGCCAGCGCGCCGTAATCGGCCAGTTCGCGGCTGTGGGTGCGCTCGTACAGCAGGCCAATCACCAGGAACAGCGCACCGGCGATCAGGCCGTGAGCGCTCATTTGCAGGGTCGCGCCCATCAGTCCAGTCTCGTTCAGGGCCGACAGCCCCAGCAACACCACGCCCATGTGACTGATGGAGGAATAGGCGATCATCGCTTTCAAATCGCTCTGCCGCCAGGCCAGCAACCCGCCATAAAGAATGCTGGCCAACGCGATGCCGACCAATAGCGGCTGCAACAGCAGAGTCGCCTCCGGCAACATCGGCGCGACCCGCAGCAGACCGTAGGCGCCCATCTTGAGCAACACGCCGGAGAGCAGGATGCTGACCGGGCTGGGCGCTTCGACATGGGCCAGCGGTAGCCAGCCGTGCAGCGGAAAAATGGGAATCTTGACCCCGAATCCGACCAGGAACGCCAGCAGCAGCAACACTTGCTGGTCGCGGGGCAGGCTGGCCGCCGCCTGAGCGATGGCGGCCATGGCGAACGAGGGCGTCGGGGTGCTGCGGTAGGCCATGATGAGGCCGATCAGGATGAAAATCGCTCCGCCCATGGTGTACAGCACGAAGCTCAGGCTAGCCGCGTGCCGTTTTTCCCCGCCCCACAGGTCAATAAGAAAAAACAGCGGGATCAGGGTCAGTTCCCAGAACATGAAGAACAGGGTCCAGTCCTGGGCCATGAACACACCGAGCATGGCGAATTCCAGGATCAGCAGCCAGGCGTAGTAACCTTTCACCCGGCTTTTCACCGACTCCGAGGCGAGCATGGCCACGAGGGCGAGCAGGGTGGCCAGCAATATCATCGGCAGGGACAATCCGTCCACGCCCAGCGCGTAGGAAACCCCGAGAGCGGGACTCCATACCATCTGTTCCGCGAACTGAATCGCCGCCGTGGTCCGGTCGAACGTGGCGACCAGACTCCAGGCCAGCGCCAGCGCCAACCCGGCGTGGAATAAGGCGACCGCGCGAATGAGGCGCGGTTGGGCCGCCGGCAGCAGGGCGACCAGAATCGCGCCAAAGAACGGCGCCCATAAGATAAGGCTCAGCGTTCGCATGGGTTCAATCCGTTGGGGTCAATGGCGGACTAGAGTGACGCCGGACTTTCGCGCATGATAACCGCATCCTGGGGAAGAACGGGATAGATTTCCATTGTGGCGAATCGGTGATTTAGCTAGCGCTTGCCAGGCCGTTGCGGCCGCACGATGCCAAAAGGGAGATGCGCGATCAGAAGAATATGCCACGTGGCATATTACGTTATCTTCCCGCCCAGAATATGCCACGTGGCATATTCCGCTGTTGGATACTTTCCTGAACACTGACGCTCGCCCACTGCCGGGCGTCCGTTGCGAATCCTTTATCCTGGAGGTTGTCATGCCCCTGCTTGCCCTACAAACCTCGGTGCCCCTGTCCAACCAACAGCGCCATGACCTGCTCGCCCCCCTGTCGAAAATCGTCGCCGAGTGCATCGGCAAGCCGGAACGCTATGTCATGGTCACCGTCAGCGAAGCCGCGATGCTGATGGGCGGCGCGGAAGGTTCCGCCGCCTACGTCGATGTTCGCGGCATCGGCGGCTTGAACCGCGAGGTGAACCGCAAATTGTCCGAGCGCATTTGCGCGCTGCTGCAAGAACAGATCGGCATCCCGCCCGACCGGGTCTACCTCGGATTCACCAGCGTCAGCGCCGAAAACTGGGGCTGGAATAGCGGCACATTTGGCTGATTGCCACCGCACGGGGAGAAATACCATGACGCGACCTGCGCTCAAACCACGGCAAGAGGGGTTCACTTACGGTGATTATCGCCGCTGGCCCGACGACGAACGCTGGGAGCTGATCGACGGCGAGGCTTACGCCATGGCCGCGCCGGGTCTGGCCCATCAGACGGCGGTTGGCGAGATGTTTCGGCAAATTGCCAACCATCTGATCGGCAAACCCTGCCGTCCATTCGTTGCGCCCTTCGATGTGCGTTTGCCGCGCGGGAACGAGATCGACGACGAGGCGACCACGGTGGTGCAACCCGACATCTCGGTCATCTGCGATCCGGCCAAACTGGACGAGCGCGGCTGTCGCGGCGCGCCGGACTGGGTGATCGAGGTGCTGTCACCCAGCACCGCCGCCAAGGATCAGATTCAGAAACTTGCAGCCTACGAACAGACCGGCGTGCGTGAGGTTTGGCTGGTACATCCCACCGATCATGTCGTCATCATCTACAATTTGAACGCTGATCGGTGTTATGGCAAACCCGCCATTCACGAAACCAAGGGAACGCTGGCACCCAGCCTGTTTCCCAGCTTGCTGATCGAGTGGGGACTGGTGTTTCAGGACTCGACCGTTCAGCCGTCTTCTCCCCCAACCAAGGACCTTGCATGAAGGCAAACATCATCATGAACCCCAATCCGCTGACGCTGCGGCCCACCGATACGGTGGCGACCGCCGCCGAGCGGATTCTCAAGCATCATCTGCGTCATTTGCCGGTGGTGGACGAACAGGGCCACTACCTGGGTACGTTCAGCATCTACTCGCTGCTGCAATTGACCCTGCCCAAGGCGGTGCTGGACAAGCATGGGCTGGATAACGTGGCCTTCGTGACCGAGAGCATCGGTGATCTGGCCCAGCGCCTGAGCGGGCGCCGTGACGAACCGGTCAAGAACTGGTTGAACATCCACGAGGTCGCGCATCCCGATACCCACGCCATGGAGATCATGCTCCTGATGCTGCACGGCCGCACCACCAGCGTGCCGGTGGTGGACAAAACAACCGACCGGTTCGAAGGCATCATTTCGTTCTGGGATGTTCTGGAAAAGCTGCTGGGGGAGAAGATCTGACATGCACGAGTCCGGCGCAGCCGCTTCGACCTTCCAGATGGCCCTGGCCGCTATCCTGTTCCTGGCTACCTACGGGGTGGTCATGAGCGAGAAGGTCAATCGCGCCATCGTCGCCCTGGTGGCGGCGGGGCTGATGATCATTCTCGGCGTGATCAATCAGGAAGCCGCCATCCGTGGCATCGATTTCAACACCATTGGTCTGTTGATCGGCATGATGGTGATCGTCGCCATCACTCGCCAATCCGGTATTTTCCAGTATCTGGCCATTTGGTCGGCCAAGAAGGTCAACGCCAACCCCTGGGGCATCTTGGTGATGATCTCGCTGGTCACCGCCACGACATCGGCCTTTCTGGACAACGTGACCACCGTGCTGCTGGTGGTGCCAGTGACGCTGCTGATCACCGAGGAACTCAAGGTCAAGCCGTATCCTTATCTGTTCGCGATGATTTTCTCATCGAATATCGGCGGCACGGCGACCCTGATCGGCGATCCGCCCAACATTATGATCGGCTCGGCCACCGGCCTAACCTTCAACGATTTCGCCTATCACCTGACACCGGCCATTCTCGTGGTCATGGCCGCTACCTTGGTACCGATTTATTTCATTTGGGGCCGGCATTTGAAGGCGACCCCGGAAGATCGGCAGCGGGTGATGCGGTTCAACGAATTCGAGGCGATCACCGACTGGCGCTTGCTTAAGCAATGCTTGACCGTGATCGGCATTGTGGTCTTTGGATTCATCTTCGCCAAATGGCTCCATCTGGAAGCCGCCACGATTGCGATCTTTGGCGCGGCGGTACTGCTGTTGCTCGCCAATCTTGGTAAAGGCCCCGACGACCAGAGCAAGCATGTGCTGGAAGCCTTCAACGAAGTGGAATGGATCACCATCTTCTTCTTCGTCGGCCTGTTCATCGTCGTGCATGCGGTGGACAGCACTGGTCTGCTCAGGCTGCTGGCCGAGAAAATGGTCGCGATGACCGGCGGCAATCTGCACGCGACCGCGATGATCATTCTGTGGTCCTCGGCCATTCTGTCGGCGATCATCGACAACATTCCGTTCGTCGCCACCATGATCCCACTGATCAAGGCCATGGCCCCCACCTTCGGCGGTGAAAGTGGCCTGCTGCCACTGTGGTGGGCGCTATCGCTGGGCGCGTGCCTGGGTGGCAACGGCACGTTGATCGGCGCCAGCGCCAACCTAGTAGTCGCCGGCTTCGCCGAGCGGGCTGGCCAACCAATCCGTTTCGTGCAATACACCCTGGTGGCCTTCCCGATCATGCTGCTGTCCATCGTCATTTGCATGTTCTATCTGGAATGGCGGTATCTGTAGCTTTCCACCGTCCCGCGCCCGTTGGATAACGACCGGCGGGTGTGGGACAGTTCCTAAGAGCCTGTTCATAATCTATTAACGACGAGGATGTGATTCTCAGGTGGTA
>JAVMKI010000039.1:0-23004 GCA_031732755.1 Candidatus Contendibacter sp.
GAACCGCGTCCGGCTCGCGGCGTTGGGTGGTATGACGACTTTGACCGGGTCGGCGACGGTCCAGATCGCGTTGCAAATCCGCCTCCGCCAATGCCAGGCCCGGCGGACAACCGTCCACGATGGCGCCCAGCGCCGGACCGTGGCTTTCGCCAAAGGTGGTGACCGTGAACAGCTTGCCAAACGTGTTGCCAGACATGCGGAAGACTCCCTGGTTCGGATCGCGCGGGGTGGGATTTTTAGCAGCAGTACCAAAGATCACCAAGTGAAGTCAATTGGTTATCCCGTTTCCGAATGGATATTGAGCTTTGGGCGACTTTTGGTTGGTTGGGCCGAACGTCGTGAAGCTCAACATCCCGGTTCTTCATGGTTGGGCAACGCTACGCTTTTGCCCAACCCACGCCTTAGCACTGAAGGCCAGCAGTTTGTCCTGGGTCAGATCGGCGATGACGGATTCCGCCTCGATCAGACCTTGCAATACCTGCACTGGGTTCAGCGGTTCAAGGAGGGATTTACCGCCAGGCTGATAGTGGGGGAACACGAAGGCGGCGGTAGGGAGCGGCCCCCGGTGGATGGGGCCGGGCGGTGGGGAGAAACGCACCGGCCGGCCGGCGCGCTCGATAAGCGGGGCGCGGTTCAGGTCGGGCAGCCATGGGACCAGCACTGGCCAACTGCCCGCTTTCAGGCACAAGCTTAGGCCGAGGCCCAGCAAGTGACCTTCCAACGTTACCGGAATCACGTCGTCGCTCAACAGCGCCCACCCGCTGGCGTTGAGGGCGGCGGCCAGGGTGGTTTTGCCCGCGCCGCCAGAGCCGATCAGCAGCAGTCCACGACCGGTCCGGCTGACCCCGGCGGCGTGGAGGACCAGCAAGCGCTGGTCGGTGATACAGGCAGCTTCCCCCAGTTCGGTCACAGTATGGGCGATGGCCGCATCGCGGTTGTTGCCAGCGACAGCGAATGCCTCGTCCACGAACAATTGCCAGTCGGTGGCGGTGCCCACGAGATGCAGGTAGACAGCGGGCGCGGTGGTGGTCTCGTCCCGCAGGTGGCGGGTGATTCGTTCTAGTGGAACGGCGAGGTCGGCATCGTCCACCGTCAGGGCGATTTGCCGATCCGCTAGATGCAAAATCCAGGTGGGGGCCGCGTCCGTTACGCTGGTCCAGGTGTTCAGAACGCGCGCGACGTCCGCTTGAACCTGCGCCAGTGAGAGGGTAGATCGGGCTGCCAGACCAGTGACGATCTCCTCTGCGGTCAGCCCGGCGCGGGCGGCGTCCCAAATCGCGGCGGCTAGGGGGTCGAGAATCCAGAGTTGGTGACCCCGTTGCGGGCCGGGCCGGGCCAGTACCCGATGATCGCCGAGCGGCGCGCTCAGCATCTTCAAAGATTCACTCAACACCAAGGATCATCTGATGGGCAATTCGGGTCAGACGGACCACTAGCCGCTGCTCTTCTGGGCGTCAGCATGAAGGTCATGATGACCGGCGCGGTGTAGGCCAGCTTACCGAGTTTTTCCAGGGCTTCGCGGCGGCCACGGTCAGGCGTCTCCGGGTCGGTCGGATCGGGAATGACGGGGTCTGAAGCATCCAGCTTGGAATCATTGGCGATTTCGGACATCAGGTTCACCTGCGATGAATGCCCTCCCCCGTCCGGGGGAGGGGAGTGGAAACGAATTGAGCGCTTGGGGTGGAATCTATCGGTTCGGTTGGCCGGTGTAGCGCCAGGTGAAATGGCTGACCGTGCGGTATAGGGTCACCGAGACGCCGTCCTGAAGGAAACGCGAGTCGCTGGCTGAGTAACGAGCGCCGGTATCTTCGTCGAGCACTGTCGAACGGTTTAGCACTGTGGATGGACCTTCCCAGCGCAGCCGAACCGTGCGGCCCGGTTCGTCGGTGCGAATTTCCAGGCGCCAACTGGCGGCGGGCGAGCCGCGATCCGTGGGGCGATAGTCGCTGGTGTAGTCGCCGGCGTGGATACCCCAGTCTGGGTGGGGGAAGACCACGCTCAGGGAAGGAGTCGGATCGTCCGTCACCAGGTCCGGTGGGCCTTGCTCCGGCGGCAGGTCCGGCAGGTCGTAGCGGTCGTAGCCAACCTGCGCGTCGGCCAACTGGCCAAACACCAGTTCCGCGTTACCCGGTTTGGCACCGGTCTCTTCGACCCGTAACCGCACGGACCAGGCCCGGCCCGTTTGGAGGTCTTGGCTGTTGGTCGCGCGCCGGATTTCCCGTTCGCGTTCACCAATGGCCTCGCGTCCGCGTTGGCTTAGCGTCTGGGCGGATGCCTCGTCCAGTTCGGCGGCGGTCGCCGAGGCGATCAACCCATCCAGCAGGCGACTCCACAGGCTGGGGGACGGGGATCGGTCGCGGCTCGCCACCGGGTCGGTCGGGAGTAGCGTCTGGCTGGTCTTGGGCAGGGCCGGAATCAGCAGCTTGACGGTTTTGCCGTAGCTGGCGGGTTTGACTTCCACCTGAATCCCTTGCCAGGGTTGCAACACGCCGATCTTGCCGGGAGTGCTATCGTCAAACGTGGCGTAGTTATCGGTATTGGCGGTGTTTTTCCAGGCCCAGTATTGGTTGTTGACATAAGTCGTGGCAGCCGAGGGGACGTAAGCGACGGTATTGACTCCATCGCTCACTTCGATTCGCACGTCTCCCCAAACGACCGGATAGGGCAGCGGGGAGCTGATCTGGTTGTAACGGACGCGGTCGCTGAAGGCTTTCAGCGTGATTTCGTAACAACCGACCGTGGACGGACAGCGGGGATTGGTCGTGACGAGAGGGGTGGCGGTGGCCTGGGCGTTGGCGAGGCTGAGATTCTTGACGCCGGCATTCTTATGCTTGATCCAGTAGCCGACCCCTTGCGCCAACGGCGAATTGCTGTCCGCCATGAAGGTATCTACGTAGGTGACGTCATTGCGCTGGTAAACCCGCCAGTCCGTTCCGTAAGTACCCAGGCCGTCGTCGCCGAACACACCGGCGATGGTGGAGGTGAGCGGTTGGGCCGGCAAACCGACCAGTCCCCAGAACGTCGGATTCAGCGGCGAGTATTCGCCCCAGGCGCTGAGAGAGATCAGGGCCATGTCGCTCGCGCCCACCAGGACGAGGCGGTCGCCGGACCAAGCGACGCCGTGCCAATCGACGCTGCCGCTGGTGGCGGAGGTCCAACTGCCGCCATCGGTGCTGGTGAGCACCGTTCCCGCCGCGCCGACCGCTCGAAACTGACGGCCAGTCCAGGCAACGCCGTACAGATGGGCGCTGCCGATGGTTTGCGCGGTCCAGGCGGTGCCGTCGCTGCTGGTCAGGATCGTTCCGCCCGTTCCAACCGCGACGAACCGCGTTCCCGACCAGGCGATGTCCAGAAGGTGCTCGGTGGTTGGCGAGGAGGCCACGGAACTCCAGAACAGTCCATTGGCGCTGGTCAAAATCGTCCCGGCATCACCGACCGCGACGAATCGACTGCCGCCCCAGGTCACGCCATTGAGCGAAGGGCTGACGACGCCGCTACTTTCCCAAGCGATCCCTTCCGTGCTGGTGAAAATCGTCCCGTTGTAACCCACCACCACGAAGCGGCCACCGCCCCAGGTGACGTCGTACAACGGGTTACCGCCAACGTTGAGATTGATCCAGAGGCCGTCGGTGGGACTGATGAGGATCGCGCCGGAATCGCCGACGGCCACAAAAAGTTGCCCGGACCAGGCCACGCCGTTGAGGGTGTTGGAGTTGAGGGGTAAGGACGTTTGGGAGGTCCAGCCTGCGCCATCCGAACTGGTGCGGATCACGCCGCCTTCTCCCACCACCACGAACTGATTGCCCGACCAGGCGATATCGTGCAGGCTCGCCAGGTTGACAAGGATATTGCCCGTGACTGGCGCGGCGGGCAGATAAAGGGAGTTACCAGCTTGGTCGGCGGTGACGGTGCAGGTACCAACGGTATCATAGCTGACCGTGGCGACGTTGACCGTGCAAATCGCGGGAGTGGTCGTGCCGAAGACTACTGGGTTACCAGAGCCGCCGCCGGTGGCGCTGAGTGTCGCCAAGCCGCTGACCACGCCGGTGGTCGGGGGGTTGAAATTGGTGATGGCTTGCGGGTTGCGGTTGACGGCGACCTGATAAGCAGCGAGGCTGGTGTTGCGGAAGTGGATATAACCGACGTTTTCGCCCCAGGCGTAGCCGTCGAAAATGCCATTGGCATCGATTGAACCGCCCCGGGAATTCCGGAGGCTGATTGCTGTGAGTCACGCTGCCATGGCGGACTCGGTGAGTCGGCGATAGTAGGCTGCTTCGGCCTCAGCCGGCGGAATGTAACCAATGGGCTCCAGCAGTCTGCGATAGTTGAACCAGTCTACCCAGGTCAGGGTGGCCCATTCCACCGTCTCCAGGCCCTGCCAAGACTTCCGGTGGATCACCTCGGCCTTGTACAGCCCATTGATGGTCTCGGCCAAGGCATTATCATACGAGTCGCCCACGCTGCCCACCGAGGGCTCGATGCCCGCCTCGGCCAGGCGCTCGGTATAACGGATCGACACGTATTGCACCCCGCGATCGCTATGGTGGAAAGCCGCTCCGGCCGAACGGCTGGCGCGCACAGAGGGCCTGCTCCAGCGCATCCAGCACGAAGTCGGTGCGGGCGGAGCGGGACACCTTCCAGCCGACAAGGTACCGGGCGAACACGTCGATGATGAAGGCCACATAGACGAACCCCTGTGCCGTGGACACATACGTGAAATCGGATACCCACAACGCATTCGGACGCTCCGCCGTGAACTGGCGGTTGACCCGATCCTCGGGACCGGCGGCTTCCGGGTCGCTGACCGTGGTTTTGACCGGCTTGCCACGCCGCACGCCTTTCAGGCCAAGCCGCCGCATCAGCCGCTCCACCGTACAGCGGGCCACCACCACCCCTTCACGCCGCAATTGCCGCCAGACCTTGTCGGCGCCGTAGGCCTGCAAATTCTCATCCCAGACCTGTTGGATTTGCCCGCACAGACGCTCATCACGCTGGGCTCGGGCCGACCTTTGCGCCGGATCGGCCTCCCGGGCGGCACGCAGATCATACGTCGATGGAGCGATCGGCAGCACCTTGCAGATCGGCTCGACTCCATAGACCTCACGGTACTGGTCGATGAATTCCTTCATCGCTTGAACGGGCGGTCGAGCTCCGCCTGGGCAAAATATGCCGACGCCTTGCGCAGGATCTCGTTGGCTTGGCGCAGCTCCCGCACCTCCCGCACCTCCCGCACCTCCCGCACCTCCCGCTCCAACGCCTTGATCCGCTCCCGCTCGGCGCTCGTGGCCCCCTCCCGTTCGCCGCTATCCCTCTCAGCCTGCCGTACCCAGCGCCGTAGCGTTTCGGTGGCGCAGCCGATCTTGGTGGCGATGGAGCAAATGGCTGCCCATTGCGATTCATGCTCACCTTGATGCTCTCGCACCATGCGAACCGCTCGCTCCCTGACTTCTGGTGAAAAGTTTGTCGATGTCTTCATGGCTCCATCCTCTCAAAAGTTGGAGCCTCCGGGAAAGTCGGGGCGATTCACGTTGGAGCGCGGCGCTCCCGCCGTTCCGGCATTCAGCCGGTTGTAGAGATCGTTCAGGGTGTACATGGCGCTGCCGGCAGCGGTCGGCGCGGCGGGGGCATCGAGATTGCCCGCCGCGACGGGGCCGGCGAGGGCGAATCCATAAACTAGGATCAACAAGGGGCGAACACTCATGCGACGGTCCTCCAGTCAGGCCAGACGAGCTTTGGAAATTTCCGGCGTCACTTCCGGCGTCACCGTTCATTCCCCTCAAGCGCCCTTCCTCGAAAGACAGGTCATCGACAGGGGCCGAGAACTGTAAACCTCACTGATTAAGTGTAAATATGTGCGGATATAAGTCAATATGATGATTCATATGAACGGAACTAAACGACCACCGGCTAAAAGCCGGTGGGTTTTGCGCCGGGCGCAGAGGACTGAAAGTCCACCCATAAGCGCGCCCGGCGCTCTAAAACAATCCCACTCAACCATCGTGCCAGTTCCAAGCTGTGCTCAGAGCATCGTAGCTGAAAGCTACCCGCCTAAAAGGCGGGGGTTTTAACCCTATGTATGGAAATAAAAGGAGTTTTTGGAGGGGGGAACGGAGCAAAGACGTCGGGGTTACGGCATCGACTGTCCGATGTCGGCGCCATCCAGCGGATGTGTTGGATGTGTCGGATATGGGGATACGTGTATAGTGGACCGCCCGTAGCTCCCTGCCGAGGAACCGTCATGATCTTGCCCGATCCCAACCCTACTGTGGCTTTGGCGCTGGCCGAGGATGTCGGCGGCGGCGATTTGACCGCCGCTCTGATCCCGGAAGACGCCCAAGCCGAGGCCACCGTCATCAGCCGCGAACAAGCCGTGCTATGTGGCGCGGCGTGGTTCGACGCCGTGTTCCGCCAGTTGGACCCGTGTATCCACGTCGAATGGCAGGCGGCCGACGGTGATCTTGTCGAACCGGACCAGCGGCTTTGCACCCTGCGCGGTCCGGCCCGCGCGCTGCTGACCGGCGAGCGGACCGCGCTGAATTTCTTGCAAGCGCTGTCCGGCACCGCCACGCTGGCCCGGCGTTACGCCGATCTCGTGGCCGGCACCGGCGCGACGATTCTCGACACCCGCAAGACCCTGCCCGGTCTGCGCCTGGCGCAGAAGTACGCGGTGCGCTGCGGCGGCTGCCAGAACCACCGCATCGGCTTGTTCGACGCCGTGCTGAT
Source organism: Candidatus Contendibacter sp. (assembly GCA_031732755.1). Classification (GTDB taxonomy): domain Bacteria; phylum Pseudomonadota; class Gammaproteobacteria; order Competibacterales; family Competibacteraceae; genus Contendibacter. The sequence continues at coordinate 6,724 of JAVMKI010000039.1, forward strand.
CAAGGAAAATCACATCGTGGCCGCCGGCTCGATCACCAACGCCATCGCCACGGCCCGCCGCTTGTATCCGGGCGTCACAGTCGAAGTGGAAGTGGAGAATCTGGCGGAACTGGAAGAAGCATTGGCCGCCCGGCCCGACATCGTCATGCTGGACAACTTCAACCTGGCGCTCCTGGCCGAAGCGGTGCGGATCACGGCGCGGCGGGTCAAGCTGGAAGCGTCGGGCAACGTCACTACGACCACCGTCCGCGCCATCGCCGAAACCGGCGTGGATTACATCTCCATCGGCGGTTTGACCAAGGACGTGCGCGCCGTGGATTTGTCCATGCGTTTCCAAATCCGGTAAGGCGCGCCCATGAAGCCTTGGTGCCGTACCGTCGCGCTCGCCGGTTCGTTGCTGTTGAGTTCGTTGGCGACCGCCGCTGACGACCGCTTGCCGGTCGCTCCCTACCGTGCCCATTACGAAGTCTACGCTTCCGGTTTTTCCATCGGCGAGGCGGTCATCGCGTTGACCGAGCCTAGTCCGGGGACTTACCAGATGACGTCCGATGTTCGCCCCAACGGCCTAGTGGCGCTGCTGGCCTCTGGCCGCATCCACGAACAGGTCAGCGGCGAAATTCACCATGATGCGATCCAGCCCCACCAGTACGAACGGCTGCTCGACACGGGCAAGAAGTCCAATCACATGCAACTGCGCTTTGATTGGTCCGCCGGCCAGGCGCAGGCCCGCTACAACGCCGACCAGGCGACCCTGCCGCTCGCGCCCGGCGTGGTGGACCCGCTCAGCCTGCAATTGGTGGTCATGGCGGATTTGCAGCGCGGGCGGACGCCCAGCCAATATAGCCTGGTGGACCGGATCGAGATCAAGACCTACCAGATTCGCAACCAGGGCCAGGAAACGCTGGACACTCCACTCGGCAAGCTGAATACCGTGTTGGTCAACCAGTACACGCCTGGCAAGACCCGGATGACGACGTTCTGGGTCGCGCCCGACCTGCGCTATCTACCGGTGCGCATCATGCAGGAAAAGGACGGCAAGGAAGAATTGCGCATGGAAATCCGCGCGGTCGAGCGCTAACCTCAATAGCTTGTCTCCGAGACTTTCCTGGGCGTCCGTCCCTTGATTCGCCTGATTCGCCATCCCGCCCGCCTGCTGGTTTTCAGCTTCGCCGCCACCATCTTCGTCGGCGCCGGGCTGTTGGCCCTGCCGCTCGCCAGCACCGGCACCCCACTCGCCTTCATCAATGCCTTGTTCATGGCCACTAGCGCGGTGTGCGTGACCGGGTTGGCGGTGGTGGACCCCGGCAGCGCCTTGAGCGGCTTCGGCCAGGCGGTGCTGCTTGGCTTGGTGCAAATCGGCGGTCTGGGCATCATTACCCTGTCCACCACGCTGTTTCTGCTGATGGGAAACGAGGTTTCGCTGTCCAGCCACGATGCGGTGCAGGATAGCTTCGCGGCCAGTCACCGCCTGAGCCTGCCGGCGCTGTTGCGCCTGGTGTTTCTGTGGACGCTGACGATTGAGGCCTTGGGCGCCACCGTGCTGTTCCTGAGTGAAAGCCAGCGGTTGCCGACGGGCCAGGCGCTTTGGGTTTCGGTGTTTCACGCCGTCAGCGCCTTTTGCAACGCCGGTTTCGGGTTGCGTCCGGACAATTTGATCGCGGATCGGACCAACGCCAGCATTGTGTTGCCGATTTCGATGTTGATCATCCTCGGTGGTCTGGGATTCGCCGTGCTGACGGAACTGGTGCGCTGGCAACGTCGGCGGTGGCGGCGGCAACGGCTCCCGCTCAGCCTGCATACCAAAGTGGCGCTCACCATGACCGGCGTGCTGTTGCTGGTCGGAATGGTGGGCTTCATCCTGCTGGAGCGCGCCAATCTTCTGGTGGACATGAGCGCGCTGGAGATCCTGCTGACCAGTTGGTTCGCCGCGGTCACGCCGCGCACCGCCGGTTTCAACACCGTGGATTACAGTCAGGTCACGGTGGCAACGCTGTATTTTACCATCGTGCTGATGCTGATCGGCGGTTGCCCCGGCTCCACGGCTGGCGGCATCAAGGCGACCACGCTGGGTGTGTTGCTGGCGGTGGCGCGCTCGCGCTATCGCGGCGAACGCGGGGTGCGCTTGTTCAACCGCAGCGTGCCGGAGGCCAACGTTGCCAAGGCGGTTTGGGTGGTGGCGCTGGCATTCATGCTCATGACCCTGGGGGCGATCCTGCTGTCCGCGCTACAGGTGAGCGGCCTGTTCCATCCCCGAACGGTCGAGTGGTCACTGGGATTGCTGTTCGAGGTGGCGTCGGCGCTGGGCACGGCTGGGTTGTCCACCGGCATCACGCCGTACCTGAACGACGGTGGCAAGACTCTCATCATGTTGCTGATGTTCGTCGGTCGGCTGGGGCCGTTGACCATCGCCCTCGCCATCGCCCAGCAGGAGCCGCGGCCAGCGGTCGCCTACGCGGAAGAGCAGGTCATGATCGGTTGATCGAGAGAACGAGGAGTCGCCATGCACATCGCGGTATTGGGATTGGAGGATTTCGGGTTTCATCTGGCCCGCACCCTGAGCGAACTGGGCGATGACGTCATGGCGGTGGATCGAGACGCCGACAAGGTCCAGGAGATCATGCACCATGTCGGCAAGGCGATGGTCGCCGACGTGGCCGACCGCGAGGCGCTGAAGGATTTGGGCATCCGGCGCATGGATGTGGTGGCGGTGGACGTGGGCGAGCGGTTCGAGACCAGTGTGCTGCTGACGCACTACCTTCGGGAGCTGGGCATTCCCCGGGTACTGGTCAAGGTCGCCAACGCCGATCAGGGCAAGATCCTGACGCTGATCGGCGCTAGCGATGTGGTGCAACCGGAGCGGGAAAGCGCGGTCAAGACAGCGCATCTGATTCACTATTCTCGGTTGAAGCTGCTGGATGCGATGGCGCTGGGTGACGGCTATTTCGCGGTCACCTTGCGGACCCCGGCCAGCTTGGTGGGGCGGATGGTCGCCGACCTGGAATTGCTCGACCGCTACCAGGCGCATCTGTTGGCCATCAAACCCGCGGCGGAAAAGTCCGCTCCCTTCCTTCCCGACACCAGTTATGCGTTGGCCAGCGACGATGTGTTGGTGGTGATGGGCGAGGAAACGAAATTGATCGAGCTACATCAGAAAGTGAAATGATGCTTCCCGCGCCAGCCGGTTGCCGGACTGGCGTCGAGTTCCGCTACTCAGGGAGTCGCCACGATGTCCGAATCCGCCCAATGCATTTTCTGCAAGATCGTCCGGGGTGAAATCCCGTCGGTCAAGGTTCACGAGGACGAGCGCACGCTGACCTTCATGGACATTCAGCCGGCCAGTCCGGGTCATACGCTGGTGATTGCCAAGGCGCACGCGCCCAATCTGCTGGAAATCACCGAACCCGATCTGCTGGCGGTGGCCGTGACCGTCCAGCGCGTGGCCCGCGCGGTGCAAAAGGCGCTGGCCGCCGATGGTCTGCGCATCGGCCAGTTCAACGGCGCCGCCGCCGGCCAGACCGTGCCGCATTATCACGTGCACATCGTGCCGATGCGCGAGGGCCAGCGCGCCGGCGCCCATGGCCGCACCTTGGCCAAGCCTGAAGAGTTGAAGGCGCAGGCGGCGCAAATTCGGGCGGCGTTGGTGGATTAGCGAACCGGGCGCGGTTTCAGCCCGTGCTGTCCGCCAGCACGGTGCAAATCACCCGGCGGTCCCGGCGCGGGCCGTCGAATTCGCAGAAAAAAAGATTCTGCCAGCGCGACAGGCCCAGTTCGCCATCGATGATCGGAATCACCTCCGACGGTCCCACCAGACCGGCCTTGAGGTGGGCGTCCCCGTTGCCGTCCTGTTCATCGTGTAGCCAGACTCCGCGCGGAATCAGCTTGCGCAGCAGGTTAACGACATCGGTTTGCACGCTCTCGTCCCAGTTTTCCTGGATCATCAGCGCGGCGGTCGCGCCTTGGGCGTAGACCGCCGCCACGCCTTGGCGCACACCGCTGGCCTTGACGATGGCGGCGACCCGCGCGGTGATGTCCACCAGTTCCTCGCGGTGCTGAGTCGTCAAATGAAGGATGTCGCGCATCAGGCCTCCGTGGCCGGTGGGTTTTCCACCGCGCCCCTGAGCAGCACGCCGTTCACTCCGACGATTCGCAGCCGGGTTCCAGCCGGGCAATCCTGGTCCACCACCACTTTCCAGGTGCTGTCGTCCACCCGGATTTTCCCGTGGCCATTGACCACCGGCGCATCCAGGGTGAATACCCGACCGACATACTGATGGCCACGGCGGTTGAGCAACGAGTCGGCGGTTGGCGTGGGATGCCGCCGCAGCCAGATTCGCCAGGCGACGATGGAACCCACCGACAGCACTGCGAACAGCATGACCTGCCAAGTCCAGTCCAGGTCCGGCAACACGGTCAGCGTCAGCCCGACCAGCAGCGCGGCCACGCCCATCCACAGGAAGAAGAAGCCGGGCAGGAGTGCCTCGACCACCATCAGCGCTACCCCCAACACCCACCAGTTCCAGTAGACCGGTTCCAATAGCCACGCGCTCACGAGCGGATTCCCGTCTTGTTCAGCGCCTCTTGCGCCAATTCGGCGACGCCGGCGAGCGTGCCGACCAACCCGGAGGTATCCAGCGGCATCAGCAACACTTTCTGATTTGGCGCCGCCGCCAGTTTCGCCACCGCCTCGACGTATTTCTGCGCCACGAAGTAGTTGACCGCCTGCACGTTGCCCTTGCCGATGGCCTCCGACAGCATCAGGGTGGCCCGCGCCTCGGCCTGGGCCAGCCGTTCGCGGGCCTCGGCGTCGCGGAAGGCGGATTCCTTGCGACCTTCCGCTTCCAGGATCGCCGCTTGCTTCTGACCCTCGGCGGCCAAAATCGCCGCCTGGCGCTCGCCCTCGGCGGTCAGGATCGAGGCGCGCTTGTCGCGTTCCGCCTTCATCTGCCGCGCCATGGAATCCACCAGATCCTTCGGCGGCGCGATGTCCTTGATCTCGATGCGGGTGACCTTGAGGCCCCATGGCGTGGTGGCTTCGTCCACCACGGTCAGCAGCCGGGCGTTGATCTCGTCGCGCTTGGACAGCAGTTCGTCGAGGTCCATCGAACCCATCACTGTGCGGATGTTGGTCATGGTCAGGTTGAGAACGGCGAATTCAAGCTGGTTGACTTCGTAAGCGGCCTTGGCGGCGTCCAGCACCTGGTAGAACACCACCCCGTCCACTTTCACCATGGCGTTGTCCTTGGTGATGATTTCCTGCGAGGGCACATCCAGCACCGTTTCCATCATGTTCATCTTGCGTCCGATCCGGTCGATGAGTGGGATGATGAGATTCAGGCCAGGACGCATGGTCTCGGTATAGCGGCCAAAGCGCTCGACCGTGTATTCCATGCCTTGCGGCACCGACTTGACACCCAGGAAAATCAGGATGATGGCGAAGATCGCCAGACCGATGACAAATGTGGCAAAACCTTCCATAACGCGACTCCTCTCTTTGCGAAGTGAAGGGAAGGGATCAGTCATCCGGTAGGATGACGCCCAAACGGGCGTCCACCCTCACGTGCAGCGGTGGGTCGTCCTCGCCGTTCCAGGCGACCACCTGCCAACAGGGGATGCCGTCTTCGTCGCTATACAACGAAGCGGAATCCAGCAGGACGCGGCCGGTTTCCGTCTGGGCCGCGAGCGTCGCCAGAGCCACGGGCAACACTTGATCCAGGTCGTGAAGCGGGGGACCGAGTGTCAGGGGAATCAGTGGCGAGTTGGTGACCAACGCGGCCCATTCGGTCTCGTCGGCCACTTGTTCGAATTCCCGCTCCATGGCGGTGACCGCCATCTCGGCAGCCGCCAGGTCGAGCACGATGTCGAAGCTGCGCAACCGGCGAATCCGGCGCTGATGATGGTCGGCGCAACCGCGAAACGTGTAGCGAAACTCCGGCGTCAGGAGGGCTCCAGCACGGTCCTGGTCCAGTTCCACCACCACCGCTTCCAGCACGGCGCGTGGATCGGTGCGCTGGGCCAGTGGCAGAATCCGCTCGTAACCGGCGCGCGCCGTGTTGATGGCGACGGGCACGGGCAGCGGCTGGCGGGCGACCACGATGCCGGGGGCGCCGCCGACGAACGCGGCGGCATCGATGCCATGTTCGGCCAGCAAGCGACGGGCGCGGCGGTCGGCGGCGCGCAGATGCAGGCTGGCCAGCGGCCAGGCTTGGCGCCAGACGCCCACCAGCGCGCCCCAGAGGCTCAGTCGGGCCGTATCCGTCGCTGGGTCGGGTCGCCGCAGCCAGCCCCGCGCGATCAGGGCCTGGATTTCGCGAGCATGGCTGTCGATCAGCAGATTGGCGGGGTCACGAGCAGCCTGTTCGATCTTGGCCGAACGGATCGGTTGACCCAGGGCGGCGACCAGGTCGCGGTGCAGGACATACAGCGCTCGCGCATCCCAAACATCCTTGAGTTGCAGGCGGGCCAGATAGTTCGGAGCCGGCAAGCTGTAGGGCAGGTTGAGATTATTCGTGGTCAGCACTCGGCCATCGTGAAATTCGGTGATGAACTCGATGAAGTTGTGCGCCGGGCGACTACCGCCGAACGCAATGTGCGCGGCGATAGCGCCGATGCCCGGTTCCGGTCGACCCAGCAAGCGTAGCCACAGCACCGCGTTCTGGATCAGACCGTCGCAGCGGAAATCACCGTAATGGACGAAAGCATCGGCGGCCAGCGCTTCGGCGGCGTCGGTCAGCGTGATCCAGGCGGCATCGGGCAAATCGGCCTTCTGAATCGGAACGAGACGCAGCCGTAACGGCTGGCGAAGGCGGAGCAGGACCAGCGGCACGCCCAGCAGCACTTGCGGCAACAGGGCAAACGGCGCCACCAGCCATTTGAGCACGCGGATCAGCAAAACCAGGGCGAGCGAGGGTAGCAACACCAGCGCGCGCAACAGAGACAGCGGGAAACGGCGCATGGCTCAGGTCTCATCGTCCAGTCGGCCGAGGCTGAAAAATTGGCCCTGACTCCACACTCCATAGTTTCGCCCGTGCGCGTCTGGTTGCTCCTCGCCCAGATCGACCAATTCCAGGAACACCGCCCGGGTCAACAGAGCGCGTAACCGGCCACGGACATGCAGATAGGGCGTGGGTTCGCCGCCTGGCGTCCGATATTCGACCGTCAGTGGGTGTTCGGGACCGGCGACGACTACATCGCCAACATTGGTGGTGAAGGTGAGCGCCTGATCATGCCCCTGCCCGGCCGCGTCGAGCCGCACCGCCAGGAAGGGTGCGTCGTCCACTCGGATGCGCCATTTTTCCACCGGCGTGACCAGATAGTGGCAACCGTCCTCGTCGCGGCGCAGGATGGAGGCGAACAGACGCACCAACGCCTCGCGCTGAAACGGTGCGCCTTCATGGAACCAGGTCCCGTCGCGGGCAATGCGCAGGTCCATTTCGCCACTGAGCGGCGGATGCCAGCGTTCCACGGGGGGCAGAGGACGATGGGCTGGCAGTTGGGTCGCCAGGGTAACGGGGTTTGGTCGAGAAGGGGACATGAGTTCCAGCACGGGTGATCGGATTCACTTTTATTATGAATCATCGGAACCCGTATTGAAGAACTCTGGCTTGCGGGTGATTCCAAAACCCTCTCCCGTGGCAGGGAGAGGGTTGAAATGGGGGAAATTAGCCCTCGACGGTGGCTCGGCGCAGATCACGGTAGATTCGCAGAACCTTGTCCGGGAAAGACGAGCGCGTCCCCAGGCTGCCGTTATAGCTGAGCAATGCCCGTCGCAGATTACCGGAGTGATCATCGAGATAATCCGCCAGGATTCTGGAGCCGGTATGGATGTTCTTGGTCGGATCGAACAGGGCGCGACTGCCGCCGATTTCGCGAACCTTGCGAGAATGGGAACCGGGCATGACCTGCATCAAGCCGCGCGCGCCCACTCGGCTGATGGCCCGCTCCTTGAACGTGGATTCCACGGCGATGATGGCGAGAATGAGTTCCGGTTCCACCTGGTGAATTTCGCCGCTGCGGATCGCCGCCGCCACAATCTGTTGCGCCTTGTAGTCCGGGATTTGATACCGGCTCTGGATGTGCCCGCTAAGACGAGCGATTTTGCGCTGTTGGGCTGATGCGGCGGCGCTGGCGATATCGGCCGGAATGAGTTTCACCCCACTTTGCTCAGGGGTAACCGTGGCCACCGTCATGGTGTCGGTGGCGTTCGTGGTCTCCTCGCCACGGTCTGTCTCCAGCGATTGAGCCAGCGTCGTCGTGGGCATCAGCATGACCGCGCACAACAGACCCGACTTAAGGGTCAGAGTAAGCCTGTCCTTGACGCATTCCGTGAATTCCATAAGACCTCCGTCGTTAATCAGTACGAACTGATAGTGCTCGATGGGTCCGTATCCCGCGTTGGCGTGGGGCTTCCTGGCCCGGATCGGCTGATGCCGATCTCCGCGAACCCGACCTAAGCAACTCCGGGCCGAGGCCTGCCGAGCCTGGCTTCCGGTGTCGCCTGACGTTCCCAAGGCAGCGTTGGTAACGTAACTGGCCTATGGCAGGAACTTACTGCAATACAGCAGTGCGGCAGTATGAAAACATGATGGAAAAGTATTTTGCAAGTATCTAATCAATAAATAAATATTTTCCAGTGATTTTTTTGATGGTTTTAATCAGTGATCATTTATAATTTTATTTATTAAAAACAATAAGTTGAATAAAATTTTATTTTTTTGACAAAAAACAAAAAAATTGTTTAGAAGCAACATGTTGAAAAATTTTCTAGTTTCGATGAATAGGATTGATTCTCAAACAAGAGGTGGTCTCGGGAGGGAATGAATCATTATTGCGAAAGCACAAAACCTAATTATAATAAAATTATTTAAAATCAATTAGTTATAATAATATCCCATTTAATATTAAGATATTGATATTTAATACTAACTTATTGAAATTGAACATATATTATAAAATTTACCATGAATCCGTTCTGGAGGAAGGCATGGTGCGAAGAGAACGCTCCGGCGGACGGGGGGCGGTTGATGGTTGGGTTAAGGTATGATGACCGCCGCACCGGCATGCGCGCAGGGCAAGGCGATGGACCTGGCCAGCCGTCCAACCGGGGATCAAGGTGAAACGGATCTGGAGATATGACGATGGGTAACCGACTTTCCAAAATCTATACCCGCACCGGCGACGGCGGCACGACCGGACTGGGTAACGGCGAACGGGTTGCCAAGGACTGCCCGCGCATCGAGGCTATCGGTGCGGTGGATGAATTGAATTGCGCCATCGGCCGGGTGCTGGCACACGACCTGCGCGAGGAAATCCGCGGCTGTTTGCAGGAAGCGCAGCACAAGCTGTTCGACTTGGGCGGGGAATTGAGCATTCCCGGCTATCAGGCCGTGCGAGAGGAAGAGGTGGCGCGGTTGGAAGCGGTGTTGAACGAGTTCAACGCGCAGTTGCCGCCGCTCAAGGAGTTCATCCTGCCCGGTGGTGGCCGGGCGGCGGCGGATTGCCACATGGCGCGGGCGATTTGCCGTCGCGCCGAGCGCCGGGTGGTGGCGCTGGCGCGCGAGGAAGCGGTCGGCGATGCGGTGCGTATCTATCTGAATCGGTTGTCGGACTTATTGTTCGTGTTGTGCCGGATCATGGCCCGCGACGATGGCGGGGTCGAGGTGTCGTGGCACAACCCGCATCGGGCGAAGGACTGACCTTCACTTTTCAAGAGCATACTGTCCAGGCGCTGCCGCCAGGGGTGGATGGTCGGCGTTGCCGAACGGTGGCGGCGGTCCCAACGGGCCGCAACGTTCGCCCAGCCAGCGGGTCCAGTCTTCCCACCAGGAGCCAGCGGTTTTCTCGGTCTTTTCCCGCCATGCCTCCGCGTCGCCTTGGCCGGTGGCGTCGCCGACCCAGTAGCGCCGCTTGGGTGGCGTGACCGGCGGGTTGATGACGCCGAGGATGTGACCGGACGTGGCCAGCACGTAGCGCGCCGATCCGCCGGTCAGGCCGCACAGCCGGAAGGTCTGCTTCCAGGGAGCGATGTGATCCTGCTCCGCTCCCACCGCGTACAACGGTTGCTGGATCGCGCCCAGATCAAGCCGCCGCCCGCCGATCTCCAAATTGCCTTGCGCCAGCCGATTGTTCAAATAGAGTTCCCGCAGATAAAACTCGTGCATCGCCGCCGGCATGCGCGTGGTGTCGCAGTTCCAGAACAACACATCGCTGGGTGGCAGTTCCTCGCCATACAAATAGCTGTGGATCACGTAGTGCCAGATCAGATTGTTGGGCCGCAGCATCCGAAAAGCGCCCGCCATGTCGGTTCCGTCCAGATAACCGGCGGTGTTCATACGCTGCTTGAGAAATTCAAAACTGGATTCGCTTAAAAACGCACCGATCTCGCCCGGATCGCTGAAGTCCACCAAGGTGGTGAACGTGCTCCAGTGGGCGACCGGGTTAACCGCGCGGTCGGCGGGAGCCGCGTTGAGCCAGGCCAGCAGCATCGCCAGCGCGGTGCCACCCAGACAATAGCCGGTGGCGTGAACCCGAGGAACGCCGCAGACCGCGCGAGCCGCGTCCAGCGCGGGCCGCAGCCCCTTCAGCAGATAGTCGTCCAAGGTGATGGTCCGGGCCTCGGGGCCTGGATTCTTCCAACTGGTGACGAAAACGGTGAAGCCTTGGCTGACCAGATGACGGACCAGGCTGTTGTCCGGGCTGAGGTCCATGATGTAGTACTTGTTGATCCAGGGCGCGACCAGGACCACCGGTACGGCGTGAACCTGGTCGGTGACCGGTGCGTACTGGATCAATTCCAGCAGTTCGTTGCGCAGCACCACCTGGCCCGGCGTGGTAGCCAGGTCACGGCCCACCTGGAACGCATCCGGCTCCACCATCCGCACATCCTCAGCGGCGGCGTCGCGCAGCCAGTGTTGCAACCCCCAGAGGATGCTGTAGCCATGGCTGGCGAACGCGCGCCGCAACGCTTCGGGATTGGTGCAGAAGAAATTGGAGGGTGCGATGGCGTCCAGCCATTGGCGAACCCAGAATGCCGCCCGCCGACGCCGGGCTGGATCAATGCCTTCGGTGGTGTAAATGGCGTCTTCCAGCCAACGGCCATAGAGCAGGTAGATTTCCTTGAGATAGGCGAACCCGGGATGGTCGATCCAGGCCGGGTCTTGGAAGCGCTGGTCGTGGATGACGGCGGCCACGGCCGGTTCGTTGGAGAGGCCAAGACTAGCGCGGGCGAAATGGTCGTGAATCCGGTGCGTGTCTAGCATCAGTCCTTGCAAGCTGGCGGCCAGCCGCTCGGGTTGGTGCAGCCAGGCTTGCTGTACCGCCAGGCTGGAGCCAATGATGTCGAACGGATCAAGCAGCGATCCGGACGAAGGGGAAGCGGAAGGGGTATCGGACGGCTGGGCGTTCATGCGGATTCTCCTGTGCCACGGGGGAAGGGATCGCGATTGAGCCATATTTTCCCTGTTTATTGTAATCCATTAGCCACCCTGTGGCCGGGTGAGACGCCAGCACTGGTGAATTTTAGGGTCGCGGGCGAAATCCAGCGGCAGGGTGCGCCGACTCCAATCCTCGATGCGAAGATCGGCGAGCGCGTCCGCGTCCAGCCGGAATCTGCGGGCATTGGTGGAAAAAATCAGTGCTCCATCCGGCGCGAGTAGCCGCAATGTTTGGCGGATCAGTTCGACGTGATCTCGTTGCGCGTCCAGGGTGGTTTCCAGCCGTTTGGAATTGGAAAAGGTCGGCGGGTCGAGAAAGATCAGGTCGTAGCGGCCGCGCGCCTCGATCAACCATTGTCGGCAGTCGGCCTGGATCAGTGCGTGCCGGGAGCCGTGGATACCGTTCAATTCCAGATTGCGCCGCGCCCAATCCAGGTAGGTGGCCGATAGATCCACGGTCGTGGTTTGCGCGGCGCCGCCCAACGCGGCATGGACAGTGGCGGCGCCGGTGTAGCCAAACAAGTTGAGGAAACGCCGTCCAGCCGCCAGTTCTCGCAGCAGTCGGCGGGTGATGCGATGGTCGAGAAACAGGCCGGTATCGAGATAATCGGTGAAGTTGACCAGCAACCGCGCCGGCCCCTCGCGGACTTCGTGAAAGTGACCTTGTTCGGCTTGCTTCCGGTATTGGCTGGCGCCTCTTTGCCGTTGACGCACCTTGAGGAAGACCTGGTCGGGTGGAATCGCCAACACCGCTGGCAGTACCGCCATCACCTGTGCCAGTCGCTCGCGCGCCCTGGCCGGATCCACACTCGGCGGTGGGGCGTATTCCTGGACATGCAGCCATTGCTCGTAACGATCAATCGCTACAGCGTACTCCGGCAGATCGGCATCGTACAGCCGGTAGCAACCGACGCCTTCCCGTTCTGCCCAGTGGCCCAGATGGCGCAAATTCTTGCGCAGCCGATTGACGAAGCCCTCGGCCCCAGCGGTCACCGCCCGATCCAGCGCGGCGGTACGGGCGCGCTGGTCGGCGGCGTCCCGGTCCACGAAGAATTCCGGCGCGATCTGGAATTGCAGCAGCCGGCATTCCAGCGGACCGTTGTGAAAAACATTGGTTTTGACGGCGCGCAAGCCCATGCGCTTGCCGAATTCGGGATTGCCGGTAAACAGCGCCGCCCGCCAACCGCCGAACCGGGTTTTCAGCCGGTCGCCCAGTCGAGCGTACAACGCACTGAGTTCGTCCTGGTCACCCAGCCGTTCGCCATAAGGTGGATTGGCGATCAACAGTCCGGGGGGGCCGGAGGGCGGTTCGACGCTGATCCATTCACGGCGCTCGACTTGGATCTGATCCGCCACGCCGGCGCGACCAGCGTTGATCAGCGCCGCGCGTACCGCTTTGGGATCGCGGTCGCTAGCCCGGATCAGCGGGATACGCGCTCGGCCCGCCGCGCGTCGTTCCCGCGCCTCGGCCAGCAGCCGGTTCCACAGTGCGGGAACGTGCCCCAACCAGCCGTTGAAACCCCAATATTCACGCAACAAACCGGGCGCCTGGTCACCGGCGATCCAGGCGGCTTCTATCGCCAGGGTGCCGGACCCGCACAGTGGGTCGAGCAGAGGCCCGCCAGCGGCGGCGATGGCGGGCCAGCCGGCTTTCAGCAGCAGGGCGGCGGCCAGTGTTTCCTTCAGCGGCGCGGTCACGGTCGCTTCGCGGTAGCCGCGCCGGTGCAGGCTGTCGCCGGATAGATCGAGACTGACGGCAACCTGGCCGTCGTGCCAGCGCGCGTGAATCCGCAGGTCCGGCTGGCGTGTTTCCACGCTGGGTCGTTGGCCATCGCGCGCCCGAAACCGGTCCACGATGGCATCCTTGACCCGCTGCGCGCCGTAGTGGCTGTGGTCGATTCCGGGACCACCACCGCTGAACTCGACGCTCAAGGTTCCATTCGGGCTTAGATGCTCTTCCCAGGGCAGGTCATGGAGACCGGTGTACAGCGCATCCGCGTCGGCGGCGGAAAACTCGGCCAGCGGCAGCAGCACCCGACTGGCGGTTCGCGACCACAGGCAGGTGCGATAGGCGAGCTCCAGCGGACCCTGGAACGCCATGCCCCCGCGCGCGGCGCGGATCGCTGTCGCGCCCAGTTCGGTCAGTTCCATCGCCAGCAGCGGTTCCACGCCAGCCGGAGCGGTGGCGATGAAGTGGTGTTGGTCCATCGGTTATTCCTCGATGGCGACCTGAACCAACGTCGGCTGCAACAGGCGCCGCGCCTCGGTCGGCGCCAAGCCGACCAGAAAACCGCGCTTGCCGCCGTTGATGTAAATGCGCGGTAGTTCGAGGATGCTGGCTTCCAGGTAGACCGGCATGGTTTTGCGGGTCCCGAACGGCGATGTGCCGCCGACCAGGTAACCCGTGTGTTTGTTGGCGACGTGCGGCGCGCAGGGCGTGATGGTTTTTACCCCCCGCAGCCGCGCCAACTCCTTGGTGGAGACTTTGCGGTCGCCGTGCATCAGCACGATCAAGGGTTGCTGATGCTCGTCTTCCATGATCAGCGTCTTGATCACGCAGTGTTCGTCCACCCCCAAACAACGGGCGCTATGGGCGGTCCCGCCATGTTCCTCGTAGGGGTAGAGGTGGTTGGTGAAAGTGCTGTTGTTTTCTCGCAACAGACGAATAGCGGGGGTTACCGGAAGTTTTTCCTTGCTCATAAATAACTTATTAAATTAGTCGTGGTTAATTTGTCTTTTTAATAATTTGTTGTATTTACCATAAACATTATTATATTTTTGATAAAAGAGGATATTGCGGGGTGCAAATCATTTCATGTTAAGTGCGCTTTAATCAATAAATTTTAATGGAAGAAAGCAACACCATTGGTTCTCTATTTGTTTCGGTATTCTGTTGTAATGAAGATAATGGATACAATTGGATAAAAAAATGCAACAGGGTTGTTGTTGTTAAATGGCAAAGAGGTATTGGTACAACTGATTCTTGATTTGAGAAACTCGGTTTCGTTAGAGTTCAGAAAACTCAAATGGCTGGGAGGATATCCAGAACATGCGAACCGACGTCACACTGCAACTAGGCGACACCGTACATGACAACGAGGAGAAAAAACGGCCTGATTCGGGCCGACGTGGCTTTCTCAAGTGGGCGGCCGGCGGTGTCGGCGCGTTGGCCCTGGCGCCGGATCTGCTGAAAGCAGCGGTTCTGCGCGAACGTTACCTTCTGTTCCATAATCCCAATACTGGCGAGAGCATCCGTCAGATTTATTGGACACCGCGCGATGGCTATGTCCGCGAGGCCGTCAATACGATCAGTTGGGCCCTGCGCGATCACCATAACGATCAGGTCAAGCTGTTCGATCCCAACGTTCTGGACCAGCTTTATGCCTTGCAATTGCAACTGGGCCTGGGCCGGCCGATCAATGTGATCAGCGGTTATCGCTCGCCATCGACCAACTGGATGCTATGTGAGCGCAGCCGGGGCGTGGCGCGCAACAGCTTTCACATACAGGCGATGGCGCTCGATATCCGGGTGCCGGGCGGCCGCGTTTCCGATCTGTACCAGGCGGCCTGTTCGTTGGGCGCGGGCGGCGTCGGCTACTATCCCCGCGCCAATTTCGTCCACATCGACAGCGGCCCGGTACGGTACTGGAGCTGAGCGGCGCAACAAAAAAGGGCGGATTCACCGCCCTTTTTTATAGCCCACGCTACATCATCCCCAACATTCGCGGTAGCCAGAGCGACAGCGCCGGCCAGTAGGTGACCAGCGCCAGGAACGTCAGCATGGTGAGCAGCCAGGGCCAGACCGCCACCGTCAGTTCGGTGATCCCCATGTGGGTGATGCCGCTAGCGACGTAAAGATTCAGACCAACCGGCGGATGGCACATGCCGACTTCCATGTTGACGACCATCATGATGCCGAAATGCACCGGATCGATGCCCAGCTTGGTCGCGATGGGAAACAGGATCGGCGCCATGATCAGCGTGATCGACGAGGGTTCCATCACGTTGCCGGCCAGCAGCAACAGGATGTTGCAACCCAGCAGGAACAGCCAGACGCTCAGATTCTGGTCGATCATCCACTGCGCCATCGCCTGCGGAATGTTCTCGTGGGTCATCAGGAACGAGAACAACACCGCGTTGGTGATGATGTAGAGCAGCATCGCGCTCATGTTGGCGCTGTCGAGCAGCACTTTTGGCACCTGCTTGAGCGTCATGTCCTTGTAGACGAACACCGAGACGAAAAAGGCGTAGACCGCGCTCATCGCCGCCGCTTCGGTTGGGGTGAACAGGCCGGAGTAGATGCCGCCGATGACTATGATGATCAACAACAATCCCCACGCGCTGTCCTTGAACGTGCGCAGCACGGTCAGGAAGCTGGCCCGCGGCAGGCGCGGGTAGTCGTTTTTCCAGGCTCGGTACCAGGTGACCACGCCGAGCATGGCGGCCAGCACGACACCGGGGATGACGCCGGCGATGAACAACTGGCCGACCGAGGTGTTGGTGGCGACGGCGTACATCACCATCACGATGGATGGTGGGATCAAGATGCCCAGCGCGCCCGAAGTGGTGATGACGCCCGCGCCGAACCGCTTGGGGAAGCCCTGGGCCACCATCGCCGGCAGCAGGATCGAGCCGATGGCGACCACGGTGGCCGGACTGGAGCCTGAAACTGCGGCGAACAGGGCGCAGGCCAGCACCCCCGCCAGCCCCAACCCACCATGTAGGTGACCGACGCAGGCGGTGGCGAAAGCGATCATTCGCCGGGCGACGCCGCCATGGGTGAGAAAATTGCCAGCCAGGATGAAGAACGGGATCGCCATGATCTCGAACTTCTCGATGCCGGTGAACAGCT
>JAVMKI010000040.1:0-21662 GCA_031732755.1 Candidatus Contendibacter sp.
CCTCGTCAAATACTTATAGACTACAATATGTTGGAATTTGTGGGTAATCGGGTGCATTCAAGGTTGTCTTCGCTATCGGCTTCCTCAAATCGCTACGGCTCGGGAATACCCATTCGGAACCGCTCGCCAATCCCTTCAATTCCTCGAACATCGCCACCGCTTGCCGGGACAATGAAACAAGGTGCGGCTTGTCTTTCTTCATGCGCTCGCCGGGGATCGCCCATTCCGCTTTCTCAAGGTCAAGCTCTTCCCACTGGGCTTCGATCAGTTCCGATTTCCGCACCATGCACAGAATCAGCAGGTGCAGCGCCAGCTTGTGCGCCCGCTTCATGCTGGATTGGTAGATGGCCCGTAGCAACTTGCCGATTTCCTCCGGGTTCAGGGCCACATCGCGGCTCTTGGCTTGGGCAATGAATTTCGCCTCGATTGCCGCCGCCGGATTAAATTGGGTTTTCTCCCGCGCAATGGCATAGGCGAAAAGCCGTTTCAGCACGTTGCGGATTTGCAGCGCCATTTGATCGGCCCCGCGATTCTTGATCTTGTCGGTAATCGCCAGAATGTCGGTCACGGTCACGTCGGCAACTTGCTTGCGGCCAATCGCCGGGATCACATCCTTTCCCAACGCCCGCAGGATGTTGCGGGGGTTGCTGTTCGCCGGTTCCACAATCTCGGCATACCAGCGCCGGGCGAAGGCTTCCATCGTGTCCGCTTCCCTTGCCGCCTCTTCCTTGGCCTTGGCTTTTTCGCGGGTTTTCAGGCACCAGTCACGAACGAACAGTTCGGCCAGTTCCTTGACGGCGGGGGCGGCATCATCGGGGATCGCATCGCCGCGCCGCAGGGCCATCGGGGACAGTCCTCGTCCGGCCAGTATCTTACAATCGTCCCGCCATGATCGGGCTTCGGCCAGCGAATAGGTCGGGTAGTCGCCTAGCGTGATTTTCTCTTGCTTGGCTTCGCGTTCGCCGACGCGGTAACGCATCCGCCAAACCTTCGCGCCGCCGGGCATGACTTCCACGAACAGCCCGGTCGGCTTCCTGATAAGCCTTGTCGGCAGGCTTCAGGTTCCGCAGCTTGGTATCCGATAGCGCCATCATTCACCCCTTCCGCCGTAGCGTGTGCCCAAGATTTCCGAAAACATGGGTGTGCCCTGATATTTCCGCCCAAGCGGAAAATAGCTGGAATTAGCAGAAATCCTTGCCGCGCAAGGCTTCCAGCCAGTGTGTGCCCATGAGAAACCTCACTCATCTTGGGCACACATTTTTGCCCTAGGGCACACCGCCGTTTTTCATGGGCACACCGCTTTTCATCTTGGGCACACATATGGGCACACATTGCGGATTCGTACGGAACGCACAAGCCGTCTGCGGAACGAAAACGGAAGATTTTATAGGAAATTCAGAAGGCTAGCGGAACAGTGCGGAACGCTTCAGAAGGTTTGTTATTTTCCAATGCAAAAACTAGAAAAAATCTTTGATAACAAATCCTCTGATGTAAATTCGCCGGTAATTTCCGATAGCGCATTCTGAGCCTCGCGCAATTCCTCAGCGACCAATTCGCCAGCGCGGATAACTTCCAACTGATAAGCCGCCCGTTCCAGAGCCGCCGTCGCTCGCTCCAATGCCTCCAAATGTCGGCGACGAGCCATGAAGGTTCCTTCACCGCCGCTGTGATAACCCATGCAAGATTTGAGATGTTCGCGCAATAAATCCAAGCCTGCCTCAGTCTTCGCCGATAACAGGATTTCCGTTCCCCATTCGCCGTCCCGAACCGTCGGCGGTCGACCGCTCAGGTCGATCTTGTTGTACGCCACCGTCACCGGCGTATCTGCTGGCAAGCGTTCTCGCAGCGCCTGATCCTCGGCGGTTAAACCCAACTGGTCGTCCACCACCATTAAAATTCGGTCGGCCGCCGCGATTTCCGCCCAAGCGCGACGGATGCCTTCCCGCTCCACTGGATCGTCGCTATCGCGCAAACCGGCGGTATCGATGACGTGCAGCGGCATTCCATCAAGGCTGATATGTTCGCGCAACACGTCGCGGGTCGTGCCGGGAATAGCGGTGACGATGGCCGCCTCGCGCCCCGCCAGATGGTTCAGCAGGCTGGATTTACCCGCATTAGGTCGGCCCGCGATCACCACCGTCATGCCGTCGCGCAGCAATCGCCCTTGTCCAGCGGCGGCTTGCAGGGCACTCAACTGTTCCCGCAAAGTCCGCAAACGTCCGACGATAACGCCATCAGCGAGAAAATCGATTTCTTCTTCGGGAAAATCGATGGCGGCCTCGACGTACATCCGCAACTCGATCAAGCCTTCGACCAAGCTGTTTACCCGTGTGGAAAACTCCCCTTGCAGCGAACGCAAGGCGGCGCGGGCGGCGGCGGCGGTGTCGCTGGCGATGAGATCGGCAATCGCTTCAGCCTGGGCCAAATCCAGCTTGTCGTTGAGAAAAGCGCGCTCGGAAAATTCGCCGGGTCGGGCCAGCCGCGCGCCAAGTTCCAACACCCGCGCCAGCAACAAATCCATCACTACCAGCCCACCGTGACCTTGCAACTCCAGCACATCGTCGCCGGTGAAAGAATGCGGTGCGGGGAAATACAGCGCGATACCCTCGTCGAGCACCACGCCATCATCAGCGCGAAACTGGCGCAAGACCGCTTGACGAGGAACGGGAAGCGCGCCGCACACGGCTTCGGCAATGGCGGCGCTGCGGGGACCGGATACGCGAATCACGCCGATGCCACCCCGTCCGGGCGGAGTAGCGACGGCGGCGATGGTGTCATCCATTACAGGATAGTGAAAATCGGTGGGTTCTTCTTGATGAGCAGACGGGAACCCCGGCCTCCCTGCCGGAACGATGAAGCGCTGGATTATTTCTTGCGCTTGCCAGAGTTTTTCTGATCCGGCAACGCTTGTTTGACGAGCGTCACCAGTTTCTTGGCCTGCTCGCCGAATCCCAAGCCCGATCCTGCCTTGGCCTTGAGCGCCGCGGCGTCAGCACCCGACTCCACCCGCTGGGTGATCACCCACTGCTGGGTGATGGACAGCATGTTGTTCACCACCCAGTACAGCACCAGGCCCGCCGGGAACCACAGGAACATGAAAGTGAAGACAACCGGCAGCGCCATCATCACCTTGGCCTGTACCGGATCGGGCGGCGCCGGGCTCAGCTTCTGTTGCACGAACATGGTCACGCCCATGATCAACGGCAGCACATAGTACGGGTCTGGAATCGCCATGTCCTTGATCCAGAACATGAACGGCGCTTGCCGCAACTGCACGCTCTCCACCAGCACCCAGTACAGGGCGATGAACACGGGAATTTGTACCAGAATCGGCAGGCAGCCACCGAGCGGATTGACCTTCTCCTTTTTATACAGGCCCATCATCGCTTCGTTCATCTTCTGCTTGTCGTCGCCGTACAGCTCCTTGAGCCGCGTCAATTCCGGCGCCAACCGGCGCATATTGGCCATGGAACGGTAACTGGTTTCCGATAGCTTGTAGAACGCCAGCTTGATTAGGATGGTCAGGAAGATAATCGCCCAGCCCCAGTTACCGACGATGGCGTGGATCGTTTTCAGCAACCAGAACAGCGGCTCGGCGATGATGGTCAGCTTGCCATAGTCCACGGTGAGTTGCAGGTTGGGCGCGATTTCCGCCAGCACGCTCGGAAGTTTCGGTCCCACATACAAGTGGGTGCGGAAGTCTCCGGTCGCGCCGGTGGGCACGGTTTGCACCGCGCCGCGCATTCCGACCACGTAACGGTTGTTACCGACCACCTTGGTGTAGAAGTCATCGACCTCGCCCGGATTGGGAATCCACGCACCGAGGAAATAATGCTGGATCATGGCAACCCAGCCATCCTTGGCCGTCTGGTTCAGTTCCTGCTTGGCGATTTGGTCGAAGGAGATTTTCTCGTACCGCTGCTCCGGCGTGGAAATCACCGCGCCGGTATAAGTGATCACGCCACCGCCAAAGTAACTGCTGGTCGTTTTGGGCGGCGTGCGCTGGAATTGCCGGTACTGGCCACCCTGCCAGTCGCTGGAGCCGCCGTTTTCGACCCGCTGATTCAGCTCGATCAGAAAGCTGCCACGATGGAAGGTATAGGTCTTGATCACCTTCACCCCAGACGGATCCGCCCAGTTCAGCCGCACCGCCAGCGTATCCTGACCATCCGCCAGCCGGTATTCGGTTTGTTCCGGGACGAACGCGGCGTAATGATTGGGCGCGGGGCCGTTGTTCAACGCCACCAGCCCGGACTGAGCGATGAAGAGGTCGGCGCCGCTGTCCTTGAACAACAGGAATGGCTGATCCGGTTGCTGGATCGAGTCCGGATAGGTGCGCAGGCCAACCTGGCGCAGATCGCCGCCGATGGTATCCACCTCGGCCTCGAACAGGTCGGTGGTGACACGCACCCGTTGGCCGCCGCCGAGCGCCTGCACTCCCGGAATCGGACCCGCGACCGAAGCGGCGGTCGGCACGTCCCGGCCTGGAACCGCGGTCGGCGCCGCAGATCCGGTGGGACTGGCCGGTTCCGCCAGCGTGGTCGCCGCCAGCGGAACCGGCGGCGGATGTTTCTTGGCCTGAAACTCCAACCAGTTCTGCCAGAGCAGAAACAGCACGAACACCAGGGCGGCGAACAATATCAAACGTTGGTTTTCCATCATCGGTCCTTCGGGGAAGGTTCGGGAACGGGATCGACGCCGCCGGGATGCCAGGGATGACACCGCGCCACCCGCCGGATCGCCAGCCAGACGCCGCGCGCCGCGCCGTGGCGCTCGATGGCTTCGCGGGCGTACTGGGAGCAACTTGGATAAAAACGGCAGTGGTTGCCCAGCAGCGGACTGATGAACCACTGATAGCCGCGAATCAGCGCGATCAGGAGGATGCGCACGCCTGCGCCAGCCTGCGCCAGTGCCGTTGCAACGCGGCGAACAGAACGGCGTTGTCCGCTTCCGTCAGCCCCGCCCGGCCCATCACCACGCAATCCAGGCCACCGCCGAACCATGCTTGATGATGCCGGAAGCTTTCGCGCGCAATTCGCTTGATCCGGTTGCGCGCCACGGCGGATTTGGCGACCTTGCGGGAAATGGCCAGACCAAGACGAGGGTAACCAAAGGCATTGGGGCGGGCGAGCACGGTGAAATAGCGGTCGCTGGATTTGACCGGCTGCGCGAAGACGCTGGCGAAAGCGTTTCGGCCAGTCAGTCGGGCGCGGCGCGGGAAGCGCGCGCCATCGGCCACGGCGTCAGGGAGTCAGCCGGGCGCGACCCTTGGCGCGGCGCGCTTTCAAAACCAGGCGGCCGCCCTTGGTGGCCATGCGGGCGCGAAAGCCATGGGTGCGCTTGCGGTGAATGATGCTGGGCTGGAAAGTCCGCTTCATGGTAATTCCTTAAAGACAGAGCTGATTGATATCGAAAGGTCGTTTTTAAACGAATTGTGAAACTTACTGATTTGGAGGCTAGTTTGCAAGCTTGTGTAACTGCCTGCCACGGGTGGGCGGGAGAAGGACGCGGCGGTGGCCGTTCATGGCGGCGGGTTTCGTGGTGGCGGCGCGATGCCGGTCACAGGCACAGCGCGTGGCCAAGAGTGCGCACGGCGATGCCCACGCCGGCACCCAGGGCGGCGGGTTTCCACACTCCCGCAACGCGGCGGCCGGCCGACACCAGGATCGCCACGCCGGGCAGATCCAGCGGGTTGAGCAGGAACCCGGCGCTTTGGTTGAGCAGGGCGGTGGTGAAGTGCCCCTGGCGCAGCAGTTCGTCCACCGTGCCCAGCATGGCGGTGCCACCAGCCAGGTACTTGACGACGGTGGGCAGGACCAGCGCCGGATCGATTCCCAGCGCGCCCAGCAGCGGCGTCAAGCCGTGGGTGAGCGCGTCCACGGCCCCGGCTTGGCGCAGGGCGGTGACGACCACCAGCGACAGTACCAGCAGCGGGATCGCGCCGATGGTGATCTTGAAGGCTTCGGCCCCGGCCCGGTTGATCGTATCCAGCACGCCCTTGGTCCCTTCGGCCGTGGGATGATGCAGGGTATCGTCGGTCAGGTGTTCCTCGCTGGACAACCGCCGGCCAAAACCGTGATAGGCGACCGCCGCCGCCGCCAGGCCGCCCACCAGCGAGAACAGCAGCGTCGGCCCCCAGCGCAGGCCCAGGGCCGCCAGCGGCAGGCTGGCATTGGCCTGGGCCATGGCGAACACCATCGCCAGGGTGGCCGCCAGATGCCGATCCGACGTGCCCCGCTGCTCCATCATCGTCAGGGTGGCGACCGGGGCGGCGAAGCTGACAAAGTTGATTTGCAGCGCCGCGAACAATCCCAGGCCGGTCAGTCCGAATGGCCGCACGGCGCCGGTCAGCCGGGCCACCCCCCAATCCAGCAGGCCCTTGGCCTCCAGCAGGCGCATGAGGGACAGCATGACCACCATCACGGGTAGCAGCACGAACAGGGCGAGGTCGATGGCCGCGCGCCCGGCCGGGAGGAGAATGTCGATCATGGGTGATCAACTCCAAAGGGTACAGGACTTTGAATGTGGCCTAGAGCTTTCAAGGGGTTGCTGGCCCGACGCTGGGTGGTGGAACACACCCACAGTGGGATGAACCGCTTTCGTCGCGTGCTCATCCGCTGGGAGAAAAAATTCGTAAACTACCTCGCCTTCCTCCATTTCGCCTGTGCCCTGATCGCTTTTCGCGCCGCCGGGTTATTCGGATAGGCTCTTAGCCCGCAGGCGCTCCGAAAAGCCAGCGGCGGTGGCGGCGGTTTTGTCCGGTTGTATCTCGACATCAACCCAGCGGCTGGCCCGATCCATAGCGGCGAACAGGTCACAGTGTTCGGCCTCGTCGGGTACTCGGGGCAGGTATTAGATGGCCACATGCGCGAACCCAGGCGCGTCGGCCTTGAAGGTCTTGGGCAGCGGGGGTTGGCCTTCCGTCCTGGGCAAGAGGTCCGCCAACCGGGCCACGCCGTGGCGGCGCAGGCACCGGTCCAGCGCCGAGCGCAACAACTCGGGACCGACGAACGCGCGCGCCACCACCCGCAAGTCGTCCAGCGGCAACCACAGGAGCTTGCGCAACTTCACTACAAGGTGTTCCCGTATCAGATTCAGGGTCGTGGCCAGCCGGCGCGGGGTGTGCGGGCGATCTTGGACCGTATCCCGTGCTCGCCAGCGACGCATCGTGGTCTCGCTCACCCCCAACTCCACCGCCAGCCCGGCCGCCGGGCGGGACGATTGCTGGATGTAGGTCCGTTGCTTGGGCGTGGTGGTGGCGTTGGCGTGCAAGCGAATCTCCAGCAGGGCCCTCGTGGCGTAAAAATCCAATCGTATAAGAACCGGCGCGATTCCAGCAAACGGCTGGCCCTTAATGTCAACACAATCTCGCGGGACCCGACACCTATGGAAACCAAATTCCGGTAAGGTAGGAACCCTGGCGACGAGCCACCCCATGGCTTTGAAGCTCGAATGCTTGCTCGGCCCGATTCTCCCGATCATGCCTGCTCGGTCGGAAACGCCAGAACCTTGGCTAACGATTCCCGGCCTGTCGCCAGCATCACCAGTCGGTCAAAACCCAGCGCTACCCCGGCGCAATTCGGCAATCCCGCCTCCAGCGCCGCCAACAGGTTTTCATCCACGGGCATGACCGGCAGGCCCAGCGCCCGCCGCGCCGCGTTTTCCGCCTCGAAACGGCGGCGTTGTTCGCCAGCGTCGCCCAGTTCATGAAAGCCGTTGGCCAGTTCGACGCCATTCAGATACAACTCGAAGCGTTCGCCAACGGGTGGGTCACCAGGCCGCAGCCGCGCCAGCGCTGCTTGCGAGGCCGGGTAGTCGTACACGAAGGTCAGACGCCCCACTCCCAGACGCGGCTCGATGCAATGGGTCAACAGCAGATCCAACCAGGGGTCGGGATCGTTCGTCGGCATTCCCGGTGGAATCGGCACATTCCGTGCTTCAGCGCATGTCGCCAGTTCCGCCACACTGGCTCGATGCGGGTCCAGAGTGAGATGGTGTTGGAACAGTTCGCGGTAACTGAGCCGTTCCGGTTCCGCCAGCGCCAATCGCCCGGCTAGCAGCTCAGTCACCAGTTCCGCAACTTCATCCATCAGTCGGTGATGGTCAAAACCGACTCGGTACCATTCCAGCAAGGTGAATTCGGGATTGTGGCGGCGACCCGCCTCGCCATCGCGAAATACCCGCGCGATCTGATAGATGCAACCGCTGCCCGCCGCCAGCAGCCGTTTCATCGGGAATTCCGGCGAGGTGTGCAGATACAGCGTCTGACCGTGGCGGGATCCAGGACCGGAATAGACCGTGCCGAAGCTGGCCAGGTTCGGTTCGGTGATCGCCGCCGCCGACAACATCGGTGTTTCCACCTCCAGTACCCCGCGGGCCGCAAAGAACACCCGAATGCGCGCCAGCAACTCGGCTCGCAGACGCAAGGTGGCGAAATCGGCGCTGGGTCGCCAGGTGGGTCGTTCCACGAGGTGGCGTGGTCCCGGTTATTCCTTGACCCGGGACACGTATTCGCCGGTGCGGGTGTCCACCTTGATGACTTCGCCACTCTGCACGAACAGCGGCACGCGAACCACCGCGCCGGTTTCCAGCGTCGCCGGCTTGCCGCCGCCGCCCGAGGTATCGCCGCGCAGACCGGGGTCGGTTTCGACGATGGTCATGATCACGAAGTTGGGCGGGGCCACGCTCAGCGGTACGCCGTTCCACAGCGTCACCTGGCAGATTGCTTCTTCCTTCAGCCACTTGGCGGTATCGCCCATCGCGGCGGCGTCGGCGGTCAACTGTTCGTAGCTTTGCTGATCCATGAAATGCCAGTATTCGCCATCATTGTAGAGATACTGCAACTCCACATCGACCACGTCGGCGCCTTCGGCGGTGTCGCCCGATTTGAAAGTACGCTCGATCACCCGCCCGGTTTTCAGATTGCGCACCTTGACCCGGTTGAACGCCTGACCCTTGCCGGGCTTGACGAATTCATTCTCCACGATGGCGTAAGGGTCGCCATCCAACATGATCTTCAGCCCGCTCTTGAATTCATTGGTACTATACGTCGCCATGCCAAATTTGCCTTCCGCTAGAGTAATGGAGTCACAAAAGCCAATTATGATACCGGCAAAGACACCGTCGCGTCAGGTGTCGGCCTGGCAACGGGAACTGGCGCGGGCGATCACCGATCCAGCTGAATTGCTGTGGGAACTCAAACTCGATCCCGCATTGTTGCCAGCGGCGCGCGCGGCGGCGGCGCGCTTCCCCCTGCGGGTTCCACGCGGGTTCGTGGCGCGGATGCGCGAGAGTGACCCTGACGATCCGTTGCTGCGGCAAGTGTTGCCGCTGGGCGCGGAACTGGAAGCGACGCCGGGTTTTATCGCCGATCCAGTCGGCGACCAGGCGGCCCAGGCAGTGTCGGGAGTGTTGCACAAATACCACGGTCGCGCCCTGCTGATCGCCACCGGCGCTTGCGCGGTGCATTGCCGCTACTGTTTTCGTCGGGAGTATCCCTACACCGAGTCGCACGCCGGCGCGGACCAATGGCGACCGGCGCTGGCGTATCTGACGCGCGATCCGAGTATTCGCGAAGTGATTCTGAGCGGCGGCGATCCGCTGTCCCTGTCCGACTGGCGGCTGGGCGTATTGCTGACGGCGCTGGAGCGTGTTCCTCATCTGGAGCGGCTGCGCATTCACAGCCGACAGCCGATCGTGCTGCCCGAACGAGTCGATGAAGGGCTACTGGCTTTGCTGGCTCGAACGCGATTGCGGCTGGTGTTGGTGGTCCACGCGAATCACCCGCGCGAGATGGATGCCACCGTGCGCGCGGCGCTGGCGCGACTGGCGGCGGCCGGGGTGACGCTGTTAAATCAGTCGGTGCTGTTGCGCGGAGTCAACGATTCGGCGACAACCCTGGCCGAGTTGAGCGAGGCATTGTTTGCCGCCCGAGTGTTGCCCTACTACCTGCATCTGCTCGATCCGGTGCGTGGCGCGGCGCATTTTGACGTGAACGAAATCGAGGCATCGGCTATCATAAAAACATTGCGTCGGCGTCTGCCGGGTTATCTGGTACCCCGTTTGGTGCGCGAGCAACCCGAGCAGCCGGCTAAAACCCTGGTGGGGTAGCCGAACAACGCCGCCGCGGTCTCCGCTTTCCCTCTCAAGGTTACGCCATTGGCAGAGGTTGGTACACGTGTCCAGTCCTTCCGTCATCAATTTGCTCATTGCGGATCATTCCCAATCCGACATCGATCATATTGTCCAGACTCTGCGCGGCGATGGCTATCAAGTCGAATCGCTGAATACCGACCAGACGGAAACTGCCCACAACGTCATCAACTATCAGCCCCTGGACCTGATTCTGCTGCGGGTGGCTGACGACCTGCCCACTCTCGCCGAAGTGCGACTGATGGTGACCGAGGCCCAGCAAGACATTCCCATCGTCGCCGTGGTGGACGATGTGGGCCGCGCTCGGTACCGACCCGCCTGGTTGCTGAACGAAGGCGCCGACAACTTTTTTTATCTGGACGATGCCGATCATCTGGTGGCGGTGGTGCGCGCGGAGTTGCGTCACCTGCGGGCGCGCAAGCGCGAGCGATCTTTCGAAATCCGATTCAAGGAAAGCGAGATTCGTAGTCAGGCCTTGTTGGAAAACATCCAGGAAGCCATCGCCTATATTCACGAGGGCGTCCATGCCTACGCTAATCCCGCCTACCTGCGGCTGTTTGGTTACGAAGACCGAAGCGAACTGGCGGTGATTCAACTGGTTCACATGGTGCCGCCCGGCTACCGGGATGCGCTGAAAAGCGTGCTGCGCCGCAGCATCCGTTCCGGGAAGGCGGTCGAACCGGTGGAGTTGGTCGGGGTGCGCCGTAACGGTCAGACGTTCCCGATCTTGCTGGAATGCGCGCCGACCCGAATGAACGACGAGCCTTGCACGCAGATCATCGCGCGCGACACCACGCTAAAGAAAAGCGAGTACGATCAGCAGCTTGAAAACCTGCTCAAGTTCGATGAGGCCACCGGATTATATAGTCGGCGCTTTTTTATGGAGACCCTGGAGATCAACCATAACGGCGCTGTGTTGTATATCTTGCTGATGGATTACGCCGCCATTCGCTACGCCATGGGGTTCGAGGCCATCGAGCAGTTCGTGGTCGAAGCCGTCGGACTATTCAAGGGGATGCTGGCGCTCGACGATGTCGCCGCTCATTTCGCCAGCGGTGTGTTCACGATCTTCGTGCCCGCGAACTCGCCGACCCAACCGCAGGATCTGGCCGAACGCATCCGCGTGGTAGTCGCCGAACACAGCTTTCAGGTCAGCGGCAAGCTGTTCACGACAACCTGCTGTATTGGCATCTGCCAGGGGCACGACACGCACGAGAGCGCCATTCAGATTCTGTCGCACGCCGATCGCGCCTGCGAGGCGGCTCGGCAAAAGGGAGGCAATCAGATCGAGGTTTACTTGCCGCCCAAGGAAGATCAGCGGTCTGGCCGGGCCACCATTAGCCCTCAAGACGAAGCCATCCTCCGCCTGATTCGAACCGCCCTGAGCAAGGGTCGGCTCAGCCTGACGTATCAACCGATTGTCAGCTTTGAAAATACCGAGGAAGCGCGTTACAAGGTTTATCTGCAGATCATGGACGACGAGAACAAACCACAGCCCATGGACAAGCTGGGTTCCGTGGCGGTGCGCTACAACGTGATGGGCGCCTTGGACAAATGGACGATCATCCGGGGGCTGGCGATGCTCTTGGACATCCAACGCGCCGCCGCCAAACCACCGATCCTGTTTGTTCGCCTCTCCCGTAATTCTCTGGCCGAAGCGGAGTTTTTCGACTGGCTCGTCAAACGTTTCCAGGATAACCGGCTGGCTGGGCGCTATCTGGTGCTGGAAGTCAAGGAGGACAACGCCGATGACTGTTTTGAGGAAACCAAACAGTTGCGTGCCCGTCTGCGGGAATTGGGCTGTGGTCTGGCCCTGTCCCATTTCGGCGGCAAGACGCACTCCGAACGGCTGCTCAAGGAGCTGGTTCCCGACTACATCAAGCTCGATGGCAGCCTGATCGAACGGCTGGCCAAAGCCAAGGATGAGAACAGCCGCAAGGCGATGGCGGATCTAGCGCAACAGGCGCAGGAACTGAAAACCAGAGTGGTGGCGGCCGGGGTTTCCACCGCGCCGCAGATGGCCAGTATCTGGCAATTTGGCGTGACTCTGGTCCAGGGCAACATGGTCGCCGAGGCCGGGCCAAGAATGGACTTCGATTTCAGACAGTTTGCCGGTTGAACGTGTCGGAAGCACCCACGGCGTCCCGACCCACCGCGCCACTAGCATTCCGCCGACACTGAAAAGACAGGCAAGGTGGATCAGCGCGAGCGTGATCCACCGTCCAGGATGATTTTTGGCTGGTGGCAAAGCGCTAGGCTTGCTGGCGCAGCGCTGCGATTCGCTCCTCCAGCGGCGGGTGCGTCATGAACAGCTTGCGCAGGCCGTCCCCCAAACCGCCGTTGATGCCGAACGCCGCCATTTGCGAGGGCAGTTGCGAAGGTTCGTGCAACTGTTGCAGCCGCTCCAGCGCCGCGATCATCTTGCCGCGGCCCGCCAGTCGGGCGCCGCCGGCGTCGGCGTGAAATTCGCGGTAGCGGCTGAACCACATCACGATCAGCGAGGCCAGCAGGCCGAATACCAGTTCCATGACGAAACTGGTGAGCATATAGCCGATGCCGGGGCCGCGATTCTCCTCGCCCCGCGACAGAAATTGGTCCACCAGATAGCCAACTACCCGCGACAGCACGATCACGAAGGTATTGAGCACGCCTTGCAGCAAACTCAATGTCACCATGTCGCCGTTGGCGACGTGGCTGACCTCGTGGCCGAGCACCGCTTCCACCTCGTCGGCGCTCATCTGTTCCAGCAGGCCGGTGCTGACCGCGACCAGCGCATTGTTGCGGCTGGCGCCGGTGGCGAAGGCGTTGGGTTCGGGCGAGTCGTATAGAGCGACCTCCGGCATGCCGATGCCAGCGGCTTGTGCCTGGCGCTGGACGGTTTCGACCAGCCAGCGTTCGGTTTGGGTGCGCGGCTGTTCGATAATCTGGGCGCCGACCGACATTTTGGCAACCCATTTCGACATCAATAGCGAGATTAGCGAACCACCCATGCCGAAGATGGCGGCGAACACCAGCAGACTGGGGAGATTCAGCCCCGATTGATACAGGAAGCGGTCCACGCCCAGCAGGCGGGTTATCATGCCGAGCAACAGCACGACTGCCAGGTTGGTGACGACAAACAGCAGGATACGTTTCATGGCAGACTCCAATGGAAGGTTTGCTGGCGAATCTATAGGCACAAGGTTGGAGATTTCAAGCCGGACGACGGGTGATGAACATGGCATCGCCGTAGCTGAAGAAGCGATAGCGTTGCTCGACGGCGTGGCGATAGGCGTTCAGCGTCGCGGCGCGTCCGGCGAAGGCCGCCACCAGCATCAACAGGGTGGATTCCGGTAAATGAAAATTGGTGATCAGCGCGTCCACCCCGTGGAAGCGGTAACCCGGATAAATGAAAATGCGAGTTTCCCCGCGCCACGGTTGGATCGCGCCGGTTCGAGCAGCGGTTTCCAATGCCCGGACGACCGTGGTGCCGACCGCGATCACGCGGCCGCCACGCGCCCGAGCGGTGGCGATCTGTTCGCAGGCTTCCGCGCCGACTTCAATCCATTCGCTGTGCATGACATGTTCTTCAATACGCTCGGCTCGCACTGGCTGAAAAGTGCCAGCGCCAACATGCAGCGTGATGAACGCCCGCGCCACGCCCAGCGCCGCCAACCGGTCGAGCAGCGTCTGATCGAAGTGCAGGCCGGCGGTGGGCGCGGCCACCGCGCCGGGCCGACAGGCGTAGACGGTTTGATAGCGCTCGCGATCTTCCGAGGTCGGCGCGCGGTGGATGTAGGGCGGCAGAGGAGTCTGCCCGTGCCGCTCCAGCAGCGCCAGCCACGGCTCATCGCCATCGAGGCTAATTTCGAACAACTCGCCGTGGCGGTCGAGCACGGTGGCGGTAAAACCGGCGTCGAACCGCAACGAGCCGCCGGGTCTGGGCGACTTGCTGGCGTGGAGATGGACCAGCGCCCGCCGTTGGTCCAACAACCGTTCGATGAGCATCTCGATCCGTCCGCCACTGGCCTTGCGGCCAAACAGCCGCGCCGGGATCACCCGGCTGTCATTGAACACCAACAGATCGCCAGGCCGCAGCAGTGTTGGCAGTTCATGAAACCGCCGGTCGCGGAGAGTGTCGTTGGCGTCTTCCAGGACCAGCAACCGACTATCACCGCGGTGCGGCGGCGGCTGTTGCGCAATCAATTCCGGCGGCAGGTCGTAGGCGAAATCCTGTCGCCGCAGCGTGCTTCCGGGTTCCGGCGCTGGATCGCTCCCCGCCAGCGTTGCTATTCCTGGCGGGTCGTCGTTGAACCCTTGCGGGCGATAAAACTCTGACTCCATCATCCCTTCACTCATCCCCTGGATATTGAAATGCGCAAAATCCCGCTTGTTGCCGCTGTTCTGTACGCCGCCGGCGCGCTGGCCGCGGATCCCGTTCCACCCGCCGCGCCCACGCCATCCAAGCAACCGGACCTGACCCAGTTACAGGCCGCCTTGAAGGGCGTCACCCCCGACAGCGTGGCCCCCACCGCTATTCCGGGGTTATACGAAGTGGTGCTGGACGGCCAGGTGATGTACCTGAGCGCGGACGGTCGATTCGTGGTGCAGGGCGATATTGTCGACCTCGGCTCGCGCGTGAATCTCACCGATGACCGGCGCAGCGAATTGCGCGGCAAGGCCATCGCGGCGGTCAGCGAGAACAATATGGTGGTATTCGCGCCCGAGGGGCCAGTCAAGCACACGGTCACCATCTTTACCGATATCGACTGCGGTTACTGCCGCAAGATGCACAGCCAGATGGCCGACTACAACAAGGAGGGTATCAAGATACGCTACCTGATGTTCCCGCGCGAGGGCATCGGTTCCGAGTCGTTCAACAAGGCGGTGGCGGTCTGGTGCGCCAGCGACCGGCGAGAGGCGCTGACCAAGGCCAAGCGTGGCGAACGTATTGAGCAGAAGACTTGCGAGAACCCGGTGCAGGCGCAGTACGAACTGGGACAAAAATTGGGGGTACGGGGCACGCCGAGCCTCGTTCTGGAATCCGGCGAGATGTTGCCGGGCTACGTGACCCCTAGCCAACTGGCGCAATTGCTGGCGGAAACCAAGGACAAACCCGCCACGCCAGCGGTGCAACCCTAAGCGCGTTCGGCGCCGGTAGTCTTCGCAAGGCGCGCCTTTGACCGGGATGGCAGCCCCGTCCCCGTCATACATCCTTGGTGGAGGAGCGATTTTTCGCTGGAATTCGGCGATCTTCGAGACGATTTCGCGTTGGTTTCGGGCTACCATGCCTGGCTTCCGACACGTGGCCGCCAACGCGACCGTCTTGTTCGCTGTCCTAACCGGATAGCCCGCCGCGTTCTCATGGAGGCGCTCATGACCAAGCCGTTTATACTGGACCCCCAAGATCGGGTGCTGTTTCGGCAGGCCGTTGGCCCGGTCAAGCCGCTGCGTTGTGATCGAATCGAGCCGGTTTATTTCCATCCCGCGCCGGTTCCCCGCTTTACCGAGGCCGACGAGCGGCAGACTCTCGCCGATATGATGTCGAACTATTTCGAGCCGGCGGATATGGACACCGGCGAGGAATTGCACTACCGCCAGGAAGGCGTACAGCAGGCGGTGCTGCGTAAGTTACGGCGTGGCCAGTTTCAAGTTGGAGCGGCGCTGGATCTACACGGGATGACGGTGGCGACGGCCCAGGCGGCGCTGGGAGAATTCCTGCGTCGCGCCCGGCGCGACAGCCTGAGTTGCGTGCGGATCGTTCACGGTAAGGGCAACGGTTCGCGTCACCGAGAACCGGTGTTGAAACAAAAGATTAACCATTGGCTGCGTCAGCGCGACGAAGTGCTGGCGTTTTGTTCGGCCCGACCGGTGGATGGCGGAACCGGGGCGATTTACGTGTTGTTGCGCCGACGCGCGTAGCGCGCCGATTTTGGAACCCTTCATGACCCTGTTGCCTGCATCCCCGGATGGCCGTGACCGTTATGGCCGTGACCGTTGCGCCAAATTGCCGCCGACCCAAAGTCAAAACCGCGAAAAGCCTCATTACGGGCTGATCCTCGCCCTGGCCTTGCTCTCCGGCTGCGCGACTCCGCCAGCCTCCTCCCCGGAAGCCACCAACGCCTGGACCGCCCGGCAAGGCCAACTGGCGCGGTTGACTACCTGGCAAGCGGACGGACGAATTGGCGTCGTCAGCGGCCAGGAAGGTTGGCACGCCGGTTTTCAGTGGGCGCAACGGGATGCTGGTTATCGGATCGTCTTGCTCGGTCCGCTCGGACAGGGTCGGGTGATCGTCGAGGGGAATGGGTCGGAGGCACGCATTCAGATGCAGGATGGCCAGAACTGGACGGCTCCAGACGCTGACGCCCTGCTGGAACAAAGCCTTGGCGTGCGTCTGCCGGTGAACGGCCTGCGTTACTGGGCGCGCGGCCTGCCCGAACCCGGTTCGACGCCGACGCTGCAAACCGATGCTCAGGGCCGGCTCATCCGACTGGAGCAAAACGGCTGGGTCATCGAATATCCCACCTACGCGCCGACTTCCATGTTGAACCTCGATCTACCCGAACGCATTGTCGCCCGGCGGCAGGATTTGAGCGTCAAGCTGGTCATCGAGCAATGGACGCTGTAGCGCCTGATCCCACCGCTTGGCCCGCTCCGGCCAAGCTGAACCGGATGCTGCGCATCGTCGGTCGGCGACCGGATGGCTATCACCTGCTACAGACGGTGTTCCAGTTTCTGGATCGCGGCGACTGGTTGTGGTTTACCCCGCGCGCCGATGGCCTGATCATGCGGGCGAGCGAAGTTCCCGGCGTGCCGGAGGAGGCGGATTTGACGGTGCGCGCCGCCCGGTTGCTGCAACAGACCACCGGCGTTCGCCAGGGCGCGACGATTCACATCGCCAAGCGATTGCCGATGGGCGGCGGGTTGGGCGGCGGCAGTTCCGACGCCGCCACCGCGCTGGTCGCGCTCGATCACCTGTGGCAAACCGGGCTGAGTCTGGCGGAGTTGGCCGAACTGGGTCTGACGCTGGGCACCGACGTGCCGGTGTTCGTCCATGGGCAAGCGGCTTGGGCGGAAGGCGTGGGCGAGCGGCTGACCCCGGTGGACTTGGACCGACCCTGGTTTGTGGTGCTCGTCCCGGCCTGTCAGGTCGCTACCGGCGCGGTATTCAATGACCCGGATTTGA
The DNA here is from genome assembly GCA_031732755.1 of Candidatus Contendibacter sp. Taxonomy (GTDB): domain Bacteria; phylum Pseudomonadota; class Gammaproteobacteria; order Competibacterales; family Competibacteraceae; genus Contendibacter. Next base: position 17,318 of record JAVMKI010000040.1, read on the forward strand.
CAAGAAATTCTCCGCCCATCACAATAATCGACTTCGTGGCGGGCGTGGGCGGCAACGATTGCGAGGCGGTGGTTTATCGCCGCCACCCGGAAGTGGCCGCCGCCGCGCGCTGGTTGGAGCAATTCGGCCAGGCGCGGTTGACCGGCACCGGCGCGTGCGTGTTCGCCGCTTTCCCGGATGGCGCCAGCGCCGAACGGGTGCTGGCCCGGTTGCCAGCCGGCTGGACTGGGTTTATCGCGCAAGGTTGCACTCGCTCGCCGTTGCACGAGCATCTGGCGCGGCGGCAAACCGCATCCGACTGAAGACCTCCGAGTTTCTTGGGCCGTGGCCAAGTGGTAAGGCACCGGATTTTGGTTCCGGCATTCCCAGGTTCGAATCCTGGCGGCCCAGCCATCTTAATATCCAGCAGAACAGACCGACAGCGGGAGAACGGGTCGTGTATGAAGGTCGCATGATGGTGTTCGCGGGCAATGCCCATCCGCGTCTCGCCAATGAAATCGCCAGCCACCTGCAACTGCCCCTCGGTCAGGCCGTCGTCGACCGATTCAGCGATGGCGAGGTCATGGTCGAACTGATGGAGAACGTCCGCGGCCGCGACGTGTTCATCGTTCAGCCGACCTGCTATCCCACCAACAACAACATCATGGAATTGTTGGTGATCGCCGATGCGCTGCGGCGCTCCTCGGCGGTGCGGGTCACGGCGGTCATTCCCTATTTCGGCTATTCGCGCCAGGATCGCCGTCCCCGCTCGGCGCGGGTGCCGATTTCGGCCAAGGTGGTCGCCAACATGGTCACCAGCGTCGGAGTGGATCGGGTGTTGACGGTGGACTTGCACGCCGACCAGATTCAGGGCTTCTTCGACATTCCGGTGGACAACATCTACGCCACGGCGATCATGCTCAACGATATCCGCGCCCAGAATTTCGGCGAGATGATGGTGGTATCGCCGGACGTGGGTGGCGTGGTGCGCGCCCGCGCCTTGGCCAAGCGGCTCGACGATGCCGAATTGGCGATCATCGACAAGCGCCGGCCCGCGCCCAACCAGGCCAAGGTCATGCACGTGATCGGCGACGTGGAGGGCCAGCACTGCATCGTGGTGGATGACATGGTGGATACCGCCGGCACGCTTTGTCTGGCCGCTCAGGCGTTGAAGGAACAGGGTGCCGCCTCGGTGCGCGCCTATTGCACCCACGCCGTGTTGTCCGGCCCGGCGGTTCGAAACATCCGTGCGTCGGTGTTGGACGAACTGGTGGTCACCGACACCATCCCGCTGCAACCTGAAGCGGCGGCCTGCCCGACCATCCGCCAGATCGGCGTGGCCGCGTTGTTGGCCGAAACCATGCGCCGTATCCACATCGAGGAGTCGGTCAGCTCGCTGTTTGCCTGAACGAGCGCTGGGAGCGCCAACGTTCCTAGTCATGATGCTTAATCGAGAGCGGCGCGCCTGGTCGCGGGCGCGTCGTGTTTTTATTTTCACCGTTCGGAGTTGAAACCATGAGTGCGATGTTCGAATTGAGCGCCGAGCCGCGCAGCGATCTGGGGAAAGGTGCGAGCCGCCGCCTACGCCGCGCTGGCAAGGTGCCGGCCATCCTGTATGGCGGCGGGCGGGAGCCGCAAGCGCTAACGCTGGAGCATCTGGAGTTCATGAACCAGTTGCAAAACGAAGCCATCTACTCCCATGTGTTGACCTTGAAGCTGGGTGATCGGATCGAGAACGCCGTGCTGCGCGATTTGCAGCGTCATCCCTTTAAGCCGACCATCCTGCATGTCGATTTCCTGCGGGTCAGCGCCGACCGCAAATTGCGGGTCCACATCCCGCTGCATTTCATCAACGAAGAAAATGCCCTTGGCGTCAAGCAGCAGGGCGGATTGGTCAACCATGCGTTGATCGACATCGAAATCGCCTGTCTGCCCAAGGATCTGCCGGAGTTCATCGAGGTGGATTTGATCGAGCTTGGGATCGGCGAGGCGCTGCACCTGTCCGATCTCAAACTGCCGGACGGGGTGGAACTGGCTACCCATGTCGTTTCGGGTTCCGAGCAGGACGCCATCGTGGCCAGTATCCATCACCCTCACGGTGGTGAGGAAGGCCCGAGCGTTGTCGCGCCCGCGACGCCCGCGGGTTAGAGCTAAAGTTCGTTCAATTCGCCGGCTGGAGCCGCCGTCGTGCCGGAACCCGGAGCCGCGTTGCGGTTGGTGGTGGGGCTGGGCAATCCTGGCCCCCAGTACGCCGATACCCGGCACAACGCCGGGTTCTGGCTGGTGGACGAACTGGCCCGCCAATCCGGCGGTCAGTTTCGCTCGGAATCCAGATACCACGGTGAGACCTGTCGGATCGTGCTGGCCAATCAGGATTTGTGGCTGCTCAAACCGACGACCTATATGAATCGTAGTGGTCTGGCGGTCGCGGCGCTGGCGCGGTTTCATCGGATTCCGTCGCCGGCCATTTTGGTGGCGCACGACGAGTTGGACCTACCACCGGGCGTGGTCCGACTGAAACGGGCCGGCGGTCACGGCGGTCACAATGGTCTGCGCGATCTCATTGCCCATCTGGGCGGCAACGACTTCTTGCGCCTGCGGCTCGGCATCGGCCATCCCGGCGACAGCCGCGAGGTGCTGAATTACGTGCTGCGCCGCGCGCCACAAACGGAGCGGGCGCTGCTGGAACAGGCCATCGCCGACGCCTTGCGCGAATTGCCGCGCCTCGTCGCCGGGCAATGGGAACGGGCGGTTCATGCCCTACATAGCCGGCGCGTCGAATCTTCCCCGCCCGCCCCGGCGGGTTCTTCCTGAGGCGAGTAGCCATGGGCATCCAATGCGGCATCGTCGGCTTGCCGAACGTCGGCAAGTCCACTCTGTTCAACGCGCTTACCAAGGCCGGCATTCAGGCCGAGAACTATCCATTTTGCACCATCGATCCCAACGTCGGCGTGGTGCCGGTGCCCGATCCCCGGCTGGATGCGCTGGCCGCTATCGTCAAGCCGAAGCAGATCATTCCGGCCACGGTCGAATTCGTGGACATCGCCGGGCTGGTAGCCGGCGCATCGCAGGGTGAAGGGCTGGGCAACCAGTTCCTGGCGCACATCCGCGAGACCGACGCCATCGCCCATGTGGTGCGTTGCTTCGAGAACGACGACGTGATTCACGTCGCCGGGCGGGTGCGACCCAAGGAGGATATTGAAATCATCGGCACCGAACTGGCGCTGGCCGATTTGGCGACGGTGGAAAAGGCCTTGCAGCGCGCCGAGAAGGCGGCCAAGGCCGGCGGCCGGGAGCCGCTGGAGCGCAAGGCGCTGCTGGAGCAAGTGCGAGCGCACCTCGATACTGGCGCTCCACTACGGACCATGGGGTTGGCCGCCGGGGAGCGCGAAGCCCTGCGGGAGTTGTTTCTGTTGACCGCCAAGCCGGTGCTGTATATCGCCAACGTTGCCGAGGACGGTTTCCACGACAATCCGTTACTGGATCAGGTACGGGAAATCGCCCGCCAGGAAGGCGCCGAGGTCGTGCCCGTGTGCGCGGCCATCGAAGCGGAACTGGTGGAACTGGACGAGGCCGACCGAGCGGAATTCCTGGCTGATTATGGGTTGGCCGAACCGGGTTTGGATCGGGTCATCCACGCCGCTTATAAGCTGCTGGGATTGCAGACCTATTTCACCGCCGGCCCCAAGGAAGCGCGGGCCTGGACGGTGCGGATCGGTTCCACCGCGCCGCAAGCGGCGGGGGTGATCCATACCGATTTCGAGCGGGGTTTTATCCGCGCCGAGGTGATTGCCTATGCCGACTATATTGTCCATGGTGGCGAGGCTGGCGCGCGCGAGGCTGGTAAATGGCGGTTGGAAGGCAAGGACTACATCGTCCAGGAAGGCGATGTCATGCACTTTCGCTTTAATGTTTAGAGCCTGTGCAATAACTCACCACGTAAAAACATAAGCTTAGGACTACCGGACTACCCCCGAGCGGAGGAAGATGAGGCGAGCGGCTAATTGAATCCATCCGAGAAATCGCTTGGCGGAGCGATCCAGCCGGCGGCCGTGTCAGCCAGCGATAAAAGGCGCGGTTGCCGACCTCTTTGAGGGCGTGCAACACGCCCAGGTGACCACTTCGCTGGGCCACAGCGTCGCTTGGGGATGCTGCTTGGGCAAGGACTGCATCTGATCATCAATCCGGCAGAACAAGTCCGTCTGAGTTTGATCCGGGCATCGGGGGTAGTAAATTTGCCAATCAAAGATTCCACGACCCGGAAAAGAGCGCTATAGCAGGCTACTTAGCAGACCCTCTGTCCCCTAAAAACTAGAGCGTGTCCTCAATTAAGCCATACATAAGCCCCAGCTAGGAATACGGGGCC
>JAVMKI010000041.1:0-20780 GCA_031732755.1 Candidatus Contendibacter sp.
TGGTCGTTCTCGCTTTCCTCGCTATCCTCATCAAAAGATTATGAACAGGCTCTAACGAAACCTTCCGCATGAACGACACCCCTTCCGATTCCGCCTCGCACGATCCCCGTCTCCTGCCGCTCACCTTGGCCGCCATCGGCGTGGTGTATGGCGACATCGGCACCAGCCCGCTGTACGCCATGCGCGAGTGCTTTAGCGGCGATCACGCCTTTACCCCTACTCCTGACAACGTACTGGGTATCTTGTCGCTGATTTTCTGGGCGCTGACCATAGTAATCTCGATCAAGTACGTGACTTTCGTCATGCGCGCCGATAACCGGGGCGAAGGTGGTATTTTGGCGCTGCTGGCTTTGACCACTCACAACTTCAAGGGCACCGCGCAACAGCGGGGCTGGTTGATCGGGCTAGGTATTTTCGGCGCGTCGCTGTTCTACGGCGATGGCGTCATCACTCCGGCGATTTCGGTGCTCAGCGCGGTCGAGGGGCTGCATGTCGCCACGCCGTCACTGGATCGCTATGTGATCCCGATTGCCTTGATCATTCTGCTGGCGCTGTTCCTGATCCAGGCGCGAGGCACGGCGCGGGTGGGAACCTATTTCGGTCCAATCATGGTGCTCTGGTTTGTCGTGTTGGCCTTGTTGGGTCTGATCAACCTGGCGCAAGAACCACGGGTGTTGGCGGCGCTCGACCCCAGTTACGCCCTGCGATTTTTCTCGGTCAACCGATGGAGCGGATTCATGGTGCTGGGCGCGGTGTTTCTGGCGATGACCGGCGGCGAGGCGCTGTACGCCGACATGGGGCATTTCGGCAAGCAACCTATTCGGTTGGCCTGGTTCGCGCTGGTGCTGCCTGCCATTTTGCTCAACTACTTTGGTCAGGGCGCGTTGCTGCTGCACGATCCGGCAACGGTTGCCAATCCATTCTATCTATTGGCGCCGTCCTGGATGCTCTATCCGATGGTGATTCTAGCCATGCTGGCGACGGTCATCGCATCGCAGGCAGTGATTTCCGGGGTGTTCTCGCTCACCCGGCAAGCGGCGCAACTGGGCTACTGCCCACGCATCGCCATCCGCCATACGTCGGAACAGGCCATCGGCCAAATTTATGTACCTGCCGCCAACTGGGCGTTGTTACTGGCGGTCATCGGTTTGGTGCTCGGTTTTGAGACCTCGTCCAACCTGGCCTCTGCTTACGGGATCGCGGTCGCCGTTACCATGGTGATCACCACAATTCTGGTGCTGGTGCTGGCGCGGCAAGCATGGGGTTGGAACAAATTCAAGCTGGGACTGGGAATCGCGGGTTTCCTGCTGGTGGATCTGGCGTTTTTCTCCGCCAACGCGCTCAAGATCGAGCATGGCGGCTGGATCACCCTGCTGATCGCGGCGGCGATCTTTACGTTGATGGTCACCTGGAAGGACGGGCGCAAGCTACTGAATCAACGATTGCGCGAAAGCGCCATGCCGTTGGATTTGTTCCTGCAAAGCCTGACCCACGGCTCCACCTTACGAGTACCCGGCACGGCGGTATTTCTGACCAGCAACCCCGACGGCGTACCGAACGCGCTGTTGCACAACATGAAGCACAACAAGGTGGTGCACGAACGTCTGGTACTGCTGACCGTAACGCCGGAGGAAATTCCACGCCTGGAGGATCGAGAGCGGGTGACCGTGCAGAACCTGGGGCACAATACCTGGCGGATCGTGGTCCGTTACGGCTTTACCGAAAACTCCGATCTACCGCGCGCCCTGGCGCTTTGCGAGCCGTACGGGCTGCGCTTCGAGATGATGGACACCACGTTCTTCCTGGGCCGCGCCACGCTGATTCCCACCACGCGGGCCGGCATGGCATTGTGGCGCGAAAAACTGTTCGCCAGTCTGTTTCGCAACGCGATGCGTCCGATGGAGTTTTTCCGCATCCCATACAATCGGGTGGTGGAATTGGGTACACAGGTAGAGTTGTAAACCAGGCCCATTTTTCTCGTTCCGGCCCTGTTGCAAACCGATTGATTCTAGTCTGACCGCCACTTATGATGCGTTGCATCATCGCTCGTTCCAGCGATGGATGCGGAACCGGCCGAAAAATACGCAAAACAACAAAAATCGGGAGGACAACACGATGTCCACTCATGAAAACAAGAGCCGCTCGTCGGCACTGATCGTCGGCGCGATTGGGGTCGTCTTCGGTGACATCGGCACCAGCCCGCTTTACGCCCTCAAGGAAACCTTCGCTGGACACCACCCCATGGCGGTGGTGCCAGAGAGCATTTTCGGCGTGTTGTCACTGATCTTCTGGACCATCATGGCGCTGGTCACGCTCAAGTACGTGGCCATCATCATGCGCGCCGACAACCGCGGTGAAGGCGGCAGCTTGGCGCTCCTCGCCCGCGTCACGGAACTGACCAAGGATTCGCGGGCCACCTGGTTCGTGACCATGCTGGGGATTTTCGCCGCCGCGCTGTTCTACGGCGATAGCATGATCACGCCGGCCATCTCGGTACTCAGCGCGGTCGAGGGCCTGAACGTGGTCGCGCCAGCGCTCAAGGACTACATCCTGCCAATTACGGCGGTTGTCCTAACCGTCCTGTTTGCGATCCAAAAGCACGGTACCGGCGCGGTCGGCCGCTTTTTCGGCCCGATCATGTGCGCCTGGTTCGGCGTGCTCGGCATCCTGGGTGTGATCAGCATCCTGGAGGCGCCAGTCGTGCTGGCGGCGCTCAACCCGATTCACGCGGTCGAGTTTCTGTTCCGTCATCCCTGGGAAAGCTTCCTCGCGCTTGGGGCCATCGTTTTGTCGGTCACCGGCGGCGAGGCCTTGTACACCGACATGGGCCATTTCGGCAAATTTCCGATTCGCGCCTCCTGGTTCGGTTTCGTGTTGCCGGCTCTGGTTCTGAATTACTACGGGCAAGGCGCTTTGTTGCTCAAGAATCCCGAGGCCATCGAGAATCCCTTCTACCTGCTGGCGCCTGGCTGGGCATTGATCCCGATGGTGTTGCTGGCCACGGCGGCGACGGTGATCGCCTCGCAGGCGGTGATTTCGGGCGCGTTTTCGGTGGCCCGGCAGGCCGTCCAACTCGGTTATCTACCTCGGATGCGGATCATTCACACTTCGCATATGGAGGCTGGTCAAATCTACGTGCCGTTCACCAACTGGACGCTTTATCTCGCGGTCATGGCGCTGGTATTCGGCTTTCAGTCCTCCAGCAACTTGGCGGCGGCCTACGGCATCGCCGTGACTGGCACCATGATGATCGACACGATTCTGGTGGCGTTCGTCGTATTCCTCGCCTGGCGCTGGAATCCCTGGCTGGCGGCGCCCCTACTCTGCGCGTTGCTGCTGATCGATTTCGCTTTCTTTTCCGCCAACGCCATCAAGTTGTTGCAAGGCGGTTGGTTCCCCGTCGTCATCGCGCTTGCATCCTTCACCACCCTCACCACTTGGCGGCGAGGCCGGCATCTCCTGTTCCAGGAGATGGGCAACCTGACCATGCCCCTCAGCCAGTTTATCTCCACGACCGACAAGGCGGCGCTCAAGCGAGTCAGCGGTACCGCTGTCTACTTGACCAGCCGCCCCGAAGGCGCGCCCTCGGCGCTGTTGCACAACATCAAGCACAACGAGGTGCTGCATGCGCGTAACATTCTCGTGACCATCCAAACTGCGGAAATACCCTATGTCGCGGATGCGGACCGAATCGAGATCGCCGATCTCGACCACACGTTCTATCGCGTATTCGTGCGCTATGGTTTCATGGAGCAACCAGACCTTCCCGAGGCGCTGAAGGGATGCGGCGAGAAGGGTCTTGCGTTCGACCTCGATAAAACCTCGTTCTTCGTCAGCCGGGAGGTGGTGGTGCCCAAGATGTCACCGCCGATGATGTTATGGCGCGAGCTGTACTTCATCTGGATGCTGCGCAACGCGCAGAGCGCCACCGATTTCTTCCGCATTCCCGCGAATCGAGTGGTCGAGTTGGGCACGCTGGTCGAAATCTGAGGTTTCGCCGCAAAAAAACCCCGCGCTGGGCGCGGGGCAGTATGGTTTCGGGACAGGACTCAGGCCGCTTCACACTCCAAAGCGTGGTGGTGCTGGGCGGCAAAGTGATCCAGCACCTCCTTCCAATGCCGTGCTTCCTGGGGATGGCCATGGCTCTTGGCCATCGCGATATCATCCTCGATGATATGCTCGATGCGCGCTTCGCCCTTGGGATCGTGAACCAGCCAGCAACCCATTTCAGCGGCGACGATTTCCGGCACATGCTCATGTTCGGCGATGGCCGCGATTTCCTCTTCGTCCAGGTCGCTCAACCCGACGCAATCCTCATAACTCAACATGACACGCCTCCTGTTCGATGAACTTTTGCCGTATCCCCAAACAAAAAGCCGAACTGCCCGTCCGACCCTGACAGGGGTCGCTTCTGGCAGTCCGGCAGTCCTGAATAACGAACCATTCCAGGATCCGTGACTTTCCGCCCCCACCTTACGGTAGGTTCGGCTTTGTTTCCAAAGCAATCAATGTATAAAAGTATAACATAAAAACCGGAAAACCGCATGCCTTTTGGACTGCCCGCCATTGCCACCAGTCAGGACTCACCAACCGCATTCGCGAGCGGATCGCCAGTCCAAATCGCCCGCAAGCAGACTTTCGCGGCCACAAGGTTCTGATTCCGAAGGGCGAGGAATTTTCGGCGGATCCCAAGGCCCTATTTTTCGACGAAAGCCCGCTCGATCACGTAATGGCCAGGTTCGCCGACATGCGGCGAAACACTGAACCCCCGCGTGTTCAGGAGCGCGCAGGCATCCTTCAGCAGTGCCGGGCTACCGCAGATCATCACTCGATCCTGGTCGGGGTCGAGCGGCGGCAGGCCGATATCGGCGCACAACTGGCCGGTCTCGATCAAGTGGGTCAACCGTCCCTGATTACGAAAGGGTTCGCGCGTCACGGTCGGATAGTAAATCAGCTTCTCGCGGATCATGTCGCCCAGAAATTCATGCGCCGGTAGCTCGTGGGCGATGTAATCGGCATAGGCCAGCTCGCTGGTATGACGAACGCCGTGCGCCAGCACGACCCGGTCGAAGCGATCATAGGTATTCGGGTCCTTGATGATGCTCAGAAACGGCGCCAACCCGGTTCCCGAACCGAGCAAGTACAGCCGCTGGCCGGGCAGCAAATCGTCGATCACCAAAGTTCCCACCGGCTTGCGGCTGACCAGAATGGGATCGCCTTCCTTCAGGTGTTGCAGCCGCGAGGTCAGCGGCCCACTTCGCACCTTGATGCTGAAAAATTCCAGATATTCCTCGTAATTGGCACTGGCGATGCTGTAGGCCCGCATCAACGGCCGGCCGTCCACTTCCAGGCCGATCATGACGAAATGGCCATTTTGGAAGCGAAGCCCCGAATCGCGGGTGGTTTTGAAGCTAAACAGCGTGTCGTTCCAGTGATGAACGCTGAGGACGCGCTCGATATTGAAGGCTTTCATAACTTGATGATCGGGAAGGTTCGTGGGTGAATGGGTGAGTGGGGCGGCCATTGCGCCCGGTTCGAGACTTGGGCTATTTTCCGCCAAGCAGCGCTGTTGACGCCAGTTCAGCGCCACTTTTTTCCAACCAATCGAGCTCCTGGCCATGGATTCACCGTGTCGATCCAATTTGCCATCGCCGTCACTCATCTGATCAGCCGCAAGCGGCCTACCCTCGTTTCACTGATTGGCATTGCCCTCGGCGTGGCGTTCTTTCTAGCAGTATCGTCGCTGATGCGCGGTTCCGAACGGGATTTCATCAAGCGCCTGGTGGACAACAGCCCGCATCTCACCGTGTACGACGAATACCGCAACCCTCAACCGCAGCCGGCGACCCTGCGCTGGCCCAACGGCGCGGTCGAACTACGACGGGTCAAACCATTGCGCGAGGTGCGCGGGATTCGCGGCCATGCCCAGAAGCTGGCATTCATCGAATCCCTGCCCGGCCTGCGCGCGGCACCGGTACTGGTGGGATCGGTGGTGCTAACCTTCGCCGGGCGCAGCGAGGGGGTCACCCTCAGCGGCATCATTCCGGCGAAGATGAAGGGCGTTTCGACCATCGAGGACAAGATCACGCAAGGCTCGCTGGAAGCGCTCGCCGCCCATCCCAATGGCCTGCTCATCGGCGAGGGACTGGCCAACAAATTCGGCCTGAGCATGGGCGGCGTGGTCAACGCCACTTCGCCGGCGGGTGAATCGCGCGCCTTGAAGGTGGTCGGTATCTTCCGCACCGGCAACGCCAGCTACGATGAGACTCAGACCTTCGCTCTGTTGAAACGAGCGCAAGGATTGTTGGACCGGCCCGACCGGGTCAACCGCTTCATCCTCCAGTTCGACGATCCCTACGCCGCCCGCGAGGCCGCCAGTCTGATCGAGGCGCGGATCGGCTATAAGGCGGTATCGTGGTTGGAAGCCTCGGAAGACCTGATGAGCGTGCTGCTGGTGCGTAACCTGATCATGTACAGCGTGGTGTCGGCGATTCTGGTGGTGGCCGCCTTCGGCATTTACAACACCCTGTCCACCATCGTGATGGAGAAAATCCACGACATCGCCATCCTCAAGTCCATGGGCTTTCACGCCCGCGACATCCGGCGGATCTTTCTCGCGGAAGGGATGCTGCTGGGATTGATGGGTAGTCTGCTGGGGCTAGGTTTAGGTCTTGGACTGATGTGGCTCCTGATGCAAGTCGAGATCAAACCGCCTGGCGCCACCGAAGTCGTTCATCTGCCGATCTACTGGGGCTACGATCAATATCTACTGGCATTCGGGTTCGCGATGGTCTCGGCGGTGGGCGCGGCGGTATTGCCGGCGCGCAAGGCGGCGCGAGTCCAGCCAGTCACGATTTTGCGGGGAATGGGATGAGCGTGATCCTGGCGGCTGAGAATCTTGGCCGCATCTTGCCCGGCGAAGTGCCGGTTACCCTGGTGCAGGATGTCACGCTGGACATCGAACGCGGCGAATTCGTGGCCATCATGGGGCCCTCCGGTTCCGGCAAATCCTCGCTGCTGTACCTGCTGGGTCTGCTCGACACGCCGACCTCGGGCCGGGTGTGGCTGGAGGAGCAGGACACTTCCCACTTCGGCGAGGACGAACTGGCGGCGACCCGGCTGGAAAAGCTTGGTTTCGTGTTCCAATTCCATTTTTTGCTGGCCGAGTTCACCGTGCTCGACAACGTGCTGTTGCCGATGCGCCGGCTCGGCTCACGGTCGGAGGACGAGGCCCGGCAACGAGCGGCGGAATTGCTCGGCCAACTGGGTTTGGGCGACCAAGGCCACAAACGCCCGCATCAACTATCCGGCGGCCAGCGCCAGCGTGTGGCCATCGCCCGCGCCCTGGCCAACGATCCACCGGTGGTGTTGGCCGACGAACCGACTGGCAACCTGGACAGCCACGCCTCGGCCAACGTCCGGCAAATCCTGCACGACCTGACCCGTGAACTGGGGAAAACCGTGGTCGCCGTCACGCATGATCTGACCTTCGCCAGCGCCGCCGACCGACGCATCGGCATCGTCGATGGCCTGATCGCCCCCGACTGGCGGGCCTAACCCTACGCTTTTGCATAAAACCTATCGAGAAGCGGCATTACGCCCCGGTCTGCCCCGCATCCGGGTGTCCCGCGTCCGGGTTGGCCGCCACCCAACCCATGAAGAGCTGATAACCCAGCGCCAGCAGGGTAGCACCGACGAACATCCCCAAAATGCCACTGGTTGCCATGCCACCCAGGGCGCCAAGCAATATGACCGGCATCGGCGCATCGACCCCTCTTCCCAACATCAGCGGCTTCAACACGTTGTCCGCCATGCCCGACAGGAGCAACACGACGGTGTAGATCACTGCCGCCGTATTGCTGTAGTCACCGCTCGACCAGAGGTAACCAATGGCGGGCAAAGTGACGACCAGCGCCGGCAACTGGGCAACGCCGAGGACCAGCACGACCCCCGCCAGCGCACCCGCCCAGGGAATCCCAGCGACCAGGAGGGCCAGGCCAACGATAATGGCCTGAATGAAAGCCACGCCAATCACTCCTTGAGCGACGGCTCGAATGGTCGCTATGGACAGGTTGACCAATTCACCGCCGCGGGCGGCGCCGGCGATGCGCGCGGAGATCGCCCGGCTGCCGCGACCACCCGACTGCCCAAAGGCCATGAGGATGCCGGCAACAATGAAGGCGGCCAGGAACTGCAACAAGCCGCCACCAATGCTGGCGACGAAGCTCAAGGCCGTTTTCGCCAGCTCGCCAATCTTTGGTTGCATGCTTTGCACCAGCGCCGGCAAGTCCGTGTAGGCCTTCATCCATACGTCGTGGAGCTCTTGACCGACGACCGGCCAGTCCTTGACGCCGGGGCGCGGGGCGGGAATTTTCAGAGTATTTTCCTGCACGTCGTGGACCAGTTGATGAACCGAATCGCCCAGCGAACTCACCAGCAGCGCCGTCGGCGTCACGATCAGCGCAATACCAAAGACGACCAGCAGAGTGGCGGCCAATCCCTGCCGACCCCCAATCCGGTTGGCCAGGAATTGATGGATCGGATAGAGCGTGACGGCCAGGATCAGCGCCCAAACCATCAGGGTCAGGAACGGCGCAAAGACTCGGTAACACAGCAAGACCATGGCGACGATCAGACCAGCGCGGATCAAAACATCCAGCAAAGGGGAAGCCGCCCGCGACGCAAGCATGTCAGCGGACTGAGAAGGTATGTTCATGATCACCTGCGGCATAACTTTTCCGAAAATTATTTTGATTTTTAGGCAACCGCGAAAGAACCCCGCTGAAACAGCGGCGGGGTTCTTTCTTCATTAGCGCCGTCCGCCGCGAAAACCGCCGCCACCGCCGCCGCGGCCAGGTCTACCGCCGCCGCCTCGACCGAGCCCGCCACCGCTTCTGCCGTAACCACCGCCACCGGCCTGCTGGAAATTCCGAGTTCTTTCAGTACCTCGGGCGCGGGCGTTGTAATCACGATCCAGAGCGGGTTGCTGGTTGACAGCGCGGGGTTGCGGGCGGGTTTCCGGGCGCGACCAGTTATTGCGGTCGCGTTGCTCCCAACCCTGGTCGGTCCGGCGATAGACGTTGCCGTCCCGGTCGCCAAAGACGTTGTTCCGGCCTAGATCGGCGGGTCGGGCCTTTTGCGCTGGTCTGGCTTCACGGGTATCGGCGGCGCGCGACGCGCGCGGTCTCTCGCGGGTTGCCTGGCGTTGTTCGGGCCGCGCTGGTGCGCCGCCCTCACGCCGCTGAGCCGCCGCACTCCGCCGCTCGCCCGTGCGCGCTGACCGATCCGGCACGCGGTCGGATCGTGTGCTCCGATCACTGGCCAGGCGATCGCCGCGCTGGGCTGGCAAAGCGCGGGAACGTTGCCCCCGTTCCAAAGCGCCAACGCGCTGGTTGAGCTGATTACGGCGGGTATCCTGAAGCTGCCGGGACCAGTTCGGATTTTTGTAGACGTTGTTCCGAAAGTCCTGGCGGTTGGCGCGCAAGCTCTGAAAGTTCTGTCGGTTGAAGTTGGCGTTCTGGAAATTCGCCCGGTTAACGTTCAGATGCTGGACGTAATCCCGGCTGATATTGATGTTGCGGTTGATGTCGATATTCGTTTCCCCGTGCCAGCCACAGCAACCGCAGCCCCCCCACCAGTTCGAGGTGGCGGCGCCGGCGATGAAGCCAAAGGTAGCGCCCGCCAGGAAGTTCCAGGCGCCGTAACCGGGATCGTAAATCGGCGCATAGCCATAAGTGACCGGCGCGGGATAGTACACGGTGGGCGCGACATAAGGTGGATAGACGTAACCCGTACCGTAGACCACCGTGCCGCCAGCGACATAGGTTCCGGTATAGCCCGGCGTGTAACCGACGTACACTACCTCCGGCGTCGTTTGGTAAACCCGCACGTAGGTGACGTTGTATACCGGGCTACTCGGCGGGATTTGATAAATCTCCGGAGGCACCGAGGTGGCGACCTGGTAGGTGCCGTCTGGCTGAGCGGCCTGATACCACACCGCGCGCTCCACGGCATAGTATTGGTCCTGCGCCTTGATCACCGGCGTGGTGGTATTGACGGCGTACCGCAACGAAGTGCCTTCGATGGGGCGGAATTCGGGAGCGCCGTCGTAGCGAACCTTGACCGTGGCCTTGCGGGGGATGGCTGCGGTCACCGGGACCTGGGCTTCGGCAACCGCCTCCTTGGCTTGGGGGGTATCCGGCACGAAGGCCAGTACATGCCCTTTCGCCGATGCCGGGGGAATTCGGTAAAAACCCGCTGGCAGCTTGTCCGACGCAACATAAGACCATGGCCCATTTTCCAGCGAAGGCGCGGTAAACCAGCGCCCGGACAGCAACACGTAGTATTGCTGGGTGGCCACCACCTGGAAGACATCGCGCCCGCTATTGCTAAGATAGAGCAGGTCGGTGCTTTCCAAAGGCACGAACTGGGGCGGACCATCCGCGACGATCAGTTCGGTGGGCTCGGTGGCCACCACGATTTGCGGAGCGATCTCGGCTTTCAGGGTCGCGGTCTGTACCTTGGTCGGCACTTCGGCCTCGGCGATCTTCTTGGCCGCCGCCGCGACCGGCGCGGGCGGAGATTCCAGCGTTTGCCACGGACCCTTGACCTCCGCCGCCACGAACCAGAGCGCGTCGCCGGTCAGGTAATACTTGCTATCGGCCGGATCGAACAGCAACACGAACGGCGTATTCACCACCCGCTTGATCGGAAAGCCCTCGACATCGCGCAGGATGGGTTCGCCGTCGATCAGCACGAGCACCGAAGGAGTCGTGGCAAAAATGATCTTCGGGGGTGTGTTATTGAAATTGGCACCGGCCTTGGCCTTTTCCACTTCGGCCAGAGCGGCCAGCAACCGATCCAGGGACATCGTGGGTTTTGGCCAGGCGGCGATCTCTCGATCCAAGAATGCCGCGAGCTGGCGTTCCTGCTTCGGCTGGGCGTTGGGGAATTTGGTCTGGGTAACCTTGATGTCCTGGAATTCCACCATCCGCTTGTCGCGGTCGGTGGCGATCCGGCTTTCGAACCACACCACCCCGAACACCGGCGCCTTCATGCCGGTTTTTTGCGCCGACACGGCGGCGAAAACGGTCACCTTGTCGCCTTGGAAGGATTCCAATTGCGGTTGATAGATGACGACCTTACCCTCCTTGGCCTTGATCTCCCGGGGCCAAGGATCGGCGGCGCTGGCAATCTGGCCGACCAGGATCGCGACGACCAGGAACAGCAGCCTGGCCAGCCCCGACGACAGCCAACGGGTGAGTGCCCATACGCAACGTGAGGGGTTCATGGAGATGACCTTTCAGAGTCAGTGCCGTTCCGGTGAAGCGTCCTCGTTGGTGATGACGAACACGCCATCCACCTCGGCGACGCGGAAGACTTGCGGCTTGCGGGCGGTTTGCAATTCGCTCTCGCTCATGCCAGAGGCTTGCAGCAGGTACTGGCGCAGAGCCGGATCGTTCACCGCTTTCTGGTCGTCTTCCAGCCATTCCCGAACCTTCGGGTCTTGCGGCTGAAAAATGTGCACCTCCTGATGGCCGCGTCCCAGCATTGCGTAGATCGGTGGGCTGCCAACCTGCATGTACTTGGCGTAACCCCTCCCTTCGTACCGCCGCGCGATCTCGGCGACACTGGCCGCGGTCTTGCCTTGGCCCTCGTAGGAAGGACCGCGCTCGATACGGTTACCCTTCTCCAGCAGGTAACTCTTCAGCGATTTGATGATGGCGGCTAGATCGGTGCTCGGTTTGGTCTTGGTCTTATCGCTCATGGGAAACCCTCCAGCTCGACGGAATACGGGCGACCCTCAGCGGGTCGAGTACAGCAGACGATTCGCCTCCTCGAAGAAATCGGGTTGCGGCAGCAAGTCGCTGCTGGGAAAGCGGACGAGCAGCGCGGTGAATCGGAAGTTGTTGGCCGTCACGATTTCGTGGAAGATCATGGTGTTGGCAACGCGCCCCGAGTCGGTGGAAACTTTGGTGTTGGTGTGATCCAGGGTGAGTTCGACCGTTTCCAGCCGCAGCAGCGATTCCGGTTCGCTCAGGGTCGCGGCAACCTTGGCCAGATGGTCATCGAGCGTCGCCGAATCGGCGCGTAGTTGGTTCAACTCAACTTCAAGGTCCTGCAACTGCTGTTCGATGGTAGCCAGATCGCCAGGCTCCATGCTGGCCGATTCCGTGATGGCTTCGAAACCGACTTGCGCCTGTCGCAGCAGCTTGGCTTTCTGTTGGAGTAGTTGGCGCTGCTGCTGTTCCAACTGGGTCTTTTGCACGCGGGTGGCGGTCAGGTGCCGCAAAGCGGTTTCGACCAGATAATCGAAGCTGCGCCGCATCAGTTCCCGGCGGGTATCCTGTTCCTGGTCGGTGAGGAAACTCAGCCGGTGGTTACAAAAGCTGACGGCGACCTGCGCTACATCACGGCGCAGGATATTGCCGTCCATCTCGATGCCGAGAACGTTTTTCTCCACCCGAATCGCGCCAAGTCCACCGTACAGTTCCGTTGGCAGGGACGCGGACCTCTGTTGCAGATAATGGCGGGTGCCATCGCTGAAACTCAGGATATCCCGCAAGCTGTCCGGCGAGGCGAACAGGGCGCGCAGCCGCGGATCGCGCAGATAACCTTGCCGGTCGGCCACGATGGCGGGCGGCAGCGCATTGGCGAAGTTCACCACGAAGTCAATGGCGTGCTCCACCGGTTCCCACAGCTTGCGCCGGTAGTGGCTCACCGCCCGCAGACGGGGATCGGTGCCGTCCACCACCCGTTCGATGCCTCTCAGCATCAACTCCTTGTCGAATTTGCTGGGTTTGCTGGCGCCGGAAAAGATGGATTGCAGAAAGCGAAACGCCATGGTCGTCCTCCTTCGGGGCGGGTTCGGCGGGGGGCATGGTCGGTGCAAAACGCCCGCGGCCCGTCTCAAACCCGCCAAAGCTACCTTAAGCCATGATATTCACGCCGCCGTCCACGTAGATCGTGCTGCCGGTCAGACGCCGAGCATAGGGTGTGGCCAGGAAGGCGCAGGTGAAACCCACATCCATGATGTCCACCAATTCGCCGAGCGGCGCCCGCGCCACCGCCTCGTTGAGCATCAGATCGAAGTCCTTCAACCCTGACGCGGCCCGGGTCTTGAGCGGCCCAGGCGAGATGGCGTGAACGCGAATCTTCCGATGCCCCAGTTCGTAAGCCAGATAGCGACAGGCTGCTTCCAGCGCGGCCTTCACCGGCCCCATCACATTGTAGTTCGGCGCTACCTCGTTGGCGCCGTGGTAGCTCATGGCGAACAGCGCGCCGCCCTCGGTCATCAACGGCGCGGCCAGCTTGGCCATGCGGATGAAGGAGTGACAGGAAATATCCATCGCCTTGGCGAACCCTTCCGCCGAGCAATCGAGCAGCCCCCCCTGCAAGTCGGCCTTGGGCGCGAAGGCGATGGAATGGACCAGAATATCGAGCCGGCCCCATTGCCGGGTGATTGCCTCGAACAGGGCCTCAAGCTGGCCGGGCTGATTCACATCCAGGGGCATGAAAATCGGTGCTCCCAGTTGTTCCGCCAGCGGTTCGACGTAGGGCTTCGACTTTTCGTTGAGATAGGTAATCGCCAGGTCGGCTTCCAGTTCGCGGAACGCCCTGGCGCAGCCATAGGCGATGGAGTGCTCGTTGGCGATACCAGCGACCAGCGCCTTCTTGCCCTTGAGCGGGGGACGGGGGACTTCAACGGCCATGACGCAGTACTCCTCGATCTTGGAAGTTTTGTATTCAAGCGTTGCCCGAATCCGATTTGGCCGGTTCGACGATCTGGAACAATTGTTCGATCCGAGCCAACCGTTCGGCCCGTTCGCCGGTGACTTCGCCGGCGGCCGAGGCGACCGCGCGGATCGCCGCCAGTATCTCGGCCCGGACGACCGCATCGGCGGGCAGCATCTTCGGAACCGCGGCCAACGCCTCGTCGCGGTCGAGCAACAAAGCGAAAAACTGCTCGCGCAACACCTGCTTGAACTCCTCCAGGGTCATTGCGATGTGGCCGGCGCGGATCTGGCGCAACTCGTTAAATGCCCGTTCGTCCACGCCCGATCCCGCCATGCCGATGTAGACCAGGCTGCGAATCGCCGCCTCGCGCCAGCCGCCTTCGGCGACACGCGCCTTGAGTTCGGCGATGCGCTGCTGGATGAAGGCGATGCGTTCCGGTTCCAGGCCAGGATGCCGGCGCGGGGATTCGTCCGAGGCGCGCATCCCGACCAGCGCTTGCAACAACGGCGAGCTGTAAATGCCGAGGAAGAGCTGCTCCATGCTACGATCCCGCAAATCGCGCCAGCCGTCGAGCGCGGCGATGATCCCCTCCGAAATCATGGCCTGGATGTGGAGCAAGGGATTGTCGGATGAAACGGGCTGGCGCTGCCCGCGCACCTGCTCGGCCAGTTGGGCGATTTGCCGCATCAGCGGGTTGCGATCCGAAAAGAGTTCAAACGGCAGTTCGGACGGGTTGAGCTTGTGCAGCCATTCGGCGGCTTGCTGGTTGGCGAAAGCCTGGACAAAGGGTTGGAACAAGGTCCGGTACAGGCCGAGGTTGATTTCCGAGACGCGCCGGGCAGTGGCGAAGCGACGCTCGTTTTCGGGGCTGGGCCGCACGATGGCGCGAAGATTAGCCAGGGTGCGCGGTTCGAAACGGACGATCCAGTCGCCACTGACCAGTTCCGGGTTGATCGCGTCGGCGGTCTTGGGGATCATGACCGCCTCGTACAGACCGGGCGGCAACACGTCGATCAAGTCGATGTTGGACGCGAATTCATCGTGCTCCTTGCGGGCCACGCCGCCAGAGACGAAGATGCCCAGATGGCCGATGGTTTCGTGGATGGCGTAAATGATGGTCTGGCCTTGGGCGAGAATATCCTCGTCTTTTTCATAAAGATCAACGATCCAGCCCAACGCCTGCTGTGGCGGGGTAATGTTGTCGCCCTTGGAGCAGAAGCAGACGATGGGCGAGCGGATGTTGCGCAGGTCGATCCGCACCCCGTCGGAAGTGACGATTTCGGCGGTGGCCAGCCGGTTGCCGACGAACAACTGGTCAACGATCCACTGCATTTCCTCAGCATTGAGGTTGACGTGGCCGCCCCACCATTTCTCGAATTCTAGGAAGCGCGGTCCCTCGGTATCCACCCTGGACCAGAGATCGTAGTTCTTGGTCCACAGCGTGTTGGCGGGGTTGAGATTCTCGAAGTTTTCGACCAGATAGGCGCCGTCGAACCTGCCGGCGCCAAGATCGCTGGTCAGCGCGGTCAACCAACTGCCGCCCAGCACGCCGCCGGTATAGCGCATCGGGTTCTGACCTTCCACCCCAGCCCAGTAGGACAGCGGCGAACCGGGGATGATGATCGGGCCGAACAGCTCCGGGCGGGTCGCGGCCAGCATCATCACCGCCCAACCGGCTTGGCAGTTGCCGATCACGCAAGGTCTGCCGTCGGCGTCGGGGTGCAGTTCGAGAACCTTTTCCAGGAACCTGGCCTCGGCGTGCATGATGTCTTCGATGGTCTGCCCCGGCATCGGGTCTGGGGTGAAGCCGACGAAGTAGCAGGGATGACCGGCGCGCATCGCCACGCCCAGTTCGCTGTCGGCCTTGAAGCCGCCGATGCCCGGACCGTGCCCGGCGCGCGGATCGACCACCACGAACGGGCGTTTTTTCAGGTCGGTCACGACTCCCACCGGCGGCTTGACCCGCACCAGTCCGTAATTGACCGGCCGGTCGAAGGTTCGTCCGTCCAGGATCAGTTCGGCGTCGAAGCTCAATACGTTCGGCACCACCTTAGCCTTTTGCGCGTAGTATTGGTCGCTGCGCTGGCGCAGCACGTCCCAAAACAGGATGGTGCGCTGCCAGCCGTCAACCCAGTAATCGGTAACCTGTTGGGCCAGGGCGGGTAGGGTGGATCGGGTGGAGAGCAAGGTGAGGGATTGGGTCGGATCGGTCATCGGTCAAGCTCCTTCCGGTGAATAAAACCTAGGGTAGCCAAATCATTCACTTTCTCTGTCGGTATCCAGCAGGCAATTATGCGCCAGCGAGAGCATTCCTCCCGAAACATCCCTGGCTTGAAAACCGTTTTGCAGCAGGAGCCGCGTGGCCAGGTAGGCGCGCTGGCCGGAACGGCAGATGACGTGGATTTCACGGTCGCGGGGGAGTTCGCCGAGACGCGCTCGGAGTTGGCCCAACGGAATGTTGAGCGCCTCCGGGACACTCTCCACGGCGAGTTCCAACGGTTCGCGCACATCCAGGAGGAATGCAGCCCTGGCGGTCTGCCAGTGACTGAGCGGCATATCGCCTCTCAAAACATTGGCGGCCACCATCCCGGCAAAGTTCACCGGGTCCTTGGCGCTGCCAAACGGGGGCGCGTAGCACAGCTCGGCTTCCTCCAGATCGTAGATGGTCGCGCCCATCTGGAGCAGGGCGGCCAGGGTGCTGATCCGCTTATCCACGTTATCCTCGCCGAGCGCCTGCGCGCCCAGCAGCCGCCCGTCGGATTTTCGGAACAGGACCTTCATCGCGATGGGCTTGGCGCCTGGGTAATAGCCCGCATGGGAATTCGGGTACAGATAGATTTTTTCGTAATCGGTATCGCCTAATCGGTTCAGCGTTTTTTCGCTCACCCCGGTCCAGGCGATGGCTGCGCCGAAAAGTCCAATGATGGACGTGCCTTGCGTGCCCCGAAACCGGGAGTTGCGCCCGGCGATGACATCCGCCGCGATGCGGCCTTGGCGATTGGCCGGCCCGGCGAGCGCGATGAGACTCCATTCGCCGGTCACGAAATCCCTGACCTCAATGGCGTCACCGACCGCGAAAATGCTCGGATCACTGGTGCGCATCTGGTCGTCGACGCGAATGCCGCCGCGTTGGCCGATTTCCAGCCCGGCCATTTTCGCCAGCGTGGTGTCCGGGCGCACGCCGAGGGCGAGGATCACCACATCCGCCGGATAACTCCTGCCGGATTTCGTTTCAACCTCAAGCGCGCCGTTGGCCGCCGGTTTGAAGCCGGCCACCCCGTCGCCAAGCGCCAGGCGGACCCCATGTCGCTTCAGATGGGCCTCGACGATGTGGGCGTGTTCGGGGTCGATCATGGGCAGGACCTGATCGAGCATTTCCACCAAGGTCACTTCAAAGCCGCGATGGACCAGGTTTTCCACCATTTCCAGGCCGATGAACCCGCCACCGATCACCACGGCCCGGAGCTTGGGTTTGATGGCCTGGAATCCGGAATACCGGTACATGCCGGCGAGAAAGGGGTTGCCCCGTTCGATCCACTCATTGATATACCGGGCATCCGGCACCGTTCGCACGTGAAAAATGCCGGGCAGGTCGACGCCAGGCAATGGCGGGCGCACGGACACCGCGCCAGGCGATAGCACCAGCTTGTCGTAAGCGTGGATAGTGACCTCGCCGGTCGCGACATCCCGCAGCTTCACGGTTTTCTCTCGCGGCGCAATCTCGATGGCCTCGCAACCGGTGCGCACGTCAATGGCGAACTGCGCGCGGAACAGGTCCGCGTTGGCCACCAGCAGACTCGATTCCTTTTCGATCACGCCGCCGACATGGTAAGGCAGTCCGCAGTTTGCGTAGGACACATACGGCCCGCGTTCCACCATGAGAATTTCCGCTCTCTCGTCCAGCCTGCGCAAACGCGCCGCGCAAGACGCTCCACCGGCGACCCCGCCTACGATGATGACTTTCATCACATTGCACTCCTATGGGCTGTGGTTGACCACGATTTCGATGACGTCGAAAATCCACGGATTGGCGTGGCTAAATGCCGAACCGCTGCCCCGTCGCGGCCAGTACGGCGCGCCAGGCGGCGCCATTCAGATCCAGTCGCTTCCGCTGGCTGACCAGCAACTCGATGGGCACGTGGATGAAGGCGTCGTGTACCAGACCAATCACCAGGCCGGTCTTGCCGGCCATGGCGGCGTGCGCGGCGTTGCGAGCGAAGAAATCGCATAGGATCGCGTCCTCGGCGTCAGCCGGAACGCTGCGGATCAGATAGCTCGGATCGAAATAACGCAAGGTGGCCGGAATGCCCTCGGCTTTGAAATACCGTTCGATCCGCTCGCGCAGGAATGGACCGATGTCCTGAAGCTTGACGTTGCCCGAGGCATCACGTTCCTCTCCGTCCGCCGCCAGCAATTCCTGGCCGGCGCCTTCCGCCACCGCGATCAAGGCGTGCGCCCGTTGCCGAACACGGTGCTTCAGCGCGGCAAGCAAGCCGTTTTCACCGTCAAGTTGCAAAGGTAATTCGGGGATCAGGGTGAAATTCACATCCTGGCTGGCGATGGTCGCTCCGACGGTGATGAAACCGGCATGACGGCCCATCAACTTCACCAGCGCGATGCCGTTGTGGACACTGTGGGCCTCGGTATGGGCGCAGTGCAAAACCCTGGCCGCTTCCTCGACCGCCGTCAGATAGCCAAAGGTGCGCGAGACGAAGGCCACGTCGTTGTCGATGGTCTTGGGGACGCCAACCACCGCCAAGGCATGGCCGCGCCGACGGGCCTCTTGGAACAGTGCGTTGCCGCCGCGCTGAGTCCCGTCGCCGCCGATGGTAAACAGGATGTTCACGCCGCGTCGGATCAGATTCTCCACGGCTACCCCGACATCCACCGGGCCACGCGAGGTGCCGAGCACGGTGCCTCCTTCCTTGTGAATGTCGTCGACGAATGGCGGTGTCAGCACGAACGGCTCCCGACCGCAAACCGGGTCGAGCCCCTGGTAGCCATCGCGAAAGCCGAGGACCTCCTTCACGCCGTAGCCGTGATGAAGTTCCAGAAACAGCGAGCGAATCACGTTGTTCAGCCCCGGACACAGGCCGCCACAGGTGACGATGCCGGCACGGGTCTTCGGGGGATCGAAAAACAGGTGAGCGCGTGGCCCGGCCAGTTCAAACTGGAGTTCCTCCTCCACTGGCGTGTCGGGATCGTGGATGAGGCGGGAAGACACGCGAGCCCGGTCGCTGACCGTGCGCCGCTGGGGGGACGGAAAACGGGCTTCGCCCAGAGTAGCGATGTTCATGGGTACACCTCGGGGATGAACGGGCTGACCTTTGACCGCTTCGGCCACGATCTGGCGGGCGCCACCGGCGGGTTCCTGATCGGGTCGGGATAGACGCTCCTGATCATAGCGATCCTTGTTCGCCAACGCGCCGCGCGGGGCTCGCCGACCGCAACGACTTGGTGGAAAAATCGACCGGGATAACGAACGCGACGGACAACTCCATCCTGAACAACATGGCAAGAAATACTTGAAACCGAGGAGCGTCAGCGCTTTGTCCCCGTTGGACCATCTTCAGGCCGCGCCAGCGGTTCCAGGTCACATGGAACTCTCAAAACACTTCGGGAATGCGCTTGAACGGATAGTTCGGCTCGCGATAGTCCCCGGCCTTTTGCCGCTTGGGTAGCTTGATCTTTTCGCGCGGCAGGTCTTCATAAGGAACCAGGCTGAGTAGATGACCAATGATATTGAGCCGCGCCCGCTTCTTGTCATCCGAGCGCGCCACGTACCACGGCGCCCAGGCGGTGTCGGTCGCCGCGAACATGGCGTCGCGCGCTCGTGAATAGTCGTACCAGCGGCTGTAGGACAGCAGGTCCATCGGCGACAACTTCCAGATCTTGCGTCCGTCGTCGATGCGGGCCTCAAGCCGGCGGGTTTGCTCCTCGGGACTGACTTCGAGCCAGTATTTGAGCAGAACGATGCCAGATTCGACCATGGTCTTCTCGAACAGCGGCACCATCTGCAAGAAGCGCTGGGCCTGTTCTTCGGTACAAAACCCCATCACTCGCTCGACCCCGGCCCGGTTGTACCAACTGCGGTCGAAGATGACCACCTCGCCGGCGGCCGGAAAGAGCGGGATATAGCGCTGAGCGTACATCTGGGTTTTTTCGCGCTCGGTTGGCGCCGGCAGGGCCACCACCCGGAAGACGCGAGGACTGACCCGCTCGGTGAGCGCCTTGATAGTGCCACCCTTGCCCGCGCCATCTCGGCCTTCGAACACGACGCAGACCTTGAGTCCCTTGTGCTTGACCCACTCTTGCAGCTTGACCAGTTCGACGTGTAGCTTCTTCAGTTCCCGCTCGTAGTCCTTGGTTTTCAGTTGCTCGGGGGCTTGGGCTTCGTTCGGATTTTTTACGGCTTTGGTCTTACTCATGGCGTTCGTTCTCCGGGGTTATGGCCGCCGCTGACGACGAGGAGCGGGCAGGCTATCGAATAAGACATAGCGGCTAATTCAGGAGTGCCGATAGCAGGCTACCAATCAAATTCCCTCGATGTAGCGACTGCCGGGCAGGAGGAGCGGCGGCGCTACCGCAAAGCCGAGAAACGCAATCCAGCGGGCGATGGATCAGGTATGGAACGCAGTGGCAAACGCCATGGTCACGAACACCACCGCGATTTCGATCATGTGGATGTCCATGATTCCATAGGCGATGACGCGCGCGGAAGAGGAGGCGGTGAAACCAAGCAGCCGGCTGGGATCCGCCGGGCGGGTGATGGCGAAACCGCCTCATCGCCGCCGACATGATACGAATAGCATGGTGAGAAATGGCAGTCCGTTGCCAAGGTACTGTAGTCTCCGTCCATCCCGGTCAAGAACGATGCCCAGCCGGCGAACCAACCCCTACCTGGGCGGGCTTACTTATCCATCGTGACCGTGATACCGCTGGTCGATCCCACATTCAATTGCAAACCTTGATTCCGCGACTCCAAGCGCAGGGTGTGATTCAAAGTGATGCATCGATGAAATGGCCGGTTCAAGCGGCTTCTT
>JAVMKI010000042.1:0-20633 GCA_031732755.1 Candidatus Contendibacter sp.
GATCAAACGGGTTGCGCGAATTGCGGCGCATCAAAACCTATTGCGGACGAGTGAGCGCCAAGGTACTCCCGCAACCCCAACCGCGGGTCATCGCGAAAGGCGCGGGAAAACAGACTTTTTCACCCCCTCTAGGCGCATATTTCTTTTGAGGATCAATGACATGACTGAACAAATCTGGTGGACACTGGCCGAATTTTGCACGTGGCTTGATCTGAATGAACGCCGGACGGCGAAGGTCCTTGCTTTCGCCCCAGCGCGCCAGCGCGGAAAACGAACTGAATATGATCTCCGCATTGGTACTGCAATGATTTACGCGGACCTGGCGGGACATGATTTCAGGCGGATTTGTCCCACCTGTCTCCAAATTCAACCCGCGTTCATTTTGGACTCTGACGGCGAATAAAAATGTCATGCTGATTTGCGATGACATTTAATAAGTCGGACCATCCGCAATCAAAAAATCGAGGATGGGATAACGTGGAAATTTCGGATTTTGCTGTCCACTTCAGTGCGCCGAATCGGCGCGAACTGGCGACCGCCACAATCCAGACGATGCGATTACAGGCAGGGCTTCCAGTCGAGGATGGCTATCTGGGCATTGCCCGCGATTGGGTGCATCAATCAGTTTTTGAGTTGGTCAGTCCGCTTTCGAATGCACCTCGCGCGCGTGGTGACGGTCTCGCGGCATCAATCACCTCCGGCGATTTGCCGGCTTTGATTGCCGCAGGTGCGGGGCAAATTCTGGCTGACGTCTGGCCGCGCGTGGTGGCCGACTTGGGATGGACGCTCCCCGTCCCGGCACCCAGCTTCCAGCCGATTGACGTCATGACCGGCGCGCCCCCGGCGCTGCAACCGATCGCGGACGGTGGAAAAATCCTGCCCGCCGCGCCGAAAATCAACCGGGAACGCGGATCGGTTTCACCCTTCGGCGCGGCGGTTTTTCTCGCCGAAACCGTTTTCCGCGCCGACACCAGCGGCATTTTGCTTCGAACCGCAGCGGGTCTTGTGTTGTCGGCGGCCAGCAAGCTGGCTGACTTGGCATTTGCGCTGTTTGCCGATAACCCCCGCCTGATCGACGGCCAACCTTGGCTGATCGACGGCGAAAATCGCGCGGCGGTAGGGGCTAGTCTGGACGAAAGTTCGCTGTCCGCCACCCTGGCCGGGTTGCGTCGCCAGAGGGTTGGTGAGTTGCAAACGTCGCCAGCCGCCCGATTCCTGCTGGTCGGACCGGGTGACGAATTGACGGCGCGCGGTCTGATCCACGACTTTGGTTTGAATACACTTTCCTTGATCGTGGATGCTCGACTTGATGGCTTTGGATTTGGAGTATTCGCCGATCCCGGCGAATATCCCTGCGTGGCCCGATTGACCTTGGCGCGCCAGGAGATGCCCGTTATTTCGATTACGAAAGGCTTTCGCGAAGTCGGACTGAGTTACAAAACCACATTCGATTGTAGACTCGTTCCGACTTCGCGAACCGGCGTTTATTGGACGCCCGCCGCGTGAACGACGTTTTGGATGACGCGCTGTCGCGTATCGTTTTCGCCCTGGAAGCCGGTCGGCCCATTCCGCCCGAGCTTGCCCAATGGCTCAATCGTGGATTCCGGAGATACCGGGCGGGTGGCATCGCTCTGGACGACGCGCTGGGGCTTGACCGGCTTTCGCGTGCCGAGCGCATTCAGCGGCGCGATGCCATCCTGCGAGAAATCGCGACGCTGTTACCGCCGCGCCAGCCTGCGGAAATCGCTCGCCAAATTGCGACCGGTCGGGCGCTACCCGACCCGGCAAAAATCCTACGCAACCAAGCGGCGCGGATCGCGCCCATTCCGAAAAACCGCCAGTTATTGAGGATCATCGCGTCATGAACAGCGCCCAAAAACGCGCGAGCATTGTTACGGAACGGCTTAGCGAAAGCCTGAAGGGATGGGATGTGGACGGGCTAATTCGCGATCTTTCCGGCCCGAACCTGCCCAAAGGCATTATTCCAGTCGAGATTTTTGTAGCGTTGCTCTGGAGCGACCGCCGCGCGGAAATTGAGGCGGAAATTTCGCGCCGCCTGGCGGAACTCGACAAGAAAAATTGAAAACCGTGCGCGGGGCGAGACAGTGCACGGCCATAGCCCCGCGTCGCCACCGGGGCGTTAAATGGCCCGCACACCGGCCGCCACCCGCCAACCTCCTTGGCGGGTTTCGGAATCTCCCCGCCGGCCCAGCGTGGAAAACTGGAGGATAGGGGATACCAAGACTATGAGCCAAGTTTCGGTTCGACTTGATGGCACGGCCTTTGACCGCCTCAAGCGGTTGGCCAGCACCAGCGGCCAACCCTATGCCGCCATTATCAGCCGCGCCTTGGAAGTTCTGGACAGTTCAGCTAGCGATGGACTAGCGCCCGCTAGTGGGTTTCGGGTCTACGCACAACTACCTGAGGCGGAACGGCGCGCCTGGCGCGGAAAGGTCCGTCAGTGGCGTGGGGAAGGTCAAAGCTTTGGCGGTATCGCCAGGCGGTTGTTCCAGGAATATCGCATCGCTGGCGCGTACAACCTGCCGCTGCACAGTTCCACCATTCGCGGCATGGCCTCCATCGGCCCGGAATGACCGGTCAGCCCGCCCCACTGATTTTCTATCTGGTGGAATTCCACTAGATAAGCGCCAACCCGTGCCAGCCGGGCCGGTTACTGTCGCGGGTCACTGGGTAGATACCGTCCCACTGGTAGATTTTTTTGGGTAGCACTCCGGTAGCCCCCGGCGAACGTGGTTGGATAACCGATTATCGAATCAACGAAAAATTATGTAGACGCCTTAAGTTTTCCTTAAGCACCGCCAAGGACAATGGAGCGCAACAAGGGAATCGGAATGGTTTCGGTTCCGGCCACATCGCGCAAGAGGTATAACGACCATGGGATCTTCCGGTACGCTTAAAAAACTCACGCTAGCGGTTGCCTTGGCGACCGGCGGGACGGTGCTGACGGCAAGCGTTCTGTCGCCGGCGTGGGCCGCCGACGCCACGCCCCCGGCTCCAGTGGAAATGACCATCCCCGACTTCAGCACGCTGGTCGAGCGCAACGCGACGGCGGTGGTCAACATCGCCGTCACCAGCGGCAAACAGCCGACCGTGGTCTCGCGCGGCTTCCCGGACCAGGATGACGAAGACAATCCGTTCGCGCCATTTTTCAAGCAATTCCCAATGCCGCCGGCCCCGCACGGCGGTAAGGGCATGCCGGTTCAAGGACTCGGTTCCGGCTTCATCATCTCCACCGACGGTTACCTCATCACCAACCATCACGTGGTCGATGGAGCGGAAAAAATCACCGTCAAACTGAACGACAAGCGCGAATTTCCGGCCAAGGTGATCGGCAGCGACCCGCAGTCCGACATCGCCCTGTTGAAAATCAACGCCACCGACCTACCGACCGTGTCCTTCGGCGATGTCGACCATCTCAGGGTTGGCCAGTGGGTGTTCGCCATCGGCGCACCGTTCGGGCTGGAACGCACCGCCACCAAAGGCATCGTCAGCGCCCTGGGTCGCTCGCTGCCCAATGATACTTACGTGCCCTTCATCCAGACCGACGTGCCGATCAACCCCGGCAATTCCGGCGGGCCGCTGTTCGACCTCAACGGCAAGGTCGTGGGTGTCAATTCCCAGATTTTCAGCCGCAGCGGCGGTTACATGGGACTGTCGTTCGCCATCCCGGCCAACGTGGCCATGGACGTGGTGACGCAACTCAAAGCCGACGGCCGGGTGACCCGGGGCTGGATGGGCGTCACCTTGCAAGAGGTGACCCAGGATCTGGCGCGCTCGTTCAATTTGGAGCAGCCACGCGGCGCGCTGGTGGCGGACGTGAGCACGGATGGCCCTGCCGCCAAGGCCGGTCTGAAGACTGGCGATATCATCGTTGCCTACGCCGGCAAGCCGGTGAACGACAGCGCCGATTTACCGCCGTTGGTGGGTTCGAGCAAGCCCGGCGCCAGCAGGGCGCTGACCGTAATCCGCGACGGCAAGGAACGGGAAATCACGGTCACGCTCGGCCAGTTGCCCGACAAGAACAAGGACAAGGATGAGTTGGCGCTGAATAGCGTCCCAGATGACGGTTCGCCACGCTTGAACGTCGTGGTGGCCGATTTGCCCGCTGGCCAGGGCGGACGCGGCGAAGGCGGCGTCCAAGTTCAGCAGGTCGGACCGGGTCCCGCCGCCGAGGCCGGTGTGCAACCGGGCGATATTCTGGTAAGCCTGAACAACCAGAGGATTCAAGACGCCGCTCATCTGCGGCAACTGGTGAAGGAGCTACCGCTGGACAAACGAGTTCCACTGCTGGTCAAGCGCGACCAGGGCGCGTTGTACCTGGCGGTGGAGATTTCGGCCCACGCCAAGCGGGCGGGGTAAACTCCGCGGAAGTAGCCCTGACCGTGATCGGAGCATCATCGCGGCTGGGGCCGCTTCCGCCAACAAGTCCATGAGGAAACACGAACGTGCTTTTGGCTGGAGCGAGCGGCGAACAAGTGAACGCGACGGCATACTTTGCCCTAGCCCCTTTCTCTTGAACCCATGCGCATCCTGTTGGCGGAAGACGATCCGATGATCGGCGAAAGCCTGCGCAAGGGGTTGCGCGGCGAAGGCTTCACCGTGGACTGGGTCCAGGACGGACGAAGCGCGGAACAGGCGCTGGAAACCACCGACTACGCCTTGGTGCTGCTCGATTTGGGCTTGCCGCGCAAGGAGGGTCTGGCAGTATTGAACGGTTGGCGCCAGCGCGGCCTGACCGTGCCGGTGCTGATTCTCACCGCCCGCGACGCCGTGTCGGACCGGGTCAAGGGACTGGACAGCGGCGCCGACGATTATCTGGTCAAGCCCTTCGATCTGGCCGAACTGCTGGCGCGGATGCGGGCGTTGCTGCGTCGTCAGGCCGGACGGGCGCGGGATCTCATCGAAACCGGCGCGCTGCGGCTCGATCCCGCTGCCCATACCGTCGAATACCAGGGCCAACCGGTCGCGCTGTCCGCGCGGGAATTCGCCTTGTTGCGCGCCCTGATGGAACGGCCAGGCGCGGCGCTGTCGCGCGAGCAACTGGAAGATCGTCTGTACGGCTGGGGCGAGGAGGTGGAAAGCAACGCCGTCGAAGTTCATGTCCATAACCTGCGCCGCAAGCTGAATCCCAGCGTCATCCGCACCGTGCGGGGCGTCGGTTACCGGCTGGGGGAGCCGCCGTGACCTCCATCCGCCAGCGCCTATTGCTCGGCTTGTTGATCGGGCTGAGTTTGGTGCTGGGTATCGCCGGTTACGCCACCTATCGCCAGGCCCGCGCCGAGGTCAATACCCTGTTCGATTACCAGTTGCAGCAGGCAGCGCTGGCCCTGCGCCGGCAGAACTTGTTCGCGCTGGCAATAAGCGGCGAGGCGGGCGCGGAAGAAGGCGATCTGCTGGTGCAAATCTGGGATCGTGGCGGTGGTTTGCTGTATGTCTCCCGTCGAGACTGGGAACTGCCCTTCGCCACCCAACCCGGCTTCGCCGATTTGCTCTGGCGCGACCAGCGCTGGCGGCTGTTCGCGCTGTACGCCGGCGACCGCATCATCCAGGTCGCGCAACCGACACAGGTGCGGTTGCGGATGAGCGCCGACACCGCGCTGCGCAACCTCGCGCCGTTCCTGCTGCTGTTGCCGGGCATGGCGCTGGTAATCTGGTTCGGCGTCGGTGCTGGGCTGCGGCCCTTGCACCGCGTCGCCGCCGAAATTCAGTGCCGCCGGCCCGACGCCCTGGAATCGGTGGCGGCGGAACGGCTGCCGACGGAAATCACCCCGCTGGTCCACGCCCTCAACGACCTGCTGGCGCGACTGGCGCATACTCTCGACGCCCAGCGCCAGTTCATCGCCGACGCCGCCCACGAACTGCGCACGCCGTTGACCGCGGTCCGGCTTCAGGCCGAGATGGCGCAACGGGCGACAGACCCGGCGGAACAGGCGGGAACGTTGGCCGAATTGCGCGCTGGTCTGCTGCGCGCCTCGCACTTGGTCGAACAACTGCTGGCCATGGCCCGGCTGGACGCCGCCCCCACCACGGGGCCAGTGGAACCCGTGGATTTGCTGGAACTGGCCAAGCGGGTCGTCGCCGAGTCTGCTCCAATCGCCGATGACCGCCGTCTCGATCTGGGTCTGCTGCCCAGCGACGCGGCCACCGTCGCCGGCGATCCGAGCGAACTGCGCGCCTTGTTGGGCAATCTGGTGGAAAACGCCTTGCGCTATACCCCAACGAGCGGACAGGTGGACGTTCAAGTTCAACGGATAGGAAACGAAGCGGTGCTGACCGTCAGCGACACCGGACCCGGCATTCCGGTGGCGGAGCGGGACCGGGTGTTCGACCGGTTTTATCGCGGCACCCAGGCCACCGCGTCCGGCAGCGGGCTGGGGCTAGCCATCGTCCGGCGCATCGCCGACCGTCATCAGGCCAGCATTCGGCTGGAAGAAACCGAGCCGGGTCGAGGACTACGGGTCATCGTCCGCTGGCCCAGCGCTGTTGGTTGAACGACGACCACACCATCGCTCCACCGATCCAATCTCCGCAAGGACATATACTTCAGGGGTGTATCTCCACGTGGAACATTCGTCATGCTGCCCATCACCCGCGACTTGCTGACCCGCGAGGTCACTGACTGGCACCAACAGGGATTGATCGACCGCTCGCTGCTGGACGTTTTGCTGCCGCGCTACGAAACGCGCGGTCGGTTTTTGAGCGCGTTGCTGAAGTGGCTGGGACTGTTCGCCATTTTCCAACTCGGGCTGGCGGTGCTGGCCTTCATCGCCATGATGGCGCAATCCGCTCTGTTGGCCGCGCTGTTGCTCGGCGGCATCAGCGTGGGGTTATGGTGGTTCGGATCGCGGTTGGCCACCGATCCCAGGCAGCTTCATCCCTTCACCGGCGCGGTGCTGATCACCGCCAGCCTGGCGGCGGCGTTCGGCACTTTCATGCTGTTGCATATCCTGTTCAACGGCGAACCCAGCGGTCAGGCCATATCGATGATCCTGCTGCTCACGGGCGTACTCGCCGCCCTGACCGCCTATCGCTATTACTTGCGCTGGCCGCTGCTGCTGGCGCTGCTGCTGTTCTTTCACGGCTTGGGTTCGTGGCACGCCTACGGCGGACACGGTGCCTATTTCACCCATATTCAGGACGAACGCCTGATGGCGTTGGCGGCGCTGGCGGCGATTGGGCTGGGTCTCTGGCACGAATGGCGGCTGGAAACCGGTCTCTTGCGACGCTGCGCCGGGTTCGGGGGGCTGTATCTGATTTTCGGCCTGCTGTATCTGAACCTGTCGCTGTGGTTCCTGACCCTGTTCGGAAGACCGTTGGGCTGGGTACTGCTCTTCACCGCCGTCGGCATCGGGCAAATCGTGGTCGGCGCCCGGCTGCGCGATGTTCGCTTCACGGGGTTCGGCATCGTGTTTCTGGCGATTGACCTGTACACCCGCTTTTTCGAGCACTTCTGGGATCGGTTGTCCGCTGGGACATTTTTCCTCATCGCTGGGGTGTTGGCGATGGTTCTTGGCTACGGTTTCGAGCGTCAGGCTTACCGGGAGCGCCAGCCATGAATCCGCAATCCCGCAATCGCCGCGTCCGCCGGGAACTGGACGAACTGCTGCGCGAGGGTGTGCTGAATCCGGCGATCCATCAAAAGTTGCGCGAACGCTACCCCACCGAGGGCTGGGACTGGCGGTCGCTGGGCCGCTGGTTCCTGATCTTCGGCGCGGTCAGCGTCATGGCCGGTCTGGTGATTCTCGGCCGGACTCTGTTTGCATTCACGCTGACCAAGCTGGCGGTGCTGCTGGGCGTCGCCACGCTCGCCAGCTTCGGCGGCGGGCAATGGCTCAAGCACACTCGTCCCCTGCTGGTCTGGACCGGCCTGAGCGTGGAACTGTTGGGCGGCTTGCTGCTGATCGGTCTGACCTTCACTCTCGGCGCGATTTATTCCACCGGTTCCGGCAACTGGCCGGCCCTGCTGCTGCTTGACTTGGCGCTGCTGATCGGCCTGAGCTATGCACTGCGCAACGGGTTGCTGCTGGTGCTCAGCGCCGTGGTGTTCTTCTCCTGGTTCGGCGGTTTCACCGGCTATGCTTCAGGCTGGGGCGCGTACTGGTTCGGGATGAACTACCCGCTGCGCTTCCTGATCGCAGCCATCGCCATGATTGCCGTCGCCGTCATCCATCAACAGAGCGAGGTCGGGCCGCTGGCACGGTATCGGGGATTCTGCAAGGTCTGGCTTTCCGCCGGGCTGTTTTTCGCGGAAATGGCGCTGTGGCTGCTATCCCTGTTCGGTAATTTCGATCTAGCCAGGGATTGGTGGTATCACGCCAGCGCCGCTGAACTGGTGCTGTTCAATGCGCTGTGGGCGGGATTAAATACCGCGCTGGTCTGGCTGGGCGCGCGGTGGGCGATGCGGATGCTGACCGGCTATGGCGTGACCTTCCTGGTCATTCAAATCTACACCCTGTTCTTCGCTCACCTGGCCGCACATCTGGGCGTGCTACTCAGCCTGTTGATCGCCGGCGGCGGCGCGCTGGCGCTGACCTTCTGGCTGGAACAGCGGCGGCGTGAAACTGGAACACGCGAATCCGAGGGGTGATGATCAATGCCCGACACCAGCGGTGGGCGGGACCAGCAAGCATTGCTGGAGGAATTGCAAATCGCCGGGTTCGTGCCCGAGGTCCACGCTGCCTATCGTCCCCTGCTGATGGACGGCTTGCGGTTTTTTCTGGAGCGGCTGTCGCCGTCACGGCAAGCGGCCATTCTCGCCGAGCAGCTACGATTGCCGCGCGCCACGTCGCCCGCGCGTCGGCTGGCAATCCTGTTCCGCCGTTGCCCAACTTTGCACAAGCTGGGACTGGCGGCGGACGCGCCGGGGCCGGTCCGGTCGCTGAACATCGGCGGTGGTTTCGACATCCCCTACTTCCCCGGCGACGCGCCGTTGGACTTACAACCCATCGCCGCCAATCTGGAACGCTGGTTGCCACGGGTGAAGAAACACCTGCCGAAAGCGCGGGTGGTGCTGGAACTGGGCAGGTATTTGGTCGGCGAGGCCGGGATTTACGTCGTCGAAGTGGTGGACCGCAAGATCTCGCGCGGTCACACGTTTCTGATCGCCAACGGCGGCTTACACCATCACTTGGCGGCGTCCGGCAATTTCGGCCAAGTGATTCGCAAGAACTACCCGGTGGTGGTCGGCAACCGGGTGGTGGGAACCGAGCGGGAAGTGGTGACGGTGGTCGGGCCGCTGTGCACGCCGCTGGATATCTTGGCCGAGAGGATGGAATTGGCGAAAGCCGGGGTCGGTGATCTGATCGTGGTATTCCAATCCGGGGCTTATGGGCTGACCGCGAGTCCGACGGCATTTCTCAGCCATCCGGCTTGCGGGGAGGTGGTGGTATGAGACAATCATCATTCCTCCCTTGAGGATATAGCACAAGTCGGCAATGGAACCGTTAACGCTATTGATATCCAATCTCATCAAGATCAGCTCTAAGGTCATTGATCTCCAAGCTAGGATTCAATAATTTAATCATCTGGCTAGTTAATGGCTTTCCAGAATAAAACATCGCAACCACTTCCAGTGGAATTTCTCTCTCATAATATGATTCCGCCCACTGCCAATACGTCCTTGGATTTCCATCCAATATCTGAAGTAGTTGCTGCGCGCCATTGTCGCCATCAGCAAGATCATCAACGGATGTTTGCCATTCCTTATCAGTGCCAAGTCGCCAATAAAGGAAAGACGTTTCATCCATCGAAAAAGCTGGTTCCTTCAAAAAAGACTCTTGGAAAACATCAGGCACTCCCAACAACATCATTGGCCATAGTTCATTACTCTGAAGGCAATAAATTCCCGACTTCGATTCCTTTGCAAAACCCTTGACGATAAGGCTGTCCTTCAAGTAAAGGATAAAGTAATGATCGCCACTTCCATTCCGCATGGACGCCATTTCTTCTCCCTCAGACCATTTACTATTGAAAGAGTAATACCGAAACTCCCATTCAGGCATCAGTATAGCGTCAAGGATAGCAAGGCTTTTAGTCAACCGCTTAAGTTCTAGGTTGCTTGAGTTTATCCAAGGCAGTTTCATGGCATTAACACCTCCAGATTTAAACCTTGTTTGACTTTTCTCTATTTCTCTTGCGAGAAATCACCTTGGCATTTTTATAACTATTTGTTCCACCCTTCGATTTTGGATAAACATGATCCACCTGAGCTTCATTTTCAGGCGGAGTTACTCCTTTCCGGCTCTTTTGGGAAGGCACTAATTCCTCACCAGTATCATCGTCTCTGAGAACGCCTCCATTGCGTTTACGATTTTCATCAAGTATCGCTCTTTTTTGATCAGCAGTAAAATCATTATAAGGCCCCACATCAGGTGGATCCTCTAAATGCGAATAAGGACCTTTTTTTCTCTTCTTATTTGGACACTCGGTGACAGTGCTGCTGATCGCTGTATCAGGCTGATTCCTAGACTCTTCAGCCTGTCTTTTTCTTAAGTTTGACGTAGTTGGCATAACATAAATTCCCAATCATTCAAGCTAGCAATTTCTGCAAATTAACTACTGCTTCCTTGTAAAGAGTTTCTCCCTTCATCAGTGGACCAAGTTGTGACTTGCCATGCAATAAAGTGGCCACCCAAGGATACTGAGGATCATTATCAAAACCACCGCCAAGTATAAACATCAAGTTAATGTAGGTAGCAATACCCTTCTCATCAGTCAGTTGATAACCTCTAGCAGATTGATAGCCCTGCCGAACCAATTGCCGAATAGCGGGATCACCCACGGCTTGATATTTCTCGGGAAACAAGGCGTAGAGCAACTTTAGCATGTAGTCTCCAAAACTCAGCTCCCTATCCTCGCCGGTCCGTGCCAAGGCACTGGCCGGCAGTTCGCAAACCTTGCGCAGGGCGCGCTCCTCGTACTGACTTTCCTGACCCGCCGCTTCATTAAGAAAAGCCATCGCCCGGTCATGGAGTCGATCAATGCGATCACTGGGATCAACGATATCCTCGTCCTTGAGAATCTTGCCCGCCCAAGGCAATTGTGGATCTTCATCGAAATAACTGCCCAACATGAACATCAAGCCCACGTAAAGATATAAATCGCGTTCGGAAACCACTTCGTATTGTTCCGCCCGCTCGATCCCCAAGCGAATCACCTTGCGCACCTGTTCATCCCCCAGGATTTCGCAATGCTTAGGAAAGAATTCCTTCAAGTGTTCGAGCAACCGGTTTTCGAAATTGTGAACGGCCGCCTGCTCGAAGGTCGTCATCTGGGCTTCGCGCATCACTAACATGGCTCGTCTCGCTCCGTCGTCCGCCAATCTCAACCGCTAATCTCAACCGCCAATCAACACGGACATCTCACCCTTCGCGATCTTGTTGGGCGGACCTACCGCTTCCAAAATCGTGTCGCCCATGCGACAGGCAGGCAGGTTATTGATAAAAACCGTTTTACTGCCGTCGATGACCACACCGGGACCGTGCGGCGGAATCGGCAGCGGTGTCGTGCACGTGTGGATATCCGCACCCGCCGCCGCGCTGGTGATCATGCTACCCATGGTGGACGCCGCCGTAGCTTTCACGGTTTCCTCGGCCGCTTTAGCCGCCGGCGCGCCAGGTGTGCCCGCTGCCGCAAGCGTCGCTGCTTCGGCGGCCTTGATCGCCGCATCTGACGTCTGCTTGGCCGCTTGTAGCGCGGGCGCGGCGGCGGCCAGGATCCCTCGCCAAGCCGGCAGGAATCCGATCTTGACATCCAGACTGCCAGGGCCGCCCGTTAACACCGGCGGCAGGGGATGAACCACGGGATCGGTGATGCGCGCGGCGGGTTTACCCGGCATGTCAGCCTCCTCTATCTAACGTCCCGCACTGGAAGCGGTGGGGTCAGCACGACCCGCTCTTTCCGGCACTCGTCGCCTTCGCGCCAGAACTTCAACAGAGCCACTGAGTCCTCGTCCTCCACAATATAACGCAGCACCGGCCCAAATATTGTCCGCAACTCCAATTCATTGCAGGTCGGCAGATAAACCCGCAACACTCGGGGATCGTAATAGCGGAAATAGAGCGGGGTCAAATCCGGCCCGTACACTTTGAGGAAGGTGCGCAAGTGCATTCGCAAGTCTCGAAAATCGGCCTTGCTGACGGCGAACACGCCCCAGTGCCGACCCCAACCTTCCTGGAGCAGCCAATCGGTAAACGGATGACCGGGGGATTGCACGACCGCCAGATACGGCGCGACCAGCGCCAGTTCGGGGTCCAATTCGCCGCGGAGCAGACACTCCGATTCAACCTCCATCTGCTCCAGGGTCTGGGGCAGGCGAGGCACCGAGGCGCCATCGAGGATGGCGTACACCGTCGTCTCGGGAATGGCGAACAACTGCTGGGCAATGGCTTGCGGTGAAATTTTGGTGGTCATGATTCAGGCTCCACCGGCCGCCGCGCAGATTTCGCAGAACGGCGTGCCACTCTGGGCGGCGCTGACCAGCGCCCGCGCCTGCGGCGCTTGCAAGGCGCTCACGCTGACCGAGTCCAGGGACTTGCCCTTCTCCTGGATCGGCGTCGTCTGGGCATCGGTCACCGCGCCGGCCTGATCGGTCGCTGCCTCCTTGGGCGCTGTCGGGTCGGCGGGCGTACCGGGCGAACAACCGGAACCCGAACCCGCCGAACCACCACTGTTGATCTTGACCATCGTGCCCTGAATAGTGACTCCGGATGGATCGATGGTTACAAAGTTACCTCCCACCTTGATGGTCAATTGCGTCCCGGCCTCGATCACCACTTTCATCCCGGCCTTGAGGTGAATCTCCTGGCCGGCTTGCAGCGCATATTTTTGCCCGGCTTTTTCCTGAATGTCCTGGCTTACGTTAATCGACAGAGCGCCGCTGACCTTCTGGTTATGATCGCCCTTCACTTGCTGGTGTTTGTCGCCTCCGATCTTTTCCTTCTTGCTACCCTTGACCGTCAGATGTTTGTCGCTATCGACCTGTTCGAACTGATTGTTTTTGACGATGAGGTGGCGATCGTTACCGATCCATTCCAACGAGTCGTTTTCGATGCGAACATCCTGATTGTATTGGCCATGAATGAAAATCTGTTCCTTGTTCTTGGTATCGTCGAGGCGGATTTCGTTGAAACCGCCTCCTCCAGGAGTGGACAGACTTTTTAGGGTGGACACCATTTTCTTATCCGGCAATCCATAGGGCGGCATGTTGGCACCGTTATAAACCCGACCGGTGATGATCGGTTGATCAGGATCACCCTCCAGGAAATCCACGATCACCTCATGACCGATGCGGGGCAGATATAGCGTACCCCATTTCTTCCCCGCCCAGCCTTGCGCTACCCGAATCCAGCAAGAACTGTTCTCATCCGCCTGGCCGTGCCGATCCCAATGAAAATGACACTTCACCCGGCCGTATTGATCGGTATAAATCTCCTCGCCCTTGGGGCCGACCACAATGGCGGTCTGTGGCCCCTGCACCACCGGCTTGGGCGTGATGCGCGGCGCCCGGTAGGGCTGCTTGGCCTCGATGGCGACGATCTCGCCCTGATAAGGCTTGCCGGAAATGGCCTCACCGGAAAAGGATTCGTATTCGTCCGACTCCAGCCGATGCGTCGCCGACACGATCAGGTATTCCCGGTTCTGCTCTTCGCGCGGGCATTGGGTCAGGCTGAATAAATATCCCACCGCCAGTCCAGCGGCGTTGCCCCGCCCCTGCGCGATCTCGTGCTGGGCCAGCAATTCCTGCAAGCGAATCTTGGAGTAATTGTTGCCATCGCCCGGTTCGACGTATTCGCCCGGATAGTCGTACATTTCAAAATCGGCCAGGGCGTGATTCTTGGGCTGGTTCAACACCGCGCGCAGGTTCTTGCGCGGCGCCTTGAAATCAAAATCGTTCAGGGCATAGGCGCCAGGCTGCACTTGTTTGAACGACAGCCATTCCGACAGATGATCGCGTTCGCGATGATCGTGAATATCCGGCGGAAAATAGGGAATCTGATCGTAGTTGGGAAACTTGCCGTGCGAACCGTAGCCATCGGCCAGCACCAGCGTGTGCTTGCCGTTTTCATGGGTGAAGTAGTAGTAAATACCTTCCTGCTCCATCAACCGATTGACGAAATTGAAATCCGTCTCCCGGTACTGCACGCAATACTCCCATTCCCGATAACTGCCGCTCAGCTTGTCCTTGAAATCGGTGAAGCCCTGTTCCCGGAACAGCTCCTTGATGATGTCGGGAACCTTCTTGTTCTGGAAAATGCGGCAGTCGGAAGTGCGTGTCAGGAACCACAGCCAGGGACTGAGCGTCGCCCGATAAGCACCGTAGCGCAGGCCGCGAGTGCCGATATAGCCGAATCGGGTGACGAAGCCGTTGAAGTAGCGGGTGCCGCGCTTGTTGGGCAACTCCGATCGGATCGTTACATTCTTGCCCAACAGATCGGCGATTTGGATATCGGTCTTCTCGCTGAACAACTCCACGTCGAACTCGAACAACCGGCCCAGTTGCTCGGTCGCCGTCATTCGGCCAAAGACCAGCACATCCTCGCCCAGGGGCGTATTGACGGCGATCATGCGATGCTTTTGCGTGATACTAGCCATGTCCTCGTTTCTCCACGCCCGCAGTCATTGAACGCAAGTTTAGCGCAACCCCATGCGAAAAACCGGCCATCGGTTCATCCGCTCCGCTGGATTCGCACTAAACTGTCAAAATCATCTGTTCTCGGAGACTCCACGCCATGCCCGGTCGAATGGAATTGCAGTCGAACCTGTCCCAGTCCGCGCCGACTCCGAGTCGCCGGGATTCCGACACGCCGCCGCGGTTGCTGATCATGGCCGACTTCAGCGGGCGTGAATCGCGCGGAGCGCCCGCCGCTCAACCGGACCTCGCCCACCGACCCCTGTTGGCGGTGGATGCCGACCGATTCGATGCGATCATGGCCCAGTTGGAGCCCACGCTGCGACTGCCATTGGCCGCTGGCGCGGACCTCATGGTCCGCTTTACCCAACTCGACGACTTTCACCCCGATGCGCTTTACCGGCGGCTGGACTTGTTCCAGGCTTTGCGCCGTAGTCGCGCCCGCCTGCTCGATCCGGCCAGCTTTGCCCAGGCGGCGGCCGAATTGGCCCCCTCACCTCCCCCCGAACCGGTCCATTCCGCACCACCCGCGCCCGAGGAAAGCGACGCGGCTTTGCTCGAACGTCTGCTGGGCCGCGCACCCGCCGCTCCGCCCGCCGCCAAACCCACCACAATGGGAATGACCGCGATCCAAAACCTGTTGCAAACCATCGTGCAGCCGCACATCGTGCAGACCGATCCGCGCCAATCGGCTTGGGTTGCCGCCGTGGACGCCGCGATTGGCGACCAGATGCGGGCCATCCTGCGCCAACCCGCCTTTCAGGCGCTGGAAGCGACCTGGCGCGGTGTTCACGGCCTGGTCGCCGACCTTGGCGATGAGGTGGCGCGCGTCTTTCTGCTCGACGCGACTCGGCAAGAATTGTTCCTCGACCTGTGCGCGGCGGGCGGCAAGCCGACGGCGACCCGTCTTCATACCCTACTGATCGAGCGCGGCGTGCAAATGCCGGACGGCGAATCCTGGACGCTGCTGGTCGGCGATTACACCTTTGGCGCCGCGCCCGAAGATGTCGCGCTGCTAGCGGCCCTGGGTTCGCTGGCCCGTCAAGCCGGTGGCCCATTCCTGGCGGCGGCCAAACCGGAACTGCTGGGTTGCGAATCGGCGGCGGCGTTGGCCGATCCCGCGCGTTGGCTACCGTTGCCGACCGAGGCTGAACAACGCTGGCTGGCGCTGCGCCGGTGCGAGATCGCGCCCTGGCTCGGTTTGGCCCTGCCGCGCATTCTACTGCGCCTGCCCTATGGCCAAAAAACCGATGCGGCCGAGACGTTCGCCTTCGAGGAGATGTCGGGGGGCCGCGATCCCGAAGCGTACCTCTGGGGCAATCCGGCCTTCGCCTGCGCGCGGCTGATCGCGGCGGCGTTCGCGGAAAACGGTTGGGATTGCCACCCCAGCGACGTGTTGGAACTCGACGACTGCCCCGCCCACGTTTACGAAGAAGCCGGCGAACGGTTGATGCAACCCGCCACCGAGGTTTTGCTGAGTGAACGGGCCATGTTGGAAATCCTGGCGCGCGGGCCGATGGCGCTGTTGGGCCATCGCCAGCGCAACGTGATTCGGCTGGCGCGGTTCCAGTCGCTGACCGATCCGCCGACGATGCTGGCCGGCGCATGGCGGTCCTGATGGCGGCGGCGCCAGCCTTCATCGCGCTCCGCAACCTGCGCAAGTACTACACCGAGGGTGACCGGCGGCGGATCATCTTCACGGACCTGAATCTGGACATCGGACGGGGTGAGTTCGTCGCCCTGCTTGGCCAATCCGGTTCTGGCAAATCCACCCTGCTCAATCTGCTGGGCGGCATCGACCTGCCGGATGCTGGCCAGATTCGCATCAGCGACCGGTTGCTGACCGCTTTGTCCGAGGTCGAGCGCACCCGGTTCCGCCGCCGGCACATCGGCTTCGTATTCCAGTTTTTCAACCTGATCCCCACCTTGACCGTCGCGGAAAACCTGTTGCTGCCGCTGGAACTGAACGGCCTCGCAACCCCGGATCAACGCGACCGGGCGTTGGAACTGCTGGATCAGGTCGGACTCGGCAATCGCCGCGCCAGCTTCCCGGAACGGCTGTCTGGCGGCGAACAGCAGCGGCTGGCCCTCATTCGGGCGCTGGTCCACGGTCCCTGGCTGCTGCTGGCCGACGAACCGACCGGCAATCTCGACGCCGCCACCGGCGAACGCATCCTGGAACTGCTGCTGGCCCTGCACCGGCGGGCGGAAACCACCATGGTCATGGTCACCCACAGCCAAGAAGTCGCCGCCCGCGCCGACCGGATTCTGGTGCTGGACGCCGGGCAAATCCGGGAACAGGTCCGGTGACGCCGTTGCTTTGGCGGGCGCTGTGGCGCCATCCGTTGCGCCATCCCTGGCAACTGGGCCTGGCGATTCTCGGTATCGCGCTTGGGGTGGCGGTGGTGCTGGCGGTGGACCTCGCCAACGCCAGCGCCCGGCGCGGTTTCGATCTGGCCATGAACCGCCTGACCGGCCACGCCACCCATCGCCTGGTCGGCGGACCCCAGGGGGTGCCTGAAACCGTCTATGTCCAGTGGCGACGGGATCGCGGCCTTCGCCAGACCGCTCCAGTCGTGACCGGCTATTTGCCGCGCGCCGATCAGCCCGGCCAACTGCTGCAAATCCTCGGCGTCGACCCCTTCGCCGAAGCGCCCTTTCGCGATCCCGCCGCCGATGTCACCGGCGGCGCTTTCGATCCGCGCGCGCTGCTCCTGAATCCCGATGCCGCCCTACTGCCGGCATCCCTCGGTGACCAGGTCACGCTGCGGCGCGGCGAACAACGCTTCACCCTGCGCCGCGTCGGCACGCTGAACGGCCCGGAACTGGATAGCCTGATCATCACGGACATCGCCACCGCGCAAACCCTGCTGGGCTACGCTGGACGGCTGAGTCATATCGACCTGATCCTGCCGGAAGGCGTTGCCGGCGAAAGGTTGGCCGCCGAATTGCGCGTCGGGTTACCACCAGACTTGCGGCTGGAACGTCCCGCGCAACGCAACCGGGCGACGGCGGACCTTAGCGCCGCTTTCTCCCTCAATCTCACCGCCATGAGCCTGCTGGCGCTGGTGGTGGGCATGTTCCTGATTTACAACGCCATCAGCTTTTCGGTGGTGCAACGCCGCGCCCTGCTGGGAATGCTACGAGCGCTGGGGGCCAGCCGTCGAGAACTACTCCTCGGCATCCTGGGCGAAGCGCTATTGCTCGGACTGGCGGGCACCCTGCTCGGCGGACTGCTGGGTTTGTGGCTCGGCTCTGGGCTGGTGCACCTGGTCACCCGCACCATCAACGATTTGTACTACGTCCTCAGCGTCCGCGAGTTTTTCATCGCCCCGTGGTCGCTGGCCAAGGGCGCGGCGCTGGGCCTGCTGGCAACCCTAGCGGCGGCTTGGTTGCCCGCGTGGGAGGCCGCCGCCGTGCCGCCCGGCCTGGCGTTGAGCCGCGTTCATCTGGAAACCCGTTGGCGAACCGCCCTGCCCCGCCTGGTGCTGACCGGCCTGGCGCTGCTGAGCGGCGGCGCGTTGATCCTCGGGCTCTCTCACACTCTGGTTGCCGGCTTCATCGGGTTGTTTCCGCTGATCCTCGGCTGCGCGCTACTGACGCCGCCCGCCGTGATCGGCCTGGTGTGGCTGAATCGACCGCTGACCGCCCGGCTGGGCCTGTTGGCGCGGATGGCCAACCGCGATGTCGCCCGCCATCTCAGCCGCACCGGTATCGCGGTCGCGGCGCTGATGGTGGCATTCGCCACTACGGTTGGCGTCGGAATAATGGTGGACAGCTTTCGGGGTGGAGTAGCGATTTGGATCCACGATCTGCTCGACGCCGATCTGTACCTCGCGCCACCAGCCCTGGAGGACGGCGTGGGTTCGGAGATCGTGCAACCGGCCACGTTGGCGGTCTTGCGCGCCACGCCGGGCGTGGCGGCGGTTTCCACCTACCGGCGGCTCACGGTCGAACTCGACGGTCGTCCCGTTCAGGTGATGGCGGTGGACCTGGCTCCAGAGTCTCAGGCCGGTTATCACCTGATCGACGGCGATCCCGCGACTGCCTGGACAGCGTTCCAGACCGGCGAAGCGATCTTGATCTCGGAATCGCTTGCCTATCGCGTTGGGCTGGGCGTAGGCGAACCGCTGGACCTGCCCACCGACCGGGGAACGCGACGCTTCGTCATCGCCGGCGTGTTCCTGGATTATGGTTCCGAACACGGGCGGTTGCTGCTGCACCGCTCCGCCTACGAACGCGACT
The DNA here is from genome assembly GCA_031732755.1 of Candidatus Contendibacter sp. GTDB lineage: Bacteria > Pseudomonadota > Gammaproteobacteria > Competibacterales > Competibacteraceae > Contendibacter. Next base: position 18,896 of record JAVMKI010000042.1, read on the forward strand.
GGAACCAGCCTACCGTCGGTTCGACCGCGGTATTCGCCGCGCCCGGCGAGAATCTGACGACCCTGCGCGAGCGGCTACAGGACCGCCTGGGGCCGATTCAACCGCTGATGATCCGCTCCAACCGCGACATTCAGAACCGCACGCTGGAAATTTTCGACCGGACTTTCACCATCACCAATGTGTTGCGGCTGCTGGCGATCCTGGTCGCGGTCGTTGGTGTGTTAAGCGCGCTGCTGGCCCTGCACCTGGAGCGGGCGCGGGAATTCGCGGTGTTGCGCGCCACGGGCATGACGGCGGGCGAGATCGGCGGGCTGGTGTCGCTACAGACCGGGTTCATGGGCGCCACCGCTGGACTGCTGGCCTTGCCGACCGGCCTGTTGCTGGCGGCGGTGCTGATCTTCGTCATCAACCGGCGGGCGTTTGGCTGGAGCCTGCCGTTCCAGGTCGACCCACTATTGCTGCTGGAAACGCTGGCATTGGCGATCCTCGCCGCTCTGCTGGCCGGATTGTATCCGATCTGGCGCATGGCCCGCGCCAGGCCCGCCGATGCCCTGCGAACGGAATGATCCCAAATTGCTTAAAATCGTCCAAGCCATCCGCGCCACCGATAGCCAAATCGCCACAATCGCCAGAATGAGCGGCTTTGGCGGCACCACTCGCAACATTCAGTAGGTGGATCGTGGTGATTCCTCCCTTTCAACAGGACGACCATGCATGAGTACGCTAGACGACGGCGATAGCGATTTCCATGCCGCGCTGATCGGTTTGGGTCGGCGTGGGTGCGATTGCGTACAACGTTTGCGGCGGGCGGGTCTGACCGACGCGTATGGTTTCTTGATCGATCACGAGCCCGATCCGGGTTTGGAAGAGGAGACCGTACCGCTGGAACAAACCTGGCTGATCCCCAACGCCGCGACCGTGCCGGATTTCTCGGCATGCGGTCTGCTGGGGATAGTGCTCGTCAGCGCTGAACATCAGGACAAGAGCGAGCAACTCAGTCTTCGAGTGGGTCTACTGAAGGAACGTCCAGCGGTGCTGCTCGGCGTCGTCTTACCGCCATCGCCTGGGGAACGAAACCGGTTGCGGCCGGAGTTGCTCCGGGAACTGGATGGCGCGGCGTACTGGCCCACCCCGCTGGAATTGCCCGCGTCGTGGGCGCGATTGCAAGCCGCCGTCACCGATCTGGTGGATGCGGTGTTCACCCCTGGACCCATTGAAGCCGATCTTGCCGATCTCATCATGGTGTTCGGCGGCGCTCGGTCGGTCCTGATCGCCAGCGCGACCCAGGAACACCCCGCGGACCCGGAGCGGATGCAGGCGACGGCCTATACTGCATTGGCAGAGTTGCACGAGCAGGGATTCAAGCCCGGTCAGACGACGGGAATGCTGGTCGTGATGCGCGGCGCGGACGATGCGAGCGTCAAGGCGGGCGCGGTGGCGCGCCAGTTGTTCCGGGACATCCTGCCGGATGGGGCAACCGTCGCCATGGCCATGCCTGCCGGGGAATGCTGGCGAGCGCGGACGCGGGTGACGTTGGTTGCGGTGGGGACGTTTGCTGGGACAGGACGCTGAACACAGCGCCGCGCCGGCTCCGGGGCGACGGTTGCGCGCGACCTCACCATCAGGCCATTTTCAACCCAATAGGTCACTTCACCCATGAACAAAGGCGGCCTTGCCACCAATCTGTTTGCTCAGCCGGCTGACATCCTTGACCTGATCCTGGACATCATCCCTCAAG
>JAVMKI010000043.1:0-19798 GCA_031732755.1 Candidatus Contendibacter sp.
GTCAAACTGCTACTGTCTCCCCGGCAGAGCCGGGGGTTTTCTCTGGATAATAAGGCGGGAAGGGAAGAGAGGAACTGACCCGCTGTCGTTTGGGCATCATGCGGTCTTTTGCATCATCAGGATCTCTTCAAGGCGCAAAGGGGCCGCCACGATACCCCATCGCACGGCCGGCACCTCGCCAGTGGTCCAGTGTGGACGGACGAAGTTGTGTTGCACCAGATGCACGTCCAAGGTTCGCTGTAGGGCCTCGGTGTTCTTGGCATCGGTGTTGGTTCTGCGCCGAAAGGCGCTGTTGCGCCGCTGTAGCGCCGCGTTGTGGCCTTCCAGATGATTGGCGTGGATGGCCGCCTCGGGAACGTCGCGCGGGGTGCCGGGATGTTCGGGTTGGGGCGCTGGTCCACGACCGGGAGTAGGATCAGCCAGTCGGCAGCGACATGCCGGTGAGCTTCTTGAACAGCGTCACCGCGTAGGAATCGGTCATGCTGGAGACGAAATCGGTGATGGCCAGCGTGCGACGGTAGGGATCGGCGGAGGGTTGACGGCCAGGTCCGACGAACTGCTCCGGGATCAGATGAATCAGCATCCGGCTTTTGGACGAGGCGTTCGGACCATGGTCGGCGATGTCGGCGACAGCGCTCATGAATGCCTCCAGCAATCCGCCCAGCACCTCGAACCCGGCCACTTCCACTTCCACCACCGGCCGAGAGACGTAAACTTGCTTCTCGCCGCAGTCCTTGAGGGCGCGCATGGCGGCGGCGGCGGGAATAACGTCCAGCAGTTCCTCGGCGAAAGCGCCGGTCAGAATGGCTTCCTCGTGCGCCATGAAACACAGATGGGCCTGCTCGATGATGGCACCGATGGCCTTGGCGCGCAGATATTCGATCTTCTCCTTGGGCCGGGTGATCCGGTCCATCTTGCGTTGCGCGCGATCCGGCGCCCCGGTCAGGGTCAACAACAGATCGCAAACCTCCTCGTAACGCAACTGCTGGAGCCGAAAGGCGTCTTCCACGTCGATAATGCGGTAGCAGATGTCGTCGGCCGCCTCGACCAGATAGGCGAGCGGATGACGGCTCCAGGCACCGGGCAACACCGGCTCCAATCCCAGTTGGTCGGCAACTTCCGCGAACAAATCCCAATCGTCCTGGTAGAAGCCGAATTTCTTGAAGGCAATGCCGGGTGGCGGTTCAGCCGACAGCGCCGAGGCGCGCGGATATTTGGTGAAAATGCCCAGCGTGGCGCAGGTGAGTTGCATCCCGCCGCGATTGTCGGGACTTTGCAGCCGGGTGATGATGCGGAAGCCCTGGGCATTGCCTTCGAAGCGCAGAAAGTCCTGCCGCTGCGCTTCGGTCAGCCGTTCCAACACCCTGTGGCCCGTGGCGGAAGCGGTGAACCAGAGGCGAATGGCGTCCTCGCCGGCGTGACCGAAGGGGGGATTGCCGATGTCGTGGGCCAGGCAGGCGGCGGCGACCACCGCGCCGAAATCCTGCGGATAGACGCCTTTCAGGCCGTGGCGACGGATCACGCTATCACCCACCATCGTTCCCAGCGAACGGCCGACGCTGGACACTTCCAGGCTGTGAGTCAGCCGGGTGCGGACATAGTCGCTCTGGGATAGCGGAAAGACCTGGGTCTTGTCCTGTAGCCGCCGAAACGCCGAGGAGAACACGATGCGGTCGAAATCGCGCTGAAAGTCAGTGCGCGCTTCGTTATCGGGTTGCTGGCGGGACAGGCCCGGACGGGCGCGGGAAAGCAGGCGGTTCCAGTCCATGCGGTGCGGTTGGTGGAGGAAACGTATGCAAGCATAGCGGATTTGCGTCCGCCGCACCCATGCCGCTGCCGCTTGGAGCGCGGGCAGTGGCTTACCCCAGCGGACCGGACCGACAGCGAATGGGGATGACTTACGTCCACCCCGTCGCTACAATCTTTTCCCCCTCGCTCGCCCGGCGCTTAACGAACTCGACAGGTTTGAACGCGCGAATGAATGCACCCATGGATTCTCCCAACGAACTCCTTGACGAAAACAAGCTGATCGCCCTACGTCGCCACAAGCTGCGCGAGTTACGCCAGTCGGGCAACGCCTATCCCACCGATTTTCGCCGCGACGCGCTGGCGGCGGAGTTGCACGCGGCTTATGGCGATCAGGATGGCGCCACGCTGGATGCCGAACCTCGGCGAGTGCGCGTCGCCGGGCGCATGCTGGCCAAGCGGATCATGGGCAAGGCCAGCTTCGTCCGCCTGCGCGATTCATCTGGCGATATTCAGTTGTTCGTGCAGAAAAACGCGCTGGGGGACGAGGGATACGAGGCGTTCAAGGACTGGGATTTAGGCGACATTCTCGGCGCGGAAGGCGCAATCTTCAAAACCAAGACCGGCGAACTGTCGGTCAAGGTGGATGCGCTGCGGTTGCTGACCAAGGCGCTGCGGCCCTTGCCGGAAAAGTTTCACGGCCTGGCCGATCAGGAAACCCGCTACCGCCAGCGTTACGTGGACCTGATTATGAACGAGTCCACCCGCGCGACCTTCCGGTTACGTTCGGCCATGGTCGCCCACATCCGTGATTTCTTCAACCGGCGCGGTTTCCTGGAAGTCGAGACGCCAATGATGCAGCCGATTCCTGGCGGCGCGACGGCCAGACCCTTTATCACCCATCACAATGCGCTGGACATGCCACTTTACCTGCGCATTGCCCCGGAACTGTATCTCAAACGGCTGGTGGTGGGCGGCTTCGAGAAAGTCTATGAGATTAACCGCAATTTCCGCAACGAGGGACTCTCCACCCGCCACAACCCCGAATTCACCATGTTGGAGTTCTATCAAGCGTACGCGGACTACCACGACCTGATGGACTTGACCGAGGAGTTACTGCGCGGCATGGCGCAAACCCTGTTGGGCGGCCCGCTGATTTCCTGTCAGGGAGAGACTTACGACTTTGGCCAGCCGTTTCGGCGGCTGACGGTGCGGGAGGCGATCCTGCGTTTCAATCCAGCCATCGCCGCCACCGAACTGGACGAGTTGGACGCCGCGCGGCGGATTGCGCAACACTTGGGGATAGACCCGCGACCGGAACACGGGCTGGGCCGGGTGCAACTGGATATTTTCGAGCAGACGGTCGAGCACCAGTTGCGCGATCCGACTTTTATCACTGCCTATCCGACCGAAGTGTCACCGCTGGCGCGACGCAACGACGCTGATCCCGCGGTTACCGACCGTTTTGAACTGTTCGTGGGCGGGCGGGAAATCGCCAACGGTTTTTCCGAATTGAACGACCCGGAAGATCAGGCCGAACGCTTCCGCAAACAAGCGGAAGCCAAAGCCGCTGGCGACCATGAAGCGATGCACTACGACGCCGATTACATCCGGGCGTTGGAGTATGGCCTGCCACCGACGGCGGGCGAGGGTATCGGCATCGACCGGCTGGTGATGCTGTTCGCTGACGCGCCTTCGATCCGCGACGTGTTGTTGTTTCCCCACCTGCGGCCGGAGTGACCGACCGCCGGCGTTGGCGCTTCAGGTTACTTGGAAGCGCCACGGCGTCAGGGGGGAGGCGTGGCCGGCAGCGGTGGGTTGGCGATGGCGCTGCGCATCGGCACGATCAACCCGTGCTCCAGACACTGGGCGCGGCGTTGGTCGGGATCTACCGTCACCGGGCGTTTGCAATGCGGGCAAACCGTATGGACAGGCGTTGAGATGGTCATGACTGCGATTCTCCATAAATGAGCAAACTGTGCGATTGGACCTTGGAAAGCTGATTTCGTTTTGCGTTGCAGCATATTTTGTTGCGATATAGCCAAGATTTTGTTTTCGCACAACGCTAAAGTGGCTAAATTAAAACCACTCGTGGAGGAGTCACCGCATACCCGGCGACATCAACGATTCGAATCCCATTCTCCTGTTCTATCCCAACGGAATTTCAGCACCATCTGTTCGTGGTGAATGCCTTACAACACGTTTTTCCTCGGATCGAACGCATCCCGCACGGCTTCGCCGACGAACACCAGCAAGCTCAGCATCAACGCCACCACCACGAACCCGGAAACCCCCAGCCATGGCGCTTGCAGATTATCCTTGCCTTGGCGCAACAGATCGCCCAACGAGGCCGAACCCGGCGGCAACCCCAGCCCCAGGAAATCCAGCGCCGTCAGCGCCACGATGGACCCGGATAGAATGAAGGGGAGGAAGGTCAGCGTCGCCACCATGGCGTTCGGCAACATATGCCTGAGCATGATCCGTCCGTCGCTCAGACCCAAAGCGCGGGCGGCGCGAACGTAATCGAAATTGCGGGCGCGCAGGAACTCGGCCCGCACCACGCCCACCAGCGAAGTCCAGCCAAACAGCATCAGAACCAACAGCAAGGTCCAGAATCCAGGCGTCACCACGCTGGAGACGATGATCAGGATGAACAACTGCGGCAACCCCCCCCAGATTTCCAGGAAGCGTTGGAACAGCAAGTCCAGCCGGCCGCCGAAATAGCCCTGCACCGCGCCGGCCGCCACCCCGACGAACGAGGAGCTCAGGGTCAGCAGCAGGCCGAACAACACCGAAATGCGCAGACCATAGATCAGCCGCGCCAGCACGTCGCGACCCTGGTCATCGGTACCCAGCCAGTTGTCCGTGGAAGGCGGGGCCGGGGCTGGAACCGGCAAGTCATAATTGACGGTATCGTAACGGAACCGAATGGGCGGCCAGAGCATCCAGCCCCGTTCGTTGACGAGTCGCGCCAGATAGGGATCCCGGTAATTGGCCTCGGTGGGGAACACACCGCCGAAATCCGTTTCGGCGTAGTCCCTGATCACCGGGATATAAAGCGAGCCCTGGTAATAGACCAGCAAGGGCCGGTCGTTGGCGATGAACTCTGCGCCCAGGCTGAGCCCGAACAACAGCAGAAACAGCCACAGCGACCAGTAGCCGCGCCGGTTGGCCCGAAACTGCGCTAGCCGGCGCCGAGTCAATGGTGTGAGACGAATCTTGCATCGCGCCAGCATCGCTCACCCCTCTCGCGCCGCGAAATCAATCCGCGGATCCACCCAATGATAGGTCAGGTCGCTGACCAGATTGAGCAACAAGCCAATCAGGCTGAACATGTACAGCGTCCCGAACATGACTGGATAGTCACGCTTCACCACGGCTTCAAAGCCCAGCAGACCCAATCCGTCCAGCGAGAAGATGACTTCGATCAGCAGCGAACCGGTAAATAGCATCCCCACCAGCGTGGCCGGAAAACCGGCGATCACCAGCAACATGGCGTTGCGGAACACATGCCCGTACAACACCCGCCACTCGCTCAGTCCCTTGGCGCGGGCGGTGATCACGTACTGCTTGTTGATTTCGTCCAGGAAGGCATTCTTGGTCAACATGGTCAGCGAGGCGAAACCGCCGATCACCATCGCTGTCACCGGCAGGGTGAGGTGCCAAAAATAGTCGGCGATCCGCGCCGGCCAACTCAGGTCCGCCCAATGGTCCGACACCAGCCCCCGCAGCGGAAACCAGTCCAGATAGCGCCCGCCCGCGAACACGATGATCAGCAGGATGGCAAACAGAAACGCCGGGATGGCGTAGCCGACGATCACCGCCGCGCTGGTCAGCACGTCGAAGCGCGAACCGTCGCGCACCGCCTTGGCGATGCCAAGCGGAATCGAAATCGCATAAATCAGCAGCGTGCTCCACACCCCCAACGAAATTGAGACCGGCAACTTGTCCAGCACCAGGTCCAGAACCGCTCGGTCGCGGAAATAACTCTTGCCCAGGTCGAAGCTTAGATAATCGCGGACCATCCGCCCAAAACGCACATAGGCCGGCTGGTCGAAACCGAACTGGCGGTTGAGTTCGGCGATGAAAGTGGAATCAAGACCCTGCGCGCCGCGATAAACGCTCGCGCCACCACCTTGCGCGGTGGGGATACCACGCCCCGCCTCCGCGCCATCGCCGCCGCCGACTCGGACGGTGGTGGACACAGCAGTGTTCTTGAGTTGCGCCAGTAGCTGCTCCACCGGACCCCCTGGCGCGATCTGCACAATGACAAAATTGATGGCGATGATGCCCAGCAGGGTCAGTGGAATCAGCGCCAGGCGACGGACAATGTAGGCGAACAAGGATTTACAGGCTCCAGGTGATTCTATTGCCACTTAAAACCGTGGTTGGTCAAACAACCATCTCACTGTCACTGTCCGACGTTTCCCACTAATACGCCCTACCCCGCTGACCGGAATGCACATCGGACTTTGACTGCAACCTCCAGCAATGTTTCCAAGCTCCCATGGTGGAATCGATGCATGGTAGCGGCGGAGCACGCACGATCCACTCTACCCCATTCAATCCGCAATCGACCCAGGTCCAGTGAAACACGAGCGGTTTGACGCTCTCTTCCCACGGCAAGAGGAACCGGGGCGCCATTGTATAGGTTATTTCGCCGAATCCCGCGGACGATGTTGACACGGATGAAAGGCAATATTCGAGCCACATCACCACATCAGAAAGTGCGTAGGAAATCCCTCACGCGTTCGCGGTCGGGTAACGCGGGAATCGCGCCCCGTTCCAGGGTGGTGAGCGCGCCGACCGCGTTAGCGAAACGGCACAGTTCATACAAACGCGTTTCGTCTCGAAATACGGTTGGATCGGCGAGCAATCCTTGCAGCAGACCGGCCATGAAGCCATCGCCGGCACCGGTCGCGTCGACCGCGTCGACCGTGAAGCCCGCCACCGCGCCGGAGTATTCCGGGGTGAAGTAGGTACAGCCGGCGCGGCCCCGCGTGACTACCATCAGCCTCAGACCATCGTGCCAGAGCACCCGACAGGCGGCTTGTGGATCGCCGATCCCTGTCAGAAACTCGCTTTCCTCATCGCTGAGCTTAACGACGTGCGCCTTCCGCAAACCGAGCAGCATCCCCTCTCGCGCGGCATCCGCGTCCGGCCACAACGGTAACCGCAGGTTGGGATCGTAGGAAATCAGACAACCGGCGGCGCGGGCCGTATCCACCGCGTACAAGGTGGCCGCACGCGAAGGCTCGCCGATCAGGCTGATTGATCCAAAGTGCACGAGCTTGGCGCGGTGGATTGCCGCGACATCCACTTCTCGTAGCGCGAACAATAGATCGGCGCTGGGGTGGCGATAGAACATGAATTCTCGCTCGCCGTCCGCTCGCAGCGAGACGAACGCCAGCGCGGTGCGGGCTTCGGTCGAGAAGCGTAATGGGCCGACATCCACCCCGGCTTCGGCCAGGGTGTGGGCCAGGAAATGGCCAAAGGCGTCGTCGCCGACCTTGCCCATGAATGCGCTGGAAACCCCGAGCCGCGCCAGTCCAACGGCCACGTTGCCGGGCGCGCCGCCGGGCGCCTTGACGAACGCCGGCGCGTCGATCAGGCCAGCACCGGTGACGGTAGGGACGAAATCAATCAATAGTTCGCCGAGACAAAGGGCGGCGGTCATCTTGGGATTCCTCGTGAAAGCGGTTAGAGTCGAAGCAAGTTTTCGAAAAAATGGATCAAGGACTTTTTCGATAGTTTCCCTGATTGAGGACGGCCACATGCTCGTAACAACGTTGGACCCCTTCATGGTGACCCTTGGCCTGCAAGCCGAGGTTCCGGCGCCCGGCCAAGCGCGCGTGTGGGGCGTCATCCGACCGGAGTTCCTCAACAGTTGGGGCTCGGCGCACGGCGGCTTTCTGTACTCGGTGGCCGATACTGCCTTCGCGCTGGCGTCCAATTCGCACGGAACCCTGGCGGTGGCGCTCGCCGCGCACATGGAATATCTGCAAGCCAGTCAAGCCGGCGCGGAGGTGGAGGCGCTGGCGACCGAGGTTCACCTGGGGCGGCGCACGGCGGTTTATCGGGTGGAGGTGCGCAGTGGATCGGTGCTATTGGCGATTTTTACCGGTACGGTTTACCGACGTACCGGACAAGATAGTTCGTTGTTGCCGCCGACTCCTCGCGATGGATGATTGGACCAATCATCATGGCGGCCATCGGAAATTCCACCGCAAAGCCCGATAGTGGTGGCCTGACATGATGCTCGGACAGGGACCCGGAAAGCACAGAGCAGAGGATACGTGATGAGCTCGATCCGTCAGGCCAGTGAGTACGGCTTTCGGAGTGGGGATGGCGCCGAATTGTTCTACCGGGCGTGGCTGCCCGAACGGGGCGCTACCCAGGCGATCATTCTATTCCATCGCGGTCACGAACATTCCGGCCGCTGGCAAGATGTGGTCGATCAACTCGATCTACCCGATTTTGCCCTGTTTGCCTGGGACGCTCGCGGCCATGGCCGTAGCCCCGGCGAGCGCGGCTACGCCGAAAATCTCGGTGTGCTGACGCGGGACGTGGATACGTTTGTCCGCCATGTCTCCCATCGCCATGGCATCCCGATGGAGAACATCGCCGTGCTTGCGCATAGCGTCGGCAGCGTGCTGGTGGCCAACTGGGTCCACGACCACGCGCCGAAAATTCGCGCCCTGGTGCTCGGCAGTCCAGCATTGCAAGTGCGGTTGTACGTTCCTTTCGCGATTCCGGGTTTGCGCCTGCTGCTGAAGTTCAAGCCGAAAGCGTTCGTGAACAGCTACGTCAAGGCGAAACTGCTGACCCACGATCCGGCGAAAATCGAAAGCTACAATGCCGATCCACTGATTACCCGCTGCATCGCGGTCAATCTGCTGGTGGACTTGTTCGACGCGGGCCGCAAGCTGGTGAAAGACGCGGCGGCGATTACCGTACCGACACTGGTGCTAACCTCCGGGGCGGATTGGGTGGTGAATCAGGATATTCAGCGCCAGTTCTTCGAGCGGTTGGGTTCGCCGATGAAGGAGATGCACGTCTATCCCGGCTTCTTCCACGATACCTTCAACGAAAAGGACAACCATTTGCCGCTGGGCGATGCGCGCCGCTTCATTCTGGACGCCTTCGCCCAACCCCGGCGCGAGCCTTCGTTGCTGGAAGCGGACCGCAATAGCGCCACCCAGCGCGAGTACGAAACCCTGGCCAATCCACCGTTTCCCCTTTCGTTCAAGGGTATTTGGTACGGCTTGGCCCGATTCGCGCTGCGCGCCATCGGCGCCCGATGGAGTCAGGGCTTACAACTCGGCGTAAGGACTGGCTTTGACTCGGGCGCCACGCTGGACTACGTCTATCGCAACCGGGCCGAGGGCGTGACGGCGTTGGGGCGGCTGATCGACCGGAATTATCTGAACGCCATCGGCTGGCGCGGCATCCGTTTACGCAAGGCGCATCTGGAAAAACTGCTGCGCCGGGCCATGCTTGATCTACGCGCGGTGGGACAGCCAGTTCACATCGTGGATATCGCCGCCGGCCATGGCCGCTACGTGTTGGATGCCGTGCGCGAGCATCCCGATATTCCCGTCACCGGCCTGCTGCGGGACTTCAGCGTGGCCAATGTGGCGGCGGGACGATGCCTGATCGCCGAATACGGACTGACGGAGCGTTTTGCGTTCGAGCAGGGCGACGCTTTTGATCGAGCCAGCCTCGCGGCGTTGCCCCGAACCGCCACCATCGGCATCGTCTCCGGCCTGTACGAGTTGTTCCCCGAAAATGGACCGGTGCGCGCGTCGCTGGCGGGTCTGGCCGAGGCGGTGACTCCCGACGGCTATCTGCTCTATACCGGCCAGCCCTGGCATCCGCAGATCGAACTCATCGCCCGAACATTGACCAGCCACCGGAACGGTGCGCCATGGATCATGCGCCGCCGGACCCAGCAGGAAATGGATCAATTGGTTGCCGAGGCCGGTTTCGACAAGATCGCGCAAGAGACCGATCCCTGGGGAATTTTCACGGTTTCGCTGGCCCGGCGGCGGGAGAAGATATCGTGAGGACATTGTACGAACTCAAACCTCGTTTTCAGAATTGGCTGCGCCCGATGGCGCGCCGGTTGCACGGTCGCGGAATCAGCGCCAATCAGGTCACGGTCGCCGCATTGCTATTGGCGGTCGCCGCGGCCGGGGTCATTGCGTTGTGGCCAACACCAACGACGCTGCTATTGTTGCCGCCAGTGCTTTTTATCCGCATGGCGTTGAACGCGCTGGATGGCATGCTGGCCCGTGAATTTCAGCAACCGACTCCGCTGGGGGCGATTTTGAACGAGTTGGGCGACGTGCTGGCTGACGCCGCGCTGTATTTGCCGCTAGTTCTGATTCCTGGCGTACCGGCAACGCCAGTCCTGGCGCTGGTGGGACTGGCGTTGCTCAGTGAATTTTGCGGCGTGACCGCGGTGCAAATCGGCGCCCGGCGCCGCTACGACGGCCCCCTGGGCAAAAGTGACCGCGCGCTGCTGCTCGGCGGGATTGCGACATTACTGGGTTGCGGCGCGCCGACCGGTTCCTGGCTGACAGTGACGCTGTGGGTTGCCAACGGCTTGCTGACGCTGACCTGTCATAACCGATTGCGCGCCGCGCTACGGGAGGTGACGCCATGCCCATCACACTGACATCACCGATGATGATGATTCTGGGTGGGGTCTGGGCACTGCTGGCGCTGGCAACCGCCGTAGTGTGGCGACTTGCCCCCGCGCCCGATAGTGAACTGCGTCAGCGCGTTCGCAGTTGGTGGCTGATCGTGGCGCTGTGTTCGCTGGCGCTGACCTTCAGCCGCACTGCCGCGCTCCTGTTTTTCGGCCTAGTCAGCTTTCTGGCGCTCAAGGAATATCTGACTCTGATTCCCACCCGCCAGACGGATCGCCGAGTGTTGTTCTGGGCCTACCTGAGCATCCCGGTGCAATATTTCTGGATTGGGATCGAATGGTACGGGATGTTCATCATTTTCATTCCGGTTTACTTGTTCCTGCTGCTGCCGGTGGCGATGGTGCTGAACGGGGAAACGCAGGGTTACCTGCGTGCCGCCGGTACGCTGCACTGGGGCCTGATGAGCATGGTGTTCAGCTTGAGCCATCTGGCCTACCTGCTGGTGTTGCCACAAGGGGAGTATCCGCAAGTCAGTGGTCCGAGTCTGGTGCTGTTCCTGCTGTTGCTGACCGAGTTGAACGACGTGGCGCAATACTGCTGGGGCAAGCTGTTGGGGAAGCACAAAATTTCGCCCACCGTCAGCCCGAACAAGACGATGGAGGGTTTTATTGGCGGGGTGTTGACCACCGTGCCGCTGGCGATGCTGCTGGCGCCGTGGCTGACGCCATTTTCCAGCCTGGATGCAGTGCTGGCCGGCGCGCTGATCGCGGTGGCTGGCTTTTTCGGCGACCTGAGCCTGTCGGCGCTCAAACGCGATTTAGGCATCAAGGACAGCGGCAACCTGTTGCCGGGCCATGGCGGCATTCTCGACCGGGTGGATAGCCTGACTTACACCGCGCCGCTGTTTTTTCATTTCACCCGCTACTACTATTTCTGAACATTGCCATGCGCCACGCCGCGCTGCGCTGGTTGTTTTTCCTGCTGATCGTCAAGCCGTTCCTGCTGCTGGCGGTCGGGATCAACGTGCGTCGCCGCGACCGCCTGCCCGCCGCTGGCCCCGCCCTGATTGTCGCCAACCACAACAGCCATCTCGACACGCTGGTGTTGATGACGCTATTGCCGTTGCGGCTGTTGCCCCGAGTGCGGCCGGCGGCCTCGGCGGAATATTTCCTTGGCAACCGCTGGCGAGCGTGGTTCGCTACTCGCGTGATCGGCATCATTCCAGTGACGACGGGCAGCGGACGGTCGCACGCCGAGGCGTTGGAGTCAGTACGGGATGCGCTGGCGGCGGGCGATATCGTGATCTTTTTCCCGGAAGGCACGCGCGGTGAACCGGAGCGACTGGGCAAGCTCAAGACCGGCATTATCTGGCTGGTGCGGCAAGTGCCGAATTTGCCCATTTGCCCGATTCGTCTGCATGGGCTGGGCAAGGTGTTGCCCAAGGGCGACTGGCTGCCGGTACCGTTCTTCTGCGATGCCTGGGTCGGCGAACCACTGTATTGGGAGGGCGACCCATCCGGGTTCATGGCCGCGCTGGCGGCGAGCCTGGGAAGTTAGGGGGATCGAATCCTCTTCGGTAAAATGCCGGGACTTCAATCAGGAGAGAGAAAGAGGATGGCCAGTTTTCCACTGCTCGCGATCATCGTCGCCATCTATACCCTGCTGGCGCTGGCCGCGCCGAGTTGGCTGGGCGCGGTGCTGTTCGGGTTGCCGCTGCTGTCTGGGGCAACGCTGTTGTTCCAAGGCGGCGATCTGTTGCTGGTGATCGGTTTGTTTTTGTTGTGCGTCGAGATTTACCGCGCCACCAGCAGTTCCACGGGGGCGATTCTCAACCATGTCCTGTCGCTGGTGGTGTTCATCATCGCCTTGATCGAGTTGTTGGTCATGCCGCAAATGGCCAACATGACCTTCTTCCTGATCGTGTTGATGGCCGTAAGCGATGTGATCGCCGGCTTCACCGTGACCATCTCCACCGCCCGGCGGGACATGCAACATCCGTGACGACGATTTTTCGAGCTTCCCTGCACCGATGCCCACCTCCGAATTTTCCCTGATCGACCGCTATTTCGCCGCGCATGGTCTGCATCGCCCCGACGTGGCGCTGGGCATCGGCGACGATTGCGCGTTGCTGATCCCACCGGTCGGCCAGCACCTGGCGGTGACGATGGATACCCTGGTGGCGGATGTACATTTCTTCGCCGACGCCGACCCAGAGGGCATCGGGCATAAGGCGCTGGCGGTGAATCTGAGTGATTTGGCGGCAATGGGCGCGCTGCCGGCTTGGGTCACGCTGACGCTGACCCTGCCCAGGGCGGACGAGGATTGGCTGGAACGGTTTTGCCGGGGTCTGTTCGCGCTGGCGGATCGTTACAAGGTGCAACTGATCGGCGGCGACACCACCCATGGTCCGGTGACCGTCATCACCCTGCAAGCGCATGGCTTCGTGCCGCCGGGTCAGGCTTTACGCCGTGACGGGGCGACGCCGGGCGATGAACTCTACATCACCGGCACGCCAGGCGACGCCGGGCTGGCGCTGGCGGTGGCGTTCGGCAAGGCGACGGTCGCCGCCGAGCATCGCGACTACATTCAGACACGGCTGGAATACCCAGCGCCGCGCGTCAACCAAGGCATGGCCTTGCGCGGCATCGCCAGCGCCGCCATCGATGTCTCCGACGGATTAGCGCAGGACCTTGGCCACATTTTGGAACGCAGCCGAGCCGGGGCGCGGCTGGAGGTGGAACAATTGCCGCTGTCGTCGGCGCTCACCGCCAGCCTTGACCGGGACGCCGCCATCATGACCGCGCTGACCAGTGGCGACGATTACGAACTGTGTTTCACCGTGCCGCCGGGGCGGGCCGCACACCTGGAAAGTGTGGCGGCGGCTTGGGAATGCCGTTGCACCCGGATTGGCGTCATCACGGCGGAACCAGGTTTGCAACTGGTCCGCGCCGATGGTTCCGCCTTTCCTCTGGAGCGACTGGGGTATGACCACTTCGGCTGAAAGGTCGGGCCGCCCCTTGGCAAATTTGTCGTCCACACCACCGTGAAATCCACCACCACTTTCTCTAAATCCCACGCTACCCGCCAATCCGTCGTTTGGGCCATCAAATCCATCCGCCCAGACTTTGTTTCCGCGCATCCTCGATCACACTAAAACCCAGGCGATGTCGCGGAATTTGGAGACCCTATGAACATGAAGCCTTCACCTCCATCGCCGCTTTCCCCTATTCAAAGCGCAGGCGTTACAAAACCCTGCGCCCGCGTCTTCCGCGATCCCGTGCACTTCCTCGCCCTCGGCTTCGGCTCCGGTTGCGCGCCGAAAGCGCCCGGAACCTTCGGTACGTTGGCGGCGATTCCATTGTATCTACTAGCGCAACCGCTGCCATCGTGGGTGTATCTACTCCTGACCGCCGCCGGCTTCGCGCTGGGCGTCTGGGTTTGCGACCGCGCCGCCCGCGATCTTGGCGTCCACGACCATCCCGCCATCGTCTGGGATGAGGTGATCGGCTATTTCGTCACCATGATCGCCGCACCGCCGGGCTGGTTCTGGATCATCGCTGGCTTCGCGCTGTTTCGGCTGTTCGACATTCTCAAACCGTGGCCGATTCGGCAGGCGGATCGGCGGATCGGCGGCGGCTTCGGCATCATGTTCGATGATCTGCTAGCAGCGGGTTACGCCTGGCTGGTGTTGCAGGGCCTGGTTTATGGCGCGGCCCTACTGGACATTTCCTGACTCTCGCGTTCAGACTTTATCGGTCTTTCCCTGGCAACCGACGGAATCCGAAACAATGAAAATCGAAACGATTGCAATCCATGGCGGCTATACGCCGGAACCCACCACCAAGGCCGTCGCCGTTCCCATTTACCAAACCACGTCCTACGCCTTCGACGACACTCAGCACGGCGCCGATCTGTTCGATCTGAAGGTGCCGGGCAACATCTACACCCGGATCATGAACCCCACCACCGCCGTGCTTGAACAACGGGTGGCGGCGATGGAAGGCGGAGTCGGCGCGTTGGCGGTATCCGCCGGCTCGGCGGCAATCACCTACGCGCTGATGACGATTGCGGAAGTGGGCGACAACATCGTCACTACATCAACCCTGTACGGTGGCACCTACAACCTGTTCGCCCACACCTTGCCGCGCTTCGGCATCGAAGCCCGTTTCGCCGACTATCGCGACATCGACGCCATGGGCCGACTGATCGATGGCAAGACCAAGGCCGTGTTCTGCGAATCCATCGGTAATCCGGCGGCGAACGTGGTGGATTTCGGCGCGCTCGCGCAAGTCGCCCACGCCCACGGCGTGCCGCTGATTGTGGACAACACCGTGCCGACTCCGTACCTCTGCCGGCCATTCGAGCACGGCGCCGATATCGTGGTGCACTCGCTGACCAAGTACATGGGCGGCCACGGCACCACCCTGGGCGGCATCATCGTGGACTCCGGCCGCTTTCCCTGGGATCAGCATAAGGAACGGTTCGCCCGGCTGAACGAGCCTGATCCCTCCTATCACGGCGTGGTTTACGTCGAGGCGCTGGGACCAGCGGCGTTCATCGGCCGGGCGCGGGTCGTGCCACTACGCAACACCGGCGCGGCGATTTCACCCTTCAATAGCTTCCTGATCCTGCAAGGCATCGAGACCCTGCCGGTACGGATGGACCGGCATTGCGAAAACGCGGTCAGGGCCGCCGAGTATCTCCACGATCATCCGCAAGTCGCCTGGGTGCGCTATCCGGCGCTGCCGGACAGCCCGGAAAAGCCGCTGGTGGATAAATACATGGGCGGGCGCGGCTCCAGCGTGCTCAGCTTCGGCATCCAGGGCGGACGCGAAGCTGGGGCCAAGTTCATTGACGCGCTGCAACTGATCACTCGGCTGGTCAATATCGGCGACGCCAAGTCGCTGGCCTGTCATCCGGCGACGACGACGCATCGGCAACTGTCGCCTGAGGAACTGGCGAAGGCTGGCGTCAGTGAAGACCTGGTGCGGTTGTCCATCGGCATCGAGCATATCGACGACATTCTCGCCGATCTGGAACAGGCGCTAGCGGCGGCCCGGTGAAAGCCCCTCCCCTTACCCTCTCCGCGCTGGGCGCGGGATACGTGACCGGACCCGCGAACCAACGCGGATAGGGATCGTCGGAACGGCGAACTGGCCGCGGAAACCTCCGTGAAACAAGACCTGCTGAAACTGTTGCAACAAACGCTGCGCGGCGAACTGAACCGAACCCGTCGTCGCAAAAATCGCTCGCCCTGGGTGATCGGCGGACTGACGGTAGCCATCGTTGCCCTCAGCTACATTCTGCATGAACCCAAGGTTCCGTCCTCGGCGCTGGGCCGAGGCGTGGAACTGGTTTGCAGCGTCAAGTCGGTCTACGACGGCGATACCCTGACCGCCAGTTGTCCAGATGGCGAGGTCAAAGTCCGGGTCTTCGGCATCGACGCCCCGGAAATGGGCCAGGAACCGTGGGGAGAACGTTCCCGCGAAGCGTTCCGTGGTCTGTTGCCCCGGCGCGACGCGATCCGGCTGCGGGTGATGGATCAGGACCGCTATGGTCGGGTCGTCGCCCAAGTCTTCGTCGGCGAACGCGACACCGGATTGGAAATGGTCCGGCAAGGGCGCGCGGTGGTGTATGAGCAGTACAACGACTCGGCGGTCTATCGACAGGTCCAGGCCGAAGCGCAACAGGCCCGACGCGGCATTTGGGAAAAGCCCGGTGGCCAGCAGAATCCCGCGGCCTGGCGGCGATTGAACCCGCGCTAAGGCTCATCCAGCTAAGGCTCATCCAACTGGTGATTCCATGGTCGCGCCGCTCGTTCCATCCATCGTCCACCGCGCCGTGATTCGGGTGGAAGGAGAGCAATGCCGTTGCGAAGGCGACTGGACGCTGGACGGTATCGAGGCGCTGGATGCGCAACTGCGCCGCATCCGCTGGCCAGCGGGCGAAGTGCGGTTGGACGGCTCCGACATCCAGACCATCGACACGACCGGCGCGTTGCGGTTGCTGGACATCGTCGCCGAACTGGAACAAACCGGCCACTCGGTTCGCCTGATCCATCTGCGGGCGGAACATCAGGCCTTGCTAGATCTCGTGCGGGAACGTCGCGCCAGCGCCGGAGCGGCTCCGCCCCCCCTCGCGGCCCAAGGCGCGTTGGAACGGCTGGGTCGCCAAGTCGAGTCGTCCATCCGCCACACCGTCGAGTTTCTGGCCTTCACCGGCGAAGCGGCGGTGGCGTTGGGACGGCTGGCGGTGCATCCTAGTCGGTTTCGTTGGCAAGCGTTGTTCGGCAACATGGAAACCGCCGGCGTCCACGCGCTGCCCATCATTGCGCTACTATCGTTCATGATGGGTGTGGTGATCGCCTATCAGGGCGGGCAGCAACTCAAGTTTTATGGCGCGAACATCTTCATTGTCGAGTTGGTGTCGTTGACCATGTTGCGCGAACTGGCGCCGTTGATCACCGCCATCATCGTCGCTGGTCGCACCGGCTCATCCTACACCGCTCAGATCGGCACGATGCAAATCACCGAGGAAGTGGACGCGCTGCGCACCATCGGCATTCCCCCCATGGACTTGTTGGTTTTGCCCAAGCTGCTGGCGCTGATCGTCGTCCTTCCGCTGCTGACGGTATTCGCCGACGCCTTGAGCGTGTTTGGCGGCATGGCAATGGCGCAAACCATGCTGGACGTGAGCTTCAGCGACTTTCTCGACCGTTTCCCACGCGTGGTGACACCGATCTCGTTCCTGCTAGGCATCGGCAAAGCGCCGGTGTTCGCCGCCATCATCGCCCTGGTGGGCTGCTATCAGGGTTTTCAAGCGCGCGGTGGGGCCGACAGCGTCGGTCGGCGCACCACGGTCAGCGTGGTGCAATCCATTTTTCTGGTGATCGCGGCCGACGCCTTGTTCTCGATTGTCCTGGGGAGGGTAGGATTGTGGCGCTGAGCGCGCCGCCAGCCGATCCCGTAATCACGGTGCGCGGCCTGCGTACCCAGTTCGGCGCAACGGTCATTCATGAAAACTTGGATCTCGCGATCCAGCACGGCGAGATCGTCGCCTTGGTCGGCGGCAGCGGCTCCGGTAAAACGACCCTGCTGCGGGCGATCATCATGCTGTTGCGGCCGACGGCGGGCTCCATCGAGCTCTTTGGTCAGGAGATCGTTGGCATCGGCGAGACCGCCGCGTTTCGGTTGCGTCGGCGGTTCGGGATGCTGTTTCAGCAGGGGGCGCTGTTCAGTTCGCTGACCGTGCGCGAGAACGTGGCGGTGCCGCTGCGCGAGCATACCCGACTATCCGCGCGACGGATCAGGGACATCGCCGATCTCAAAATCGCGTTGGCGGGACTGCCGGCGGTGGCTGGAAATAAGTTGCCGCGCGAACTGAGCGGCGGCATGTTGAAGCGGGCGGCGCTGGCGCGGGCGCTGGCACTGGATCCGGCGCTGCTGTTCCTGGACGAACCGACCGCCGGACTGGACCCGGTCAGCGCCGGGGCGTTCGACGAACTGGTGGCGCAGCTCAAGGAATCCTTGGGATTGACGGTGGTGATGGTGACCCACGATCTGGATACCCTGTGGAGCGCCACCGACCGAGTGGCGTTTCTAGGCGAGCAGCGGGTCATCGGTTACGCGCCGATGCGCGAATTGACCCAAGCGGAGCATCCGCTGATCCGGGCCTATTTCGAGGGACCGCGCGGCCGCGCGGCGCGGGAGCAAGCGTGCAAAGCAAAGTAAATTACGCCCTGGCGGGCCTATTCGTGGTGCTGCTGGGTTCGGGGTTGCTGGGCGCGACGTTCTGGCTGACGCTGGGCGGCGAGACCAAGACCTACGACCGCTACCGAGTGTATTTCCGGGAATCGGTGGCGGGCCTGAATCCCAAGGCGACCGTGCGCTATCGCGGCGTCCAGGTTGGACAGGTGGAATCCATTCAGTTGGATCGAAATAGTCCCGATCAGGTCGATGTGGTGCTGGATATCGAACGCGGTGTCCCCATTCGTCGCGACACCATCGCCACCCTTTCCACCCGGGGATTGACCGGAGTGGCGGCGGTGGAACTCAGCGGCGGCGGTCAATCGCTGCCGTTGGAAAAGGATGCCGATCAGGAATTGCCGGTGATTCAGGCCGGCCCATCGCTGGTGGCGCGGCTGGACGACGCCTTCAACAATATTTTGAGCAATGTCAACAGTCTGACGAACCGGCTAGAACGATTGCTGGGCGACGACAACCAAATCGCCTTGACCCAAACCCTGCAACATCTCGATACGATCACTGGCGCTATCGCCGACCGCGGCGATAGCATCCGCCAAACCTTGACGAACGTGGAAACCATCACCGGCGCGCTGGCGGGACGCGCGGAACGGCTGGGTAAAGCACTGGATCGGCTGACGGTGGCGCTGGAAGGCGCGGATGACCTGAGTCATCAGGTCCGCGCGACACTCAGCGACATTCAGGCTGGCGCTCGTTCCGTACGGAAAACGGCGGATACCTTTAACCAGACCAGTCTGAACCTGAGCGGCATGGCCAAGGAGGGACAGCGAGAATTGCAGCGGCTTGGGCAAACCACCGTGCCGGAGTTGAACGAATTGCTGGCGCGGATCGGCGAGATGGTGACCACCCTGCGGCAACTGGCCGAATTGCTGGAACAGAATCCTCGCGCCCTGCTGCTGGGCAAGCCCAGCGGTCGACCAGGGCCGGGGGAAGAATAAATCGATGAGCGCGAACAGCGAACCGGAGGGTAAGGAAGGTGCGGAAAAATAAAGCGTTGTTGGGGGGAATAACGCTGGCGCTGCTGGCGCTGGGGGGATGCACGCTACCGCAGGATCAATCGCCGCCGGCGCAAAGCTACTTGTTGGAGGTGGGAACCTTCGCGCCGATGCCAGCCCACCGCATCAGCGGCAAAACGCTACTGGTGGCACCACCCAAGGCGGCGCCGGGATTCGACTCCAACCGCATCGCCTACACCCGGCAACCGCCGAAGCTGGACTACTACAAGGACAGCGTGTGGAGCGATGCGCCAGCCAAAATGTTGCTGCCGATCCTGGTGCGCGCTTTCGAGGCGACGGGCGCGTTCAGGGCGGTGGTGTCACCGCCCGCGCCGGGGCTGGCCAATCTGCGGGTGGATGTGGACGTGATCCGGCTACAACAGGAATTCATGACTCAGCCCAGCCGGGTACGGCTGATGGCCCGAATCAAGATCGTGGACTTGAAGAGCGGGCATGTGCTGGGCACGCAGGTGTTCGAAGCGGTGGAACCGGCGCCCAGCGAGGATGCTAATGGCGCGGCCAGGGCAGCCAACGCGGCGGTGCAAAAGGTATTGGATCAAATGGTGCGGTTCACCTTGCGGTACTAGGGCGTGTCGTCAGTGAAGCCATATGGCGGAGGCGGCGAGATGAACTGCGGCGA
>JAVMKI010000044.1:0-19660 GCA_031732755.1 Candidatus Contendibacter sp.
CTCAGCTCCTCCATCGCCGAGGAAGTCGAGAAAATGGTGTGGGGCATCCGCTGGGGCGCGGACACCATCATGGATCTGTCCACCGGCAAGAACATCCACGAAACCCGCGAGTGGATCATCCGCAACGCGCCGGTGCCCATCGGCACGGTGCCGATCTATCAGGCGTTGGAGAAGGTCAACGGCAAGGCCGAGGATCTGACCTGGGACCTGTTCCGCGACACCCTGATCGAGCAGGCCGAACAGGGCGTGGACTACTTCACCATCCATGCCGGCGTGTTGCTGCGCTACGTGCCGCTCACCGCCGACCGGGTGACCGGCATCGTTTCGCGTGGCGGTTCGATCCTGGCCAAGTGGTGTCTCGCCCATCACCGGGAAAATTTCCTGTACACGCATTTCGACGAGATTTGCGAGATCATGAAGGCCTACGACGTGAGCTTCTCGCTGGGCGACGGTCTGCGCCCCGGTTCGCAGGCCGACGCCAACGACGCCGCCCAGTTCGGCGAATTGGAGACCCTGGGCGAACTCACGCAAATCGCCTGGAAGCACGACGTGCAGGTGATGATCGAAGGCCCCGGCCATGTGCCGATGCAGCTCATCAAGGAGAACATGGACAAGGAACTGCGCGACTGCTTCGAGGCGCCGTTCTACACCCTCGGTCCGCTGACCACCGACATCGCGCCCGGCTACGATCACATCACCAGTGCCATCGGCGCGGCGCAGATTGGCTGGTACGGCACCGCCATGCTGTGCTACGTGACCCCCAAGGAGCATCTGGGCCTGCCCGACAAGGAGGACGTGCGCGAAGGCATCATCGCCTACAAGATCGCCGCCCATGCCGCCGACCTGGCCAAGGGCCATCCCGGCGCGCAACTGCGCGACAACGCGCTGAGCAAGGCCCGCTTCGAATTCCGCTGGGAAGATCAGTTCAATCTTGGCCTCGACCCCGAGCGCGCCCGCGAGTATCACGACGAAACCCTGCCCAAGGAATCGGCCAAGGTCGCCCATTTCTGCTCGATGTGCGGCCCGCACTTCTGCTCGATGAAGATCACCCAGGAGGTGCGCGACTATGCCGCGCAACAGGGTCTCGAAGCCGAAGCCGCGCTGGCCAGGGGCTTGGCAGCCAAGGCGGCGGAGTTCAACGAGAGCGGCGGGCAGATTTACCGCAAGGCTTGAGCGGAACCGCCAGTCCCTCTCTCCTGGAGAGGGACGTTAATGCCTCTTCTCAATCGGGGTCGTCGGTGGTGGCGATGAACACATCGTCCACCTCGTTGATATGAAAGCGTTGGGCCTTTCCGTCGGAGGGGACATCGCTTTCGCTCAGGCCGTACTTTTGCATCTCATAGGCGCGGATGGCCGGATCGTTCAGGTTCACCCGGCTATCTTCCAGCCACTGGCGGATTTGCGGATCGTGTGGCTGGAACAGGTGCGCTTCCCGGTGGCCGCGCTGCATGAAGGCATAGACCGGGGGATGACCCAATTCCAGCAGTTTGGCGTAGCCCAGATCTTCGTACATGTGCACGGCCTGTTTGACGCTGGCCAGCACCTTGCCATTGCCTTCATAGGCCGGGCCGCGCTCGAAACGATTGCCCTGCTCCAGCAGATGCGCGCGCAGCGCCTTGATCGCGGCATCGAGTTTGCTGGTTCTTTGGGGGGTGTCGCTCATGGATAACGCTCCTCTGCATCTTCAAGGAAATAAAGACAACGACGAACGCGGTACAAACGAATGCGGCAAGCTCATGGAGAAAAATTTTTAGCTGGCTGGCTTGAACACGAATGCCGCCAGGATAACAACCGATCGTGCTTCTCGTATTTTATTGCGACATTTAACCTGTTTTCCTTTATCCAGCCATCTATACTTTTTCTGCGCGTATAAGCTTCTCTTGCACGCCAGTACAGTGACGGTTTTCATAGATAAATGAGACAACGACTGTCCAGCGCAGTCAATCTCATTGAAACGAGGTGTGCCGTGAAAACAAGAATCATGCTGAGTTTTGTTATTTTATGGTCGCTTGCCCTGACAGCGACTTCGGCGGAACCCATCCATATTCGTTTCTCCCATGTGGTGTCGGAGCAGACGCCAAAAGGCAACGCCGCCAATCGATTCAAGCAACTGGTCGAACAGAAGCTCGCCGGCAAGGTCACGGTCGAGGTGTTCCCCAGAGCCACTTTGTACGACGACGACCCGGTGTTGTTGGCGTTGGCGCGCAACGACGTCCAACTGGCGGCTCCTTCCCTATCCAAGTTCAGCACCATTACCAAGTCGTTGGAATTTTACGATCT
Source organism: Candidatus Contendibacter sp. (assembly GCA_031732755.1). GTDB lineage: Bacteria > Pseudomonadota > Gammaproteobacteria > Competibacterales > Competibacteraceae > Contendibacter. Next base: position 2,281 of record JAVMKI010000044.1, read on the forward strand.
GCCGTTTCTATTCGACGATCTGGCGGCGGTCGAGCGGTTCCAGAACAGCGCGACCGGCCAACGCCAACTGGATTCCCTCGGCGACAAAGGCATCAAGGGACTGGCCTATTGGCGCAACGGTATGCGGGTGATATCGGCCGACCGGCCGCTGCGCGCCCCAACCGACGCGCGTGGCCTGTTGTTTCGCATCGAACCCTCCGAGGTCATCGAGGAACAGTACCGGCAACTTGGGGCCACGACCATCCGACTGCCGTTCGCCCATGTCCGGGACGCCCTCGGCCGTGGACTGGTGAAGGGACAGGAAAATTCCTGGGCCAATATCTATTCCCAGAATTTCGATCGATGGCAGCCCTACATCACCGAGACCAACCACAGTTTCCAGGGGTACATGGTCATCACCGGCAGCGCCTTTTGGAACGGACTTCCGGCCGATATTCGCCGCGAGCTGGAGGCGATCCTGGCGCAGGTCACCGATGAAATGAACGGGGTATTGGCCGAACGGATCGGGGAATATCGGCAGGGGGTGATCGACCGCGGCAAGGCGCAGGTCATCACCCTGACCGATCAGGAGCGGAACGCCTGGCGGCAGGCGCTAGCCCCGGTGGGGGAAAAATTCAAAAGCCAGATCGACCCCGTTGTCCTCGCCGCTATCCGGGAAGCGAACGCTGGCGGAAAATAGTCGTTGGTTTGCGAAGCCTTGGATTTTAAATTCAAGAGGGCGGAGTTGGTCCCCGCCCTCGGATTCAACCCGCCGGCGGCGGTTCGCCGATCGTCATCCGCTCCGCTTCATGAACCCATCCCCCGCCCATCGCCTTGTACAGATCGACCAGGGCGATAAATAGATTGGCCTGATCCTGCACGTATTGCAGTTGCGCGGTATACAGATTGCGTTCGGCATCCACCACCGTCAGGTAGTCGGAATAGCCGTTCTGGTAGCGGAGGGTCGCCAGATCCAGATAGCGCTGCAGGGCCTTGATTTGCGCCTGTTCGTCCTTCAATTGCTCGCGCAGCTTGGCGACCGCGATCAGGCTGTTATCCACCTCGGCGAAGGCGGTTTGAATCGTCTGCTGGTAGTTCAGGAGCGCCTGTTGTTGCACCGCCTCGGCGACTTGCAACTGCCCGGTCAGAGCGCCGCCGGTGAAGATTGGCTGGAGCAGTTGGCCGGCGAACCGCCAGGTTTTCGACGGCCCCTCAAAGAGATCGGAGAGATCGGTGCTAGCCGTTCCGAGAAACCCGGTGAGCGAGATGCTGGGAAAGAACGCCGCCTTGGCCACGCCGATCAGGGCGTTGGCGGCGATGAGTTGCTGCTCGGCCTGCCGGATGTCCGGGCGGCGTTCCAACAGGTCGGACGGCAAGCCGCCAGGCACTTGGGGTAGCGCCAGGCTTTCCAGCGTGCGGTTGCGAACGATCGGGCCGGGATTGCGTCCCAGCAGCACGCTGATGGCGTTTTCCTGCTGGGCGATCAGACGTTCCAGCAAGGGAACCTGTACCGCCGCGTTCTGATATTCCGCCACGGCCTGCTGGTAGTCCAGCTCCGAGATCAACCCGGCCTGAAACCGCAGGCGGTTGATCCGCACCGATTCCTGGCGGGTATTCAGGGTGGCGCGGGTGATGGCCAACTGCCGGTCGTAATCGAGCAACCGCACGTAGCCGTTGGCCAATTGGCTGACCAGGCTCAAAATCACCGTGCGTCGGGCTTCCTCGGTGGCCAGCAGATTGGCGCGGGCCGCCTCGGTGGCGTTGCGCAACCTGCCCCACAAGTCCAGCTCGAACGACACGCCCAAATCGACCTGGTAGCTGTTGGCTGGATTATTCCGCGGCGTAATGTCGCTGCTCTCGCTATAGCGGGTGCGCGCCGCGTCGGCGTTGGCGCCGACCTGCGGGAACTGCGCGGAGCGGGTAACGCCGTAGCGGCCCATGAACTCTTCCACTCGCGCCGCGGCGATTTTAATGTCCTTGTTCTCCCGCAGCGCGGTCTGGATGAGGTTGTCCAGCACCGGATCCTGGAACTGATTCCACCAAGCGGTGTTGGCAAGATCATTGGCGGTTTGCGGGTCGACTTGCCATTGCGCCGGAATCGGTACTTCCGGACGCTCGTAAGTCGGAGCGAGCGAGCAACCGGCCAGAGTCAGGGAGACCAGCAGGGCGGTGGCCCCCAACCCCAACCCCAACCCCAACCCCTCTCCCAGGGGACGAGGGGAGTGGCTCAATATTCCCTCTCTCTTTGGGAGAAGGTGAGGGTGAGGGAAGAACCTACGCATGGCTGCCTTCCTCCTTGAGTGGCGTCGGTGAGGTCGCGGCCGTGGCGGCTTTGCCGCCGCCGCTGAACAGTCGATAGAACAGCGGGACGAAGAAGATGGCGATACAGGTCGCGCCCAACATCCCGCCGATCACCCCGGTACCGATGGAATGGCGGCTGAACGCGCCGGCGCCGGTGCTGAGCGCCAGCGGCACGCAGCCGAGAATGAAGGCCAGCGAGGTCATCACGATGGGCCGGAAGCGCAACCGCGCCGCTTCCAGCGCGGCGTCGATGGCCGACATCCCCTCTTCCCGCTTCATCACCGCGAACTCGACAATCAGAATCGCGTTCTTGGCGGCCAGGGCGATCAGCGTCACCAGGCCGATCTGGAAATACACATCGTTGACCAAACCGCGCAGCAATATCGCCAGCAGAGCCCCGGCCACGGCGAACGGCACGGCGGTGATCACCGCGATCGGCAGGGTCCATTTCTCGTATTGCGCCGCCAGAATCAGGAACACCATGACGATGCCGAACACGAAGGCCAGCGCCGAGGCCGCGCCCACCTGTTTCTCCTGATACGCCTGACCGGCCCAGGCGTAGCTCATGCCTTCCGGCAGGGCTTCCTGGGCCAGCGCCTCCATCGCCGCCAGCGCCTGCCCGGAACTGTAGCCGGGCGCGGCGTTGCCATTGACGCGGGCGGCGGGGAACACGTTGAAGCGGGGCACGTTGTCCGGGCCGGTGATGTATTGCACCGTGACCAGCGCGCTGAGCGGAATCATCTGGCCGGTGGTCGAGCGCACGTACACCTGGCTGATGTCTTCGGGGCGGGTGCGGTACTGCGTGTCCGCCTGGAGCATCACCCGGAAGGTGCGGCCCAGCTTGTTGAAGTCGTTGACGTAAATCGAGCTGAAGATGCCTTGCAGCAAGTCGAACACGTCGTTGATCGGCACGTTCAGCGCCCGGGCTTTTTCCCGGTCGAGTTCGACGAACAACTGCTGGGAACTGGCGCGGAAGGTGGTGGCGAGCGGACCCAGCTCCGGTTTCTCCTTGGCCTTGGCGATCAGTTTCTGCACCGCTTCCTCCAGGGTCTTGGGTCCAGCGCCGCCGCGATCCTGAACCCAGAATTCAAAGCCGCCGGTATTGCTCATGCCGGGAATCGGCGGCGGGTTGAACAGCACCACCTGCGCTTCCTTGATTTGCTGGAAGACTTCGCGCTGCAAGGTCTTCTGGACCGCGAAGGCGTGGAGTTCCGGCGCGGTGCGTTCCTTCCAGTCCTTGAGCGGCAGGAAGAAGGTGGCGAAGTTGGGTTTGTTCTGGTTGTCCAGCAGGCTGAAGCCATTCAGGCTGACCACATCCTGGATCGCCGGGTTTTTGGCGAAAATCGCGTTGGCCTGATTGACCACCTCGCGGCTGCGGTCCAGGCTGGCGCCGTCGGGCAAGATCGCCACCCCGAGCAGATAGCCCTGATCCTCGTCCGGCACGAAACCGCCGGGTATGCTCTTGAACAACCCGAAGGTGACAAACAGCAGACCGCCGAACAGCGCCAGAGCGATCAGCACCCGCCGGATCAGGAAGGACGACCCGCCGACATAGCCATGGGTCATCCAGTTGAAACCCGCTTCAAAACCCCGGAAAAAGATATTTTTCTGGCCGTGCGCCGGCTTGAGCAGGATCGCCGCCAGCGCCGGGCTGAGGGTCAGCGCCACCACGCCGGAGATGATCACCGAAATGGCGATGGTGATGGCGAACTGCTTGTACAACTGGCCGGTGATGCCGCTCAGGAAGGCGGTGGGAATGAACACCGCGCACAACACCAGCACGATGGCGATCACCGGGCCGGTGACTTCGTCCATCGCCCGCCGCGCCGCTTCCTTGGGGTCCAGGCCAAACTCGTGCATGTTGCGTTCGACGTTTTCGATCACCACGATGGCGTCGTCCACCACGATGCCGATGGCCAGGATCATGCCGAACAGCGTCAGGGTGTTGATCGAGAAACCGAGCATGTACATGCCGGCGAAGGTGCCGACGATGGAGACCGGCACCGCCAGCAAGGGAATCAGCGTGGCCCGCCAGTTTTGCAGGAACAGGTACACCACCAGGATGACCAGGACGACCGCCTCGAAGAAGGTATGCACCACCGCCTCGATCGACACCTCGACGAACTTGGTGGTGTTGTAGGGAATGGAATAGCTGACGCCGGAGGGGAAATTTTTGGCCAACTCCTCCATCCGGTGAATGATTTTTTCCGCCACGTCCAGGGCGTTGGAATCGGGCTGTTGATACACCATGATGAAGTCGGTGCGTTTGCCGTTCAGCAGGCCTTCCGTGTCATAGCTGCGAATGCCCAGCTCGACCCGCGCCACGTCGCGCAGCAGCACGGCGGAACCGTCGGGATTGGAGCGCAGGATGATTTGCTCGAACTCCTTGGGATCGTCCAGTCGGCCCTTGGCCGACACCGGCAGGGTGAGTTCCACCGGGTAGCCGGTCGGCGGCTGGCCGACCTTGCCGACGGCAAATTGCGCGTTCTGCTCCTGAATCGCCTGGCGAATATCGCTGACGGTGAAGTTCAACTCGGCCATGCGATCTGGCTTGAGCCAAACGCGCATGGCGTAGTCGGACTGGGTAAACAGCGCGACCTGACTGGCGCCGGGGATGCGCTTGAGTTCGTCCACCACGTTGATGTTGGCGTAGTTGCTGACGAAATTGGGGTCTTGCGTGCCGTCGGAACTGATGGCCGCGATCATCAGAATGTTGGAGGACGCCTTCTTGATGGTCAGGCCGTTCTGGCGCACCTCCGCCGGCATCACCGGATTGGCCAGATTGACCCGGTTGGTCAGATCGGGCAGCACGGTGTCGACATCGGTGCCGATGTTGAAATAGACGTTGAGCGTCATGTCGCCGCTGGCCGAATTGTTCGACTGCATGTAGATCATGCTCTCGACGCCATTGACCTGCTGCTCGACCGGCGCGGCGACCGAATTGGCGGTGGTTTCGGCGTTGGCGCCGGGGTAGCTGGTCACGACCTGCAACAGGGGTGGAGTGATTTCCGGGAACTGGGCGATGGGCAGGGCGCGCATCGCCACTAGGCCGGCGAGCGTGATCACGATGGAAATGACCGTGGCGAAGATCGGCCGGTCGATAAAGAACCGCGAGATCATGGGCGCTTCCCCTTATTGGCCGGCGGGCTTGGGCGCGGCGGCGGACGGGACGACCTTGATCGGGGCGCCGGGCCGGACCTTGATCGCGCCGTCCACGATCACCTGTTCGCCGCCGCTCAGGCCGGAAGTCACGATCCACTGGTCGCCAAAGAAATCGCCGACCTGCACCGGCTTGACCTCGGCCTGGTTGTCCGCTTCCACCACATAGACGAACTTGCCCTGCGGTCCCTGCATCACCGCCCGCTGCGGCACGACGATCACGTTGGCGCGTTCGATGCCCTGCAGGCGCACCCGCACGAACTGACCGGGACTCAAGACGCGGTTCGGATTAGGAACTTCGGCGCGCATCGCCAGGGTTCCCGTCTGCTGGTCGATGGTCGGGGCCACGTAATCGATACGGCCCTTTTGGGGATAAACCGATCCATCGGCTAGAACCAGTTCGACCTCGACGTTCTCGGAAGCCGTCAACTGGCCGCTGGCTTTTTGGCGACGGAACTTGAGGACGTCGTTTTCCCCGGCGCCGAAGCTGACCCACATCGGATCGAGCTGCACGACCGTGGTCAGCAGACTGCTGGAGCCGGGGGTGACCAGACTGCCCTCGCGAAACTCGGATTTGCCGGCCAGTCCGTTCAAGGGCGATTTGATGGTGGTGTAACCCAAATTGAGTTCGGCGGTGCGGACTTGCGCCTTGGCCGACTGCACCTGCGCCTGCGCGCTGCGCTCGGCGGCTACCGCGTCGTCCAGATCCTTCTGGCTGAGGGCGTTTTGCTTGGCCAACGGCCGCACGCGGGCCAGAGTGGCGCGGGCGTTGGCGAATTGCGCCTCGGCGCGGGCCAGATCGCCCCTGGCATTGTCCAGCGCGGCTTGAAATGGCTGCGGATCGAGCTGGAACAGCAGTTGTCCGGTGCGCACAAAGTCGCCTTCGGTGTAGGCGATCTTGTCCAGATAGCCTTCCACCCGGGCGCGGATTTCCACCGCGCGGGAGCTTTCGGTCTTGCCGGTGAATTCGTAAACCGCCGGGGTGGTTTGTGGCGTGACCGAGACCACCGTGACCTCGGTCGGCGCCGCCGCCGGTTGCTGGGCAAGCGTCAGCGACGGTCCGGCGCTCAGCAGGATCGCCAGCAATGCGCCGGTGCTTGGCCGGAGCGCGAATCGAGACATGGGTTTATCGACAGAGCGCAAATCTTGCACGAGACGGGACTCCCGTTTGATGAATGAAGATATAATCGAATCGTTTTGAAATCGGAGAATTTTTCTCGAAAATCGCTTGCTTGCCTTTGGTGAAATTATACGCCAATTGCGCGATCGGGTTGCGGTCATTCGAACTTCGACGACCACGAAATGGCTTGTCCATCAAAGCGCAATCCGTTTTTCTCTCTGAACCCGATGGCGCCAAGAAATAATGCCGCCCACGCGAACATTGATTCGATTGAATTTATCCGCAACCAATAATGCACTGCTTGAGTCGCCAGTATTCATGAACAGTTCACGTTATGATTGTTATCCTTTTCAACTCCCATCAACCCGTCGTCAGGATGAATGATCATGAAAAAACAACAGGCCTTGTTAATTTCCATGCTGGGTTGCGCACTGGCGGCCCCGATTTGGGCGGCGGAACCGCCGAAAACCGAAAAAGCCGGCGAGGAACTTAGGGCGGTGCTGCGCCAGCACCACGAAGCCCTGAACAAACAGGATCTCAAGGCGTTGCTGGCGCTCTACGCCGACAGCCCCAACGTGGCGGTGATGGGCACCGGCCCCGGCGAATTCTGGAAGGGCAAGGCGGCGGTCGAAGACACCTACCAACATTACTTCGAGACCTTCAAGGCCGGCTCGCTGAGTCACGAATGTCCGGAAACCGTCGGGGTTGAAGAAGGCAACGATGCCTGGCTGATGGCCTCCTGCGTCATGAAGGATACCGATCCGGCTGGTCAGCCGCGCGAGTTCGGGCTCAACGTCTCGGCGGTTCTGAAGAAAGAGAAGGCCGGCTGGCGCTTCCAGGCCTTGCATTTCTCCAACCTGGTGGGTGAAGAAGGGCCGGTGCCAGAGGGCGCGGCGACAGCCCCCGCGCCGGTTCCGGAAGTCGCCCCGAAGAAGGCCGAATGAGCGGAGGCCGTCATGACTGATCAATTGGTAGAGATGATTCACTCCGAACCGACCGACGACGCCCCAATTGCCGAAGAGCGGCGGCGGTTTCTGCGCGGTCTGGGCAAGTGGTCGCAGGCGGTGCTCGGCGGCGTGCTGCTGGGCGGCGCCCTGATCGAATCCAGGCCGGCCAACGCCTGGGCCGCCGCGCGCGGCTACCGCGGCTCCGCCGCGGGCGGCGCGCGCGGCGGTTGGGTCAACCGCTACGGCGGCGGCGGTTGGGCCAATCGAGCGGGTGGCGGCGGCGCCTGGGTCAACGGCGGCGGTTATCGCTACGGCGGCGGCGGCTGGATCAACGGCGGCGGCGGCGGCTGGGTCAACCGCTACGGCGGCGGCGGTTCCGCCTGGGTCAACCGCTACTGACAGATCCTTTTCGTTCCATCCAGCACAGGGCCGTGCGGCCCTGTGCTTACGCTTGCCCATGGGCCGGGACGAGCTCCAAACCAGACCCGGCGGCGCGATCCCGAAACTCGGGAACGGGGTGCTCAACGTCGCCTCGATGCCGTTGTCGAACGCGATCGGCGGCACGCGCCAGGTGGGGCCATTCGGATCCGGGCGCTTCTGCTGGCTGACGAACGGTTTGATCGGCATGTGAATGGAGATGTCGTGCGGCAGGCCGGTCCTGCCGGCTATCGCGACATGATTTTGCATGGCTTCCACGGCATCGAAACGTTTCGGAAATGAACTGGAACGGAGAGTCCGGTTCCCGAGAATCCCCGGCCTTTTGCCGCCTTGGCGGCTTGATCGCTCATGGCGCGCATCCTCCAAATATTCATTCAGCCGGCATCCTCGCTGGTGATGATGAATACGTCATTCACCTCGGTGATGCGGAAGACTTGCGGCTTGCGGGCGGCTGGCAGCTCACCCTCGCTCAGATTAGCGCCCTGCAGCAGGTACGCGCGCATGGCCGGATCGTTTAGCGCCACCTTCTCATCCTCCAACCATTCGCGGATTTTCGGATCTTGCGGCTGGAAGATATGCACCTCCCGATGGCCACGCGCCAGCATCGCGTAGACCGGCGGATTACCAGCCTGCATGTACCGGGTGTAGCCTCTCTCTTCATACAGCCGCGCCGTCTCGGCGACACTGGAGGGGGTTTTGCCTTGACCCTCGTAGGCAGGACCGCGCTCGAAGCGATTACCCTTTTCCAGCAGGTAAGCGCGCAGGGATTTGATGACAGCGGCAAGATCGGCGGGTTGCTTGGCTTTATCGCTCATGGGAAATTCTCCTGAAAAACGGCGCCATGTGACTGGATGGGAAAAATGCCACCAATGCCGCCATCGGACGGCGCGTCGGCGGTTTTCATCGGGTCGAATACAGCAGGCGGTTGGCCTCCTTGAAAAAGTCGGGTTGCGGCAGCAGTTCGCTGCTGGGGAAGCGGATGAACAGCGCGGCGACTCGACGGTCCTTCCCCATCACGATTTCCTGGAAGGTCATCGCGTTGGCGATCCTGGGCGAGTCGGCGGGGACTTTGGTGTTGCTGTGGTCCAGGGTCAGCGAGACCGGCTCCACTCTCAGGTATGTTTCCGGTTCGCTCAGCGTGGCGGCGACTTTGGCGAGATGTTTGTCGAGCGTGGCCGAGTCGGCGCGCAGTTGGCCCAGTTCGGTTTCGAGATCCTGAAGCTGCCGTTCGAGGATGGCCAAATTGACCGGCTCCGTCTTGGCCGGTCCCGCCAGGGATTCGAAACCGACCTGGGCTTTCTTCAGCAGGCCGACCTTTTGCTGGAGCAGTTTGCGCTGCCGCTGTTCCAGTTGCGTCTTTTGGACGCGGCTGGCGGTCAGGCGCTGCAAGGCGGTTTCGATCAGGTAATCGGCCGCGCGCCGCATCAGTTCCCGGCGGGTGGCCTGTTCGTTGTCGGCGAGGAAAACCAGCCGGTGGTCGCGGAAGTTGACCACGGTTTGCGGCACGTCCCGTCGGAGGATTTCCCCTTCCATCTCGATCCCGAGCACATTTTTTTCGACCCGGACCGCGCCGAGTCCGGCATACAGTGCCGCCGGCAGGGGGGCGGGCGTCTGTTTGAGGTAATCGCGGGTGCCGTCGCTGAAACTCAGGATTTCCCGCAAACTTTCGGGCGAGGCGAACAGAGCGCGCAAGCGGGGATCGGTCATGTAACCTTGCCGGTCGGCCATGATGGCGGGCGGCAGGGCGTTGACGAAATTCACCACGAAGTCGATGGCGCGCTCCACCGGATTCCACAACTTGCGCCGGTAGTGACTCACCGCGCGCAGACGGGGATCGGTGCCGTCCACCACCCGCTCGATGCCTCTCAGCATCAAGTCCTTGTCGAATTTGCCGGGCTGGCCGCCGCCGGAAAAAATGGATTGCAGAAGACGAAACGCCATGATCGTTCTCCTTGCAAAAGGTTCGACGAGGAGCGCGCGCCGCCTCAAGCCATGATGTTCACGCCGCCGTCCACATACACCGTGCTGCCGGTCAGGCGGCGGGCGTAGGGGGTGGCCAGGAAGGCGCAAGTGAAACCGACGTCCATGATGTCCACCAGTTCCCCGATCGGCGCCCGCGCCACCGCTTCGTTGAGCAGCAGATCGAAGTCTTTTAGCCCCGAGGCGGCCCGGGTCTTGAGCGGTCCCGGCGAGATGGCGTGGACCCGGATGCCCTGCCGGCCCAGTTCGTAGGCCAGGTAGCGGCAGGATGACTCCAGCGCCGCCTTGACCGGCCCCATCACGTTATAGTTCGGCGCCACTTCGTTGGCGCCATGGTAGCTCATGGCGAACATCGTGCCGCCTTCGGTCATCAGCGGCGCGGCCAGTCGGGCCATGCGGATGAAGGAATGACAGGAAATGTCCATCGCCTTGGCGAAGCCTTCCGCGGAACAGTTGAGCAGCCCGCCCTGCAAGTCTTCCTTGGGGGCGAAGGCGATGGAGTGGACCAGAATGTCGAGCCGGCCCCATTGCTGGGCGACGGTTTCGAACAACGCTTCGATCTGGCCGGGTTGGCTGACATCCAACGGCATGAAGATCGGCGCTTCCAGGGCTTTCGCCAGCGGTTCGACGTATTGTTTCGACTTTTCGTTGAGATAGGTAATGGCCAGATCGGCTTCCAACTCGCGGAACGCCTTGGCGCAACCGTAAGCGATGGAGTGCTCGTTGGCGATGCCGGCGACCAAGGCTTTCTTGCCCTTGAGCGGAGGACGGGGAATTTCAACGGTCATGATGCGGCTCTCCTGATCGGGGGGCATGATGCAGGAGCCACCCGCCGCGTTGGCGGCGAGGCGACCCCTGCCGGCGATGGGGTTGACTATTCCATCGTCACCGTGACGCCGCTGGCCGATCCCACGTTCAGTTGCAAACCCTGGGTCCGCGACTCCAGCCGCATGATCACCCCGTTCTCGTTCTTGAGTTGCAAGCCACCCACGCCGCCGCCCAGCGCGATGCTGGCGTCCAGCTTGGTGTAAGTCCCCGGGAATTTCGAGACTTCTTTCAAATCGTAGACTTCGCCCGCGGCGCTCATCTTCGAAACCCCGACGTTGACGCCCACGGTCAGGCCGCCGACCTTGAAGGGATATTGCTTGCCATGAAACGTCAGTTGACCGCCGCCGACGCTGCCGCCCAGGATGAAGGCGAATTGCGTCTCATCGATCACGACCGTCCCGGACGGCTTCTTGGCATCCGCGGCCAGAGCCAAACCACCCACCAACAGCGCGGTGGTCAGCAGGGCCGGGCCGGTCATGTTGCGAACGTACTTCATCATCGGATTTTTCCTCATTTTAAAAATACACAGGGAAGTCCCGGTCGGGTCAAACCACGACGTGTTCGCTCGACCGGGCGGTTGCGGCATCGAAACTCGCGATGGGCAAGGATTATTTGTTCCAACCACCCAAGCCGCCCATGGTGTTCCACGCTTCGGCGGAGGTGTTGTCGGGCATGGCTTTCATTGCCGCCTTCCTGGCGATCAGCGTCACCGACGAGGGGCCTTTGATGGTCTTGCCAAAACCTTCGATGGTCACCCCTTCGCGAACTTTTATCGAGACGATCGCGTAATCCCGTACCTTTTCCTCGGGCATGCCGACAAACTGTTTCTCGTTGACGAAGCTCGATTGAAATTCGGGATCCTGCATGTGTTCCTTGACGTAGGCGGACTCCAGGATCGTGACGTTGGCGCCGGGCACCGTGACGGTTTGGCCGCCCCCGAACACCTCGCCTTTCTTGTTGGTGATGGTGACGCCTTCCGGTACGAGTATGTGGTACCGCAACTCCGGTTTGCCGGCGCCTGGCGCAAAACTTTCGTTCTGAAATCCCTGCGCGTGAGCGATCGCGGCGCCCAGCAACAACATCAAGACGGTACTGCAAAGACGTAAGAATTTCATTGTCATTCTCTCCTCGGTTGCGAATCGGAAGTATCTTTCGAATCAGTGGCAGAGTTCCGTTGCCGCCGTCAAGGAGTATTCCATTGACCGTGGCGGTTGTTCCCACTCCTCCGGCGAGTGTCGTTCCTGTACACCCAGCAAACAATCATAGGCGCTGTGACCCCGCGGCGGGAATTTCACGACCAAACTTATGGCTCACAAAATAGGTTCCGATCCCAAATTCAGGATGGATCAGCGCAGCGCCTCGATCGCGACCCGCGTTCGGGTATGGCGGGCGATCATCAGCTCTTCGTTGGTCGGAATGACCCAGACGGGAATCCGGCTGCCCGCCGTGCTGATGCAGGAGCCGCCAGCCGCGTTGGCGGCGGGGTCGAGTTCCACCCCGAGCCAGGCGGCGGCGCGGCACACCCGCTCCCGGATCGGCGCGGCGTGCTCGCCGATGCCGGCGGTGAATACCAGGGCGTCGAGCCCGCCCAGCGCGGCGACGAGCGAGCCCAGCTCCCGACCGATGCGGTAGACGAACAGCTCCACCGCGAATTGCGCCCTCGCCTCGTCCGAAGCGAGCAGGGTGCGCATGTCGCTGGAAATGCCCGATACACCCAGCAGCCCCGACTGCTGGTACAGCAGCTTTTCGATGGCGCGGGCATCCATCTTCAGCTCGTCCAGCAGATACAGCACGACCCCGGGGTCCAGATTGCCGCAACGGGTGCCCATCGGCAGGCCGTCCACGGCGGTGAAACCCATGGTGCTGGCCACGCTTTGACCGTTGTGGATGGCGCACAGGCTGGCGCCGTTGCCCAGATGCAGCACCACGGCGCGGCCCGCCGCCGCGCGGGGATCGATCCGGGGCAGGGCGGAAGCGATGTACTCGTAGGACAAGCCGTGAAATCCGTAGCGGCGCACGCCCCGCTCGGTGATCTCGGGTGGCAGCGCGAACGCTTGGGCGACCTCTGACTGGCCATGATGAAAGGCGGTGTCGAAACAGGCGACTTGCGGCAGTTCGGGCTGGTTGGCCAGCAACAAACGGATCGGCTTGAGGTTGTGGGGTTGGTGCAAGGGCGCCAGCGGGATGAATTGTTCCAGGTGATCGACGATTTCGGTGGTTAGCCGAACCGGCGCCGCGTAGTCGAGACCGCCATGCACCACCCGATGCCCCACGGCGACCAGCCGGTGCGCGCCGAGTTGTTCGCGCAGAAAACCGGCCAGATGGGCGATGGCGCCGTCATGGCCGAGCGCTTCGCCTTCCGCCCACCGCCGTTCGCCGACAGTGGCGCCCGCCGCGTCCTTGGCCTTGAAGCGAGGCGCGGTATGGAGACCTTCGATTTGTCCCCCCAGCAACAGGTCGAGCGCTTCGCCTTGCTCCAGGAACAACGAGAACTTGATGCTGGACGAGCCGGCATTGAGAACCAGGATCGCGTTGCTCATGTCATGCTACCGCCTTGCTTGCGCTTTCCCGCCGCGCCTGGGCGACCAGCGCGGCCACCGCGCAGGAGGCCAGCCGGGTCGTCACCGCATCGGCGCGGCTGGTGAGGATGATCGGCACTCGGGCGCCGAGCACGATGCCGGCGGCGTCGGCCCCGGCCATGAAGGTCAAGCTCTTGGCCAGCATGTTGCCCGCTTCCAGATCCGGCACCACCAGGATATCGGCCAATCCCGCCACCGGCGAATCGATCTTTTTGATCCGGGCCGCCGCCAGATCGATGGCGTTGTCCAGCGCCAGCGGACCGTCCAGGATGCCGCCGGTGATCTGCTTGCGGTCGGCCATCTTGCACAGGGCGGCGGCTTCCACGGTGGATTGCACCTTGGGGTTGACCGTTTCCATGGCGGACAGGATCGCCACTTTCGGCTGGTCGAGGCCCAGGGCGCGCGCCAGGTCGATGGCGTTCTGCGTGATGTGGATCTTGTCTTCCAGGGTCGGGAAGATGTTGATCGCCGCGTCGGTGACGATGAGCGCCCGGTCCAGGTTCGGCACGTCCATGACGAAGGCGTGACTGATGCGGCGCTCGGTGCGCAACCCGGTCGCCGCCCGCACCACCGCGCCCATCAGCTCGTCGGTGTGCAGGCTGCCCTTCATCAGCATCTCGGCCTTGCCTTCGCGGGCCAGTTGCACCGCCAGGTCGGCGGCGGCGTGGCTGTGGGGGGCATCGACGATTTCATAGCGGGAGATGGCGAGCTGGAGCCGTGTCGCCACGGCTTCGATCCGGGCGCGCGGGCCGACCAGGATCGGTTGCAGGATGCCCAATTCGGCGGCTTCCACCGCGCCCCTGAGCGAATTTTCGTCGCAAGGGTGGGCGACGGCGGTCGACATCGGGTTCAATGCCTTGCATCGGGCGATCAGCCGTTCGTATTTCTCGTGCTTGCGGTCCATGATTGCGGTTCTCTTTTCCGTGGCGGCGAATTGCGGACCCTACCGATCTTGCGTCGATGTCGGTCGGTCGGTCGTTCCGGAAGCCGGCTCGGCGGGCTCATTGGCCCCGAACAGCTGTTCGATTTCGGTCAGCCGCTCGGCCCGCGCGCCGCTGGGCTCGCCGGCGGCGGACACGATTCGCCGGATCTTGGCGAGCGCTTCGACCCGCGCGGCCGCGTCGGGGGGCAGCATTTTCGGGATCGCGACCAGCGCTTCGTCGCGGTCGAGCAACAGGGCGAAGAACTGTTCGCGCAACATTTGCTTGAACTCCCCCAGGGTCAGGCCACCGTGCTCGGCGCGGATCTGGCGCAGCGCCTCGAAGGCGCGCTCGTCCACGCCAGGCCCGGCCATGCCGATGTAGACCAGGCCGCGGATCGCCGCTTCGCGCAGGCCCCCCTCGGCGATGCGCGCCTTGAGTTCGGCGATGCGCTGCTGGATGAAGGCAAGCCGTTCCGGCTCGATGCCGGGACGCCGACGCGGCGGCTCGTCCGTGGCGCGCATCCCCACCAGTGCCTGCAACAGCGGCGAGCTGTAAATGCCGAGAAAAATCTGCTCCATACTGCGATCGCGCAGATCGCGATAGCCGTCAAGGGCGGCGATGACTCCTTCCGAGATCATGGCCTGCATCTGAAACAGGGGGTTGTCGGAGGAGGCCGGCTGGCGCTGTTGGCGTACCTGCTCGGCCAGCTCGGCGATTTGCCGCATCAGGGGATTGCGGTCCGAGAACAACTCGTAGGGCAGTTCGGACGGGTTCAGCTTATGCAGCCATTCGGCGGTCTGGGTGTTGGCGAAGGCTTGCACGAAGGGTTGGAACAGGGTGCGGTACAGGCCGAGGTTGATTTCCGACACCCGCCGCGCGGTGGCGAACCGCAACTCGTTTTCGGGACTGGGCTGGACGATGGCGCGAACGTCGTCCAGGGTGCGCGGTTCGAAGCGCACGATCCAGTCGCCGCCGATCAGTTCGGGGCTGGCGACATCGGGGGTCTTGGGCGTCATCACCGCCTCGTACAAGCCGGGCGGCAGCACGTCGATCAAGTCGATGTTGGAGGCGAATTCCTGATGCTCTTTTCGAGCCACCCCGCCGGAGACGAAGATACCGAGATGGCCGATGGTTTCGTGGATGGCGTAGACAATCGTCTGGCCGCAGGCGCGAAGGTCGTCATCCTTTTCGTAGAGATCGACGATCCAGCCCAGCGCCTGTTGCGGCGGGGTGATGTTGTCGCCCTTGGAACAGAAACACAGGATCGGCGAGCGGATATTGCGCAGATCGATGCGGACACCGTCGCTGGTGACGATTTCGGCGGTGGCCAGCCGGTTGCCGACGAACAATTGATCGACGATCCACTGCATTTCCTCGGCGTTGAGATTGACGTGTCCCCCCCACCATTTCTCGAATTCCAGGAAGCGCGCTCCCTCGGTGTCAACATTCGACCAGAGGTCGTAGTTCTTGGTCCAGAAGGTGTTGGCGGGATTGAGATTTTCGAAGTTCTCGACCAGATGGGCGCCATCGAACTGGCCGGCGCCGAGATCGCTGGTGAGCGCGGTCAGCCAACTGCCGCCCAGCAGGCCGCCGGTATAGCGCATCGGGTTTTCTCCCTCGACCCCGGCCCAGTAGGACAGCGGCGAGCCGGGGATGATGAGCGGGCCGAACAGTTCCGGCCGGGTCGCGGCCAGCATCATCACCGCCCAGCCGGCTTGGCAGTTGCCGATCACGCAGGGCTTGCCCTCGGCCTCGGGATGCCGTTCGATGACCTTCTCCAGGAACGCCGCTTCCGCGCGCATGATGTCCTCGATGGTCTGGCCGGGCATCGGGTCGGGAGTAAAACCGACGAAGTAGCAGGGATGGCCGGCGCGCATCGCCACGCCCAATTCGCTGTCGGCCTTGAAGCCGCCAATGCCCGGTCCGTGCCCGGCGCGGGGATCGACAACGACAAAGGGCCGTTTCCTCGGGTGGATTACGACCCCTTCCGGCGGCTGGACGCGCACCAAGCCGTAATTGACCGGCCGTTCGAAGGTTCGGCCGTCCAGCACCAGATCGACGTCGAAGCTGAGCACATGCGGCACTGCCTTGGCCCGTTGCTGCTCATACTCGTCGCTGCGCTGGCGCAGTACGTCCCAGAACAGGATCGTGCGTTGCACGGCGTCGATCCAGTAATCCATCGCCGATTGGGCAGCGGCGGGCATCAGAGGTTGGGCGGGGAGCGTGGCGAGGGGTTGGGTGGAGAGCGTGGAGAGAGATTGAGCGGGATCAGTCATCGGTCGAACTCCTCGGGAGATTACAGTCGCTTTTTTCCAGCAGACGCCAGTAAGACACGTTGAACGAAGCGAGCGTATAGGGGCGATCTTGCAATTGGGTTATTCCTTGTCGGGCGGTGCGTCCACCGGGCGGACTTCGCGACGGTAGGCTTTCAGCGCCTGACGGAGGGTCGGGAAGATATGTTTCTCGTAATCGGGGCGATAGAGTTCCATTTCTCGCAGCCAGTTGAGAAATTCGGGTCCGCGCCCGGCCAGAATCAGGATAACGCCGCGCGCTTCGAGCGTTTCCCGGAGATCGCGCAAGGCGTACAGGCCGGTCACGTCGATAGGGTTGATGGGGATCGCGTCGATGACGAACCATTGGAGTTCCGGGCTGGCGGCATCGGCCGCTAGCGCAGGAGCGTCGGCGGGCCGGGCGCGAAGCGCGCTGAACGCTCTATCAGGTGCTGACTCATCGTGGCCTCTATCGCCAAGCGGGGCGAGATCGGTTCGGCTTTGTCGTGGATAAGGCTATCGTTTGTTTTTCAAAATTTTTCAGGGATATATTTAAACGGATAGTCGGGCTCCCGGTAGTCGCCGGCCTTTTGCCGCTTCGGCAGTTTCACCTTCTCGCGCGGCACATCCTCATAGGGTATTTGACTGAGCAGGTGGCGGATGATGTTCAGCCGCGCCCGCTGCTTGTCGTCGGATCGCGCCACATGCCACGGCGCCCACGGCGTGTCCGTGGCGGCGAACAT
Organism: Candidatus Contendibacter sp.; assembly: GCA_031732755.1. Classification (GTDB taxonomy): domain Bacteria; phylum Pseudomonadota; class Gammaproteobacteria; order Competibacterales; family Competibacteraceae; genus Contendibacter. The sequence continues at coordinate 19,548 of JAVMKI010000044.1, forward strand.
CGCGTCGCGCGCCCGCGAATAATCGTACCAGCGGCTGTAGGATTGCAGGTCCATTGGTGAGAGTTTCCAGATCTTACGGCCATCCTCGATACGCGCTTCGAGCCGGCGGGTCT
>JAVMKI010000045.1:0-119921 GCA_031732755.1 Candidatus Contendibacter sp.
GAGGTACTACCTTAAATTCAACCAAAAGTTGTCTGGACATGGGGTCCCACTTCACTCTAAGGAACCCAAAAGATCTAAACCAGCAATGGTTTTTCACTCGCATCATGCACTATCCTTCACAATTCACCCATTTAGTCACCCCGTCCAAACAATAGCAAAACAACACAGGAGTTCCTTATGGGCTTTCTCGCCGGCAAACGCGCCCTGATCGTGGGAGTCGCCAGCAACCGTTCCATCGCTTGGGGCATCGCCCAAGCCATGCGCCGAGAAGGCGCGGAACTGGCTTTCACCTATCAGAACGACAAGCTGCAACCCCGGGTCGAGAAGATGGCCGCCGATCTGGGCAGCGCCATCATCCTGCCTTGCGACGTGGAGAGCGACACCGCCATCGCGGCGGTGTTCGAGGCGCTCCCATCGTACTGGGACGGGCTGGACATCGTGGTGCATTCGGTGGCCTACGCACCGCGCGAGGCGCTGGAAGGCGATTTCCTGGAAGGCATCAACCGCGAGAATTTTCGCATCGCCCACGATATTAGTTCCTACAGTTTCGCGGCACTAGCCAAGGCGGCTCGCCCCCTGATGCGGGGCCGGCGGGGTGCGCTGATCACCATGACTTATCTGGGCGGCGCGCGGGTAGTGCCCAACTACAACGTCATGGGCCTGGCCAAGGCCAGCCTGGACGCCAACGTCCGCTATCTAGCCCAGGCGCTTGGGCCGGAAGGCATTCGGGTCAACGCCATTTCCGCCGGGCCGATTCGCACCCTGGCGGCGTCCGGCATCAAGAATTTTCGCAAGATGCTGGATACGTTCGAGAACATCGCGCCGCTGCGCAAGTGCGTCACCATCGAGGAAGTGGGCAATACGGCAGCGTTTCTCTGTTCGGACCTGGCCTCCGGAATCACCGGTGAAATCGTCTACGTGGATGGCGGTTTCAACACGGTCGCGCTGGGGGCGATGGAGTAAGGAGCGGTCTGAAAACCGTGGGAGCCAGCTTGTCGGTGGGAATGCGGTCAATCGCCCGCCAGTGGGTTCCCGCAAAAATTCAATGTCCGTTGGGAAACGGCGCCAGTTCGTTGACGGGACATGCATTTGCAATGGAGTGGGCGTCAAGCCGGCGGGGGAGCGTCGCGCAGTGAGGTCGCAATCCCGTACCGCGACCGGTAATCCCGCATTGCCTCCAGATGCGCCGTATATTCTGGCCGCTCGGTTAGGTAGACCACCAAATCGTCCAAGGTGACGATACCGGTTACAGTGACGCCATGGGCGCGTTCGACTTCCTGGACTGCCGACAATTCGCCCTGACCGTGTTCCTGCCGGTCCAGCGCGATAACCACGCCGGCGGGGGTGGCTTGGCGCGCGGCCAAGATGTGCAGAGCCTCGCGAATGGCGGTGCCGGCGGTGATGACATCGTCCACGATCAGCGCGCGGCCCTTGAGCGGGGCGCCGACGATCAGCCCGCCTTCACCATGGTCCTTGGCTTCCTTGCGGTTGAAGCACCAGGGCAGGTCGCGACCGTGTTGTTCAGCCAGGGCGATGGCGACGGTCGTCACCAGCGGAATGCCCTTGTAGGCGGGCCCGAACAACACGTCGAACTCCAAACCGGTCGCCATGATTGCCGCAGCGTAGTAGCGGCCCAGCCGAGCCAGCGCCGCACCACTATCGAACAGGCCAGCGTTGAAAAAATAGGGGCTGACGCGCCCCGATTTCAGGGTGAATTGGCCGAAGCGCAACACGCCCTGGCCAATGGCGAAGTCGAGAAAGTCTCGCTGATAGTCCCGCATGATTGGAGATTCCGGTTAAGAAGGGTGGAATGCCCCGTATCATAGCGCGCTTCACGATCCTTTTACCGGAGCCTCATAGCCTCATGCGGGTGATTACCTTCAACGCCAACGGCATTCGTTCCGCTGCCCGCAAGGGTTTTTTTGACTGGCTGGTCGGGCAGAACGCCGACGTGGTTTGTATCCAGGAAACCAAGGCCCAGGAGCCGCAGTTGCCACCCGAGGTCTATCGCCCGGCCGGTTATCACTGCCATTACCACGACGCCTTACGCAAGGGCTACAGTGGGGTGGCGCTGTACGCGCGCCGCGAACCGGATGAAATCCTCACCGGTCTGGGTTGGCCGGCGTGTGATGCGGAGGGGCGTTGGCTGGAGGCGCGGTTCGGCTCTCTCGGCGTGGTCTCGCTGTATCTGCCGTCTGGTTCTTCCAGCCCGGAACGACAGGCGGTGAAATTCGATTTCATGGCGCGATTACTCGAGCCGTTGCGCCAACGGCGCGCCAGTGGCCGCGACTTTATTCTCTGCGGCGACTGGAATATCGCTCACCAGAAGATCGACCTGAAAAACTGGCGGACTAATCAGCACTATTCCGGGTTTCTCCCCGAGGAACGCGCTTGGATGGACGAATTGTTCGGCCCACTGGGCTGGGTGGATGCGTTCCGGCTGGTGAATCCAAATCCCGATCAATACACCTGGTGGTCGCATCGTGGCCAAGCATGGGCAAAGAACGTCGGCTGGCGCATTGACTATCAGGTGATTACTCCCAGCCTGGTGGAGAAGGTCCGTGCCGCCGCCATCTATCGCGACCGGCGGTTTTCCGATCACGCACCGCTGACGATGGACTACAGTATTTCTGATCTATAAATTGGACATATTGCGTATTTACAATGCATTTCAACGTTCCAATCGTTGCGGTAATCCCGTTCCGCTACCGGGGTCGAGACGCCATCCATGGGATGATCCATGGTCTCCGAGCAACGTGTTACAATGCGCGCCCGATTTTGAAGCGAGTTCATCGGCAGCGAGCGGCAGCGTTTCATGTCTATCGAAAAAACCCTCATGGAGGGGTGCGAACGGCTGGATCTCCAGCTCCCGGAGGGAGCCCACATCCGCCTGGCGGCCTATTTGGTTTTGCTGGAGCGTTGGAATCGCGCCTACAATCTCACCGCCGTGCGTGAACCGGAGGCGATGGTGATCCGACATCTGCTGGACAGCCTGTCCATCTTGCCTTGGCTGGCGGGGCCGCGTGTATTGGATGTAGGCAGCGGCGCGGGTTTGCCGGGTATTCCGCTGGCCATTGCCCAGCCCGAATACGAATTTTGCCTGCTGGACAGCAATGGCAAGCGCACCCGATTTCTGATCCAGGCCACCGCCGAGCTGCATTTATCCAACGTCAGCGTCGTGCGCAGCCGAGCCGAGGATTATCGGCCGGCTATGCTATTTAATAGCGTCGTATCGCGAGCGTTTGCGACCTTGGCCGAACTGGCGGTGGATGCGGGGCGGCTGTGCGCGCCGACTGGACGGTTGTTGGCGATGAAAGGGGTCTTCCCCGACGACGAGTTGGCCCGCCTGCCGTCCGCCTACCAGGTGGTCGGTGTTTACCCGTTGCGGGTTCCCCATCTGGATGCCGAGCGCCATCTGGTGCATCTGGCGCCGGCTTTCCGAGATTGAATTCATGGCCGCCATCATTGCGATTACCAATCAGAAGGGCGGAGTCGGCAAGACCACCACCGCCGTCAACTTGGCCGCCTGCCTGTCCGCGCTGCGGCTGAATGTGTTGCTGATCGATCTCGACCCGCAGGGCAACGCCACCATGGGCTGTGGGGTGGACAAACATACGGTTTCCGCCACCAGTTACGACGTGCTGCTGGGCGAAGCGACCCTGACCGAAGCGCTGCAATGGGTCGAGAAGGCCCAGATGCAACTGTTGCCCGCTAACGGTGACCTGACCGCCGCCGAGGTCAATTTGCTGGAAAAGGAAGACGCGCCGAATCGGTTGCGCGACGCCATCGCCTCAGTCGCCTGGAATTTCGACGCAATCCTGATCGATTGTCCACCGGCGCTGAACATGTTGACGGTTAATGCCCTGACCGCCGCCCAATCGGTGATTATCCCCGTGCAGTGCGAGTATTACGCGCTGGAAGGGCTATCGGCGCTGCTCGACACCATTGAAAAGGTGCGCAAATCCACCAATCCCGGTTTACGCATCGAGGGTCTGATACGGACCATGTTCGATCCTCGCAACCGGCTGGCCAATGAGGTTTCCGCCCAGATCGTGGCGCATTTCGGCGAAGCCGTGTTCGAGACGTTGATCCCACGCAACGTGCGGTTGGCCGAGGCACCCAGTTATGGCCTGCCCATCATTCATTACGACGACGGTTCGCGCGGCGCGCAAAGCTACCGGGACCTGGCCAAGGAAGTGCGGAAACGCCTGCGGCGGCCTGTTGCTCGGGTAGGGGAGGGGGCTGGCGCGTGATCAAAAAAAGAGGTGGGCTAGGGCGCGGCCTGGATGCGTTGCTGAGCGCGGGCGTGGCGGCGCGGAGCAAGGCACCGCCGGATCCGGCGGTCGAAACGCTGCGGTCGTTGCCGGTCGCTTGCATCCAGCGTGGTCGCTATCAGCCGCGCCAGGACTTGCGCGAGGACACTCTGCGGGAACTGGCCGAATCCATCCGCGCCCAGGGCGTGGTGCAGCCGGTGGTGGTGCGGCCACTGGGGGAGGGGCGCTACGAATTGATCGCTGGGGAACGGCGTTGGCGGGCGGCGCAACTGGCCGAATTGCGCGAAGTGCCGGCCGTGATCCGCGAGGTGTCCGATCAGGCTGCCATCGCCATGGCGTTGATCGAGAATATTCAGCGCGAAGATCTCAATCCCCTGGAAGAAGCCGCCGCCCTGCAACGACTGATCGCCGAATTCAACCTGACTCATCAGCAGGCCGCTGAAGCGGTGGGCCGGTCGCGCGCGGCGGTGAGCAATCTGCTGCGGTTGTTGGAATTGGCCGAGGACGTGCAGTGGCTGGTGCGTGAGCGCAAGCTGGACATGAGTCACGCCCGCGCCCTGCTGCCCCTGCCGCCACCTCTGCAACGGGAAGCCGCCCGCCAAGTGCAGTTGCGCGGCTTGTCGGCCCGGGAAACCGAGGATCTGGCCCGCCGTCTTCAACAGGACGCCAGTATTCCAGCGCCTGCGGCCAAGCCGCTGGATCCCAACATCCGTCTGCTGCAGGACGACCTGTCAGAGCGGTTGGGGGCGCGGGTGCGGGTGCGGCATGCTACCTCCGGCAAGGGGTGCGTGGTCATCCACTACAACAATCTGGACGAACTGGATGGCATCCTGTCCCGGGTCCGGTGACGCGGTAATTTTCGTTGACCCCATCGCGGTAAAGTCCCTATAATTCGTGGCGCTCTACGTAGCCAAGGAAAGCCGAGGAAGCCGGTTTTTGGGGAGGGATTTTGGAGTTGCGTAGGCGAAAAAAACCAGAACAGACCCATAACTAGACCTATAAATATGCCCAGCGCGATACAGCGCCTAGAGAATTAGAACTAATGCGAGCCATGGGCGCAAAACGGGTCACCCGGACCATTCTTCTCATTCAACTGCTCGTCACGCTGTCGGGCGCCGCCGTTTCTCTCGCTTGCAGCGGCACTCGAGCCGCCTACTCCGCGCTGATCGGAGGGGGCGTCAGCGCTCTCGTTACCCTGTACTTCGCCAGCCAGGTTTTCTCGGTTCGTATCGGTGCGCCCGCCGCCAAAATCACCCGCGCCTTCTATCTGGGCGAGGTGGTCAAGTTGTTGCTGACGGTTGTCCTGCTGAGCATCGCCCTGCTGTGGCTTGATGTCTCACCGTTGCCCCTCTTGTTGGCGTATATGGCGGCGCTGATGGCGTACTGGCTGGCCCTACCCTTCACATTCGATGCTTCGGTGAGGACGCTATGAGCGAAACTGGTCATTCCGCAACAGGGTATATCATCCACCATCTGACCAACCTCCGATTCGATCTGTCTCACATGCACTTTTTGCATGGGGAAGAAACGGGTGGTTTTGGCGTGATCCATCTGGATACCCTGCTTTTCTCGATCGGTCTGGGGGCGCTGTTCCTGTGGTTGTTCACCAAGGCCGCGAAATCCGCCACTAGCGGCGTGCCTGGCGGACTGCAGAATTTGTGTGAAATCCTGGTCGAGTTCGTCGACGCCCAAGTTAAGGATTGTTTCCATGGGCGCAACCCGGTCATTGCCCCGCTGGCGTTGACTATTTTCGTCTGGGTATTTCTGTGGAATGCCATGGACTTGCTCCCGGTGGACCTGCTGCCGGCCATCGCTGGCCTGCTGGGCATTCCCTACCTGCGCACCGTGCCTTCCACCGATCTGAACTCGACCTTTGGCCTGTCGATCTCGGTGTTGCTCTTGCTTTACTACTACGGTTTCAAGGTCAAGGGTCCGGCTCATTTCACCATGGAAATCCTGACCCATCCCTTCGGCAAATGGTTGATGCCGTTCAACCTGCTGCTGCGGATCGTTGAGGACCTGGCCAAGCCCATCTCGCTCGGTTTGCGTCTGTTCGGTAACCTCTACGCCGGTGAACTGATTTTTATCCTGATCGCTTTGCTGCCCTGGTGGATTCAGTTCCCGCTAAGCTGGCCTTGGGCCGTGTTCCACCTGTTGATCATCACCCTGCAAGCTTTCATCTTCATGGTGCTGACCATCGTATACCTGAGCATGGCGCACGAGGATCATTGATCAAGCAAACTCGAATCCTTGGAGTCCAGCCACGTCACCGCTGGCTTGGCTGATTCCATCAAACCCGGTTTTCTTTCCATCCACACCCCAACCTTTCATAACGGGAGACACTAATGGAAGCTGCAAGCCTGATTGCCAATGTGCAGGGTATGACCGTCATCGCCGTGGCCATTATCATCGGCATGGGCGCGCTGGGCACTGCCGTCGGCTTCGCCCTGCTAGGTGGCAAATTCCTGGAAGGCGCCGCTCGCCAGCCAGAGATGATCCCCGCGTTGCAGGTCAAGATGTTCATCGTCGCTGGTCTGCTCGATGCAGTGACCATGATCGGTGTCGGTGTCGCGCTGTTCTTCACCTTCGCCAACCCGTTCCTCGGCCCGGTGCAGGCGCTGATCAAGTGATTCCAGGGTTCCTGGATACCATCACCCCATGCGTCCTGAGGAGGTAACAACGTGAATTTCAATGCCACCCTCATTGGGCAGATGATCACGTTTGGCCTTCTGGTGCTCTTTACCATGAAGTATGTATGGCCGCCGATCATGCAGGCCATGCAAGACCGCCAGAAGCGAATCGCCGATGGCTTGGCGTCCGCGGAGCGTGGCGTGCGCGAACAGGAACTGGCCAAGGCCAAAGCCGCGCAGATGCTGAAGGAAGCCAAGCAACACGCTACCGAAATCGTCGCCCAGGCCCAAAAGCGCGCTAACGAGATCGTTGAGCAGTCGAAGCAGGAAGCCCGCGTTGAGGGCGACCGCCAGCTTGCCGCCGCCAAAGCCGAGATCGAGCAGGAAGTCAATCGCGCCCGCGAGCAGCTTCGCCATCAGGTCGTCACTCTCGCCGTTGCCGGCGCCAGCAAGATTCTCAAGCGCGAGGTCGACGAAGCAGCCAACGCCTCCCTGCTGGATGATCTGGTCGCTCAGCTCTAACCACACGGACCACGCCAATGGCTGAAACCACAACCGTCGTCCGACCCGCCGCCGCCGCCCGGCCTTACGCCCGCGCCGCGTTCGAGGACGCGCAGGCCGCCAATGCCTTGCCGCTCTGGTCCGAACTGCTGCAAGCGGCGGCCACTGTCGCTGCGGATCCGACCATGCAGCGACTGTTAGGTCCCTGGAATCCCGCTTTGCGCGGTGATCAGAAGGCCGAATTGGTGGCTGGCCTGTGCCGCGATCTGCGTGGCGGCGCGGAAGCACCGGAAGTATTCGTGACTTTCCTCAAGATGCTGGCTGAATTTCATCGCCTGCATCAGCTTCCGGGCATTGCCGTCCTGTTCGAGCGGTTGCGCGCGGAGGCCGAAAGCACCGTTCGCGCTCAACTGATCAGCGCCACAGCCGCCACCGACGCTCAGTGCGAGCGCGTCGTCAAGGCGCTCAAGGCGAAATTCCAGCGCAATGTCGATCTGGAATGCAAGACGGATGAATCGCTGATTGCTGGCGCGGTGATTCGGGTCGGCGATCTGGTGATCGACGGTTCGGCGCGCGGCCGGCTGGATAAACTCGCCACAGCCTTGAGCCTGTAAGGGGAATACCGTTTTATGCAACTTAAACCATCCGAAATCAGCGATCTGATTCGGCAGCGCCTGCAAAGCTACGAGGCGACCGCCGAAGCGCGCACGGAAGGCACCATCGTCAGCCTGGCCGATGGCATCGCCCGGATTTATGGTCTGGACAACGCGATGCAAGGTGAAATGATCGAGTTCCCGGCGCCCCGGGAAGGCGATCCGGTCACCTACGGTCTGGCCATGAACCTGGAGCGCGACTCCGTTGGCGCGGTGATTCTGGGCGACTACGAGCACTTGGCCGAAGGCGACAAGGCGCTCTGTACCGGGCGCATCCTGGAGGTGCCAGTTGGCGAGGGTCTGTTGGGGCGCGTGGTCAATTCCTTGGGCCAGCCCATCGACGGCAAGGGTCCGGTCCAGGCGACCGGGAGTTCCCCGATCGAAGTCATCGCCCCTGGTGTGATCGAGCGCCAGTCAGTGAGTCAGCCGGTGCAGACCGGGCTGAAAGCCATTGACGCCATGGTGCCGATCGGTCGCGGCCAACGCGAGTTGATCATCGGCGACCGCCAGACCGGCAAGACCGCCGTCGCGGTGGACGCGATCATCAATCAGAAAGGTACGGGCATCAAGTGCATTTACGTGGCGATTGGGCAAAAAAATTCGTCTATCGCCAACGTGGTGCGCAAGCTGGAAGAACACGGCGCGATGGAGCATACCATCGTTGTGGCCGCCAGCGCCTCCGAGTCGGCGGCGATGCTGTATATTGCCCCATATTCCGGCTGTGCCATGGGCGAATACTTCCGCGACCGTGGCCAGGATGCGCTGATCATTTACGATGACCTGTCCAAGCAGGCCGTGGCCTATCGCCAGGTGTCCCTGCTGTTGCGTCGCCCGCCGGGCCGCGAGGCTTTCCCTGGCGACGTGTTCTATCTACACTCTCGGTTGCTGGAGCGCGCATCCCGCATCAACGCCGACGAGGTGGAACGTCTCACCGACGGCGCGGTAAAGGGTAAGACTGGCTCGTTGACCGCCCTGCCGATCATCGAGACCCAGGCGGGCGACGTGTCCGCTTTCGTGCCGACCAACGTGATTTCGATCACCGACGGCCAGATCTTCCTGGAAACCGATCTGTTCAACGCCGGCATCCGGCCCGCCATCAATCCTGGTTTGTCCGTGTCCCGCGTCGGTGGTGCCGCTCAGACCAAGATCGTCAAGAAACTTGGTGGTGGTATCCGCTTGGCCTTGGCCCAGTATCGTGAGCTGGCGGCTTTCGCCCAGTTTGCGTCCGACTTGGACGAGGCAACCCGCAAGCAACTCGAACGCGGCCAACGGGCGACGGAGCTGATGAAGCAGCGGCAGTACTCGCCGATGTCGGTGGCCGAAATGGGCATTTCGCTGTTCGCTGTGGATCGGGGCTACCTGGACGACGTGCCGCTCAACAAGATCGGCGATTTTGAAGCCGGGTTGCTGGCGTTCGCACGAGCCAACCAAGCTGCGTTAGTCGACAAGATCAATGCGGCGGGCGACTACAACGATGAGATCGAAGCCGGCCTGAAGAAGGTCGTGGAAGATTTCAAGGCCAACTACGTCGGTTAAACGGGTGTCAGCATGGCCGGTGCCAAAGAGATACGAACCAAAATCAAGAGTATTAAAAATACTCAGAAGATCACCAAAGCCATGGAAATGGTGGCGGCGAGCAAAATGCGCAGGGCCCAGGACCGCATGCGGTCGGCCCGGCCTTACGCGACCAAGATTCGCAACGTCATCTCGCACCTGGCCCATGCCCATACCGAGTATCGGAGCCCAGGGTTGGTGGAGCGTGAGGTCAAGCGGGTTGGGTTGATCGTGGTTTCGACCGACCGTGGCTTGTGCGGGGGGCTGAATACCAACCTGTTCAAGGCGACCATCGCTTCCATGCAGCAATGGCGGAACCAGGGAGTCGAGATCGACGTCTGCACGATCGGAACCAAGGCGTTCCAGTTCTTCCGTCGGTTGAAGGGGAACATCGTTGCCCATGTGGCTCATTTGGGCGACTCACCCCGGTTTGAGGATGTGCTGGGGCCGGTCAAGGTTATGGCCGATGCCTTTGCCGAAGGGCGTGTGGATGCGGTTTATTTGGTGTACAACGAGTTCGTGAACACCATGAGCCAGAAACCCAAGATTGAGCAGTTGGTGCCGATCACCGCCGAGGTGAAGGAAACCGCCCCTGCCCATCGCTGGGACTACATCTATGAGCCTGATCCTAAGGAACTGATCGAACTGCTGCTCCGGCGCTACGGCGAGTCCGTGGTGTACCAGGCGCTGGTGGAGAACGTCGCCTGCGAGATGGCCTCCCGCATGGTGGCCATGAAGAGCGCCTCCGACAACGCCGGCACCCTTATCGATGAGTTGCAACTGATCTACAACAAGGCCCGGCAGGCGTCCATTACCCAGGAACTGGCCGAGATCGTGGGTGGCGCCGCGGCGGTATAGGGTCGCAGCGAACAGCCGTCCCCTGGTGGGGGCGGGCGCGCGGTGAAACAAGTTTAAGAGGAACCCAAAGAATGAGTTCTGGCAATATCGTGCAAATCATCGGCGCGGTGGTGGACGTCGAATTCCCCCGCGGGGCGGTGCCCAAGATCTATGATGCGCTGCGCCTCGATGAGAACGGGTTGATCCTGGAAGTGCAGCAGCAACTGGGCGATGGCGTGGTCCGCACCATTGCGATGGGTCCATCGGAAGGGCTGAAGCGCAACATGGCTGTCTCCAATACCGGAGCGCCGATTTCGGTGCCGGTGGGCAAGCCGACCCTGGGTCGGATCATGAACGTGCTGGGGACGCCGATTGACCATAAGGGGCCGGTCGAAGCCGAAACCTATCGGGCGATTCACCAGCCAGCACCTAGCTATGAAGATCAATCGGGTGCAACCGAACTGCTGGAAACCGGCATCAAGGTGATTGACCTGCTCTGTCCATTCGCCAAGGGCGGCAAGGTCGGGCTGTTCGGCGGCGCTGGCGTCGGCAAGACCGTCAATATGATGGAGCTGATCCGTAACATCGCGATTGAGCACTCCGGTTATTCGGTGTTCGCCGGCGTGGGTGAGCGGACCCGCGAAGGCAACGACTTTTATCATGAAATGAAGGACTCGAACGTTCTGGACAAGGTCGCCTTGGTCTATGGCCAGATGAACGAGCCACCGGGCAACCGGTTGCGCGTGGCCCTGACCGGTCTGAGCATCGCCGAGAATTTCCGCGACGAAGGCCGCGATGTGCTGCTGTTCGTGGACAATATCTACCGTTACACCCTGGCGGGCACCGAATGTTCGGCGTTGCTGGGCCGCATGCCCTCGGCGGTGGGCTACCAGCCGACCTTGGCCGAGGAAATGGGCGTGCTGCAGGAACGCATTACCTCGACCAAAGTGGGTTCCATCACTTCGATCCAGGCGGTATACGTGCCCGCCGACGATCTGACCGACCCGTCGCCAGCCACTACCTTCGCTCACCTGGATGCCACGGTGGTGTTGTCCCGCCAGATCGCCGAACTGGGCATCTACCCGGCGGTGGATCCGCTGGATTCCACCTCCCGGCAGTTGGATCCGCTGGTCGTGGGTCAGGATCACTATGATACCGCTCGGGCCGTGCAGGGTACGCTGCAACGCTACAAGGAGCTGAAGGATATCATCGCCATCCTGGGTATGGATGAGTTGTCCGACGAAGACAAGCTAGTGGTGGCGCGCGCCCGCAAGATTCAGCGCTTCCTGTCGCAACCGTTCTTCGTGGCCGAGGTATTTACCGGTTCGCCCGGCAAATATGTCGCGCTCAAGGACACTATCGCGGCGTTCAAAGGCATCGTCGCCGGCGAATACGATCATTTGCCCGAACAGGCGTTCTACATGGTCGGCTCGATTGACGAGGCCGTGGAAAAGGCCGCCAAGCTGTAATGGGTAGCGGTTCGGGAGGCGCGTTAGTTCCGGACCGCGTTCCATTCGCAACCGACAAGGGGACGCACCATGGCCATGACACTGCACGTTGATATCGTCAGCGCGGAGAAAGAGTTATTCTCTGGCCCCGCCGAGACGGTGGTCGCGCCGGGTGAATTGGGTGAGTTAGGCATTTTGCCGCGCCACAGCCAGCTATTGACGCGGTTGAAGCCCGGTCAGGTTCGGGTTCGGCTGCTGGGCGGTGAGGAACAACTGTTTTATGTGTCGGGGGGATTGCTGGAAGTCCAACCCCATGTGGTTACCATCCTGTCCGATACGGCGGAACGAGCCAAGGATCTGGATGAAGTCGCGGCGCAAGCCGCCAAGCAACGCGCCGAACAGGTGATCGCTGACAGCCGGAGCGAGTTCGAGTACGCTCGGGCCAAGGCGGAGCTGGCCGAGGCGGTTGCGCAGTTACGGACCATTGAGCAACTGCGCAAGGGGCGCAAATCGGCTTAATCAGGCTAACAATAATAATAATCTCGACCCCGCTAGGCCGTGACCTCGTGTCACGGCCTTTTTGTTTATGGCGATAGCGGTTGGGAACTCTGTTTCGACCGCTTGGCCAAAAGCCCGGATTGAAGAAGGTTCAGTACAATACCGTAATTTTTCAGAGAGGCGCACCTGTCATGCAGCAGCTTGCAGTCGTGATCCTTGCCGCTGGCAAGGGTAAAAGAATGGCGTCGGATTGGCCCAAGGTGTTGCATTCAGTAGGCGGTAAGCCGTTACTGGCTCATGTGCTCGCGACGGCCAACGAGTTGGAGGCGATGACTCGGCTGGTGGTATATGGCCATGGTGGCGAGACGGTTCGAACCACCTTCGCGAGCGAGGTCGGGGTGCGATGGGTGCAGCAAACCGAGCAGTTGGGAACGGGACACGCGGTAGCGCAGACACTGCCGTTGCTCGACGATGTCGGCGTGGTGCTGGTGCTGTATGGCGACGTGCCGCTGATTCGCGCCGAAACCCTGCGACCGCTGGTGACTACGGCCCAAGAGGGTAACCTGGCGCTGTTGACCGTTGAACTGGCCGATCCTGGTGGTTATGGCCGCATCGTGCGCGATGGGCAGGGCCGGGTCAGCCGCATCGTCGAGGAAAAGGACGCCACCGCCGAGGAGCGGCGTCTGCGTGAGGTCAATACCGGTATTCTGGCGATGGCGACCGCGAAACTGCGTGGTTGGGTGGCCGCGCTCGATAATCGAAACGCTCAAGGTGAATACTATTTGACCGATATCGTGTCGCTGGCGGTGCGCGACGGGGTAGCGGTCAAAGCGTTCGCAGTGGCGGAGCCGGAGCAGGTATTGGGGGTCAATGATCGCCAGCAACTTGCGGAGTTGGAGCGGTTCTACCAGCGGCGGCAAGCCGAACGACTGATGCGCGAGGGGGCGACCCTGTTGGACCCAGCGCGGGTGGACGTGCGAGGTACGGTGACGACCGGTAAGGATGTGGTGATCGATGTCAACGTCGTGTTCGAGGGTACGGTGCGATTGGGCGACCGGGTGCGCATTGGGCCGTTCTGCGTGCTGCGCGATACGGTGATCGGTGATGATGTCGAGATCCTGTCGCATTGTCGAATCGAGGGCGCGGAAGTTGGAGCCGGTGCGCAGATAGGTCCCTTTGCCCGGCTGCGGCCAGGATCGCTGCTGGCGGCGGGTGTGCATATCGGTAATTTTGTCGAAACCAAGAAGACTCAGATCGGACGAGGATCCAAGGTCAGTCACCTGACCTACCTCGGCGATGCCGAGATCGGCGCGGAGGTCAACGTCGGGGCCGGTACGATCACCTGTAATTACGATGGCGCCAACAAGCACCAAACCGTGATTGACGATGGCGCGTTCATTGGCTCCAATACTTCGCTAGTAGCGCCAGTGCGGATTGGCAAGGGCGCGACTGTGGGCGCGGGTTCCTCGGTCAACCGCGACGTACCGGATGGTGGCCTATGTCTGACCCGCGCCCCACGCAAGGATGTGGCCAACTGGCAGCGGCCGGCCAAGCCGAAAAAGATCTGACGTGGTTTTCCCCTTCTCATCCCTGCTCGGACGAACCGACATGGTCAAGACCCGTTTCGCCCCCAGCCCTACCGGCTATCTGCACATTGGCGGTGCGCGCACCGCGCTGTTTTCCTGGCTGTACGCCCGTCGGCACGGCGGCCCTTTTGTGTTGCGCATTGAGGATACCGACCTGGAACGCTCCACGCCCGAGGCGGTAAACGCCATTCTGGAAGGCATGAATTGGCTGGGGCTGGACTATGACGAGGGGCCGTTCTACCAGACCCACCGGTTCGACCGCTATCAGGAGGTGCTGCGCCAGTTGTTGCGGGAAGGCAGCGCTTACTACTGTTATTGCACTCGCGAGGAACTGGAGGCGTTGCGCGCCGAGCAGATGACGCGCAAGGAAAAGCCCCGCTATGACGGTCGCTACCGCGACTATCAGGGGCCGCCGCGCCAGGGTGTGGAGCCGGTCGTGCGGTTCAAGAATCCGTTGAACGGCCAGGTGGTGGTCGAGGATCTGATTCGCGGCAATATCGTGTTTCAGAACGCCGAACTGGACGATTTGATCATCGCCCGCGCCGATGGCAGTCCGACCTACAATTTCTGCGTGGTGGTGGACGACATGGATATGGAGATCACCCATGTCATTCGTGGTGATGACCACATCAATAACACTCCCCGGCAGATCAATATCCTCAAGGCACTAGGCGCGGGGATTCCCCACTACGCTCACGTGCCAATGATTTTGGGGCCAGATGGCCAAAAGCTGTCCAAGCGCCACGGCGCCGCCAGCGTCATGGCGTATCGCGATCAGGGCTACCTGCCGGAAGCGGTGCTGAATTTCCTGGTGCGGCTGGGCTGGTCGCACGGCGACCAGGAAGTTTTCTCACTGGATGAGATGATCGAATTTTTCGATCTGAGCGGTTGCAACAAGGCGGCCTCGGCGATTAATCCCTCCAAGCTGATCTGGTTGAACAAGCATTATCTGAAAACGCTCGATCCTGTCCATGTCGCCCGCCATCTCCGTTGGCATATCGGCCAGTTGGGAATCGATCCCAGTGAGGGACCTGCTTTGACCGAGGTAGTCAAGGCGTTTGCCGAGCGGTCCGACACTTTGGAGGAGATGGCGCAAGCAGCCTGCTTTCTGTACCGTGAATTTGACGCCTATGACGCCAAGGCGGCCAGCAAGCACTTAACCACTGTCGCCCAAGCGCCTTTGCAGGCGTTGAGCGATGCCTTGACCGTTTTGCGAGAATGGCAAGCCGAGGCGATCCACGCAGCGGTGAGCCGGGTGGCGGAGGAGGGGGGATGGGCACTGGGCAAGGTGGCGCAACCGCTGCGGGTGGCGGTGTGCGGCACAGCGGTATCGCCACCCATCGACAGAACTTTGGAGTTGCTGGGCCGCCAAAAAACTTTGGCCCGGCTTGAACGAGCGTTGGCCTATATTGGCTGATGTGCCGATGGATAGTCCTGGCGGCCCAAACCCAGCCCTGGGGTAGGAGTTGACATGGATACACGAATTTTTTAAACTGCGCGTCTACGGTCAAGGGGCCATAGCTCAGCTGGGAGAGCGCCTGCATGGCATGCAGGAGGTCGTCGGTTCGATCCCGTCTGGCTCCACCACTACCAGCCGCCACTGTGTTTGGCGGTTTGTTTTTTCCGCGCTTTTGTCCCCATCGTCTAGAGGCCAAGGACACCGCCCTTTCACGGCGGTAACAGGGGTTCGAATCCCCTTGGGGACGCCAAATTTTGGGTATCTTCGCTTACGCATACAATGGCCAAGCGGTAATAAACCCATCCAGCGTTGCGATATCTCCCAATCTCGTCCGATCGACGCGTGCGGCAGGCTCTTCGAGCGTTACTTCGGAGTGTCATCCAGTCATCCGCCAGCATCTCCAACGTGGCCGCAACTCGCTCTTCAGCCAGCGTCTTGTGAGTGGTACCGATCATCTTGCATGGGTTCGTCGCCCGCCAGCCGCCTGGGCCAAATTCCAGGCCAGGCTTGGCATCTGCGGATTGCTTAGGCTCTCAAATCGCTATGCGCGCCGGGAACCTATGTCATGGATCCATTGAGACTACGATAATCGCCACACCTCCGCCATGCGCCACTTCTTGAACACTCGGTATCCCTCGCCTTATTTGTTGTTGGTGCTGACCACGCTGTTCTGGTCTGGCAACTTCGTGCTGGGGCGAGCGGTGCATACCGTCTTTACTCCGTTCACGCTATCGTTCTGGCGCTGGGCTGTGGCGTTGGTGATTTTGTTGCCGTTCGTGTGGGGATCGCTGCGCGAACAATGGCCACTCATCCGTCGGCACGGGTCAATCCTGCTGCTGTTCAGTATCCTCGGTGTCGTCAACTTCAACACCTTCGTCTATATCGGCCTGCAATCCACTACCGCCACCAACGCCCTCATCATGCTGTCGGTGACGCCGGTGTTGATCGTGGCGTTGTCTTTCCTGCTGCTGCGCCAGGCCGTGACCGGCTGGCAGGCGCTGGGGATTCTGATTTCGCTGGGGGGGGTGCTGGTGATCGTCAGTCGCGGCGATGTGGGGGCATTGCTGGCCCGTCAGTTCAACTCCGGCGATTTGTGGGTGCTGGCGGCGGTGATCAGTTGGGCACTGTATTCGGTTTGCCTGCGCTGGCGACCGGCGGAACTCAAGCCACTGAATTTTCAGACCATGACCATGCTGATCGGGATAACGATCCTGACGCCGCTCTATGGTTGGGATTTGGCTTGGGGCCATATCATGGCCGTCAATGCCGCCACCGTGGGCAGCATCCTGTATCTGGCGCTCTTTCCTTCGATTCTGGCCTATGTCTTCTGGAACCGGGCAGTGGCGGAACTGGGTGCCAACCGCGCCGGCCAATTTTTGCATCTGATGCCAGTCTTCGGCGCGATACTGTCCCAGATCTTTCTGGGGGAGCGACTGTATGGGTTCCATGCCGCCGGTATCGCATTGATCGCGTTGGGTATCTGGCTGGCGACAGCATACGGCCGCAAACCGGCCTGAGCAGGGGAAGGACGCGTTAGCGCGGCGTCGCCGGTGGGCCGGAATTTAAGATGGCTGGAATGTGGTCGACAGGGGGCGGTGGTTTGAATCGGCTGTTCGGCTGGCGAACCCGTCGGCAACGGCGAATCACTGCATCATACCAAGCCGCCATGTTACGCTTTTTTAGGATAACCATTTCTGCCAGGCGGTTAATCCTCGCCCGAATCCAATTGTTCGAGCAGCGCCGCGCGCAACGCCGCATATTTCCGGGAATCGTTCAACGGCCGGTTTTCACGGTCGGTGACAAAAAACACGTCTTCGACCTGCGCGCCAAGAGTGGCAATCTTAGCGTTGTGCAGTTGTACCCCACATTCCATGAACGCCTGCCCGACCCGGCACAACAACCCTGGGCGGTCCCAGGACACTAACTCTACCACTGTACGGCTGTTGGCCTCGTCCTCGCGGAACGAGACCCAGGTTGGTATCTGAAACGCCCGCTGAATCCGTGAGATGTGCCGGCTGGGCAGAATCGGCGTGGCGTCGGACTGGCTCAAGGCGTGGTGCAGCCGGGCGGTGATCTCCTTGATCCGCGCCCGCTCGCCAATCGGCGCGCCGGAATCCTCCAGCACCGTGAAACTGTCCAGAGCGTAACCGTTGTGGCCGGTGAGAATGCGGGCGTCGAGAATCGTCAACCCCGCTTGATCGAGAATCGAGGTGATGAGGGCGAACAGATTGTCCTGATCGAGGGTATAAATGAAAATCTCGGTACCACCCCGATTCGGATCGTCGCGGGCCATCACCAGTGGTCGTTCGTCATGCCCCTTCTTGAGAATGGCCCGGGTGTGCCAGGTGATTTCGTCGGCGGAATGGCGCAGGAAATAGTCGTCGCCGAAACTTTCCCATACCCGGTTGATGCGCGCCTCGTCGATCTTGGTGATGTGCAACCGTTGCCGGGCCTGGGTTTGCACCTCGCGGATGCGTTCCTCCTTGTCAATCGGGTGGTCGAGCCCCCGGCGCAACGCGCGACGGGTCGCTTCGTACAACTGCCATAGCAACGAATCTCGCCAAGTGTTCCACAGCTTGGGATTGGTACCGCGGATGTCGGCTACCGTGAGCAGATACAGATAATCCAGGTGCATCTGATCGCCCATCAGCCGGGCGAATTCGTGAATGACCGCCGGGTCGTGGATATCCTTTTTCTGCGCGGTCAGCGACAGGGTCAGGTGGTGACGCACCAGCCAGGCCACCAACCGCGTATCGAAGCTGCTCAGTCCATGGCGCTGGCAAAACGGTTCGGCGTCGATGGCGCCCAATTCGGAATGGTCGCCGCCGCGCCCCTTGGCGATGTCGTGATACAAACCAGCGACATACAGCAGTTCCGGCTTGGGTAACTGTTCCATGATGGTGTTGCAACGCGGCATCAGGTCAGCGAACTGGGGCAGGAAGAACCGCCGCAGGTTGCGCACCACGAACAGGATATGCTGGTCCACGGTGTAGGCGTGGAACAGGTCGTATTGCATCCGCCCGACGATGTGGCCGAATTCCGGCAGATAGGCGGGCAGCACGCCACAGGCGTTCATCAGCCGCAATTGCTGGCTCACCCCCAGGGGTTGGCGCAGGATTTCCATGAACAGACTGCGCGGCCGCACGTCGTGGCGGAACTTGTCGTCGATCAACGGCAAATGATCGCGGATCAGACGAATGGTGGCGGCGCGAATGCCCTTGACTTCTTGATGTTGCTGTAAAATCAGGAATATTTCCAGCAGGGCGAACGGGTAACGCAGAAACACGTTGGGCCGGGTGACTTCCAGGTAGCCGCGCCGGGCCTGGAACCGGTGGTTGATCGGGGTCGGCTCGTCCGGGTCGTCGGCCAGCAGGATCGCTTCCTCGAACAATTGCAGCAGCATTTCATTGAGCTGGCCCAGGGCGTTGACCGTGCGGTAATAGCGCTGCATGAACTGTTCGACCGCCAGGTTGTGGCCCTGATCCCGATAACCGAACTGCTGGGCGATGCGCCGCTGGTGATCGAACAGCAAATAATCCTCGCGACGACCAGTCAGGACATGCAGTCCGAAACGGACTTGCCAGAGGAAGTTGCGGCACTCGATCAACTCCTCGTATTCGCGCGGGCTGAGAAAGCCGTGGTCCACCAGTTCGCGCAGCGTGCTGGCGCCGAAGTGGCGTTTGGTGACCCAACCGATCATCTGCAAATCGCGCAGGCCGCCGGGGCCTTCCTTGATGTTGGGTTCCAGGTTGAAGGCGGTTTCGTTGTACCGTTGGCAACGCTGCTGGCGTTCCCGCTGCTTGGACTCGAAGAAAGCGGTGTCCGGCCAGATGCGGTCGGGGCCGGTGACCGCGCGCATCTGCTCGAACAACGCCGTGGAGCCGGTGAGCAACCGCGCCTCCATCAGACTGGTGGCGACGGTGATGTCGGCGGCTCCCTCGCGGGCGCAGTCTTCGACCGTGCGCACGCTGTGACCGACCTCCAGGCCGATGTCCCACAGGAACATCATGAAATCCTCCAGCCCGGAGCGGCGGACTTCCAGGGTCTGGTCGTCGAGCAGGATCATGATGTCCACATCCGAACCCGGGTGCAGCTCACCGCGACCGTAGCCGCCCACCGCCGCCAGCGCCAAGTCCAGGGCGTCGGGTTCGAAAAATTGCCGCCAGGCCCGCAACAGCAGTTGATCCATCAGGTGAGCACGGGCTGGCACCAGTTCGTGGGCGGGAATGCCCTGCAAGAACAATTCCTTGAAGCAGGCATCGCAGTGCTTGAGCAGGGTGCGAAACGGCGTGATGGGACTGGATGTGGCGGCCAGTTCGCGCTCGAATTCCGCTGCGTCGAAGAGGGCGATGGTGGTTTCGTTCCGATGCCGATCTTCGGACGGCGGGGCGGGGTCAAGAGCGACGATGATTTTATCCACGGAAGATACGTAGGGCACGGAAGAAGAAGGAAATATCATGGAATGCTAGAGCGATTCGCTGGGAAGCAGGGTGAGGATTTCGTGGCCGGTGGGAGTGACCAGCACGGTATGCTCCCACTGAGCGGAGAAGCTGTGATCCTTGGTGACGACGGTCCAGCCGTCGGGTAGTAGTTTGACATGGCGCTTGCCGGCGTTGATCATCGGTTCGATGGTGAAGGTCATGCCGGGAACCAGTTCGACGCCCTCGCCCGGTTGGCCGTAGTGCAGCACCTGCGGATCCTCGTGGAACTCCCGGCCGATGCCATGGCCGCAATATTCGCGCACCACCGAGCAATGTTGGGCTTCGGCATGCCGCTGAATGGCATGGCCGATGTCGCCTAGGCGGATGCCAGGACGCACCATGCGAATGCCGATGCACAGGCATTCGTAAGCGACCCGGCTGACCCGCTGCGCGGCGATGGGCGGCGTGCCGACCGCGAACATCCGGCTGGAGTCGCCATGGTAGCCGTCCTTGATGACGGTGATGTCGATGTTGAGCACGTCGCCTTTTTTTAGCGTCTTCGGACCGGGGATGCCGTGACAGACCACCTGGTTGACCGAGGTGCAGATGGATTTGGGAAAGCCGCGATAGTTGAGCGGCGCGGGAATCGCCTTCTGAGTGTTGATGATGTAATCGTGGCAGATGCGGTCCAGTGCCTCGGTGGCGACGCCTTCGCGTACATGCGGCTCGATCATCCGCAGCACCTCGGTGGTCAGGTGGCCGGCCACCCGCATTTTTTCGATTTCTTCCGGTGTCTTAAGGGTGATGTTCAGCGATTTCTTTGGAGATTTCTGAAACATGTTCGGTTTATGGATATGGCCAGACGTGACGGAGAAACAGCGGTGGGCGCAATCGCCGGAAGTTGGGACAGCGCGCCGCGGGCGGCGGTTCATTTGGTTTTCCCAAACGATCCATGTTATAAAGCGCGCGCCTTTTAGGCAAATTCTCGATTCGCCTGCTGATTGCCATAGCGGGCGCGGATTGAAACCTCACATTCGCCGGCACGGGCGGCGGGGTGCTCTTGATGAATTCAGGGGTCGCCGCTCGGGGCGAGTGGTGGCTTAACCCCAATTCTCAAGGAGAACATTCAGCAATGGCGACCGTTTCCATGCGCCAGATGCTGGAGGCCGGCGTGCATTTCGGCCACCAGACCCGTTACTGGAATCCCAAGATGGCCCCGTATATCTTCGGGGCGCGCAGCAAGATCCACATCGTCAACCTGGAAAAAACCCTGCCGCTGTACCTGGATGCGCTGAATTTCGTGGGCCGCCTGGCCTCGAAGGGTGGCAAAGTCCTGTTCGTGGGCACCAAGCGCTCGGCCCGCGAGGCGACCGCCGAGGCCGCGATCCGTTGCGGGATGCCATATGTGAACCACCGCTGGCTGGGCGGGATGCTCACCAACTTCAAGACCGTCCGCCAATCCATCAAGCGGCTCAAGGACCTGGAATTGATGGCGCAGGACGGCACGTTCGACCACCTGGCCAAGAAGGAAGTCATTGGGTTGCGGCGCGAGATGGACAAGTTGGAACGCAGCCTGGGTGGCATCAAGGACATGGCCAGTTTGCCGGATGCGCTGTTCGTGATCGATGTCGGCCACGAGCGCATCGCGGTGCAGGAGGCCAACAAGCTGGGCATTCCTGTCGCCGGAGTGGTGGACACCAACAATTCGCCGGATGGCGTGAACTACGTGATTCCCGGCAACGACGATGCCATTCGCGCAATTCAGCTTTACGTCGGTGGTTTGGCTGAATCGGTGTTGGAAGGCCGTGCCGTGCTGACCACGGGCCGCGCCGAGGAAGAATTCGTCGAAATTCCAGAAGAAACACTGGCTGCTGGCGGCGGCGTCTGAATTTCACGAGGCCCGACAGGCTCGCGCGCATCCGACGCGCGAGCCTTTTTGATGGGGTTGGCCACGACACCATCCTGACGGTTTGAATCTTTGAAGTAATTCGCAGAGGTAAACAAGCATGGCGGAAATCACGGCGGCGCTGGTCAAGGAACTGCGCGAGCGCACGAGTTCGGGGATGATGGAGTGCAAGCGGGCTTTGCAGGAAACCGGGGGTGACATCGAGGCGGCGGTCGAATTGATGCGCAAGGCCGGCCAGGCCAAGGCCGACAAGAAGGCCAGCCGTATCGCCGCCGAGGGTCTGATCGTCCTCCGGCAGGCCGCCGGGGCAGCGGCCATGGCCGAGGTCAACTGCGAAACCGATTTCGTCACCAAGAACGATGACTTCCGGGCGTTTGCCGCCGAGGTCGCCGAGACCGTGCTGCGCGAGGGTCCCGCCGATCTGGATGCGCTGCTGGCGGCGGTGATGGCCAACGGCCAGAGCGTCGAGCAGAACCGGCGCGATTGCGTCGCCAAAATCGGCGAGAACATCAATGTGCGGCGCGGCATCCGGCTGACGACCCCGGCCGGCGTGCTAGGCAGCTACCTGCATGGCACCCGCATCGGCGTGCTGGTGGAACTGGTGGGGGGCGACGCCGAACTGGCCAAGGATATCGCCATGCACATCGCCGCCAGCCGGCCGCTGTGTGTGAGCGCCGATCAGGTGCCCGCCGAACTGATCGCCAAGGAAAAGGAAATCTATGCGGCGCGGGCGGTGGCGGAGGGCAAGCCGGCTCACATGATCGACAAGATCGCCGAGGGACGGCTGCGCAAGTATTTCGAGGAAGTGACTTTGCTGGGTCAGCCCTTCGTCAAGGATCCCGAGCAGAGCGTGGATCAGTTGCTGAAATCCCGCAAGGCGCGGGTGGCGCGGTTCGAGCGTTTCGAACTGGGTGAAGGGATCGAGAAGAAATCCAGCGATTTCGCCGCCGAGGTGGCGGCGGCGCGTGGCGATTAGCGCGGAACGTATGGCCCTAGCGTCGTCGCTGACGCCGGGGCTGTGATCGGGTACAATTCCCTCCGCTTTTGACCATCCAGGCAGCGCCATGTCCCCCCACGATTCCAGACCGGCTTTCAAGCGCATTCTCCTCAAGCTCAGTGGCGAGGCCCTGATGGGGGACGGTGAGTCCGGTACCGACACCGGAATCCTGACCCGTATCGCCGGTGAAGTGCTGGAGTTGCGCCATTTGGGCGTGGAAGTGGGCATGGTGATCGGTGGTGGCAACCTGTTTCGCGGCGCGGGCCTGGCCCAGGCCGGGATGGACCGGGTGACCGCCGATCACATGGGGATGCTGGCGACGGTGATGAATGCGCTGGCGATGCAGGATACCTTGGAGCGGTTGGGCGTGTTCACCCGGGTGATGTCGGCCATTCGCATCAATCAGGTGTGCGAGGATTACATCCGCCGCCGCGCCATTCGCCATTTGGAAAAGGGTCGGGTGGTGATCTTCGCCGCCGGCACGGGCAATCCGTTCTTCACGACCGATTCCGCCGCCAGTTTGCGGGCGGTTGAGATCAGCGCCGACGTGATGCTCAAAGGCACCAAGGTGGATGGTATTTATTCGGCGGACCCCGTCAAGGACGCGACCGCGGTGCGCTACGAGCGGTTGACCTACGACGAAGCGTTGGCGCGCAAGCTGGGCGTGATGGACGCCACGGCCATCGTCATGTGCCGCGAGCACGACCTGCCGCTGAAGGTCTTCAACATCAACCGCCACGGCGATCTGGTGCGGATCGTGTGCGGCGAGAACGTGGGCACCACTGTGGTGCGGGAATAGCGAACATGATTGACCCTCTCAAAAAAGAAGCCGCCGCGCGAATGGCGAAGAGCGTGGACAGCCTGAAGCAAGAATTGACCAAGCTGCGCACCGGTCGCGCCCATGCCAGCCTGCTCGATCACATCATGGTCAGTTACTACGGCAACGATACGCCGCTCAATCAGGTCGCGTCGGTTGCGGTGGCCGACGCCCGCACCCTGCTGGTCACGCCTTGGGAAAAGAACATGGTCGGACCAATTGAGAAAGCGATTTTGAAGTCCGATCTGGGCCTGAATCCAGCCTCCGCCGGGACGACCATCCGGGTGCCGTTGCCGCCGCTCACCGAGGAACGCCGCCGCGATCTGGTCAAGGTGGTGCGGCGCGAGGGCGAGGAGGCGAAGGTGGCGATTCGCAACATTCGCCGCGACGCCAACAACCAACTTAAATCGCTGCTCAAGGACAAGAAAATTCCCGAGGATGTCGAGCGCCAGACCCAGGACGAGATTCAGAAACTCACCGACCGACACATCCAGGATGTGGACAAGGCGCTTATGGCTAAGGAAGCCGAGTTGATGGAAATCTGAAGCGTCCGCTGGGGTTCTCATGGCCATGGCGATCCGGCCAAGGAGTTGCCAGAATGGCGCCTGACGCTGCGGGCGCGGCACCCCGTGAATCGTTGCCCAGGCATGTGGCGATTATCATGGACGGCAACGGGCGTTGGGCGCGGCAGCGGTCGTTGATGCGCACCATCGGCCATCGGGAGGGGGCCAAGACGGTGCGTCGTGTCGTCAAAGCTTGTGGCGAGCGCGGCATCGAAGTACTGACCCTGTTTGCCTTCAGCAGCGAAAACTGGCGGCGGCCGCGACCTGAAGTCGAAGTGCTGATGAATTTGTTTTTGACCACGCTGCGGCGCGAGATTCGCCGGCTGCACGCCGCGAACGTCCGGATGCGTTTTATCGGTGATCGGAGCGCTTTCGCCACAGCCTTGCAGGATTACATCGCCCAAGCCGAGCAGCGCACTGCCGCGAACACCGGTTTAACCCTGGTCGTTGCCGCCAATTACGGCGGGCGCTGGGACATCGCTCAGGCCAGCCGGCGCGTGGCCGAGGAAGTGGCGGCGGGCCGGTTGCGGACGGACGAAATCACCGTTGAGTTGTTGCATCGGTACACCTGCCTGGCGGATTTGCCAGAGCCAGATCTGTTCATTCGCACCGGCGGCGAGCAGCGGGTCAGCAATTTCCTGCTCTGGCAATTGGCGTATACCGAGTTGTATTTTACCGACCGGTTGTGGCCGGATTTCGATGTCCAAGACCTGGACGCCGCCTGCGCCGCTTTCGCCAGTCGCCAGCGACGGTTTGGGCGGACCAGCGAACAGGTGGACGGAGTCGCCGATGCTTAAACAGCGCGTCATGACCGCCTGCGTATTGGCCCTGATTACCCTGTGGGTGGTGTTGAAGTTGCCCGTCGCCGGTTTTGGCGCGGTGCTATTGGTGGTGATGTTGCTGTGTGCCTGGGAATGGGCCGACCTGGCGGGTTTGGCCCAACCGCGCGGTCGCTTGCTTTATGGCGTGCTGGTGCTAGCGCCGGTTCTGGCGGTCTGGCCGCTCGTGGGACGCGCTTCGTTCGTGGCTGGCTTGATGATCCCGGTATTCGCCGCCTGGTGCGGCGTTCTGCTCTGGTTGTGGCGTTACACGGAGCAACCCGAACGCCAAGATCGGCCTCACACGGTTGGCGTAGCCGGCGCGACGGCGCTGGCGGCGGCCTGGCTGGCGTTGATGGGGGTGCGGCATGAATTCGGACCGGACTACGTGCTGTTCCTGCTGATGCTGATCTGGGTCGCCGATATCGGCGCCTATTTCGCTGGCCGACGTTGGGGACAACGCAAATTGGCGCCGATCATCAGCCCCGGCAAGACCTGGGCGGGCGTCTGGGGCGCGGCGGTGGCGGCACTGGTCTTCGCGCTGGTCGGCGCGGCGGTGCTGGGTGTGGCGCGCTGGCCGGAATTCGTGGCGGTCTGCATGGTCACCGTCGCGTTTTCCATCGTCGGCGACTTATTTGAAAGCATGTTGAAGCGGCAGCGCGGAGTGAAAGATAGCGGTTCGCTGTTGCCTGGTCACGGCGGTGTGCTGGACCGGCTGGACAGCTTGATCGCCGCCGCGCCGGTATTTTTGTTGGGCTGGCACGGACTGGCGGGATGATGACGGGATGAACGCGCGCATTGGCGTCGCCATTCTGGGGTCCACCGGCTCCATTGGGGTGAGCACGCTCGACGTGTTGCGCCGCCACGCCGACCGGTTCCGGGTAATGGCGTTGACCGCCCACCGGGATGTCGAGGGTCTATTCCAGCAATGTCTGAGCCACGAACCGGAATATGCGGTGATGGCGGATCCGAAGGCGGCCGAGCAGTTGCGCGGTCGATTGCGGTCGGCCGGGCGACCGGTTGTGGTGCTGGCCGGCGTTGAAGGACTGGAGCAGGTCGCGGCGTTACCGGAGGCAACTTATGTGATGGCGGCCATCGTCGGCGCGGCGGGGTTGCTGCCGACCCTGGCGGCGGCGCGGGCCGGCAAGCGGGTACTGCTGGCCAACAAGGAAGCTTTGGTGATGGCCGGGCCACTGTTCATGGCGGCGGTGCGCGCGCATGGCGCGGAGTTGCTGCCGATCGATAGCGAACACAACGCGGTGTTTCAGTGCCTGCCGTCGACGAGCGCCACCGAGGGGCTGGACGCGGTAGGGGTCCGGCGCATTCTGCTGACTGGTTCCGGTGGGCCATTTCGCGCGACGCCGCTGGACCAGTTGCCGCGGGTTACCCCAGACCAAGCCTGCGCGCATCCCAACTGGCGCATGGGGCGAAAGATCTCGGTGGATTCCGCCACCATGATGAACAAAGGTCTGGAAGTGATTGAGGCGCACTGGTTATTCGCAGCGCCGCCTGGGCGAATCGAGGTGGTGATTCACCCGCAAAGCGTGATTCACTCGATGGTGGAATACGAAGACGGCTCGGTGCTGGCGCAACTGGGTAACCCTGACATGCGCACGCCCATTGCCCACGCGCTGGCTTGGCCGCGCCGGCTGGCGTCGGGTGTGGCTTTTCTGGATTTTGCTCGACTGGGGCCGTTGGAGTTTCAGGCGCCGGATTTCGCCCGGTTTCCCTGCCTGCGGTTGGCTTTCGCCGCCCTGGACGCGGGGGGCACCGCGCCGGCCATTCTGAACGCGGCCAACGAGATCGCCGTGCAGGCTTTCCTCGATCGGCGGATTCGCTATACCGACATCGCCGCTGTGGTGGAACGGACCCTGGAACGGGTACCGCCGCGCGGGGTCAATACGCTGGCGACGATCCTCGCCGACGATGCCCAAGCGCGCGCCGTGGCCGAGGAAGAAATCGCCACGCGTGGGTCGGAGAGATGAGATGAGCAGCAATCCATTGATTTCGCTACTGGCTTTTATTGTGACCGTGGGCGTGCTGATTACCGTCCACGAATTTGGCCATTTCTGGGTGGCCCGGCGACTGGGGGTCAAGGTACTCCAGTTTTCCATCGGTTTCGGCAGACCGTTGTGGCGGCGACGCGGTCGAGACGGCACCGAGTATGTGATCGCCGCCTTGCCACTGGGCGGCTATGTAAAGATGCTGGACGAGCGCGAGGGCGAAGTTCCAGTCGCCGAACGACCCTTGGCCTTTAACCGCCAGCCGGTCGGTTCACGCATCGCCATCGTGCTGGCTGGACCGCTGAGTAATTTCCTGTTCGCCATTCTGGCTTACAGTCTGATGTTCATGGTCGGCGTGCCCGGCGTCAAACCGATGCTGGATGCTCCGAAACCCAATTCGCTGGCGGCGGCGGGTGGCTTCCAAAAGGGTGATTCAATCGTCGCCATCGATGGCAAGCCGACGCCGACCCTGAGCGCGGCCATGCTGGAGCTGGTGGACCGCGCCATGAGCGGTGAAACGATCCCGGTCAAGGTGATGGACGCCGACGACCAGGCGAGAATCCGTGTGCTGGATATGCGTCAGGCCGGAGATGTCGGCGAAGCGGCGCTGGTGTTCGACCAACTAGGCCTGAGACCGTGGCGGCCAACGTTGCCAGCGGTGATCGGCCAGGTGACGCATGGCGGCGCGGCGGAGCGGGCTGGTTTGCAGCCGGGCGACCGTATTCTGCGGGCCGCGGGCGAACCGGTGACCGATTGGGAACAATGGCGCGCGTTGATTCAACGGCATCCGGACCAGGCGTTCAGCGTGCGGATCGAGCGCGATGGCGCTGAGCAGATACTGGATTTGACCCCCGCCGCGCGGGAAACCGAGCAGGGCGAGCGGGTCGGTTTTATCGGCGCCATCGCCGAAGTGCCTGATGATCTCGCTCAGAGCTTGCGGGTCGTGGTACGGTATGGGCCGCTGGATGCGGTGGGCGCGGCGCTGGGCAAGACTTGGGACATGTCGCTGCTGACGTTGCGGATGCTGGGCCGGATGCTGGTCGGTAGAGCCTCGCTGGATAATCTCAGCGGGCCGATCACCATCGCCCAGTTCGCCGGCCAGGCGGCCAGCGCCGGCACCATGGCGTTTTTCTCGCTGTTGGCTTTGGTCAGCCTCAGTCTGGGCGTCTTGAACCTGCTGCCGGTACCGGTGCTGGATGGCGGGCATTTGCTGTACTACCTCATTGAGCTGGTCAAGGGTAGTCCATTGTCCGACGCAGTGCAGAATTTCGGGCAACGGGTCGGGATCGTGGTCCTGACGCTGTTGATGGGGCTGGCGCTGTTCAATGATTTCAACCGTCTGCTGGGATAGAAACCAACCCTGGCCTTGGGTGATGACGTAATTTATGAACTTGTATCGCTCCCTGCTGTTCTCGCTGGGCCTGCTGGTCGTGATCGCCCAAGCCCACGCCGCCGCGTTCGTCGTGCGCGATATCCAGGTCGAGGGGTTGCAGCGGATTTCCGCCGGCACCGTGTTCAACTATCTGCCAGTGCAAGTGGGCTCGACCGTCTCGGAAAAAGAGTATCCGGAGATCATCCGCGCGCTGTTCAAAACCGGCTTCTTCACCGATGTGAACCTGGAGCGCAAGGGCGATGCGTTGGTGATCACCGTGACCGAGCGGCCCGCCATCGCCGAGGTCAAGATCACGGGCAACAGCGACATCAGCACCGACGATCTCAAGAAAGCGCTGACCGGGGTCGGCCTGGCCGAAGGCCGGGTGTTCGACCGGTCGCTGCTCGACAAGGTGGAGCAGGAACTGCTGCGGCAGTATTACAGTCGTGGTCGTTACGCGGTGCAGATCAAGAGCCAGGTGCAGCCGTTGGAGCGCAACCGGGTCGCGGTCACTATCGAGATCTCGGAAGGCGCGGTGGCCAGCATCAGCCAGATCGCCATCGTCGGCAACAAGGCGTTTACCGAAAAAGAACTGTTGAGCCAACTGCAATCGTCCACACCCGGCTGGTTCTCCTTTTTCACCAAGGACGATCAGTATTCCAAGCAGAAACTGACCGCCGATATCGAAACCTTGCGTTCGTTCTACCTGGACCGGGGTTATCTCAAGTTCAATGTGGACTCCACTCAGGTTTCGATCACCCCGGACAAGAAGGATGTCTATATCACCCTCAACATCACCGAAGGCGAACCCTACACCGTGGCGGATGTGCAACTGAGTGGGGATTTTGGGGTCGTCGCGGAGTCGGACCTGCGCAAGCTGATTGCCATCAAACCGGGCGACACGTTTTCCCGCGCCAAGTTGACCGAAACCGCCAAGGCGATGGGCGAGCGGCTGGGCGAGGAGGGCTATGCTTTCGCGAACGTTAACGCCGTGCCGCGGGTGGACGATGCAGCCCACCAGGTCGCACTGAACTTCGTGGTCGATCCAGGTAAACGGGTTTATGTGCGGCGGGCCAATTTCCAGGGCAACATCAAGACCCAGGATGATGTGTTACGTCGGGAGTTGCGCCAAACCGAAGGCTCATGGTTTTCGACCAAGGATATCGAACGGTCCAAGACCCGATTGCAGCGGCTGGATTATCTGGAAAGCGTCAATCTGGAAACGCCAGCGGTGCCGGGCGTCAATGACCAGGTAGACGCGAATTTCACCGTGGTCGAGCGGCCATCGGGCAGTCTGATGTTCGGCATCGGCTATGGTCAGGAATCGGGTCTGCTGCTGAATGCGAGCGTAACCCAAAACAACTTTATGGGAACGGGTAATTTGCTCAGCTTGGTATTGAACGACAGCGATACCGGCCAGAACTATAGCCTGTCTTATAACAATCCCTACTATACGCCCGATGGCGTCAGTCGCGGATTTCGGTTTTACTACCGGGAAATCGATAGTAATGCAACGAATACCGCCGACTATATCTTGAACAGCTATGGCGCCCAGGTCAGTTTCGGGTTTCCGCTCAATGAATTCGATACCCTGCGCCTGAGTCCAGGCTACGAGCACCTCTGGATCGACACGTTTGGGTGTGGGACGGATGAATCGCTCTCATCGAACAGGACGCCGCCAGAAATTTGCGAATACCTGAGGCAGAACGGCGATACCTATAATGAATTTAAACTGGACGCCGGTTGGGCGCGCGATAGCCGCAACCGGGTTATTTTCCCAACGAGCGGCTACCTGAACCAACTGGCGGCGGAAATCGCCGTTCCGGGCAGCGATGCCGAGTTCTACAAATTGAACTATCGGGGCATTGCCTATTTCCCGCTGGCGCGCTGGCTGACGTGGACGGTCGGCGGCGAAGTCGGCTATGGCGATGGCTATGGCAATAGCGATGGTTTGCCGTTCTTCGAGAATTTCTACGCGGGCGGCCTGCGTTCGGTGCGGGGCTGGAAAGCCAATACCCTGGGACCCCGCTACTACCAGGAAGGCGATCTCCCTGGTAACCCCACCGGCGACCCCAAAGGTGGCGCGTTCAAGACCGTGGCGAGCACGCAGATGATCTTGCCAGTGCCGTTCCTGGATAAATCCGAAAATGTGCGGCTGGCGACGTTTTTTGATATCGGCAACGTTTTCGCTACCCCGAGTGACTTCGATGCTGGCGAGTTGCGTTATTCGGTCGGTTTGACCGGCTATTGGATTTCGCCGCTGGGGCCAATCGTGTTGAGCGTTGCCGCGCCGCTCAACGAGCAGTCCGGCGACGAAACGGAAGTGTTCCAGTTCTCCTTCGGTGTACCACTGAACTAATGCCAAATATTGTGGTTGATTTTTTGTATTGGGGCGATGTCCCGCACTATCCTGATGGAGGGATCAACGTTGAAACTTGTGCGTAATGTATTGATCGCGGCGGCCTTGGCGCTACCGGTTTCGCTGGCGCAGGCGGCTGATGTGAAGATTGGTTTTGTCAGCATTGCCAAGATTTTGAGCAGCGCGCCACAGGCCGAGGCGGCCAGCAAGCGGTTGGAGCAGGAGTTCGCGCCACGCAAGAAGGGCCTGGACGACGCGCTGAAGTCTCTGCGTAAGCAGGAAGAGAAGCTGAACAAGGATGGGGCGGTGATGAGCGATAGCCAGCGCCGCAATCTGGAGAGCGACATTCGTAATCAGGCGCGGGATTTGAAGCGGACCAGTGATGAGTTCCGGGAGGATTTCAACCTGCGCCGCAACGAGGAGTTGGGTAAATTCCAAAAACAGGTGCTGGAAGTGATCAACGGCGTTGCCAAGGAAGAAGGTTTCGATCTGGTCATCAATGACAACGCGACGCTGTATGCCAGTCCCCAGGTGGATGTCACCGAAAAGGTGCTCAAGCGCCTGACGTCCAAGTAGCGGCGGACATGACGACGCTGGGCGAGATCGCGGCGGTGGCGGGCGCGCGCCTGCGAGGCGGCGATGCCGCAACGGTCGTGGTCGGCGTGGCGCCATTGCATCGCGCCGGGCCGGAACAGCTCAGTTTTCTCATCCATCCGCGCTATCGCGCCTATTTGGCGACGACCCAGGCGGCGGCTGTGATTCTGTCGCCCGAGGAAGCCCAGGATTGCCCGGCGCCGGCGATCGTGGCCACCAATCCGCAGGTCGCCTATGCCCGGGCGGCGACGCTGTTCGAACCCGCCGCCGAATCGCGGCGCGGCGTGCATCCGATGGCCTCGGTCAGTCCCGCGGCGAGTATCGCCGCCGACGCCTGGATTGGTCCGCACTGCGTGGTGGAAGCGGGCGCGGTGATCGAGGCTGGCGTGGTGGTGGGACCGAGCTGCGTGATTGGCGAACAGGCGGTGATCGGTGCTGGGAGCCGACTGGTGGCTCGCGTGACGGTTTGCCACCGGGCGCGGCTGGGCCGTCGGGTGCTGGCGCATCCGGGCGCGGTGATCGGTAGCGACGGTTTTGGGCTGGCGCTGGACGCGGATGGTCGCTGGCTCAAGATTCCGCAACTGGGCAGCGTGGTGGTCGGGGATGATGTCGAGATCGGCGCCAACACCACCATTGACCGCGGCGCGCTGGAAGACACGGTGATCGAGGAGGGGGTCAAGCTGGATAATCAGATTCAGGTGGCCCACAACGTCCACATCGGCGCCCACAGTGCGTTGGCTGGCTGTGTGGGTATTGCTGGCAGCGCCCGGATTGGCCGGCATTGCATGGTCGGTGGTGGCGTCGGTATCGCCGGTCATCTGGAAATCGCCGATCGGGTGCAGATTACCGGCATGTCGCTGGTGACCCAGTCCATTACCGATCCAGGCACATATTCTTCGGGGCTGGCGGTGGAGTCCAACCGACGGTGGAACAAGATTAGCGCCCGCTTGCGCCGGTTGGACGAACTGTTCCGACGGTTGGCCACCCTGGAGCGCAAGATCAATCGGGGTCATGCCTCGCAATCACCAAGCCAAGACGACAAGGATTGAAACGATCAACATGAGCGAAGTCATGGATATTCAGGAAATTCTGGAATACTTGCCGCACCGTTACCCGTTTCTGCTGATTGATCGAGTGCTGGCGATTGAGCCGGGGCGGTCGCTGACTGGTCTCAAAAACGTCAGTTTCAACGAAGCTTTTTTCCTGGGGCATTTTCCGCAACGGCCGATCATGCCTGGCGTGTTGATCTTGGAGGCGCTGGCGCAGGCGACCGGCGTTCTGGCGTTCAAGAGCGAGGGTGGAAAGCCCGACCATCGATCCATGTACTACCTGGTGGGGGTGGACAATGCTCGCTTCAAACGGCCGGTGGTGCCGGGCGATCAGCTGATTCTGGAAGTTCGGCTGGACCGCATCAAGCGCGACATCGGTAAATTCATCTGCGAAGCCAAGGTGGATGGGCAGTTGGCGGCGTCCGCCGAGCTGATGTGCGCCAAACGGGACATTAACCTGTGATCGATTCGCGCGCCGTGGTGGACCCAACGGCCCGACTGGCGCCGGATGTCACCGTGGGGCCGTTCTCGGTCATCGGCGCGGAGGTGGAGATTGGTGCCGGAACCTGGGTCGGTCCACACGTGGTGATCCAGGGGCCCACGCGAATTGGCCGCGACAATCGGATTTACCAGTTCAGTTCGCTGGGCGAAATCCCCCAAGACAAGAAATACGGTGGCGAGCCGACCCGGTTGGAAATCGGCGACCGCAATACCATCCGCGAGTTCGTCACCATCAATCGCGGCACGGCGCAGGATGCCGGGCTGACTCGCCTGGGCGACGACAACTGGATCATGGCCTATGTCCATATCGCCCACGATTGCGTGGTCGGCGACCGGACCATCTTCGCCAACGGCGCTTCGCTGGCCGGTCATGTCCATGTCGAGGATGACGTAGTGCTGGGCGGCTTTGCCTTGGTGTACCAGTTCACCCGCCTGGGAATGCACAGTTTCTGCGGCTTCGCCTGTGGAGTGCACCGGGATGTGCCGCCCTACGTGACCGTGGCTGGCTATCGCGCCGAGCCGCACGGCATCAATGCCGAAGGTCTGCGTCGGCGCGGCTTTGCCGATGTGGAGATTCAAGCGATTCGGCGTGCCTACAAGATGATTTACCGCGCCAATTTGCGGTTGGAGGAAGCGGTGGACAAGGTGCGGGAGATGATGGAGGAATACCCACGCCTGCAAATCCTGGCGGATTTCCTGGCGGCGCCGTCTCGCAACGGGATTGTTCGGTAACGCGGCGGAAGTTTACATAAAAATTCAAAAAACGCGATTGAGGGATATGGAAGCCGTGGATAGGAAAATATGGAAGGCAGGATAAGGAAGATGCGGCGGTTTGGGGCCGATGGAAGATTAGCACCGGTTTTTCATGCACATCGCTATCGTTGCCGGTGAGTTGTCGGGCGATTTGCTCGGCGCCGGTCTAATGGCGGCGCTCCGGGCGCATTATCCGCAACTGCGTTTTACTGGCATCGGCGGCCCGGCGATGCTGGCGCAGGGGTTTCAGACCGTGGCTCCAATGGAGAAGCTGGCGGTCATGGGGATCGTGGAGGTGCTGCGCCATCTACCCGAGTTGCTGACCCTCCGCCGCCAGCTTTATCGGCAATTCAGCGCGGATCCCCCCCTAGCGTTCGTCGGCATCGACGCCCCGGATTTCAATCTGGGACTGGAACGTCGGTTGCGCGCCCACGGTGTTCCCACCGTGCATTACGTCAGTCCGTCGGTCTGGGCGTGGCGGCCCTGGCGGGTGCGCAAAATCGCTCACGCCGTGGATTTGATGCTGACCTTGTTTCCCTTCGAAGCGGCGTTCTACCAGGCGCACAGGGTGCCGGCGCGCGCCGTGGGGCATCTGTTGGCCGATGCGATTCCGTTCCATAGCGATTCGGTGGCGGCGCGCCGGGCGCTGGGGTTGCCGGCACCGGACGCGGCGCCCGTCGTCGCGTTATTGCCGGGTAGCCGTTTGAGCGAGGTGAGTCGGCTGGGTCCTCTGTTGTTGGACACGGCGGCTTGGCTGAACGCCCGGCGTCCTGAACTGCGGTTCGTACTGCCGGCGGCGACGCCATACCTGCATGAAGTGCTGGTGGGGATGCGAGCCGAACGAGCGCCGACCTTGCCGTTGACGCTGGTTCAGGGCCAGTCCCATGAGGTGATGGCCGCCGCCGATGTGGTGGCGCTGGCTTCAGGTACCGCGACGTTGGAGGCGATGCTGCTCAAGCGGCCGATGGTGGTGGCTTACCGGGTGGCGCCGACGACGGCGTGGCTTGCCCGGCGGCTGGTGAAAACTTCGCACTTCGCCCTACCCAATCTGCTGGCCGGGCGGGAGTTGGTGCCGGAATTCATCCAGGAAGCCGCAACCGTGGACAACCTGGGGCCGGCGATCTTGCGTTGGCTGGACGAACCGCTGGCCCGCGCGCGGTTGACGGTGGAGTTCGATGCTCTGCATCGTGAATTGCGCCGCGACGCCAGCCGCCAGGCCGCCGAGGCGATTGTGGAGTTGTTGCGCCTGTCGTGAAGATGGGTCAGGCTGTGTAAACCTTAATCTTCTTGCTTCGTGGATGGCATGGGGATAAACAGGCTGGCGACGCTCAGGTTCAGTTCAGGCAATAAAACCGGCGCAATGTTGTCCGTGGGGGCGGGATAGTGAATTTCGCGGTAGCCTTCGGGGCTGGGGCGGCGATACACCTCCAACCTCCGGTTGACGAGGTCCAACAACCAGACTTCCGGGATTCCCGCCCTGGCGTACAGCGGAACCTTGGTGTCCCGGTCGTAATGCAGAGTGCTATCCGAGACTTCGATCAGGAGCAGCACATCCTCCGGGCGAGGATGCGACCGGGTGTAGAAGTCCTCGCGATAACGGAGTACCGTCAAGTCAGGCTGCGGCGCTGAGTGGTCGCCAAGTTGTATTGGACTTTGCACCCGCACGATGCCTTGAGTGATCTGGCGGAAAAAAGACCGCGCGATGTGGTCGAGATGACCGGCGTGTTGCTCTCCAATCGGGGGCATGGCGATCAAGTCTCCCTCGATCAGTTCTACTCTGGAGTCTTCGTCGAAAATCCCGATTTCGCCCAAACGGTGATATTCCGCGATGGTTAGGCGATAGCGGTGCGGAGTGAGTGACTCTGGAGTTTCCACGGTGGCGACGGTCGGAGTGACCGCTTCCCGGCCCAGCAGGGCAGCGCTGCTCATGGCTTCACCTCTCCAAGGGTTCCGAAAATGAAAATCCCCGCAAGCATAACTTACGGGGATTGGCAAAGAGCAGGGATCAGGCAGCTATTACGCCGCCAACTTCACCGTATCCGCTACTTGTTGATACTCCGCCACCTGATTGAAGTTCAGATAACGGTAGATTTCCGCGCCCTTGGTGCCGATCTCGCCCATGTACTTCATGTATTCGGTGAAGGTCGGAATCTTGCCCAGCAGGGCGCAAACCGCCGCCAGTTCCGCCGAGCTCAGGTACACATTGGCACCCTTGCCCAGCCGGTTGGGGAAGTTGCGGGTCGAGGTGGACACCACCGTGGCGTTATCCGCCACCCGCGCCTGATTGCCCATGCACAGCGAGCAGCCGGGCATCTCCATCCGCGCCCCGGCAGTGCCAAAGGTGGCGTAATAGCCTTCCTCGCTCAACTGGTGGGCGTCCATCTTGGTCGGTGGAGAAATCCACAGCCTGGCCGGGATGTTGGCCTGGCCGGTGAGCACCTTGCCGGCGGCGCGGTAATGGCCGATGTTGGTCATGCACGAGCCGATGAACACCTCGTCGATCTTGGCGCCGGCCACGTCGGCCAGGGTCTTGACATCGTCGGGATCATTCGGGCAGGCCAGCAGCGGTTCCTTGATCGCGCTCATGTCGATCTCGATGATGTCCGCGTATTCGGCGTCGGCGTCCGGTTCCATCAGCGTCGGATTGGCCAGCCACGCCTCCATGCCCTTGATCCGGCGCTCCAAGGTCTTGGGGTCCTGGTAGCCGTTGGCGATCATCCACTTGAGCAGGGTGATGTTGCTGTTCAGGTATTCGATGATCGGCGCTTTGTTCAGCCGCACGGTGCAGCCAGCGGCGGAGCGTTCGGCGGAGGCGTCGGACAGCTCGAATGCCTGTTCGACCTTCAGGTCCGGCAGACCCTCAATTTCCAAGATCCGGCCGTTGAACACATTTTTCTTGCCTTCCTTCGCCACGGTCAGCGTGCCGGCCTGAATCGCGGCGTAGGGAATGGCGTTGACCAGATCGCGCAGGGTGATGCCGGGCTGCATCTTGCCCTTGAAGCGCACCAGCACCGATTCCGGCATGTCGAGCGGCATGGAGCCGGTCGCCGCCGCGAAGGCCACCAAACCGGAACCGGCTGGGAAGCTGATGCCAATGGGGAAACGGGTGTGGGAATCGCCGCCGGTGCCGACGGTGTCGGGTAGCAGCATCCGGTTCAGCCAGCTATGGATGATGCCGTCGCCGGGCCGCAGCGCCACGCCAGCGCGGCTGGAGATGAAGTCGGGCAGGGTGTGGTGGGTCTGCACGTCCACCGGCTTGGGATAGGCGGCGGTATGGCAGAACGACTGCATGACCAGATCGGCGGAGAAGCCCAGGCAGGCCAGGTCCTTCAACTCGTCGCGGGTCATCGGACCGGTGGTGTCCTGCGAACCGACCGTGGTCATCTTCGGCTCGCAGTAGGTGCCGGGGCGAATGCCAACCACGCCGCAGGCCTTGCCGACCATCTTCTGCGCCAGGGTATAGCCCTTGCCGGAATCCTTCGGCGCGACGGGACGGCGGAAGATCGGGCTGGGACCGAGGTTCTGAACCTCCCGCGCCCAGTCGGTCAGGCCACGGCCGATGATCAGATTGATGCGCCCGCCGGCCTGCACTTCGTCCAGCAGCACATCAGATTTGAAGCTAAAGCGGCTTAATTCTGCGCCCGTGTCGTGGTTCTTGACCACGCCATCATACGGGTAGATGTCGATGACGTCGCCCATATTCATCTTGGTGACGTCGCAATCGGTGATCGGCAGCGCGCCAGCGTCTTCCTGCGTATTGAAGAAGATCGGCGCGATCTTGCCGCCCAGGCAGTAACCGCCGTAGCGCTTGTTGGGGACATAGGGAATGTCCTCACCGGTCCACCACAGTACCGAATTGGTGGCGGATTTGCGGCTGGAGCCGGTGCCGACCACGTCGCCGACGTAGGCGACCGGATGGCCTTTCTGCTTCAGCGCTTCGATCAGTTTCAGCGGGCCGATCTTGCCGGGTTCGTCGGGTTGGATGCCTGGGCGCTCCATCTTGAGCATCGCCAGACCGTGCAACGGGATATCGGGACGGCTCCAAGCGTCGGGCGCGGGGGAGAGGTCGTCGGTGTTGGTTTCGCCGGTGACCTTGAACACGGTGACGGTGGCTTTCTCCGGCACCTTGGGCCGACTGGTGAACCATTCGGCCTCGGCCCAGGATTTCATGATCTGCTGGGCGTAAGCGTTGCCCTGGTCGGCCTTTTCCTTGACGCCGTGCTTGTAGTCGAACATCAGCAGGGTGTGCGCCAACGCCTTGGCGGCGGCGGGCGCGCATTCGGCGTCGTCGAGCAGGTCGATCAGTGGCTGGATGTTGTAGCCGCCCAGCATGGTGCCGAGCAGTTCGGTGGCGCGCACCCGGGAAATCAACGGCGACTGGGCCTCGCCCTTGGCGACGGCGGCCAGGAAAGCGGCCTTGACGTAGGCGGCCTGGTCCACGCCCGCCGGCACCCGGTTGGTGATGAGGTCGAGTAGGAAATTTTCCTCGCCCTGGGGCGGATTCTTAAGCAGTGTAACCAGATCGGCGGTCTGTTGTGGGCTGAGCGGCAGGGCGGGAATGCCCAGGGCGGCGCGTTCGGCGGCGTGTTGGCGATAGTTTTCGAGCACGGAGAAAGCCCCCTTGGTGATGGATATGCGGCCCCCGCGAATGCGGAAGCCGATGTGGTGAATTTATGCGGTAACCGGAACGCGCCGGTCCAGGATGAACAAACGCGTTTCGGTACAAAAAGCGGCGTTATTGTAGCGTTGAAGCGCGGCATCTGGGAACGTTGACCGGTTGATCGCCGACTGCCGCGCCGTTCGCCCCTTACTCCTTGTTGGGGATCGTCAACGCCAGGAACAAGGCTCCGTTGTCACGCTTGATCAGCACTGGAATGGGCCGACCGATTGGTAATTGCTTGACCAGGTCCGCGAACTGATCGGTATCGGCGACTTCAACGTTGTTGATCCGGGTAATGATGTCGCCCGGCCGGATGCCGGCGCTGGCGGCCGGACCTTCATCCACATCCTTGACCAATACGCCCTGTTCGCCCGCTTGCCGCTTGCCGGCGGGCAGTTCACCGACCATCAGACCCAACCGGTTGTGGGAGGGAGGTTCGGCAATCGCTTGTTGCAGTTTGGTGTCCTCGGGGAGTTCCGCGATTGGGATCGTTAAGGTTTGCTCCTTGCCATCACGGATCAAGGTCAGCGGCGTGTTGGTGCCGGGGCGGGTGCGGCCCACCATCAGCGGCAGATCGCTGGAAGTTCGCACCGGCTGATTGTTAAAGGCGACGATGATATCGCCGGCCTTGATGCCCGCTTTCTGCGCCGGGCCATCGGCCAGCACTTGACCAACCAGGGCACCGCGCGGTTTGTCGAGGCCGAAGGACTGCGCCAGTTCTGGCGTGACCTCCTGGATCATGACGCCCAGCCAGCCGCGCGCCACCTTGCCGCCTGCCTTGAGCTGATCCACCACCTCCATCGCCACATCGATGGGAATGGCGAAGGAGACCCCCTGATAGCCGCCGGAGCGGCTGTAAATCTGCGAATTGACGCCGATCACCTCGCCATTGAGATTGAACAGCGGCCCGCCGGAGTTGCCGGGGTTGACGGCGGCGTC
This sequence comes from Candidatus Contendibacter sp., assembly GCA_031732755.1. Taxonomy (GTDB): domain Bacteria; phylum Pseudomonadota; class Gammaproteobacteria; order Competibacterales; family Competibacteraceae; genus Contendibacter. The sequence goes on from JAVMKI010000045.1 coordinate 39,193, forward strand.
GGTCTGGATAAAGGGTACATAGTTGTCGCTGGGCAGGTTGCGACCCAAGGCGCTGATGATGCCCTGGGTCGCGGTGCGTTCGAAACCGAACGGCGAGCCGATGGCCAGCACCCACTGACCAACCTTGGCTTTACTGGCGTCGCCGATCTTGACGACCGGCAGCGCGGCCTCTGGTTTGACCTTGAGCAGGGCGATGTCGCTGCGGCTGTCTTTGCCGACGACCTGAGCGGGTAGTTCGCTGCGGTCGCTTAGACCGACCACGATGCTGTCCACCTCGTCCACCACATGGGCATTGGTGACGATGTAACCGTCCGCCGAGACGATGAAGCCGGAGCCCACCGAGGAACGCGGCAACGTGGGCACATCCGGCATTTGCTCGAAGAATTTCTTGAAATAGTCATGGAATGGACTGTTTTCGGGAATCGATGGGTGGCCGCGTCCGAACGGCTCTTTCGACTTGGCCTCGGCCTTGGTCTGGATGCTCACCACCGCTGGACTGTATTGTTCGACCAGGGTGACGAAATCGGGAAAATCCGCCGCCTGGGCCAACGCACCCCATAACAGGATGAGAATTGCGGTGGGCCAAAGGGACGTTTTGGGTCGTTGCATCGAAAACTCTCCTCAATGGGGGTCGGTGAAATCCACGAGAAAAACAGCGAATTCGTCGGGATTGACCATGGCGGGCCAGCTTGGTTCGGGAACTCCCGGCGGCGATCTGGCGTAGTGACATCGGTCCTGGTGGGTAGTACCTTTCAGGGCATCTCAACCCTTGCCCATCCCTGAGGTAGCGACCCATGGCCCAGACCGCTTCCACGATGCTCCCACTAGGCACCCCCGCGCCGACGTTCGACTTGCCCGAACCCGCCACCGGCCGTACGGTTGCCCTGACGGACTTTCAAAACGCCCCCGCGTTGCTGGTCATCTTCATGTGCAATCACTGCCCCTTCGTCAAACATCTCCGTCAGGGTCTGGCTCAATTCGCGCGGGAGTATCAAGACCGGGGGCTCGCCATCGTCGCCGTCAGCGCCAACGATGTAGCGAACTATCCCGAGGACAGTCCGGCGCGGATGGTCGAGGAATCTCGGGTGTTCGGTTATCCCTTTCCGTATCTGTACGACGAAACTCAAGTGGTCGCCAAGGCGTATCGGGCGGCCTGCACCCCAGATTTCTTTCTGTTCGACGCAGGCCGCAAGCTGGTCTATCGCGGCCAATTCGACGGCAGCCGGCCGGGCAACAACCTTCCGGTGACAGGCGCTGATTTACGCGCGGCAGCGGATGCGGCGCTGGCGGGTCAACCAGTTTCATCCAACCAGAAGCCCAGCATCGGTTGCAACATCAAGTGGAAGGCCGGTAACGGGCCGGAGTATTACCGCTGAACGTTCCTCAACGTTCGAAGGTGTAGATCAGATCGGCTCCGGTTCCGGTGGCGCTGCTGTTGGACTCGAACAGCAGCCGGTTGCTCAATCGGTATTTGACGTTGAAGGTATTGACGGCGCCAAGCAGCCCGACGCCGTAACCGACGTACAGATCGGGCGTCAGGTACTTGCCCAGCATCAGCGCGGTTCCCTTGCTGCTGTCGCCGGACGATCCCAGTTGCAGGGCATCCAGGCCGAAGGTCTCGCTCAGGCTTTGGGTCAATGTGTTGTTGCCGCCTAGCCCCACCGCGTTGGCGGCCTTGAACAGCAGCGCCGCCTCGCCACCACCCGCGCCGCTGCTTTGCGGCGCCCGGCCCAGCACCAGATAGGACAGAATGCTGGAATCCGGCATCTTCGGCTCCGAAAACAGCGTCATTTTGGGATTTTTCAGCGTACCCCGGATTTGGGCGCCAGCGGTGATCGGGGTGCCGGTGAAGGCGCTGTCCGCGGATTGTCGCACCACCCGCAAATCCAGACCTGGGTTGTCGAGCAGGCTGCTGCTGAACAGTAATTGTCCACGCTGAATCTGAATCTCCTCGCCGTAAATCCGATAATTGCCGGCGACGACCTCGATGCTGCCGCTACCGCGCGGAGCCAGTTGCGGGGTTTCCTCAATCAGCAGATTGCCTTTGAGTTTGCCCTTGAAGGCGGGTGTTTCCACCTGCACGTCGTTGCCCAAGATCACCCGGACCTTGGCGAAAATATCCAGCCCTTTGGGCTTGGGCGGCGCGTGATCGTCAGCGCCGTTAACAAGGACGACATCGTCGGACGCCTTGATCGCTCCCGGCCGCTCGCCGCCCGGCCGTAGATAAGCCTTTGGGATGGTTACCGTTCCCTCGACCTGGACCTGTGGCCGGGTGGCATCAAGTTGCAGATCGGGGCTGAGCTGAATTTGCAGATCGGTGGTTTTCAGCGCCTGAAAGTTTTGGCCCTGAACCGTCAGTTTCAGGTGCGGTTTCAGGGGATCGACCTCTCCACTCAGTTGTAGCTGACCGGGATCGGAGCGGACCGCGCCGGAGAGGCGTAGGGGTCCCTGTCCATCGCTGGTGGCGGTGAACTGGAGGTTCTCCAGCTTGATCCCGGCTTCGGGAATGCTGGCTCCGGCGTTCTCCAGCCGGATGTCGCCGCGCAGCGCCAGTTTGGGAATCGTGCCGGCGATGTTGACGTCCGCCCGGAGTTGTCCCGTAACGTTTTGCACTTGGGGCGTGAATGCGGACACCACTTTCAGATCGGTGAGGGCCGCGTTGATCTTGCCGCTCAGCCGGGCCGCGCCGAATGGGTTTTGTGCTTGCAGGTTGGCCTGCAATTGTCCAGTTTGCGCCAGGTCCAGCCGCGCCTGACCGCTGGCGGTCGAGCCGTCGGTTTGCACTTGCACGCTGCCGCCATTGAGGGTGAAGCGAACCGGTTGGCCGTTGGCTTCCATGCTGAGGTGACCAGGGGCGATGTTCAGGTTGGCCTTGCCCTGGAGCGCGCCGCCGATTTTGCCGCTGGCGCTGGCTTCACCACCGATGCGGGTAACGAGCGTCAAGCCTTGGGGTAGCAATGGTTTGAACCGGTCCGGGGTAAGCTCGCTGAGTTGCACTCGACCATTGAAAGCGCCGGAGGATTCCCACTGACCTTGCAGGCATACACGGGTGGGCGCGCTGCTCAGACAGGCGGCGTCGAGACCGGCGGCCTTGGCCGAAGCGCGGAGCAGGGCTGGTTTATCCAGGTTCCAGGTTCCGGCGACGGTATCCTTGGCGCTGAGTTGCGTGACGCGGCCCTGCCAAAGCAGGGAGGAAGTTTGCAGGCTGCCGGCCAGCGCCAGCAAGAACCGGCCCGGTTCGCCGGTCAGTTCCGCCTTGAGGTCATGCGCGGCGGGTGTGCCGCCACCATCCAGGGTGAACGATTTCCAGTTCTGGCCACCCAGCGTCAATCCTTCACCGTTGATTTTGAGCTGGGAACGGCTGGCGCCGCCGATGTCCACATGGGCTTCGCCGCGCAATTGCTGGATTTGCGTCTGGCCCTGCCGCAGATCTCGCACGGTGAAGTTGGCGGCCACCACGGGCCGGTCGCTGGGGCCGCTTAGATTGCCGCTGCTGGCGATGGCCCCGCTCAGGCCGGGGAGCAGGGATTTCAGTTGCGGGGCGTCCAGTTTCCAGCGGAGGTCCCAACGTTGCGCCAGCGCCCCATCCGCTTCCAGCCGGGCATCGCCGGCGTTGATTTTCAGAGTCTTGATGGTCAGGTTCCGATCCAGCACCGCGATATCGGCGTTGCCGCGCACCGCCTGTCCGCCGAGCGTGCCCGCCAGTTCTTCGAGTAGAAAATTGGCGCGCAGCCGCGCGTCTTCCAGATCGCCATCGCTTTTGAGCCGCAGGTTCAGCTTGCCGGGCACATCTTGCCAGTGCGCGCCGGGATTGAGTTCCGCGCCACTCAGTTCGGTTTGCCAGCGTACGGTGGGCAGCCAGGCGACATCGGCGTTGCCCTGGATCGTGCCTTCCAACGTCTGACCGTTCAGTTTCACCGCGCGCACGCCCTGGTCGGAACCCTGACCGGTCAGGGTCCAGCGGCCCTTGGGAATGTCCGGGCCTTCCACCTCGGCGGCGAGTTGGAATTGGTAATCTTTAGGTACGCCTTCAGCGGTGAATGTGCCCTGGGCGCTTTCCACCTGCGCCGGACCGGTTAGCGGCCAAGCCAGAGCCCGCCACTGGCCGGAAGCGTTGAAGCGCAGGTCAGCGAATTGCAGGCCACCCTGGGCGGTGAGCGCCAACGGCCGGTCAGCGGCGGTCAACCGTAATTCGCTCAGTTCAAGCGCCTGCTCGTCGCCAGTTGCGGTGAATTTCAGAGTGGCGGAACCCAGTTCGGGCAATGTGGTGTTGACTTCACCCTGACCCTCGAACCGAGCCAGCACGCCGCGCGCATCGAGTTGAACAGCCAGCGGTTTGCCGGCCAGGTCCGGGACAAAAGGTTTGAGATCGGCCACGTTCAACTTGGCTTGGGCCGACCAGGCGGGTTGTGGATCGAACGGCTGGTGAATTTCGCCATTCAAGTCCAGGGTCGCCGCGCCAGTGATGCGCTGGGTGAGTTGCAGGCGGTCGCGCAGTTCGCCCTGAAGTTCGCCCTGACCATGGAAGGTTCCGTAGGCCGGGGTTGGGAGTTGCCAGTTCAGCCGGACCTGGAGCGGATAGCCGCCAATGGGATTCAGGCGGCCACTCAGCCGCGCTTCGCCCTGGGGCGCGCGGACTTCCAGGGTTTCGATGGTTAACCCCTCGGCCTCGGTATGCGCCTTGAGGCGGATGGTATCAAGGACAATGGGTTCGACGCCTGCTGGCTGGATGCGGATGGCGTGGCCTTGTAGATCGTCGATATTAATCGCCAGTGGCAGGCGAATGTCGGGTAGCGTCAACGGCGCGGATGTGGGAGGTGACGCCGTTTGCTGGCTGGGCGGCAATTGCAGTTCCAGCCCGTCGATCTGGAGGCGATGGACGGTCAGCGCGATCTCGAACAGCTTGGCGGGTTGCCAATCGAATTCGCCCTTGGCGAGCGCCAGCTTCAACCCATTCCCTTCGTAGTGCAACTGTTCGATCCGCAAGGGTCCCAACAACCGGCCACTGAAGGAACCGACGCGCAGTGTGCCGGGCAAGACCCGTTCGGCCAGCGCCAACAGGCTTCCAAAGCCGGTTTCGGTGGAGACCGCGAAACCCGCCAGCAACAGGATCAGCAGCAACGTCGACAGGAATAGTTGGATCAACCCAAACGCCAGGCGACGCACGATGCGCAACGCATTCACAATTCGGGTCCGATGCTGAAAGAGAAACGGAACGCGTCACCGGGCGGGCGGTCCAGCCCGGACGCCAGGTCGATCCGCACCGGCCCGACCGGCGAACGCCAGCGCAGACCCAAGCCGGCGCCGGTTTTCATCTCGGGGCTTGCGCCATCGAAGGCGTCGCCGCTGTCCATGAAGGCGGCGAGACTCCAGCCGTCCCAGACCCGGTGTTCGTATTCCACGCTGCCCACCAGCAGATTCTTGCCGCCAATCACCACGCCATCGGCGTCGGTGGGACCGATGCTGTTATAGGCGTAGCCACGCACGCTGGCGTCGCCACCGGCGAAGAACCGCAGGGAGGTCGGCAGATTTTCGAACCCCTGGCTGATCACGGTGGCGCCGGCATCGGTACGCGCGATGATTCGGCTAGCGTCGTTCAGCGCGTACACGCCTTTCAAATGCACCACGCCCTGCACGAAGTCGAGGTCCGACAGCAATGCGGTCGAAGCGCCGCGCAGTTCGAAACCAAACAGCAGTCCACGGTTGGGATACAGGCGGTCGTCGGCGTCGATCCAGGTCCAGTTCAAACCGGGAATCAGTAGCAGAGAAGATTGGGTGGGCACGTCGCCAACGCTGAACTCCTCGTACTGATAGCTCAGGTTGTAGTTTTTCAACCACCGACCGTCTTGTCGTTGCCAGCCGCCGCCGAGGGTGACTTGTTGATAGTCCTGCTGATTATAGTGCTGCTCGGTGTAGCTTGCGGTCAGCGTGTAGGTGTCGGTGGTGGGATCTTCGCCGGGAATGTAGTACTTGCCGCCGAGAATGGTCTTGATCGGCGACCACAGCAGTTCTTCCTCGGCGTGGTGTCCCTGGCGGTTGAGCCAGCGTTGTTCCGCTTTCAGTCGGATCCGCGCCCCGGTGTCGGTGCCGTAACCGGCGCCGGCGCTGTATTTGCGCTGCTTGTTGGGCTCCAGTTCCACCTCGACCGGGGTGGTGTCGGTGGTGGCGTTGGGCGGGGCGTTGACCTGAACCTGGCTGAAGTACGGGCTGCCGTTGAGATCGCCTTGCAGTTTCAGCAGATCGTTGGCGTTATAGGGATCGCCGGGTTTGAAGCGAAGGTAGCGGTTCAGCAGCTTGGGGGATAGGAAATCCTGCTTGAAGGTGACGTCGCCGAAGCGGTAGCGGGGGCCGGTGTCGTAATGCAGCCGAACGGTGGCCTCGTAGGTTTGTGGATTGACTTCGATAACGCGCTCGATGAAGCGGGCTTCGAAGTAGCCGCGTTCGGTAGCCAGCGTTTCCAACGCTTGCTTGAATTGTTCGTACTTGGGTTGATCGAGGATTTGGCCCTGGGCGAGCGGCGCGTGCGCTAGCGCCTGCTGGAAAGTTGGGTCTTGCTGCCCTTCGCCGAGGATTTTCAGGTCCAACGTGGTGATGCGCAGCGGTCGACCGGGTTGAATGCGATAGCGTGCTTCCCAACCGCCGGGGATGCGGGTCAATGAAGACTCGATAGTGGGTTCGTAATAGCCAAACGGTTGCAGCGCCTCGCGGATCTGGGATTCGGCCTTCCCATGCAACCAGCGCAATCGGGTTTCCTCCGGCGCGGTTTGACCGGCGAAACGGTTGAGTTCTAAAAATGCCTGCACGTTGTCGCGCAACGATCCATCCACGCCCTCGACCGTGACGGTGAGCGTGCCAGCTTCACTGGTTTCCGTGGCGGTCAGCGGCGCGGCATCTTCCTGGGCGGGCAGGGATTCGACGGCGCCCACCAGGATGCAGAACGACAGCCAGACGAGCGCGAGGCGGAAAACGGGTCGAGTCATGATGGATGCGGATTGAGTCGTTGCCGGCGTGGATATTAGCGCCTTTGCGTCCGGTTTGGGTCGGTCGGCGCAAGGAACCTTGTCACGGCAAGATTCCCGTGTTGTTGGGCGTGCCGTTCAACGCTGTTTGCAGCATGTCGAGAAACGCGCGCGTCTTGGTCGGCATCAGGCGGCGGCCAGGAAACACCGCCCAGGCCGGATGAGAAGGCAACCGCCAGTCGGGCAGGACGCGGCGCAGCTCCCCGCGATGGACGCTGGGAGCGGCGAAGCAGTCGGGCACTGCGGTGATCCCCGCCCCGGCGCATGCTAAGCGGATGAGCAGTTCGGGGGAATTGGCCATGGCGCGACCCGGCGGCACGCCTTCCCAGTGCCGTTGGCCGCTGACCAAAGTCCAAGCCACCGCCCCGCCGCCACGTTCGGGCAGGCGCAGCGCTTCATGGTGCGCGAGATCGTCCGGCGACGCCGGATCACCGCGCCCGGCCAAATAGCCCGGAGCGGCATAGAGACTGATCGGCAACAGGGCGATGCGCCGCGCAACGAGCAACGCATCGTCGGGCAACGCGCCCATGCGCACGGCGATATCGAAGTTTTCTCCCAGCAAATCCACCCGTCGCGGCGACAGATCCAGTTCCAGCGTGACCGCCGGATGGAGCGCGATGAATGCCGCCAGCATGTCGGCCAGCAGTAGGTTGGCGAAATCGCTTGGCATGGATACCCGCAACCGCCCACTGGGCTGTGCCTGGCGGTGCTCGACCAGCGCCCGCGCCGCATCCACCTCAACCGCCACCTGACGGGCGTGTTCCAGCAGATACTCCCCGAACTCGGTGAGGGTGAGGCGGCGAGTGGTGCGCAACATCAGGCGTTCACCCAATTGCTCCTCGAACAACGCGATGCGGCGCGATACCGTGGACTTGGGCAAACCGAGCCGGTCGGCGGCGCGGCTGAAGCTGCCGGCTTCCGCGACGCGGGCGAAGATCAACAGGTCATTGGGCTGAAATTGTTCCATGGGCAGGATAATGTTATCCGGTTTGGCGGCTTCTATCTTTATTTCGAGATCAATAAAGTAGTTCTCAGGTTATCCATCACTCTGAGGACATCGCATGAACATCCTGCAAATCAACGCCAGCGCCCGCCGGGAAGGCGCCAACTCCACCCACCTCGCCAACGCGATGGCCGCTCGCCTGCAAACGGCGAGTCCGACCGCCAAGCTCACGGTGCGTGATCTTGCCATCGATCCTCACCCGATGCTGGACGAGGCCGCGCTTGGCGCTTTGTTCACCCCGGCTGAACAGCGCACTCCAGCCCAGGCGGCGCGGGTGGCGCTCGACGACGCGCTGATCACCGAGGTTCAGGCAGCCGATGTCCTCGTGCTCGGCGTGCCGATGTACAACTTTAGCATTCCAGCCCAGTTGAAGAACTGGATCGATGCCATCGCCCGCGCCGGCGTCACTTTCCGCTACACCGAGAGTGGGCCGGAAGGATTGCTCAAGGGTAAGAAAGTCTACGCGGCGCTGGCGCGCGGCGGTCGCTATCGGGGCATGGAGAGTGACACGCAGACGCCGTACCTGAAAATGGTGCTCGGTTTTCTCGGCATGACCGACGTGCATTTTATCTATGCGGAAGGTCTGAACATGGGGCCGGAAGCGACCCAGCAGGGCTTTGCCGAAGCGGAGGCCGACATGGCCACGGCGCTGGCCTGAGCCCGTCCCCCGTGAATCCTGTGGGCGCCATCGCGCGCCCCTGACTGGAGTGAATCCAATGACGAAATCCACCTTTAATGGCGAACCGATCCACCATCCCCGCCCTGTGGAACAACTCGTGGTCGGCAAGGCGACGTCCGATGGCGCGGGCGTGAAGCTGACTCGGGTGCTCGCGCAATCGCTCCAGCATCGGCTCGATCCTTTCCTGATGCTTGATGCTTTTGGCAGCCACAATCCGGCGGACTATATCGCCGGTTTTCCCGATCACCCGCACCGGGGTTTCGAGACTATCACCTACATGATCGCTGGCCGCATGCGGCATCGCGACAGCGCCGGCCATGAAGGTTTGCTGGAGAACGGCGGCGTGCAATGGATGACAGCGGGACGAGGGGTGATCCATTCCGAAATTCCGCAGCAGGAAGCAGGCGTGATGGAAGGTTTTCAACTCTGGTTGAATCTGCCCGCCCGCGACAAGCTGATTACGCCCTGGTACCGCGATTTCGCCGCCACTGAGTTGCCGCGTTTCGTGACCGATGCCGGCGTGACGGTGACGGTGATCGCCGGCGCGAGCCATGGCGTTACCGGCGCGGTGACGCGCGCGGCGACCGCGCCGCTGTATCTGGATCTGCACCTACCCGCCGGTGCGCGTTTTACCCAGCCGCTGCCGGCGGAGCACAACGCCTTCGTCTACGTCTATCGCGGCGCGGTCGGCATCGCTGGCAGCCAGGTTCCAGTCCAGCATCTGGCGGTTCTCGCCAACGACGCGCAAGCGGATGGGGTAGTCATCGAAGCCGCGAGCGACGCCAAGGCACTGCTGATCGCCGGTCGGCCGCTGAATGAACCGATCACGCAGTACGGCCCCTTCGTGATGAACACGGAGCAGGAAATCTATCAGGCGCTAAACGATTTCCGCGACGGACGCCTGGCTTGACGCCTTTTCGGAACGATGTCGCCCGCGGTAGCGGGGTTCGCCGTTCGTTTCGCTGGTTGAAATCCGGTAAGGCGCGCTCTTGCGAGACTTGATGCTTCAAAGGAGAAGTTTGCTTGTTCCGATCACGAGCCCTGAGTGCCCTCAAGGGTAATATTGCGACAGCGGGTTTCGTACAGGAAGGCCGAGGCGATGCTGGACAGGACGACGCAACCCAGCATCAGGTAAAAACCGTTCTGGTAATCGGCGGCGCCGTACACCCGCACTCCGTTAGCCATGGCGCCGCTCCAGGTCAAGTCCATGACCCAGCCAAACAGCGGTTGGAGAATGGCCGCCTCCAGGAAGATGCCGGTATTCACCAGCGCGATGGCCATGCCCGACAGCGCGGGGGCGACCACCTCCTTGGCGCTGGCGTAGGTCAGGACGAAAGATCCGCAACCGGAACCCATCAGCGCGAACCAGGCCATGCCCGTCACGCCAGGGGTCCAATGGCCGTGGACGATGCCCAGCCAAGCCAGCCCGTACAGCAGGACACCGATGACCAACAGGGGTTTACGGCGGCCCAACCGGTCGGAGAACCAGCCGCAGAATAAAGCGCTGCCAGCGAAGCTGGCCAGCGCGGCGGTGGTGTACAAGGAAGCCGTGGATCGCTCCAGACCATGCAAGTCATGCAGGAAGGGAATCGCCCATAGACCAAGAAATGCCAGCATGCTGCCTGGCATCCCCCAGTTGACCCAGAATGCCGGCCAGGTCCGGCGCGTGGCCAAAACCTCCAGCAGATCATGCCACCAGTGTCGTTGGCGACTGGCGTGCCGGGTTTGACCCTCCATCTCCCGGATCGAGGGAAAGCCGGCATCCTCCGGAGTGTTGCGCACGCCGAACCAGGAAAGCACCGCTAGGGCCAGCGCCAGAATGCCGAACGCGGCAAACACCGCGCGCCACGACCAGATCGTCAGCATGCCGGCCAGAGGGCCAGCCGCCAGGATCGCACCGATATTGCCCAACGATAGGGTCAGGCCGCTGATGAAGCCGTAATCCCGGTCGCGGAACCAGAGGGTATTGCTTTTCATCAGCCCCACGAACACCACGGACACTCCCAGCCCAACCAGGGCGCGTCCCACCGACGCCTCCCAAAGCGTGGCGGCCAGACCAAACAGGATGGAGCCGATACCGGACACCAGATTGCCCAACGTCACCACAACCCGCGCGCCCAAGGTATCGGCTAGCACTCCGGCGGGAATCTGCATGACGGTATAGATGTAGTAATACATCGCCGCCAGCGACCCCAGCGCGGCTCCGGTGGCCCCAAAATCCCGCATCAGGTCGGCGGACGCCACCGCCGGGGCGATCCGGTGGAAGAACACCAGGATGTAAGATACCGCCAGGATGGCGTAGACAGACCAGCGAGCGCGGGCGAAACACGCCGGATCGAAGGGCGTGGGCGACGGGTTGACGGTGGGAGCGGCTATGGCTGCGCCCTCCCGGTTAAAAGGCTTTCAGTCGCTTGAATCCAACGACGCGGGATCGGGATATATTCACGGACGTTCACTTTGTGCTGGAATGACGAAGAAAATCGTGGCGGGGAATTTCCGAAACGCCACATCATACGCCCTTTTGACTGGGGGGCCGGTATCGCCCAAAGTCTTCCCGGCGCCGGGTGGTCGATGACCCTGCGGATTGCATGAAAACCGATATTTTCAGATCAACGATTTGCTTTTGGGAGCGGGTTTGGCCGCGATGGGGGGTTGCCATCACAGCCAAACCCGCTCCCACGAGCTGACCAGCTTTCTTGGGAGATGCATGTCGTGTCCGTCAAGCGATCCGAAGCCCGACGCCAGTGGGCGACGCAGCCCTTTCTCCTCACCATCGAGGATTTGACCCACGAGGGTCACGGTGTGGGGCGGCGCGAAGGAAAAGCCGTATTCGTTGAGGGCGCGCTGCCGGGTGAGGAGGTTCGTTGCGTCTACACGGCGCGGCGCGGTCGTCACGATGAGGCGCGCACGTTGGAGGTGCTGACATCGGCGCCAGAGCGGGTCGAGCCGCGCTGCGCCCATTTCGCGGTCTGTGGCGGCTGCGCTTTACAACACCTTGGGCCGACCGCGCAATTGGCGCGCAAGCAGCGCTGGTTGCTGGACAGCCTGGCCCATATCGGCAAGGTTCAGCCGGAACAGATGTTGGAGCCGCTGACCGGCCCGGTCTGGGGCTACCGGCGGCGGGCGCGGCTGGGTGTCAAGGACGTGACCAAAAAGGGGCGCGTGCTGGTGGGTTTCCGCGAGCGGCGAGGTCCTTACCTGGCCGATCTGCGCCGTTGCGAGATTCTGGACGAACGGGTCGGCGGCTTGCTGGAGCCACTGGCGCGACTGATCGAAACCCTGTCCATCCGCGACCGGTTGCCACAGATTGAGGTCGCTGGCGGCGATGCCGTCATGAGTCTGAACCTGCGGGTGCTGACGCCGCCAAGCGCCGCCGATTTGGCGCAACTGCGGTCCTTCGGCGAGCACCACGGTCTGGCGCTATACCTACAACCCGGTGGCGTGGATAGCGTCCGGGCGTTGGAAACGGCTTCCGCGCCACCGGTTTTGAGTTACCGGCTGGCGGACGGGTTGGAACTGGAATTTCAGCCGCAACATTTCATCCAGATCAACGCCGCCCTGAATCGAGCGCTGGTCGAACGTGCGTGCGCGCTGCTGGAGATTGGGCCGGAGGATCGCGTGCTCGATCTGTTTTGCGGGTTGGGTAATTTTACCTTGGCGCTCGCCCGGCGGGCGCGAGCAGTGGTCGGCGTGGAAGGGGAGGGTGGTCTGGTCGAGTGGGCTAGGCGCAACACCGCGCGCAATGGCGTCGCCAACGCCGCGTTTTACGCCGCCGATCTGGCCGGCGACCTGACCGGATTGCCCTGGATTCAGGGTGGCTACGACCGGATTCTGCTCGATCCGCCCCGGTCCGGCGCGTTGGAATTGATGCCTTGGATGACGGCGCTGGGCGCGCGGCGAATCGTCTATGTCTCTTGCCATCCGGCGACTTTGGCGCGCGATGTCGGCGAACTGGTTCACCGGTTTGGCTACCGGCTGGAAAACGCCGGAGTGTTGGACATGTTTCCGCACACCACGCATGTCGAATCCATGGCGGTGCTGGCGCGGTGAGCTTTGGAGATGCGCTTTGGAAAAAAGATGCGGGCCTGGCGGGACGTAATGCGTGGCAACAGCGTGATTACCGCCGCCGACAAACACCACCGCCGTCGCGGCCGGACCTTGGTTGGCGATTGACCCACTGGAGGGATCGGCTGGATGAACGGCGCGAAGTTCATCCTTCGCGGATTGTCGTTTCGCGACGGAGCAACGGTGAGCGGCAATCCTATGGCTTCCCGCCCAGCACGATCCGCTCCTCGGCGATGGCGATTTCCAGGCGCTTCGCTTCTTCCTGTAAATCTTCGTAACTGTCGGCGAAGCGCGCGGCAATGGCTCGGATTTCGTCGGCGATGTCCAGAAAGGCATCCACGATATCCGGATCGAATAGAGTGCCCCGACCTTCCAAAATCTGCGCCACCGCCTGCCCATGCGGTACCGCCGGTTTGTACAACCGGCGGCTGATCGATATGTCGTATGTGTCGGCCACCGCCATCAAGCGCGCCGAGATGGGGATATCGTGGCCCACCAAGCCTTCGGGATAACCACTGCCGTCCCAGCGCTCCTGGTGCGAATAGGCGATTTCCCGGGCGAAATGCAGGAACGAGGCAGGCGTGCTCAGGCGCTTCTCGGCGGCCAGGATCGCATCACGGCCCAAGGTGGTATGGGTCTTCATGATTTCGAATTCCTCCGCGTTGAGCGGCCCTGGCTTGAGCAGAATCCGGTCGGGAATGCCCACCTTGCCGATATCGTGCAGTGGGGCTGACTTGAACAGCAGTCCAATGGTTTCGTCGTTGAGAAAATTCGCGAATCGAGGATGCTTCTGGAGCTTTCTGGCCAGCGCCTGGATATAGTGCTGGACCCGAAGGAGATGGTTGCCGGTCTCGTTATCGCGGGCTTCCGCCAGCGAAGCCATCGCCAGGATGGTTGCATCCTGAGCGGCCACCACCTCCTGGGTGCGGCGCCGTACCTCCGTTTCCAGGAAGGCATTGCTGTCTTGGAGAAATTGGCGGACGTTCCTGAGGTTGAGGTGCGTTTCAATCCGGGCTAGCACGATGGGGGGGCTGATCGGTTTAGTGATGTAGTCCACCGCGCCCAGCTTCAATCCTCTTTCCTCGTCTTCCACCTGCGCCTTGGCGGTAAGAAAAATCACCGGGATGTCCGAGGTCTGGGAGTCGGCCTTGAGCCGTTGGCAGACCTCATAGCCATCCATGCCCGGCATCATGATGTCGAGCAGGATCAGATCCGGTGGCGGATTGGCGGCGGCGACTTTCAGGGCACGCTCGCCGTTGGTGGCGACCTTGGTCTTGTAGTGGTCCTTGAGCAAGGTACTCAGCAACGTGATGTTGTCCGGGGTGTCGTCTACGATCAGGATTGTCTGTCGTGTGGTAATACCGTGCGCGTCGCTCATGGCCCGCTTGTCTCCAGAAGTCAATGTTCCCCTCCGGCGCGGAAGGTATGGCGCAAAGCGCCGATGGGGTTTGAAACGACGATTCCGCCATTCCGCCATTCCGCCATATTGGCCAGGATCGCCAGGATCATCATCCGATAAACAACTTGAACTGAGTCACCACCGTTCGTGACTGTTTTAGCCTTCCTCGGAATCATCACCATGAACGGTCTGGGCTTATCCCACGATGCACCGAGTGAGCAAATTATGGTACAGCTTACGGTTACCGGCCACCCGCCGCAAGCCGCCGGCGGCGTCGGGGCTGGAAATTGCTGGCAAGATGGTTTCGTGGGACGCGACATCCACCGGCGGCGGTGTAGGCGTTGCGTCGGGATCGGGTTTGCTCCAGCGCGTAACGTGCCGCCACGGTCGGCGCGCCATCGATTGCCCGCCCGGCGGGATTAGCCACGCAGCGCCGCGATCACCGGTTTCGTTTCCGGCCAGACCCCGCGCCACCAGTGGAACGCTTCCGCCGCTTGTTCGACCAGCATCCCCAAGCCATCCACGGACTGGACCGCCCCCCGTTCCCATCCCCAGCGCACGAAAGCGGTCGGTTCGCGGCCATACATCAGGTCGTAGCACCAGCCGTCCGCCGCTAGCACTCCGTCCGGCAATGGCGGCACGGCGTCGCTCAGACCGGCGGCCGTGGCGTTGATAACCAGGTCGAACGACCGTCCAGCCAGATCCGCGAAGCCGCAGCCGGACACCAATCCCAGATTGCCGAAGCGCAACGCCAGTTCCGCCGCCTTGCCAGCGGTGCGGTTGGCGACGACCAGTTGTGTCGGCTGTTCCGCCAGCAAGGGTTGCAACACGCCTCGCGCCGCGCCGCCCGCGCCCAACAACAGAATGCGTCGGCCCGCCAGCGCGTACCCATGGTTGATCTTGAGGTCACGCACCAGTCCAAGCCCATCGGTATTTTCGCCGCGCACGCTGGTCGGTTCGAAACTCAGCGTGTTGACCGCCCTGGCCCGCTCGGCGCGGGCGCTGAGTAGGTCGGCGAACACCCAGGCGTCCTGCTTGAACGGGATGGTGACGTTTAAGCCTTTGCCGCCCGCGTCCCGGAACGCGCGCGCCGCCGCCGCGAAGCCACCCGGTTCCACCAGAATGGCGCGGTATTCCAGACGCTGGCCGGTCTGGGCCGCAAACAGCGTGTGAATGCGTGGCGACTGGCTGTGGGCAATCGGGTTGCCCATCACCGCGTATTGATCGGGTTGCGTCGTCATGTGTCTAACTTCCTCGGTTCTGGCGCAGCGGCGCCCGCAACCGCCGCTCGAATTCCGTCGGCGGGGCGTATTGCAACAATGCCTCGCCATTGTCACCCAGCAGCAAGTCCAACCCCCGCGTCGGATACAGCCAGTGCGTCCCGTCCTTGGTGGCGATGCGTTCGGCGGGTTCGCCAAAGCGTTTACGCACCAGTTCGGCATCGAATTTGACCACTGGCATATAGGTCATCGCTGTAATGACCGCGCCCAGCCCAGCCTCGGTGTCCGTTTCGGCGACCGGATAGCGCCGACCGCCATCTGCGGTGGGTTTGCCCGCGCCGGCGTGGGTCTGGAACGCGCGCAGCAGGTCATCGGGCAAGCGCGCCGCCACCGCCAGCCGGACGTTCAGCCCACCGACCACCGCATCCCGGAAATAGGCTTCCAGATTCAAGTGGCCCTCCGGGTTCTGAAACACGCCCAATTCGTAACGCAAGCCCAATTTATTGACCGCATCCCGCAGCGTGCTCTGACCCAGGGTCAGGCCGAACACGGTCAGCGTCGCGCCATCGGGGCTGGCGGTCATCTGCCAGGGCAGGTTCTGGCCGGGTGAGGAGGGTTGACCGCCGGGCGGGCGCATGATCGCTAGAAAGAACCCACTCAGCGCCACGCCCAGCGCGGCCAGCGACAAAATTTTCCAGTATTTCACGATGCCCGCAGCCAACCCGCCGCCTGTGCCGCGAAATAGGTCAGAATGGCGTCCGCGCCGGCCCGCTTGATCGCCAGCAGCGATTCCATCACCACCGCTTTTTCGTCCAGCCAGCCGTTGCGGGCGGCGGCCAGCAGCATCGCGTATTCGCCACTGACTTGATAGACGAAGGTGGGGGCGGCGAACTGGTCCTTGACCCGGCGCACGATGTCCAGATAGGGCATTCCCGGCTTGATCATCACGATGTCCGCCCCTTCCTCCAAGTCCATCGCCAC
The DNA here is from genome assembly GCA_031732755.1 of Candidatus Contendibacter sp. GTDB lineage: Bacteria > Pseudomonadota > Gammaproteobacteria > Competibacterales > Competibacteraceae > Contendibacter. Next base: position 55,559 of record JAVMKI010000045.1, read on the forward strand.
CTCGCGCAGCGCCTCGTCGCTGTTGGCCGGATCCATCTGATAGCTGTACTTGTTACCCTTGCCCAGCGCGCCCGCCGAGCCGACCGCGTCGCGAAACGGGCCGTAGAAACTGGAAGCGTACTTGGCGGAATAGGCCAGGATGCGGGTGTGGATGAAGTCGTTGGATTCGAGCGCCTCGCGGATCGCGCCGATCCGCCCATCCATCATGTCCGACGGCGCGACGACCTCGGCGCCCGCCTCGGCGTGCGACAACGCCTGGCGGACCAGCACGCTCACGGTTTCATCGTTCAGCACGTAACCGGATTCATCCACCAAACCGTCCTGACCGTGACTGGTGAACGGGTCCAGCGCCACGTCGGTGATGACGCCCAATTCCGGCAGAGCCGTTTTCAGCGCCCGCACCGCTCGCTGCGCCAGTCCGTTGGGGTTATACGCCTCGGCGGCGTCCAGCGATTTCGCTTCCGGCGGCGTGACCGGAAACAGCGCCACCGCCGGCACGCCTAAGTTCGCCAGCGTCTCGGCCTCGCGCAATAATTGGTCAATGCTCAAGCGTTCCACGCCCGGCATCGAAGCGACCGGTTCGCGGCGTCGTTCGCCCTCAATGACGAACAGCGGCTGAATCAGATCGGCGGTGGTGAGCACGGTTTCCCGCGCCAACCGGCGCGAAAAGTCATCGCGGCGCATCCGGCGCGGACGAGCGCCGGGGAACTGGCCGACGACGATCTGGGGCAATCGGGACACGGTGATATCCTCCAGGGCGGACGGTCAAAGATCGTCGCGTATCCTCAAATTCAAAGTGGGGCGGAATTATAACCCAAGCCGCAGCCGTCCTCGTCTCCACGCGTCCGGCGCTGATTGGCCAACGCCCAGTGTTCACCTAAAGGCGCGAGATTCACCGTTCCCGCGCTTCCAGTTCCTCCCAGCGCCCATAGGCCGCTTCCAATTCCGTCTCCAAGGCCCGCAATCCCTCCATGCGCTGGGTGATCACCACCGGTTCCTGCTTGTAGAACGCCGGGTTGGCGGTCAGGGCATGTAACTCCCGCTGTCGTTGCTCCAATTCCTCGATGCGTGCTGGCAGTCGTTCCAGTTCTCGCCGCTCGTTATGGCTGAGCTTGCCGGACACAGCCGGTTTCGGCGGGCGGGCGACTGGCTTGGGTTCCGGTTTCGGCTTGGCGGTCACCACCGATACTGGCGCGAGCCGCTGGCGCAGCCAGTCGCTGTAACCGCCGACGTATTCGCGGACGCTGTCGTCCTCGAACACCAGGCAACTGGTCACCACGTTGTCCAGAAATGCCCGGTCGTGGCTGACCAGCAACAGGGTTCCGCTGTAATCCAGCAATAGTTCTTCCAACAATTCCAGCGTTTCCAGATCGAGATCGTTGGTCGGCTCGTCCATGACCAGCAGATTGGCCGGTCGGGTGAACAATCGAGCCAGCAGAAGGCGATTGCGCTCGCCGCCGGACAGGGATTTGACTGGGGAGCGCGCCCGCTGGGCGGTGAATAGAAAATCGCCCAGGTACCCGATGACATGGCGGCGCTGGCCGTTGATTTCGATGGTTTCCCGCCCGCCCGCGACGCTGTCCAACACGGTTTGCTCCGGGTCCAACTGTTCGCGCAGTTGGTCGAAATAGGCGATTTCCAGCTTGGTTCCGTGCCGCACTTGACCGGCGTTCGGTGGTAAACGTCCCAACAGCAGATTCAGCAAGCTGGTCTTGCCGGAGCCGTTGGGGCCAATCAGACCAATGCGGTCGCCGCGCAGGATGCGGACCGAAAAATCGCGAATCAGCGGTTCGCCCTGCCAGGCGTAGTAAAGATGACGTGCTTCGATCACCAGTTTGCCGGACAGCTCCGCCTGTTCCAGCGTGAAGTTGGCTTTGCCGAGTTGCTCGCGGCGCTGATCGCGCTCTTCGCGCAGGGCCAGCAGCGCCAACACCCGGCCCTCGTTGCGGGTGCGGCGGGCCTTGATCCCTTGCCGAATCCACGCCTCTTCTTGCGCCAGTTTCTTGTCGAACTTGGCGTGATGCCGAGTTTCGACTTCCAGCAGGGCAGCTTTCTTTTCCAGGAACGTGGCGTAATCGCCTGGCCACGAGGTCAGCGCGCCACGATCCAGTTCCAGCAGGCGGGTCGCCAGCCGTTGCAACAGGGCGCGGTCGTGGGTGACGAACAGCAATCCGCCGCGAAATTCCAGCAACTCGCTTTCCAGCCACTGAATCGTTTCCAGATCGAGATGGTTGGTCGGCTCGTCCAGCAACAACACGTCCGGGTCGCGGACCAGCGCCCGGCCCAGTAGCACCCGCCGCCGCCAGCCGCCCGACAATTCCGCCAGTGGCGTATCGGCGGGTAATTGCAGACGGCTGATGACGGTTTCGACGCGCTGTTGCCAGCGCCAGCCGTCGCGCGCTTCCAGTTCGTGTTGCAACTGTTCCATCCGCCGCATCGATTCCGGCGCGTGATCCTGGGTCAGGCGCAAGACGGCGTCGTGATAATCGGCCAGCAGATTTCCCAATCCTTCCAACCCACCGGCGACGATCTCGAACACGGTGGCCGTGGTGTCGGCGGGTAACTCTTGCGCCAGCGTGGCCACGCGCAAGCCGGGCTGCCGCCAGATATCGCCGCTGTCGGGCTGGATTTCACCGGTCAGCAGTCGCAGCAACGTTGTTTTGCCCGCGCCGTTGCGGCCGATCAGGCAGACCCGCTCGCCGGCGTCCAACTGGAAGCTGGCGCCATCGAGCAGCTTTTCGGCGCCGAACGCGATGGAGAGACGATCAATGCTTAACAAGGGCATGGGAATGCGCGTCTTTGCGCGGTGGCATTCGAGAAGCTGGAGTCAGACGCGTGGATCGCCGAGTTCGCGGTGGCCATCAAAAGCAGCCTCCACGCCCGCCATGCAATCCGCGGGGCCTTGGCGTCGAATGGCTTCCAACCGCATCGAGCCACCAACGGTTGGTTTGATGCGACCGTCATGAGAATGCCGTCCGCGCTTAACGCTCGTTGTTGAGCGCCTCGCGCAGCTTGGCCAATCCAATCGGCTTGGTCAAGGTCGTCACCGAACGCAGGCCGTTGAATTCCGCCAGCACGCGGGCGTCCTTGGCATAGTCGGGGCTGTAACCGGTGATGATGATCAGGTGGGCGGCGTAGCGCTGTTCCATCAACCACAATACCAATTCGTTGCCATCCATCTCCGGCATCACCATATCCATCACGATCATGGTGGGATTCAGTTCGCGGTAGGCGTCCTGGAATTCGCGACCGCTGGTGGCAACCCGCGCTTCGTAGCCCAAGCCGACAGCAACCTTGCGCACCAGTTCACCGAATTCGGGTTCGTCGTCAACAACCAGGAGACGCTTTTCGCTCATACCGAATTTACCCTATGGACAGACCAACTTGGTGGAGGGACAAAACAACGTGTTTCAAACCGGGATCGTCTGGATCGCTGCGCACCGCAAAGCCCAATGCCCGGTCCATTTGCAGCATGGGTTTGTTTTCGGTCAACACCTCGCCATAGATTTCCTGAATGCCGCACGCGCGCGCGTAGCGAATGATGCGCCGCATCAGACGGTTGCCCAGGCCCAGGCCCATCAACGCCCGGTCCACGAGAATGGAATACTCCGCCCGCTCGTTGCTCGGGTCGATACTGAGATTGACGATGCCGTACACTTCAGCCTTGCCGGGCACGCCGGGACCGACCGCCACCAGCGCCATCTCCCGTTGATAGTCGATCTGGGTCAGCGTCGCCGCCATATCGTGCGACAGTTCGCGAATGGGCTGGAAAAACCGCCGCCGCAAGTCCTCGGGCGAGGCCCGCGCCACCAGCGCCTGCAAGGAGGGTTCGTCCTCGGGCAGCACTGGACGCAGCAGCAGTTCCCGCTCGTTGGGCAGGGTGATGGTTTCCTCCAAATCCTTGGGGTAGGGGCGAATCGCCAGGCGCGGCGCCGCGGCGGTGGCGGTCGGCGTCAACCGTACCCGGGCGTCCAGCGCCACCACGCCCTGGGCGTTGACCCACAGCGGGTTGATGTTCAGTTCGGCCAGTTCGTTCAGGTCGATGACCATCTGCGAGATTTTGACCAGGGTCAGCGCCACGGCGTCGAGGTTGGCGCGGCGCAGCAGGCTATAGCGCAATCGCTGGTAAATCCGGGTCTGCGCCATCATCTCGCGGGCCAGGTGCAGGTTGAGCGGCGGCAGGCCATAGGCCAGATCGTTGATCACCTCGCTTTCCGTACCACCCTGGCCAAAGTAGATCACCGGCCCGAAACCGCCACCGGCCCGCACGCCCAGGGTCAGCTCGTAAGCGCCGTCGCGGGCCACAATGGGCTGAAGCACGAAGCCATTGAACCGGGCCGCCGGCGCCACATCGTGCAACCGCGCCAGCATCGTCGCCGCCGCCTGGCGCACCGCGTCCGGGCTGCTCAGATAGCGGGCGACCCCACCGACTTGCGATTTGGTGACCACCTCGGGCGACATGATCTTCAGGGCGACCGGTGGATACAGTTGCGCCGCCAATGCGGCGGCTTCGTCCGGGGAGCGCGCCAACCGGGTTTCCGCCACCGGAATGCCATAGGTGGTTAGCAGCTGGATCGCTTCGTATTCGTTGAGGCTGTTGCGCCGGTCGTGCAAGGCCCGGCTGAGAATGGCCCGCGCCGCCGCCACATCCGGGGTGAACGCTTCTGGCAGCGAGGGCGGGGTTTCCATCAGCAGCGCCTGATTACGCTTGTACTGCACGATGCGCATGAAAGCGCGCACCGCATCGCTGGCGGTTTCGTAGGTCGGCACTTGGCGCGCCAGCAACCGTTCACGCGCGGTGGCCCCGGTCCGGGGGCCGGGAAAGCTGGCGACGATGCCGTGGCGACTCTTGGCAAGGCGTTGAATCACGGCGTCGGCGACCGCCGTCGTTTCGCTGAGGGCGCTGGGAGTTTTGATCACCAGCACGCCGTCCACGCCGGGGTCGGTGAGTACCAGGTCCAACACTTGCCCGTAGGTGGCGGCGTCAGCCTGATCGCTGAGGTTGACGGGATTGGGCAGGGCGTTGGATTCGATCAGCGGTTCCAAACCTTGCTGAGTCGTTTCGGAAAACTGCGCCAGGCGTCCGCCGAACTGATACAGGGTGTCGGTCGCCAGCAGGCTCATGCTGGAACTGTTGCCGACGATGGCCAACCGGTCGCTGTTGACTCGCTTGGCCGCTTTCAGCACTTCGATCATTTGCAGCAGTTCGTCGCTGTCGTCCACTCGCAGCAAACCGGCGCGGCGAAAAGCGGCGGCGTACACCGCATCGTCCGGCTCCTCTGGGTAACGGCGCGGTTTCAGCACGACCACGGGTTTGGTGCGCGCCGCGCGCCGCGCCGCCGACATGAACTTACGGGCGTCACTGATGTATTCCAGGTACAGCAAAACCGCTCGCGTGTGGAAATCTCCCGCCAGGTAGTCGAGGACATCGGCCAGGTCCACATCCAGGCTATCGCCCAGATGGATCAGATGGCTGAACCCGAACCCGTGATGATTGCCCAAATCAAGGGCGGTTTGGCCGATGGTGCCGGATTCGGTGATGAGAGCGATGTCGCCGGGCAGGAGCGGTTGGTGATTCAGGCAGACGTTGAGACAAGAGCGGGGAACGTTGAAGCCCTGGGAACCAGGGCCCAGCACCCGCAGCAGATACGGTTGCGCCGCGTCCAGAATCGCCTGCTCCAGCGCCGCGCGGTCGGCGGCTGGCAAACCGCGCGCTTCGCTGACCAGCAGGACCGCGCGCGCGCCGCGCTCGCCCAGTTGCCGAATCAGCGCCGGCGCTTCCCGCAACGGTCGGGTGATGATGGCCAGCGCCGGCGGCAGCGGCAGGCTGGCAATGTCGCGGTAAGTGACGGCGCCCGCCAGCGCGTTCCGCTTGGCGTCCACCGGCATGATCGGCCCTTTAAAACCGCTGCTCATCAGATTGCGGGCGATGATTTCCTCGTCGCCACCACCGCCGCAAATTAGGGCAACCGTGTCTGGTTTGAAGAGCGCATCAAGATTGCGAATGGTCATGGGGGTTCAAATCAGGTTTAACCAGGGTTGCTGGCGGTTCCCGGCAGCACCGGCTTCATCCGGGCGCCAAGGGTCGGTTCCGGCTCCGGCGCGCCCAGACGGTGCTGGTAAATGGCGGCGTATTCCATCACCCGTTGGACGTAAGCCCGGGTTTCACGGTAGGGGATGGTTTCCGCCCACACGTCAGCGGGTACCGCGGCGCGGGCCGGCAACCATTGCGCGACCTTGTTGGGGCCGGCATTGTAAGCGGCGGTGGCCAGCATCGGGTTGTCTTGCAATCGCGCCAGCATCCGCCGCAGGTAGTGAACGCCGTAACGAATGTTGGTTTCCGGGTGCAACAGGGGCGGATCGGCCACGGCGTCCCGTAATTCCTGAGCGATCTGCCGGCCCGTGGCGGGCATGATCTGCATCAGCCCCAGTGCCCCGACGGGCGAGCGGGCGTCGGGTCGAAAGCTGCTTTCCTGGCGGATGACGGCATAGACCCAGGCGGGGTCCAGCGCGCTGGCGCGGGCTTGATTCACCACTCCTTCCCGATAGGCCAGCGGAAATCGCAGGTCCAGATCGTCCCAATGCTCGGCCCGCGCGATGGTGGCGATGGCTTGGCCGTGCCACTCCCAGTGCTGGGCCAGCGCCGCCGCCTGCCGCAGCGCCGGTCGGTCGAATGCCCGGGTCGCCTGCCGCCATTCGGCGTCGGCGTCCGGTTCCCGGCCCAGAATGTACAGTTCCCGCGCCCGTTGCAGACTGGAAGAGCGGGTCAACAGCGCCTCCAGTTCGGTCGCCGGGATCGTCAGCGGGGTGTTGACAATCGCGTGGGCCGCGCCGAGCCGGTCGGCGGCCAGGAAACCGTAGTAATCCCGCTGACCGGCAATGGCCTGGTAAACTGGTTTGGCCTCTTCGTTGTGGCCCAGCATCTCCAACGCCCGGCCCCGCCAATAGCGCCAGCGCGGACTGTCGCGCTCCGGCGCGGGCAACCGGTCCAGCCAGTGCAACGCCGTGGTCCAGTCGCCCTGTTGCAGGCAGACCCGTACCCGCCATTCGGCCACGTCGCGGTCCACCACGGCGTCCGGCAGCGCTACCAGTCGCGCCAGCGCGCTGGGGTGATAGTCGCTGGCGATCCACAACGCCAGCCGCCGCTCCACGGCGGTCAGGTGGGGGGCGAGGGTCGGCGCGCGCGTTTTGAGGGTATCCAGGGCCGCCGCCGCGTCGAGCGCGTTGCGCTGGCCCCAGCGTTCTAACCCATCGTTCAGGATGGATAGGGTACGCGGATCGTTGAGATCGAGTCGACCAGCGTCCAGGAGCAGCCGGGGGTTCTCGGCAATGTTCAGCCAGGTTTCGGCCAGGCTCTGATCAGTGGCCGGCATGGCCGTTCGCAAGGCGCGCGCCAATTTGAGGTTGTTGTCCTCCACCGCCAGGGCGAATCGTTGCCAGAGCCGTTCTGGCGTGGGTTCGCCTCGGCTGCCCCAGGCAACGATGACTGGATCACAAGCTGCGGGCAGGGCCGCGCCACGCAGCCAGAACGCAGCGAAATCGCGCAGCGCCGCGTCACCCTGACCGGTGTTGAGCAGCGCCTGTCGTTGCCAACAGTTCAGTTCGGCGTTGCGAGTGGGGGTGAAGTCGCGGAGGTAATCGTCCCAGCGCTGGGCGGCGGCGAGTTGGCGCAACCAGGCGTCGCGCAACCGGGCGGCCAGCGGCGAATCCGCGTAATCGCGCAGGAACTCGCGTACCTCGGTGGTGGGCAGTTCCGGCAGACGACGGCTAAGTTCCTGATAACGCAGGTAAGGATAGAGTGGATAGGTTCGTAGCGCGGCGAAATCCACGGCGACGCCATCGCGCAGGGATTGCTCAGCGGCCAGGAAGGCCTCGCGCCAGGCCGTGGGCGATTCGGTCGCGCCGACGTCGCTGCCGAGACCGACGGCAAGCGCAACCGCTAGCGCCGCTCCCCACCAGCGTTGCGTCGGGTACCGCCGGGTAGCGGCGGTGGATGCGGGTGGATTTAGATAGGAGGCGCCACGCGGGGAGCGGCGTGCATTCATCGGTTACTTGTCGTTGCCGGCGAACAGCGGAACGTTACTGGGCTGGATCGGGCGCGCGGGTAAGTTGATCTGGACCGGGGGGCGACTGGAACTGCGGTTGCCGCCACTGGCGCCGACGACGATCTGGCCACCGGTCGGTCGCAAATAGGTGCGTGGTAGCGGCGTCGAACCGGCTGAAGTGGGAACGTTGGTCAGACTGGCGGGCCGGTTGCCGCGGCGCGGCGTGATCACGATGGCGCCGCCGGAACCGCGAGGGTAGGAACCATTGCCGTAGTAACCGCCACTGCCGTAGTAACCGCCATTGCCGTAGTAATTGCCGTTCATCGCCAGCGGACTCAGGCCGTTGGCGCTCGCGGCGTACAGACCGCCGCCGGTCTGGTATTGCTGGTAATAGCCCAGTACCTTGACCACGTAGTCCTGCGTTTCCCGATAAGGTGGAATCTGGTTGCCGTATTTTTGCACCGCGCCCTCGCCGGCGTTGTAAGCCGCCACCGCCAGTCGGGTGTCGTTGAACTGGTCGAGCAGCCAGCGTAAATAGCGGGCGCCGCCGTGCATGTTGGCGATGGGGTCGTAGGGATTGCTGACGCCGAACCGGTCGGCGGTACCCGGCATCAATTGCATCATGCCCATGGCGCCTTTGGGGGATACCGCCCAGGGATTGTAGGAGGATTCGGCGCTGATCACGGCGTGCAGTAGCGCTGGCTCAAGACGGTATTGCGTTGCGATGCGGTTGATGTCGGGACTGAAACGCTGACGGTTGCCTTCGTTCACTCGGCCCAGGCGGGCGGTCCTGACTCGCGGCGTGTAGGTGCGTGGCGCGTAGGCGCGCGGCGTTAGGACCGTTGGATTGGAGCCGTATAGATTGGTTGGCGCGAAGCTGGAGGTCGAACTGGAATCCTTGCGGAAGGCTGGTGTGCGCATCACCAGCTTGTAGCGGGGATCGTTGGGGATGTTACTGAGGTGCCGGACACCATTGTTGTCCACGAAGGCGTAGATGTCCGCTCGCGCCGGGCCAGCCAGCAGAAGCGTCATGGGGACCAGACTGGCCAAGAGCCGCCACTTCATGGGGTTCTCCTTTTGTTATTGCATGAATGCCCGGTCGCCCTGGAGGAGGGATGGGAATCGTCCTGATCCAGGCGGAAGAGTCGAGCGTCTGTCGGTCAACCGGACTAAGATTAGCATAATCCGCCGAGCCGTAACCCATTCGGCGACTCCATCCCGCGCATTTCCCCACTCGCCCCAAGGAGTGTTGATGTTCAGAACCGCCGAACTGCAACGCAAGCTGCCCAAGGAGGACTATCACCAGCAAGTTCCGCACCTGCGGGAGGAGCTGTTGATGATGCAGATGGAACTGCGCAACGCCGATTTCCCGGTGATCGTGGTGTTCGCCGGGGTGGACGGCGCCGGCAAGAGCGAGACGGTCAACAAGCTGCACGAATGGTTGGACTCGCGCTGGTTGATGGCCCGCGCCTTTGGCGAACCGTCCGACGAGGAGCGCGATCGGCCCGAATATTGGCGCTTCTGGCGCGAACTGCCGCCCAAGGGGCGAATGGCGCTGTTTCTCAGTTCCTGGTATTCGATGCCGATCCTCGACCAGGTCTACGGTCACACCACGCTGGCCGAGTTCGACGAGCGGCTGGAACGGATCAAGACCTTTGAGCAAACCTTGGCCGACGATGGCGCGCTGATCCTGAAGTTCTGGATGCACTTGTCCAAGGACGCGCAGAAGGAGCGGCTGCGCAAGTTGGAGAAGAATCCGCTGCTGCACTGGCGGATTTCCAAGCGCGACTGGCGACACTGGGAATTGTATGGCCAGTTCATCACCGCCGCCGAGCGGACGATCATGAAGACGAGCACCGGACTGGCGTCATGGAAGATCGTCGAGGGCTACGACGAACGGTACCGCAGCGTGGCCGTGGCGACGGTCATTCGCGATGCGATCCGGTTTCGGCTGGAGGAAGCGAAAGCCGCGTCTGGCGCGAGCAATGGCGAGGTCGCAACCCGCATCCCCAAACCGGCGACGGATACCGGCGATCTGCCGCCGGTCACGATCCTGTCGCGGCTGGACATGAGCAAGACCCTGAACAAGGACGATTATGACGCGGGGCTGAAGCGGTATCAGGCCAAGCTTAACCAGTTGCAGCGCGCGGCGCGGGAACGCAAGATTTCGACCATCCTGGTGTTCGAGGGTTGGGACGCCGCTGGCAAGGGCGGAAGCATTCGCCGGATTACCGCCGCGCTGGACGCGCGCGACTATCAGGTGATCCAGATCGCCGCGCCCACCGACGAGGAAGCCGCCCATAACTATTTGTGGCGATTCTGGCGGCATATTCCGCGCGCTGGCCGGGTCACCATCTACGACCGCAGTTGGTATGGGCGAGTGCTGGTGGAACGAATCGAAGGTTTCGCTCGCACCCGCGAATGGCAGCGCGCCTACGCCGAGATCAACGACTTCGAGGCCCAGTTGGCGGAGCGGGGCATCGTGCTGATCAAGTTCTGGCTGCACATCACCCCAGAGGAACAGTTGCGGCGCTTCAAGGAGCGCGAACAGATCGCTTACAAGGCCTGGAAGCTCACCGACGAGGACTGGCGCAACCGCGAGCGCTGGGAGGACTACGCACTGGCGGTCAACGACTTGGTAGAGCGCACCAGCACTCGTCAGGCGCCATGGACGCTGATTGAAGCGAACGATAAGCGTTATGCGCGCGTCGAAGTCTTGCGCACCCTGTGCGAGCGGTTGGAAACGGTGCTCGCCGATGGGTCGAAATCCGAATGAACCCACAACCCGATGAAAGTGTGGCGATATGACCGAACCCGCCGAGGCAGCCGTCCTGGACGTTGAACCCATTGAATCCCAACCGCGTGGCGACCGCGGCGCGTCCCCTGACGATCGCGCGGCTATCGCCGCCGCGTTAGAACCCTCTCCGCCACCGCCGATCAATCCCGACGCCCCGGAATGGTATCTGAACCGTGAGTTGACCTGGCTGGCATTCAACCGGCGGGTGTTGCACGAGGCGCAGGACGAACGTACTCCGTTGTTGGAGCGAGTGAAATTCCTGGCCATCGTCAGCTCCAATCTGGATGAATTTTTCATGAAGCGCATCGGTGGCCTCAAGCAGCAAATCGGGGCGCGGGTGCGGGAACTGACGGTGGATGGCCGCAGCCCGGAACAGCAGTTGAGCGAATGCCTGGCGGTGGTGCGCGACCTGGTGGAACAGCAACGGGTGCTGGCGTCTCACCTGCACGAATTGCTGAAGGCACAGGGGATCGTGCTGCGCAGCTATAAGCGGCTGAGCGAGACCCAGCGCAAGCAGATGCGGGATTATTACTGGCGCAATATCTTTCCGCTGGTCACGCCACAGACCATGGACCCGGCGCACCCGTTTCCATTTCTGTCCAATCTGTCGCTCAATCTGCTGGTGACGGTGCGCTATCCCAACGACGAGGCCGCGGGGCTGGCGCGAATCAAGATTCCGGTCGGCTCCGGGATTCCGCGTTTTCTGAAGGTTGGCGACGAGGAGTTGTACGTACCGCTGGAGGACGTGATCGCCAACAATCTCGACCTCTTGTTTCCCGGCATGATGGTGGATGGTTGCGAGCTGTTTCGGGTGACCCGCAACGCCATCGCCGAGCGCGACGAGGATCAGGCCGACGATCTATTGCACCTGATCGAAACCGAGCTGCGCGAGCGCCGGTTTGCCCCCATCGTGCGGCTGGAGGTGGAAAAGCACATGGACGCGATCCATCGCGGGATGCTGGCGGCGGAACTGGGGCTGGACGAGGCGAGCGAGGTGTTCGAGATCGATGGGATGCTGGCGCTGCGCGATCTGTTCCAGATCGTCACCATCAACCGGCTCGACCTGCACGATCCATCGCACCATCCGCTCGATCATCCCAAGCTGAGCGACAAGCGCAACATCTTCCATATCATCCGCGATGCCGGGCCGATTCTGTTGCAGCATCCCTACGAATCGTTCGCGACCTCGGTCGAGCGATTCGTGCTGGAAGCCAGCGACGATCCCAAGGTCTTGGCGATCAAGATGACGCTGTACCGGACTTCGGCGGATTCCAAGATCATCGGTTATCTGATCGACGCCGCGCAGGATGGCAAGCAGGTCACGGTGGTGGTGGAGTTGAAGGCGCGGTTCGACGAGGCGGCCAATATCCGTTGGGCGACCCGGCTGGAAGAGGCCGGGATTCACGTCACCTATGGGGTCGTCGGGCTGAAGACCCATAGCAAGGTGATCTTGGTGGTGCGACGCGATTTCAACGGCCTGCGCCGTTACGCTCACATCGGCACCGGCAATTACCACGCCGGCACCGCCCGGTTGTACAGCGATCTGGGAATGCTGACCTGCGATCCGGTGATCGGCGAGGATTTGACCGAGCTGTTCAACTATTTGACCACGGGGTTCGTGCCCAAGCGGAATTACCGCAAGCTGCTGCCGGCGCCCAAGGTGCTCAAGCCGGGGCTGCTGGCCCGGATCGAGCGGGAAATCGGCCATGCCAAGGCGGGCAAGCCGGCGCTGATCCAGTTCAAGATGAACGCGCTGGAGGACAAGGAAGTGACAGCCGCGCTGTACCGGGCTTCACAGGCGGGCGTCAAGGTGGATTTGATCGTGCGCGACACTTGCCGGCTGCGTCCGGGCGTTCCGGGGCTATCGGAAACCGTGCGCGTGGTCAGCACCGTCGGCCGGTTTTTGGAGCACACCCGGATTTTCTATTTCCTCAACGGCGGGAACGAGGAGTATTTCATTGGCTCGGCGGACTGCATGAAGCGCAACCTGGAAAGCCGGGTCGAGGTGGTCACGCCGGTGGAGCCGCCGGAATTGCGGCAGAAGTTGCGGCAAATCTTGGATGTGCAGCTCAAGGACCAGCGCAGCGCCTGGGACATGCAGTCCGACGGGAGCTATGTCCAGCGGATGCCGGGCGACGGCGACGATCCGCGCGGTGCGCAGCAAATTTTGATCGATCTGGCGGAACAGCGGCAGAAAGAGGCTCAGCGGCTCAAAAAGCGCAAGCCCAAGGGCATCGCCCGGCGGGCGGGGTTGTGAGTGAGCGGCTTTTAAATCTCGCGTGCCGGGCGCGAACCGCCTTTTCGTCGCCGAAGCGTTGGGCAGGTCGCGCCAGGGAATTTCCGCCCGGTGTCGATTCCACACCGCCTCAGCGAACGATTGGCAGTCCCTCGTCGTCGCGCCCACCGGCTCTTTCCGACCCGGTGGCGACACCTCACTGCGTGCATTGACCGCCTTGCGGCGCCGGTCAATGTAGTGAACCCGATAACATGCTAGTCAGCGTACTGTCGAAGGCGCACCGGGCGCCGCCGCGCGCCCCAGGTTCCTGGTTGCGCCTCGAACACGCCAGCGCAGGGCGTTCCACAGCCACTACAGCATCCGTCCGCCGTCAGATTCCACTCGCCAAGGGTATACCAGTCGCGGCCGATCAGCTTCCGCCCACACTGATGGCAATAGGTGCTGCCACCCTTCTCGTCGTTGACGTTGCCGGTGTAGGCATAATGGATGCCGTTCTTCAGCGCGATCCGCCGCGCCCGGCTCAAGGTTGAGGGCGGCGTCGGCGAGTGGTTCAACATCTTCCAATCCGGACGGAAAGCGGTGAAGTGAATCGGCACGTCCGGCCCCAGGTGTTCCACCACCCACTGAGTCAACGCCTCCAGTTCGGCGTCCGAATCATTCTCTCCGGGAATCAGCAAGGTGGTGATTTCGAGCCAGACGTTGGTTTCCCGCTTGAGGTACATCAAGGTGTCGAGTACCGGTTGCAGGTGGCCGCCGCAAATCTTCCAGTAGAAATCCTCCGTGAACGCCTTGAGGTCCACGTTGGCGGCGTCCATGTACTTGTAAAACTCCCGACGCGGCTCGTCGCACAAGTAGCCGGCGGTGACCGCCACCGACTTGATTCCGTAATCCCGGCAAGCGATGGCGACATCCATGGCGTATTCCATGAAGATCACCGGATCGTTGTAGGTGTAAGCCATGCTGCGACAGCCCAGTTCGTGAGCCACCCGCGCCAGTTTGTCGGGGGCGGCGGCGTCGGCAAGGGTGTCCATCTCGCGCGACTTGCTCATATCCCAGTTCTGGCAGAACTTGCAGGCCAGATTGCAACCGGCGGTGCCGAACGACATCACCGAGGTACCGGGCAGAAAATGGTTGAGGGGTTTTTTTTCGATGGGATCGATACAAAAACCACTGGATCGGCCATAGCTGGTCAGCATGATCTGGCCATTGTGACAGCCGCGCACGAAGCACAGGCCCTGTTGGCCCTCGTGCAGCTTGCAGAAGCGCGGGCAGACATCGCATTGGACACGACCATCGTCGAGGGCATGCCAGTAGCGAGTAGGAAAAAACTCGGTGGTTGGGTTCATTACGGCCTCCTGCGACAAAGGCTCTCGTCGTTTTTCGGCCAGCGGAATGCTGGTTAACCTGAAACATTTAGACCACAATTCGAGCGTTATCGAACGCATTGCGGTCCTATACTTTAGTCGATTCGTGTTGGCAAACTCATCGGGAGGGCGTCGTCATGCAAACCGTGCGCACACCCGCCGTGGCGGGACTGTTCTATCCGGCCAGCGCCGGGGAACTGCACGCTCAGGTACAGCAGTTTCTCAGCCAGGTCGAACCCTCGATCGAACCACCGCCCAAAGCGATCATCGTCCCCCACGCCGGTTATATCTATTCCGGTCCCATCGCCGCCTCGGCCTATGCCCGGTTGCGGGCGGCCCGCGCGGTCGTCAGCCGGGTTGTCCTGCTGGGACCCAGCCACCGGGTCGGGTTCCGGGGTATTGCGGTCAGTGGCATGCACGCGTTTGCCACTCCGCTTGGCCGAATTTCATTGGACCAGGAAGCCATCGAACAGGTTCAACGGCTGCCGGGAGTTGGTTTTCTGGAACAGGCTCACGCCCAGGAGCATAGTCTGGAAGTGCACCTGCCGTTCCTGCAGGAAGTGCTGGGCGAGTTTGAGCTGACGCCACTGGTCGTCGGCGACGCTCGTCCGGCGGAAGTCGGCGCGGTGCTGGAGGCGCTGTGGGGCGGGCCGGAAACCCTGATCGTCGTCAGTTCCGATCTCAGTCATTACCAGGACTACCAGACTGCTCGCCGGCTGGATAGCGCCACGTCCCAGGCCATCGAAACGCTGCGCTACGAGGACATCGGCTACGACCAGGCCTGCGGGCGCAACCCGGTCAATGGTCTGCTGTGGGTGGCGCGGCGCAAGGGCCTGCACGGCGCCACCATCGATTTGCGCAATTCCGGCGACACCGCCGGCGCGCGCGATCAAGTGGTGGGGTATGGCGCCTATGTATTCCACTGACCAGAGTGCAAAGTTTCATGCTCACTGAGCATACACTGTCGGCCAGCGACCGAACCACGTTGCTGGACGTGGCCCGCGCCTCGATTCAGTACGGCCTGCGACACCGGCTGGCGCTGGCGGTCCATCCGGACGACTATCCGGAAACCCTGCGGCCCCCGCGGGCGACTTTCGTGACCCTGGAAATCGGTGGTCAGTTGCGCGGCTGCATCGGCGCGCTCACCGCTTACCAGCCGCTGATTCAGGATGTCGCCACCCATGCCTACGCGGCGGCTTTCGAGGATCCCCGCTTTCCCGAGTTGCGGCCGGAGGAGTTTCCGAAACTGGAAATCTTCATCTCGGTGCTGTCGCCGCCGGAGCCGATGCGCTTCGGTTCCGAGGAAGACTTGTTGAAGCAGGTGCGGCCGGGAGTGGATGGGCTGATCCTCCAGTTTCGCCACTACCGCGCCACTTTTCTGCCGGCGGTGTGGGAAAGCCTGCCCGACCCTTACGTTTTCCTGGCGCAACTCAAGCAAAAGGCTGGCCTGCCACTGGATTTCTGGTCGTCGGAACTGCGGGTGGAGCGCTACACGACCGAGTATTTCGGCATTGGCGACGTGGGGTGATGGAACGGTTCGACCCGCTGTACGCGCCACTGACCGGCCTCAACCTGATCGAAGCCAGCGCCGGCACCGGCAAAACCTACGCTCTTACCGCGCTGTATCTGCGTCTGGTAATGGAAGCGGCGATTCCGGTCAACCGGATTCTGGTCGTCACCTACACCAACGCCGCGACCAAGGAACTACGCGACCGTATCCGCGAGCGGTTGGGGCAAATCCGGCGAGCGTTCCAGCGCGGTCGAGCAGAGGAAGACGATGAATTCAGTCTCCGGATGCTGGACGTATTGCCTGACCGTGATCTCGCCATCCGCCGGTTGAACAACGCCGCGCGCGGTTTCGACGAGGCTGCGATCTTCACCATTCACGGCTTCTGCCAGCGGGCGCTGGGGGACAGCGCCTTTGCCAGCGGCTTGTCCTTCGAGACCGAAGTGCTGGCCGACCCCAGCGACTTGCTCCGGGAAATCGTCGAGGATTTCTGGCGGCGGGAGTTTTACCCGGCTTCGCCGATGGTGGCGCAATACTTCCTGGACAAGAAATACAGCCCGGAAAAACTGCTCGCCGACATCCGCCCGTATTTGGGCAAGCCTTATCTTCAGGTCACCACCCCGGCGGGGGATGCCGATGGCGCGGCGCTCGAACAGGCGTTTCTCCTGGCTTACCGGCAGGCGCGGGACATCTGGGGGAGCCATCGCGCCGAGATTGAGGATCTATTGCTCAAGGCGCCTAGCCTCAATCGGCAAAAATACAGCTTGAAATCGCTCCCCGGCTGGCTGAATGACATGGACAGTTATCTGGTCGCGGAAATTCCGAAGCTCGAACTGTTCCCGAAATTCGAACAGTTCACTACCTCCAAGCTGCAAAAATCGCTCAAAAACAATCAGCCCGCGCCCCGTCATCCATTCTTTGACGCTTGCGAGACGTTAAGGGCTAGCTGCGAAACCCTGGCCGACTACTGTCGGCATCAGATTCCGGTGAAACTGCTGGCGTATTGCGACGCCGAACTGGTGGCGCGCAAGCGACGGCAGCAACTTCAGTCCTACGACGATCTGCTGCTCAACCTGCGCGAGGCCCTTAACGACCCCCGGCGCGGCGCGGCCCTGGTGGATACCTTGCGCCACCGCTACGCCGCCGCGCTGATTGATGAGTTCCAGGACACCGATCCAATCCAGTACGAAATCTTCCGGCGCATCTATGCCGGTGCCAATCACCCGGTGTTTCTGGTCGGCGATCCCAAGCAGGCGATCTACAGCTTTCGCGGCGCGGACATCTTCGCGTACTTGTCCGCCCGCCACGACGCCACCCGCGAATATACCCTCGACGTGAACTGGCGTTCCGATCCACGTTTGTTGACGGCGTTGAACGCGGTGTTCGGCGCGGCCAAGGCGCAACCCTTCCTGTTCGACGCCATCGGTTTTCAGCCAGCGATTGCGGCGGAAAAGAAGCGCCACGAACCGCTGTGGATTCAAGGTCGGGACGAGCCGCCGTTGCAAGTGTGGTGGCTGGAGCCGGACGGCGCTCAACCGCTGGGCAAGGGCATCGCCAACGAACGGGCGGCGCGCGCGACCGCCGCTGAAATCGCTCGTTTGTTGAATCTGGGCGCACGCGGTCAGGCCGGTATCGGCGACCGCCCGCTGGCTGGCGGCGACATCGCCGTACTGGTGCGTAGCCATCGGCAGGGCCGGATGATCCGCGAGCAATTGCTGCGTTTGCGTATACCCTGCGTTCAGCAGGTGGATGACAGCGTGTTCGCTTCGCTGGAGGCGAGCCAACTGGAAGGTTTGCTGGCGGCGGTGTTGGAACCGGGTGATGAAGGTCAGGTACGCGCGGCGTTGGCCGACGATTGGTTTGGACTGAGTGGCGAAACACTGTACCAACTGCGCGACGACGAGCAAGCCTGGGCACGGTGGCTGGAGACCTTTCAAGCTTACCGCCAGCAGTGGCGGGACGAGGGGTTCATCCACTTTTTTCGCGCTTGGCTGAACGAACAAGC
This sequence comes from Candidatus Contendibacter sp., assembly GCA_031732755.1. Taxonomy (GTDB): domain Bacteria; phylum Pseudomonadota; class Gammaproteobacteria; order Competibacterales; family Competibacteraceae; genus Contendibacter. The sequence continues at coordinate 73,513 of JAVMKI010000045.1, forward strand.
GGTTGCGCTGCGGTTACTGGCATTTCAGGATGGCGAACGGCGGCTGACCAATCTCCTGCATCTGGCTGAGCTGCTGCATGTCGCCAGCCGGGCGCATCCTGGCATGGCCAGTTTGCTCAAATGGCTCGGCGACCGCCGCCGCGCGCCGGCCAACAGGGATGAGGAGCAGCAATTACGGTTGGAGAGCGACGAGAATCTGGTGCGGATCGTCACCGTTCACAAGAGCAAGGGGCTGGAATATCCAGTGGTGTTCTGTCCGTTCCCGTGGGATGGCAAATTGCGCACCGGCGAGAATGATCTTCTCCTCTATCACGATCCTGCCAACCCGGCCCGAACCGTGCTCGCGGTCGGCGCGGCCGAGGATGATCCCGCCCGGCGGTATGCCCGTCATGAGGAAATGGCTGAGAGCTTGCGGCTGTTCTACGTGGCCCTGACCCGCGCCAAGCAACGCTGCACCCTGGTTTGGGGCAAGATCAAGGACGCCGACAGCGCGCCCGCCGCCTGGCTGCTGCATCGACCAACGGTCAAGGAATCTGGCAAGGATTGGCTAGAGGCGACCCAGGAGCGCTTCGGGAAGATGGAGACGACCGCGATTCGCGCTGAATTGAACGCCGTATTCGCAGCGGTGAAAGACGCTGTGGCCATTACTCCCCTGCCGCGTGAGTCGGGCCAGCTTTACCAACCGCCCGTCGTGGCGGAACCGGAATTGCGGGCGCGCGCTTTCGCCGGACCCATCCCGGAATCCTGGCGGGTGGGCAGTTTCACCGCGCTGACCGCCGGTCACACGGTTGAAGCGCCCGATTACGACCTGACGGTTGTCGTCCCCGTGGTGGAAACCGAACCGGTCGCGGATTCCGTCCATGATGTGTTCGCCTTTCCGCGCGGTGCGCGGGCGGGAACCTGCTTGCACGCCTTGTTCGAGCGGCTGGATTTTACCCAGCGGGATCGGGAACGGCTGGAGACGCTGGTGAACCGGACACTGGCCGGACACGGTCTCGACGCGGTGGTGTGGACATCGGTGGTGGCGGACTGGGTGGAACGGATACTGGCGACTCCGTTGGACGACAGCGGCTTGACGTTGGCGACCGTCGCCTCGGAGAGACGATTGAATGAATTGGAATTCACTCATCCGGTGGCCTCGTTGCGCGCCGAGGCACTGCGGCGGGTGCTAGGGCAGCACGGCTACATGGCTGGCCCGTTCCGGGAGCGGATCGAAAATCTGGAGTTCAGCCCGTTGCGTGGCTACATGAAGGGCTATATGGATCTGGTCTTCGAGGCGGACGGACGGTTCTATCTGGTGGATTACAAATCCAACTGGCTCGGCGCGGAACCGGTGGCTTATCGACGGGAACGCCTGGATGAAGTGATGGCCCGCGAATCCTACGGGTTGCAATCCCTGATCTACACCGTGGCGCTGCATCGCTATCTGCGGCTACGCCTGCCGGATTATGACTACGAGCGATATTTCGGTGGCGTGTTCTATCTATTCCTGCGCGGCATGGACCCGGCATGGGGGCCAGATTGCGGTGTGTTCCACGACCGACCCACGGTGGCCCTGGTCACGGCGCTCGATGATTTGATGGCGACCGGCGCCACGGTATGAACGATCCCTTGCCGATGCTGTACGAGCGCGGGTTGCTGACCGACCTCGATTGGCATTTCGCCCGCTTGATGAACCGGTTGGCCGGTGGTGGATCGCCGGAGTTGGCGCTGGCGGCGGCGTTGGCCAGCCATGCCACCGGCCAGGGCGATATCTGCGTCAACCTGCGGCAATGGGTGCGACGGTGGACCACGCTGGCGGATATTCCTCCCACCAGCGCGCTACCGCCAACCAGCGAATGGTTGGGAGTTCTGCGCGCCAGTCTCGTGGTCGGTCGACCGGGCGCGCGCCAGCCCTTGATTCTTGACCGGCGCGGTCGACTCTACCTCCATCGCTATTGGGAGTACGAACATCGGCTGGCCGGGGATTTGCTGCGGCGGGCCGGAGAAGCCCCGGCAACCGTGGACGAAGCGCGGTTGCGCGCCGATCTCGACCGGCTGTTTCCGCGTCATCCGCAACTGATCGGGCCGGATTGGCAAAAGGTCGCGGCGGCCGTGGCGGCGCTGAAGCGGGTTTGCGTCATTTCCGGCGGCCCTGGCACTGGCAAGACCAGTACCGTGCTGAAAATTCTGGCGTTGCTGACCGGCCAGAGCGGTGGGCAGCCGTTGCGCATCGCCTTGGCCGCGCCCACCGGCAAGGCGGCGGCTCGCCTGCAAGAAGCGATTCGCGCGGCCAAACCCACGTTGGGGCTGGAACCGGACCGGTTGGCGCAAATTCCCGAAGAGGCATCCACTCTGCACCGGCTGCTTGGCGTCCGGCCCGATTCGATATATTTCCGCCACGACCGCGATAACCCGTTGCCGGTGGATGTGCTGGTGGTGGATGAAGTGTCCATGGTCGGGCTGGCGCTGATGGCCAAGACCGTGGACGCGCTGCCGCCCGCCGCTCGCTTGATTCTACTAGGCGACAAGGACCAGTTGGCTTCGGTGGAGGCGGGGGCGGCGCTGGGCGATATTTGCTTTGGCGGTGGCCGATTTTCCCCGGAATTTCGGGTACGACTGATGGCGCTGACCGGTGAGGCGTTGCCGCGTGGTCGGACCACGCCTTCGCCGCTGGCCGACGCCATCGTGTTGTTGCGACACAGCTATCGATTCGGCGCGGCCAGCGGCATCGGCGCACTGGCGCGAGCGGTGAATGGCGGCAAGGCGGCGGAGGCGGTGGAGTTACTGACGGGTGCCCCGCGCGAGGATGTCACCTGGCAAACGTGGATCGCTCCCGCCGAGTTACCGGAGCAGTTGGCCGAGCCGGTTGTGGAGGGGTTCGCGCCCTATCTGCGGGCGGCGTGGGAAGGAGCCGAGCCGGCGGTGGTGTTCGAACGCTTCAACCAGTTTCGGGTATTGACCGCCCTGCGCCAGGGACCATGCGGAATCGAAGCGTTGAATCGGCTGTGCGAGGCGATATTGCGCGACCGGGGTCTGATTCAGACTCGTCAGGACTGGTATTTGGGTCGGCCGGTGATGGTCGTTCGCAACGACTATCACCTGCGGCTGTTCAACGGCGACATCGGCATCACCCTGCCGGACCCAACGGAGCCAGAGCGGATGCGGGTGTTCTTCCTGGGCAGCGATGGCGCACTGCGGAGTTTCGCCCCGGCGCGCCTGCCGGAACACGAGTCTGTTTACGCGATGACGGTGCATAAGAGCCAGGGTTCGGAGTTCGACCGGGTGCGGGTGGTGACGCCGAACGAACCTTCGCCGGTGTTGAGCCGCGAACTGGTGTACACGGCGCTGACCCGCGCCAAGCAACAGGCGGCGTTTCATGGGTCACCGGAGGTATTCGCCGGCGCGGTCGAACGGCGACTGCGGCGGTCATCGGGACTACGGGATCGGTTGTGGGTGGAACCGCGAATCGGAGGGAGTTGGTACGTTGATCCGCTTCGGTAAGATGAAGCGGATTACCACGCGCCCACTCCACTCGGCGATACGTCATTCCGCCATCCGACGCCGGTAAAACCGTTGTTGTGCGGTGAGTTGCCGAGAATCGCCAAAATCCGCTGTTCCTGCTTGACTGGCCCGCGCCGCGTCAATCATTTGGCGGGAGAACCGAGTTTGATGGATTTGACCCCGAAATATTCGCTCACACACTGATTCCTGAAGTTTTCAGGATCAGTTTCGAGATAGGCGGCAAATAAGGTCATCGGCGGTTTTGAGATACTATCCACGATGATTTCCGTCTCACCCCGGTCCTTGGCGGCCTGGATCGTGCTAAACCGATCATGTAACTCTTGAGCGTAGCGGTAGCCCCGGTAGGTATCCTTGTAGGCTTCGAAGATATTAGGCGATCCCAATAGACTGATCGTAAGCAGTACGATGGCGGGCTGGATGAGGCGAGAGTCATTGAGCGGGAGTTTTCGACCAACCGTAAAATGCGCCAGGATGATAAAGGAAGGATACCAGCCGAGCAGAAAGAGTAACCAAACGACGCTTTCCGCCCGGTCGGGCAGTGGATATCGGTTAATCAGAAATCCAATCCCATTCAGCAAGAAAATCATGCTCATCCATAAAACTGGGAAGATGAGGAACGAGCGCTTGAAGTTTCCATTGGAATACAGCCAGGTCTTGGCGGTTGAGGACGTAATGACCAGGATAATCAGCGCCGATGCCCAGACTCCCAAATTGGAGAGCCAGTACAGGAGCCGTAAGATTACCCATGGTGGATAAAGGAGTGAGGCTAATACAGGCGTAAGTCGCAGTGTGGTGACCTGATCGAGGGTGGCGTAGCGCTCGTAATTGCCTGGCGCCGATACGCTGACGAGCGCCGCTCCGGTGGCGATCAGCAGCAGTCCAATCCAGAAGAAGCGAGATTCTCGCCGTGTCCACAGTGCGTGGACAGTGCCGCAGAAGAGAATGACGCCAGTCAATAGGAGGGAGATTTCATTCGCGCCGATGATGATGAAGACCAACAGGCTGGCCAGGGAGAAGATGAGTATTCGCGTATTGTTGGCGGTCGCGGTCGTTTCACGCCAGACCAATAGTCCCAAGAGAAAAATCAGAAGAATATTTGGGATTTGATAAGTGAAACTTCCTCCTGGCCAATAGAAGGTCTGGGCGATATTCGGGGTGCCGGAAATAAACAATACGGTACATATCAATCCTATGACGAGTACGAGAAACTTTGACAGATGGCCTTGGGATATTTTCGTGGTTAGAAAGCAGAATCCAAGCCAGGTCGATATCAGGAAAATCATTGGCGGAAAACGGTAGATTTTAAAAATATCGCCTGACAGGGAGAATAAGGTGTATGCGAAACTCAGAGTGTAGCGGCCTGCCCAGTGTTCGTACCAGAATGCTTGCGCTCCAAGAAAACCCAGTTGTTTGGCCTTGGCGGCATAGCAAAAGTCATCGGCGGATGGATAATCGAAGAAAGACAGTGCAATGAAAAGAGTGAGCACCGCCGCTGCCGCGAGACCCAGAACGGCGAGCAGAATTTTATGCACAGGGAATTGCGGGAGATTTTTTATGGACACGGTTAGATCTGTCTTGTGGCGGGGCGGAATGCGCCAGGACTAAGCCGCTGATCCTTGGACCCACAATGTGCCCGCGCGACCAGGGACGGCTCCGTAAATCGCTTCATGTCGTGGCAAGGCGTCCAGCACCGTTGCATTGGCCAAGGTTCGCAGCGCGCCAAGGCGATACCCCTGGTCGCGCCAGCCTGCCAGCAACCGATTCAGAATAGGCAGGAATTTCATGCCTTCCAGTTCGGCATGCAGAGTGAAGACGTGACCGGTCGCTGGTGCGGGCGCCGTCAGCGCCAGCAGGTGATCGGCGACGTTGGCTGGCGTGATTCCATCCAGACCAATCAGTTCATCCAGAGTCGGCAGCGTGGTCGGGAATTGCGGGCAGTGGATCACCGCGCCGTCCACCACCGGTAGGAAGGGATGGGTTCCGCGCGCGTCGGAGCAGCAGGTAAATCCCCATTCGCTGATGAGTCGCAACGCATGAACGTTCGTCTGCCAACCCGCCGCGCCATGCACGGTCGCCGCCACGCCGAAAATCTCGGCATAACGATCCACCGCCTGACGCAACTGGTGAATGGTCCATTCGCGGTCGGCCCCAGCGACATGATCCTGCCAATAGACGTGGTCCCAGCCATGGATACCGGTCTCGAACCCAGCGGCGCGGATTTGCCGCATCACGGGACCAGCCCGTCGGCCAATGTCCGGCCCTGGCAACAACGTTCCGTGGAGCAGGGTCTTCAACCCGTAGTGCTCGATGACCGAGGTGCGTTTGACCTTGCCGAGAAAACCGCGCCGAAACACCCGTCGAATCGCCCAGCCGGTGTGGTCGGGGCCAAGGCTGAACAGAAAAGTCGCATCCGTCTGGTGACGTTGAAATAAATCGACCAGTCGCGGCGTTCCTTCCAGCGTTCCCCGTAGGGTGTCGACGTCAACCTTGAGGGCGAGCAGGGGTTCGGTCATCCCGGTTCCCGGTTCAATCGACGAGGGTGCCAGCGTCGGCGATGTGGGCGCGGTAGGCCTCGAAGATGCGCCGCAGCGCATCGTCCATGGTCACCGTCGGCTCCCAGGCAAGATCGGCGCGCGTGTTCTCGATCTTCGGCACCCGCTGTTGCACGTCCTGATAGCCTTGGCCGTAATAGTCCGCCGAGGTGGTTTCGATCAATTGCACCTTGGCGGCGCTGTCTCGATATTCCGGGTATTCCGTCGCCAGCTCCAGCATCCGGGTCGCCAGCTCGCGGACGGACAGGTTGTTGTGTGGGTTACCGATGTTGTAAATCTGGCCGCTGGCGACGCCCTGCTCGTTGGCAATGATCTTGAGCAGCGCGTTGATCCCATCATCGATGTAGGTGAACGACCGCCGCTGGGCGCCGCCATCCACCAGCTTGATCGGCTCGCCGCGCGCAATCTGGCCCAGGAACTGGGTAATGACCCGCGAGCTGCCTTCCTTCGGCGTGTTGATCGAATCGAGACCGGCGCCGATCCAGTTGAACGGACGAAATAATGTAAAGTCCAGTCCCTGCTCCATCCCGTAAGCCCAGATCACCCGGTCCATCATCTGCTTGGCGCAGGCGTAGATCCAGCGCGGCTTGTTGATCGGCCCGTAGACCAGTGGCGAGGTTTCGGGATCGAACTCCGCGTCCGCGCACATGCCGTAAACCTCGGAGGTGGAAGGAAACACCAGCCGCTTTCGGTATTTGACGCAAGACCGCACGATGGGCAGATTGGCTTCGAAGTCGAGTTCGAACACCCGCAACGGCTCGCGCACGTAGGTGGCGGGCGTGGCGATGGCCACCAGCGGCAGCGCCACGTCGCACTTCTTCACGTGGTATTCGATCCACTCACGGTTGATGGTGATGTCACCCTCGAAAAAGTGGAAGCGCGGATGACCGATCAGATCGCGGACGCGGTCGTCCTGCATGTCCATGCCATGGATTTCCCAGGCGGTATCCGCCAGGATGCGCTGGGACAGGTGATGACCGATGAAGCCGTTGACGCCAAGAATGAGGATCTTTTTCACGGGATTGGCGATTTCAGAGGTTTGCGGAAAATACGTTTGAGGGATGGTGCCGGCCTGCGATTTCAGACGCCGAGCCGCCATGGACCGGGGCCGAGCCGTTCGATCAGCGTTAGCGGAGTCACGGGTTCGCCGACCAGTTCCAGCGCGAACACCTGCAATGCGCCGCCGCCACCACAGCGAGCGATCAGCCGGCCGTCGGTCAGTTCGAGGAATGCTTCGGGAATCCGGATCGCATTCGCCTCGATCAGGCGGGTGCGCAAAATCCGCGCCGGTTGGCCAGCCACGGTGGTGAATGCTCCCGGATAAGGGGGAGCGACCGCGCGCACCAGATTGTGAACACCCACCGCCGACCCGGTCCAATCGATGCGCCCGTCCTCGGGCTTGCGACCGGAGAAATAACTGCCCTGACGCAGATTCTGCGCGATGCGCGGCGCGTTACCAGCGATCAGGGCCGGCAGCGCGCGATACAGCGTCATTTCAGCGGCGACGGTCACCTTGTCGAGCACTTCGCGCGCCGTGTCGTCGGGCAGAATCGGCACGGCGGTCTGGGCCACGATGTCGCCGGCGTCCGGTTTCGCCACCATGTAATGCAGTGTCGCGCCGGTTTCGGTCTCGCCGTGGATGATCGCCCAGTTGATCGGAACCCGGCCGCGGTATTTCGGCAGCAGTGAGCCGTGCAGATTCAACGCGCCGCGCGGCGCGATGGCCAGCAGTTCGGGCATCAACATGCGCCGGTAATAGAACGAGAACAGAAAATCGGGAGCCAGGTCGCGCAGCCGTTGCAGTTCCTCCGGGGCGTTGGGGTTTTCCGGCGCGATGGTCGGAATGCCGTAATCGGTGGTGATGGCGGCGACGCTGTCGAACCAGATCCGTTCGTGGGGATCGTCGGTATGCGTCACGACCAGCGCCACGTTGATCCCGTGAGCCAGCAAGACCTTGAGGCAACGCACTCCGACATTGTGATAGGCGAACACGACGGCGCGGGGCATGGGTTCAATCTCCTTCGGTGCGCTGTTCCAGAATCGCCTGAATGGTGAAACGCGGGCGCTCGCGCACTTGTTGGTAGATGCGGCCAACGTACTCGCCCAGCAGGCCGATGCCGAACAGCAGGATGCCCATCAGCAGGAAGTCAAGACCGAACAGAGTGAACAGCCCCTCCGCTTCCGGGCCAACGATCAGCCGGCGGATCGCCAAGTACGCCACGAACGCCGCCGAAGCCAGCGACAGGCCAATCCCAACCAGCGAGAACAGTTGCAAGGGTACCAATGAGAAGCCGGTCACCAGATCGAAGTTTAGCCGGATCAGCTTGTACAGTGGATATTTCGATTCGCCGGCGGCGCGCTCGGCGTGGGCGACGGTGACTTCGGTCGGGTTGGCGGCGAACGTGTAGGCCAGCGCCGGAATGTAGGTGCTCACCTCGCGCGTTGCCGCGATGGCTTTGACGATGGATCGGCTATAGGCGCGTAACATGCAACCCTGGTCGGTCATCTTGATGTGGGTGATTTGCTCGCGCAGCCGGTTCATCAGCCGCGAGGCGACATGCCGCCACAGGCTGTCCCGGCGCTCTTCCCGGACGCCGCCAACGTAATCGTGCCCGCGATCCATCGCCGCCAGCAGCTTGCCGATTTCCTCGGGAGGATTCTGCAAATCGGCGTCCAACGTCACCACGCGCTCGCCCCGGCAATGTTCGAACCCCGCCATGATGGCCAGGTGCTGGCCGTGGTTAGCGTTGAACAGGATGACCCGCGTCACGTCGGGGCGGGCCAGGAATTGGTCTTTCAGCAGCGCCGCCGAGCGGTCGCGGCTGCCGTCGTTGACGAACAGCAGTTCGTAGGATACGCCCAGCGCGTCCAGCGCCGGGTAGAGCCGCGCGAACAGCGCCGACAGTGTTTCCTGTTCGTTGTAGACGGGGATGATGACGGAGAGTTGGGGATCGTTCATCGCAACACCTCGCCGACCGCCGCGCACACCCGCTCCACATCGGCGCGGGTCATGGTCGGGAACAGTGGCAGCGTCACCGTTTCGCGAGCGATCCGCTCGGTATTTGGTAGTTCGCCTTCGCGGTGGCCCTGTTGGCGGAACAGCGTGGTCAAATGCGCCGCCTCGTAGGATACGCCGGTGCCGATACCGCGCGCTTCCAGCGCGGCGCGGAATTGCTGACGGTCCATCGTCATCCGCTCCAGCGGCAGCAGTGGCGCGAACAGATTCCAACTGTGGCCGGCCTCGTCGCCCGGATAGCCGGGATGCGGCAGCAGGCAGGGCGGCTCGGCGGGAAACAGTCGAAAGTAGTCCGCCACGAGTTCGCGGCGGTGGGCGTTGAACTCCTCCAGTCGCGCCAGTTGGCCGAGACCGATGCGGGCGTTGACATCGGGCAGGTTGAACTTGCCGCCAGGGAAAGCCACGTCGCGCGTGCCGTCGGGCAGACGGGTAATGCCGTGAAAGCGCAGGACCTCGACCTCGCGCGCCTCGGCCTCGTCGTTCAGAACCAGCGCTCCGCCTTCGATGCTGGTCATGTTCTTGTTGGGATGGAAGCTGAACACGGTCAGATCGCCGAAACCGCCGATCCGCCGCCCGCGCCAACTGGAGCCGATGGCCAGCGCCGCGTCCTCGATGACCCGCAGCCCGTGCCGCTTCGCAAGCGCGTACAGCCGTTCCATGTCCACTGGCAATCCCGCGAAGTGGGTGGGCATGATGGCTTTCGTGCGCGGTGTGATGGCCCGCTCCACCAGGTCGAAATCGAGATTGCGGCTGACCAGTTCCACATCCACGAATACTGGCGTCGCGCCGACCTTGGCAATCATGTTGGGCGCGGCGAAGAAAGTCTGCGACGGGGTAATCACCTCGTCGCCGGGGCCGATGCCACACAGTTGCAGGGCGACTTCCAGCGCGGCGGTGGCCGAATTCAACGTCCGCGCGGGTCGGTCGCCGAAGTAATCGGACAACGCCGCCTCGAATTTCTTGACCTGCGGGCCGGTGGTGATCCAGCCAGAACGCAGCACCTCGGCCACGCCAGCAATGGTCTCTTCGTCCAGCGTCGGGCGGGCGAACGGGAGATAGGAAGGGGATGCCATCAGAGAATTCTCAGGAAGATCGGGCAAGCAGGTAAACGCCGATGATGATAAACCCGATGCCGAGCCAGCGCCCAGCATTCAACGCTTCGCCGAACAGGTACCAGGCGGCGATGGCGTTGACGACGTAGCCGATGGACAGCATCGGGTAGGCGATGCTGACTGGAACGCGAGAGAGCGCCAGGATCCACACCAACACACTGATTCCGTAACAGGCGAAACCGCCAAGGAAATGCGGATTGGTGGCAATGGTCCAGACCAGCGGCAGCGCGTTGGCGATGGTGGGCGTGATCACGCCGAGCGTGTTCGTGCCGGCCTTGAGCAACAATTGCGCGGTGGCGTTGAGCAGCACGCCGGTCAGAATCAGGGCGAAGCTGGCGGCGGTCATTGGCGGCTCACGATGACCCGACGCGGGTCGCGGGCCAGTACCCGCATCGGCAATCCCTCCTGGGTGAAGCGCTCGTAATTGGCCGGGTTCATCATTGCATATCCCTGCTCCAGTCCAACCCATCGCGGTTTCCAGTCCGCGACCCGCGCAATGCCCTTCTGAGGTTCCGCGTCCAGGCCGAGGGCAAATTCGTTAATGTACTGCACCAGCGTAACGGGTCGTTTAAGGTAGAACGGTAGTGTTTGATCGTACATTTGGATGCTGTAAAAGGGAACACGGTGATCGCGCAACCCTGGAGTCGCTTCGATTTCCCGGACGATATGGTAGCTTGAGGATAACCGCGACAGTTCGTCATGACCGTCCACCGCCAAGATGCCTGCCACCAGACTGCCAAATGCCAGCATGACGATGCCGCCGGAGCGAGTGGCGTAACGGCGGAATAGCCAGGCCGCCGCGACCGCGCCGGCGGTGAAGCTGAACACCGAGGCCTGAATCCACGGCACATAGTTCCCGACGATTTCGACCGGCGACGATTCCTTGGAAAACACGCGGGCGATGCGCTCGCCGCCGATCAACACCACCAGCAGCGCCGCGCCGCCGACCGCAGCCAGTCCCCAGGCGAAACGGCTCAGTGTCGCCGGGGCCATCCGCTGCATCTCCACCACCGCGAACAGCGCCAGGGCAGGGAACACGGGCAGGATGTAGGACGGTAGCTTGGAATGCGAAGCGCTGAAGAACAGGAAAATGAATGCCGCCCAGACGAGCAAGAATCGCGGTATTTGCAGCGTTCCCGGCGGGCCTTCCCGCCGCCAGCCCTCACGTAGTCGGACAGCGAGCAGTCGGACAGCGATGAAAGGGGTCCAAGGCATTGCTCCAAATAGCAGAATGGGAACGAAGTACCACCAGGCTCCCTTGCGGTGGTGGACATCGGTGAGGAAGCGCGCGAAGTGCTCATGGATGAAAAAGAAGCGGGCGAATTCGTCGTTGGCCAGCGATACGGCGACGAACCAGGGGACGGTGATCAGCAGGAACAGCGCCAGTCCCTTGCCGAGATGCAAGCGAGTCAGTAACCACCAGTCGCGCTCGATCAACACGTAGATCGCCAGCACCGCTCCCGGCAGCACCAAACCGATCAGTCCCTTGCTCAGTACGGCCAGGGCCAGCGCCGCCCAAACCACCAACATCCCGTTGCGGTTTTCGGTGGGAGTCGCGCCGGGACGCTGAGCCAGCAGGAAGCTGAGCAGGGCGATGGTGAGAAACGCCGCCAAGCCAGCATCCAGGGTATTGAGATGGGACTCGATGACGAAACCGCTACAGCCGCCCAGCGCCGCCGCCGCCGAGAGGGCGATTTCCTCGTCGCCATACAACCGGCGGACCGCCCAGAACATCAGCAACACGCTGGCGAACGTCGTGGTTGCCGGCCACCAGCGCGCGGTCCAGTGGTGTTCGCCGAAGATTCGAAACGCCGCCGCCGTCGCCCAGTACTGCAACGGCGGTTTCTCGAAATACTTGAGATCGTTCAGTCGGGGCGTCACCCAGTCGCCGGACAGAGCCATCTCCCGCCCGATTTCGGCGTAGCGACCCTCGTCGGGATCGACCAACTTGCGGCCTTCGAGATTACCGAACCAGATTGCGGTGAAGAGGATCAGCAAGATCGCCGGCAGGAGTTTAGGTAATCGCATATGAGGCTGAAAGCATTTGAATGAAGACCGGTGATCCATTAGCGTTGGCTCCTATTTTCTTGTCTCAAGGTCCGAGGGTTCGGGACCAGGGGAGTGAGCTTTTGCCTTCCGTTGGGTGAAACGCCTTTTCCTTCAGGACATCGCGCAATTGCTTCAGTACGGCCTCGGGCTTGATGACTTGCAGACACACGTTGTCGATGCATGGGGTCTTGCGATGGTTGGCCGCGCTCACGCAGGGCGAGCAGGCGAGGCCGGCGTAAATCGGCGTGCTGTTGCCGAGAGAACCGTAGAGGCGGGGCGTTTCCGGGCCAAAAATCACAAAGGTGCGAAGCTTCGTAACCGCCGAGAAATGGCCCGGTCCCGAGTCGTTGGTCAACATGACTTCGGCGATTGCATACAACGCGGGCAATTCCTCAAGTTGTTGGCGACCAGCGAAATTGACGCAACGGCCGTCCCCGACCCGCCGTTTTAGCGCCTCCGCTTCCTCGCGCTCCGCCGGGGCTCCGGTGATCAAGACCAGCAAATCCTCGTATTCAGTTAACAGCCCACGCATGACTGCCACGAAATAATCGGGCATCCAACGCCGTTGCGGCAGTAAGTCGCTGGCGTTGGGATTGATCAATACCACTCGGTGGTACTGCCCGTCATAGGGAGGATATTCATGGCGGATACGCTCGCGCATCGCGGCAATAGCGCCCTCATTGACTTTGGCGCACGCCAGCCTGATCTCATTGTCGTCGATCTGCGTCTTGGAAAACGGCAATTCTTCCCGATCCACCAAGGCGGCGTTGACTAGCGCGATAAAATTCTTGGCAATGTGCAGATGGGGGTTATAAGCCACCCGATGGGTTAACAGATGACCTCGATATAAACCTTCGTTATAAAATGCGTGGAAACCAATCCGTTTTACGGCACCGGACAAGCCAGTCAGCAAGGCACTGTAGCGTGAAAACAGTTCCAAATCGATGACGGTATCAATCCCGTGTCGTCGTGCCCAGATCAGAAAGCGTAGGCTATCCGTGACTAGATTCAAGAATCCATCCGCGCGGATCGTGAACACATGATTTTCTGGTATCGTGTTCAACAGGCGCAAACTGGCCGCATTGGATTTGAAAATCAGAAAATACAATTCGGCATTACCTATTTGCCGCATCTTTCTCATGGCGGGATCGGCCAGAATGGCGCTCCCCATTTCGGATAGCTCGATAAACAATACTCTGCGTGAATGCTTCAGCGATTGTCTGATGAACAGGTTGACAAAGCGAGCCAGTAGAGTCGCTAGGAGGCACAGTGGAACTCCAGCGAAATAATCCACTTTTCGCATGGTATCGATTTTCATAGCAGGTTTTTACGGCTTCCAAGATAGATGATAAAACCGGGTAGACTCACGCCGATCTGCATCAACCCATAGAGAATGGACATGGCCAAAACGGTCGCCTTATCGGTGCCGATCAATGAGAACAAAGCCACCAGAACCCCTTCACGTATGCCCCAGCCAGCTAGGGAAACGGGGATAATCGTCAGAAAAATTGCTGGTGGTATGATGATGAAATAGGTTACGAGATCATGGCGCAAGCCTAAAGCGAAGCCGGTCGTCGAGAAACTCAGAATGGCCAATACTGGAACGAGTAGAGATGATCCGACCAATAGGGCACGATTCTTCGAAAGAGCCTGATGCAATTTTTCCGATAGGATCCTTACGCTTCTCAAACGGGGACGAGCATCAAACCAGGATAGATGTCTTAGGGAAGATGCGACCGCAAAGCCGACCAAGCTACCCATCACGAGCAATATGGTCAGGTGATAAATCGGGCCTGGGAGTAGGTCGGGCTTGAACAGGTATGCCGAGAGATTTAGCCACATCAAAGCGGTGAGACCAGTGATTCGGTCCAGCATAATGCCATACAGTGCATCCCGTTTGCGGAATCCTCGACTGGCCACGTCGAGCACCTTGAGCGCATCGCCACCAATACTGGTCGGCAACCCTTGATTAAAGAATGAGGCTTTGAAGTAACTGCGCCAATAGAATGAAAGGGATTGACCAAAACCCAGGTTGCGCATGATTAATTGCCAGCGATACGCCGATAGACTGGCGCTACCGAACTGCATGAGTGATGCGGTCAATAGAAATTCTGGTTTGGTTCGCTTCACTATGCTCCATATTTGGTCGATATCGATGGAACGTAGGATGAGGAAGAAAATTGATATGGTCACTAAGATTCTGAATGACAGTTTAATCAATGAATTCTTCAAGATGATGGAGATGAAGTGTTTAATCATGCTACTGAATGTGGGCGTGAAAGATGTTCGAATGTTAATCGCCTAATATCATCGGCGGCATATTTTTTGATGGATGATTTTGATATTCCCTTACCAAAAGACAATAATAGCGACCGATCCATTTTCCATTTTTAGAGAAGGTGATTTCTTTGATGCCATCTTCTTGTCGCACGCGTGAATAGACCTCATCACTGGTCAGGTTGGTAATACTTTTGCTAATCAGCAACATGGTCTTCTTGTTCTGTCTTTCACTGGGAAACCAATACTCGTACATTAGGCCCTTCCCACCAAATAGGTGCCAACTAGAGGTTTGGAATGCTGGTTTAGGACTCACTCGTTCATTTGAAATTGTGATGGCTTCGGTGCGATAAAACGCAAGCCCGCTGGCAATCCTGTTCCTATCCATGCCGACTACCAATATTTTTTCATTGGTTTCGCGTTCGATCTGCTCCACCAGTTTTTCGACTTCGTCTCCAAAGCTCCGCCATCCCAGTAAATACAGATTTTGTGGATACGGGATACCAGGAAATCCTAGACTTAAATAATGCAGGGCGGCGCCATAGCAGACCAAGCAGGTCACAATCGTCGTTGGCCATGCACGCTGACTCCACGTAAGCAGTTTGCCGCCGCCGGATTGCGAACCAAGAAAACCACGATTGGCGATCAAGGCGATATAAGAGACAATGCCCAACCAGCAGGGAGCCGTCCAGTGAAATTTAGTTTCTCTAAACAAACTCAGCGCCAGAAAAACGGCGACTGGGGAGAACGTGAGCACCATGAGTAGAAGATAGCTACGATCCATGATGTTATGGATTGCGCTACTGGATTTGTTATGTTCGCTGGAAAAGACTGCATTTTTGTATAACAGGATCACGATCAACGAAACGAACCCCGTCGGCGTGATGATCAGGATGATACTCGATATAAAATAAGGCAGGGAGAATTCGAATCGTTCAGCTACTCTATCATGGCTCTGATAAAAAAATGAGGCCCATTCATGCTCGGCATTCCAGGCAATGACTGGCAAAAATATAATAATGGCGGTGATGATGGCTAAATATGGTTCTGGTTTGAATATCCACTTTCTGGAATGGCGATCAACTAGAATGAACAGCACGGCGGCGGGACCTAGCAGTACCATGGTGTATTTTGAGAGCATTCCCAATCCAATGGAAATTCCGATTCCTATCCAAGCCAGGCGTTGTTCGTTGATCAACGCCTGGTAAAAATAATAAAGCGCCGCTGCCCAACAGGCGATCAGTGGGGCGTCGGGGGTCATGACCCACCCAGCGGCAAAGTAAACAGGCCATGTGGCCATTAGTAGTAGGGTTTGAACGGCACTGGATCGATCATGAACCTTACAGGCTAATTTGTAGGAAAAAAAGGCTGCGATCAACCAACAGGCAAAGGCACCAAACCGAACGGCAAACTCGTTGTCCCCCATCATTTTTGTGAAAACTTCTATGATCCAGGCAACCATTGGCGGATGATCCAGATACCCGATATCCAGATGCTGGGCATAGTTCCAGTAATAAGCTTCTTCATAGAAAAGCTCTGGTGATCCTAAATAGGAAAGCCGTAAGAAAACTGAGTAGATCATCAAGATGATGGTAAGATGACCTGGGTTTGATCCAAATTCAGGAAAATTGAATTCCAGCGAGGGGGTAAAATAGGCTCTAACAAGGTGACTGCATATGGAAGAGATGAAAACACAGAGGATTATAGTAGCTCCGGGCGAAATAAGATTTGACTGCGCCAAGGATGCCAAAATTCCTCCACGCAGAAATATGATTAGTAGAACTATAACAATCAATTGCTTTATAGGGGGATATTTTACTTCGTTATGATACCAGATCGTGTGAAGGAAATAGCTGGTTCCGGATGCTACCAGGAAACTCGTGATATGCGAAAAACTCAACGAGAATCCTTGGCTATGAAGAAGACTCAGTACACCGAGATCGATGGCGAGTTTCAGTAGGTTGATGACAAGATAGCGGAGCTTGTTGGATGATGGGATGCCAACCCTTACCAACTCCGCTGCTCGCTTAAGCATGCACATTGGAAATCCAAGAAGTTTTTACCACTTGATGAGATCATAGCCAAAGGTGAACATGATACCCGCTCCACCGAGCAGATTCATCTGCACGTTGAAGTCCCCGAATTTATAGCCCAACCCTGGTACGATACCTGGCGCCACGCCGTTACTGTTGAATGGGATCTTATCCTCGTAAGGTTCTTTGTAGCCGAGCAGAATGCCGCCAGTCAGCTTGAAGTACGAGTTCTTGAAATATTCATTGTCGTTGATGAAGTCCAGCGACCAGGATTTTCCAATGTAGAAATACTGGCATTTCTGGTCGAAGCTGTTATTGAAGTAAGATGCCCCTACGAGCCACCGCGAGGGGAATTGCAGCTCCAATCCAACGAGCCATGAAAAATCGGCGTGTTCGGGGCTGGGATTGAAATGAATGGCGTCAGGAGCAACCTGCACCATGAGAACATCGCCCTCCTCCAAAAGGTTGGAACGGGCGTTGCCCACCATCAGCAAAGTGAAAACGATGAAGCAGAGGAACTCACGGAGTTTTGGGTAGCGAAGTGGCATTGGAGACCTGGGGTTTGGACCATGGTTGCGTCTGATGGACCACGCGGCGCGTGGAAGATTGCGGTGACGGTGGCAGGGAATGAACAATTGTAACCACCTGTCCTCAAAAGAGCATCGAAGGAATGGGTGCTGTTCGGCCTAGTGATCGCAAGTGATCGCAATGGGCGCATCCTTCTCAACTTGGCTCAGGCAGTCCGGTTTGGTTTGCGTGGGTCGAACTAATGCAGGCATGGCGTTAGATTAACCTGTTCCATTGGCGGTGGGGTAGGGAATAAGGAGCGTCGGCAACTTCGCCTGTTGGCGGTCGAAACAACCTTAGCCGGTTTACCCGCCGCTCACAACCGTGGTAGAAGGCGGTGGTCACCGGCATTCGATCACACTGGGATAACAGGATAAACGATCCGGTGGCATAGCGCCCCATTCGGATTCTCGGTCAGTTCGGCCAGAATGCGCGGCAGGTCGGTGAATGGACTCTCGCCGCCGATCAGCGCGTCCAGCGCGGGATCGTCCAACAATGCCATCACGGTGGCCATGCGTCGCCGCTGATCCCAGCGCCGACGTTGCGCGGCGGCGATATGGCCGACTTGGGAGCTTTGGATTGTCAGCCGCTGGCTGTGGAACGCCTCGCCCAACGGCAGACTGACCGACCGCGCGCCAAACCAACTGGCTTCCACCACCGTCGCTTCAAAGCTCGCCAGACCCAGCGCGGTTGCCAGACCAGCGGGTGAACCGCTGGCGTGAATCACGCAATCCCGTTCTCCTTCCGCCTGCTCCGGTAAGGCGAAGCGGACGCCCAGGTGGCGCGCGATGGTTTCCCGGCGCGGATCCACATCGACCAGTTGCACCGTGCAGCCCGGTAACCGTCCCGCCAGCCGCGCGATTAGACAACCGACCACGCCGGCGCCGATGACCGTGAGGCGGTCGCCCAGCCGGGGCGCGGCGTCCCACAGCACGTTGAGCGCGGTTTCCAGATTCGCCGCCAGCACCGCCCGACCGGCGGGAATCGCCGGTGGAACCGGCGTCAACGCCGCCACTGGAACCACGTAGCGGTCCTGATGCGGATACAGACAGAATACGGTGCGCCCGTGTAACGTGGCGGGACCGGCTTCGACCACGCCGACGTTGCAATAGCCATACTTGACCGGGGCCGGGAAATCACCCTGCTGAAACGGCGCGCGCATCGCCCGATACTGACTGGGCGGCACTTCGCCGCGAAACACCAGGCTTTCGGTGCCGCGACTGACGCTGGAATACAACGTCCGCACAAGCGCTTCGTCCGGATCGGGTGGTTTCAACCGCTCCGCGCGAATCTCGCCTCGACCGGGGGTCGCCAGCCAGAAGGCGCGCGCCGATAGGGATTCACCTGCTGTCATCGCCATGCGCAACCATGGATCTATTCGCCGATGTCAATGAATCGTTTGACCGTCTCGCCAGGTCGGTCCCTCCTGTTCAGCGCCCTGCGCCATGTCGCCGTCGTGCTGCCATTGGTGGCGGGGCTGGCGCTGATTTTAGCGGGCAATTTCCAATTGCCGGTTGGCTATGTTTTCCAAGTCCTCGCCGCCTTCGTTGGCCTGTTCTTGGCGCTGCTACCGTTCCTGCCCCAGCATCAGCCCTTGCCGCGATTTGGCGCGGCCAACGGCGTCACTTTGTTGCGCGCCGGCATCGCCGCGTTGACCGCCGGGTTGATCGGTCGAGCGGCGTTGTCGCCAGGGTTGGTTTGGGCGCTGGTCGTACTGGCCGGCGTCGCGCTGGTTCTTGATGGCGTGGATGGTTGGCTGGCGCGGCGCGGCGGTTGGCAAACCCCGTTTGGCGCGCGATTCGACATGGAAGTGGACGCCGCGTTCATTTTGATCCTGGCGATATTAGTCCATCAGATCGGCAAGGCCGGCGGCTGGGTGCTACTGTCGGGCGCGCTGCGCTATGGCTTCGTCGCGCTGGGTTATGTCCTGCCCTGGTTGCGCCAGCCGTTGCCGCCGCGTCGATGGCGCCAAGCCGTGTGCGTGATTCAGACCGCCGTGCTGGCGCTGTGCCTGGTCCCGTCCTGGCTTCCGCCGTGGACCACGGGGCTGGCGGCCGGCGCCTTGGCGCTGCTGGTGCTGTCCTTCACGGTGGATACGGTCTGGCTGGCCCGTCATGCGCCTCGGACCGGGTGACGGGCGCGTCCGGTGGGTGGTGCAACGTCCGCAACAGCAATGGCCCCAGGCTTTCCACGCCGCCCAGCACCGTCGGACCCGGCGTCATGCCCGCTCGGAATCCCGCCGCCTGAAACGCACCGATCAACTCCGGGTCGCGCGAGAATACATGAACCGGCGTCTGCCAGGAAATGTCGCGCCCGCCGACGATGGCCGGCGGTTGGTGGTCGCCCAAGACCACGAACAGCGCGTTCGCCGACGCGTGCTGGCGCAGGTAGCCACCCAGCACCGCCAGGTTGTAACGAACGCTCTGGATATAGGCGGCGGCCAGCGCTTCGCCATCCAGGCGCTCGTTGAGCCCCGCCTCGCCGGGCGCGGCGGTCAGCGGGGCATCGAACCGGCTCCAGTCCGGGTTATAAGGCGGGGTGGGCGCGAACGGGGCATGGCTGTTGAGCGTCGGGAAAAATACGAACAGCGGCGGCCGATTGGCCGGCTCCACTTCGGTGCGGTGCAGCCGGTATAGGCTATACTGGTCGGGAATGATCCAACCGCTGTAAGCGGGGCCGCGATAGTCCAGGCGCGCGGCATCGAGAATCGAAGCAAAGCCGTAAAATTGTCCCTCCGGCCAGGCGTAGCGCAGTCCCGGCATCAGCGCCACGCTGCGGTAACCGGCGGCGGCGAAGCGGCTGACCAGGGTAGGGCGGCTGGAAGCCAGCAGATCGTAATAATCACCCTGATTGGCGATGCGCAGCCCGGACAACAGGCTGGAATGCGCCAGCCAGGACGAGCCGCCGAACGTGCTGGATTCGACCCGCGCCGAGGCCGTTAGCCAGCCAGCATCGGCCAGCGCCCGCTCCAGGGTGGCGAAATCGCCGGCGAGGGGGTCGGCGAAGCGGGGAACGTCGAATACCAACGCGCCCTGCGATTCGAGAAAGATCACGAACACATCGCCTCGCCGCAAGCGGTCCAGGTTCGAAACCGGCAACGGTGGCTGAACCGCGATCCAGCGGTTGTCCCGGAACACGGTCGCGGCCAGCACCAGTCGCACTTGCTCGACCAGCATGGCGGTCACCGGCGGCGCGAACAAGGCTTGGATCGCCGGGCGCGGGTTCAGGCGACCCACGCCGTATAACAACAGCAATATCAGGGACAGAATGCCGAGCGCGCGCCGACTGGGAGCGCTGGCGAGTGCGGTGACGACCGTGCCGACCGCCCAGCGCAGGATGGCGAACAACACGGCCAGCAGTGCCAGCAGTGCGGCGCCGCCCAGCCATATCCGCCAGCTTGCGACCCGATCCAGAAACAGGGCCGCCACGGCGGGAATGTGCTGGCTGTCCCAGTACAAATGGATGGAGCGACCCATCAGGGCCGGCACGGTGACATCCAGATAACGTCCCAGCGTCAGGATGATGAATCCGGCCAAAACGGCATTGCGCCACCTGCGTCCCAGGGAGCCGCGCCAAGCGGCGACGAGAACCGACGCCAGCAGGAGCGCCGCCAGTTCGATGGAGAACTCGGGAGCCCAGCGTACCCCAACCGTCGGCCAACGGTTCTGAAACGTCAGGGCCGAGTTGAGTACGAACAACGCGAGCCATACGCTGGAAGCTTTCACGGCTCCGCGGCCCGCGAATCGTCGCCGGAACTGGCTCGTCGCACCGTTCATGCCGACGGCTCCCGGCTAATTGGGTTTCGGCGGCCGGGAACCACGGGTTCCTTGCCACTCGCGAGCCAATTGCCGGGCGCGGGCCAGATCGGCTTCGGTCATCTGGCTGGCGATGGTGTCCAGCGACTGGGCGGCGCCCACGTAACCGCTGGCCACCGCCAAACTCAACCATTGATACGCCTGGATCAAGTCCGGGACTACTCCCCGACCGGTGCCATGCAGCATTCCCAAACCGTATTGAGCCAGCGCCAAACCATCGTTAGCGGCTTGTTGGAACCACTGAAGCGCCTGTGGGTCGTCGCGGGGCACGCCATTTCCGGTCGCGTAGCTGAGCGCCAGCATCAACTGCGCCAGCGGCAGCTTTTGCTCGGCCGCCTTGCGGTACCAGGCGACGGCCTGCGCCGGGTCGCGCGGCAGTCCGCCGCGTCCGTCCGCGTACATCAGCCCCAGATTTAGCTGGGCCAACGGTTGATTCTGCTCGGCCGCCTTGCGGTACCATGCCGTGGCCTGCGCCTCGTCGCGTGGCGCGCCCCGACCGGAGGCGTACAGCATCCCCAGATCGAATTGCGCCACGGCGTCGCCCCTTTGCGCGGCTTCACGGAACCATTTCAGCGCCTGCCGGTCGTCTTGGGTTACTCCAGCACCGTCGATGTAGAACGTCGCCAGCTGGAACTGGCTGGCGGCATGGCCCTGTTCCGCCGCCTTGCGATACCAGTCCGCCGCCAGGCCAGCGTCGCGCGCCACGATTTCGCCATTGGCGTACAGCCCAGCCAGCCGGTAACAGGCTTCAATGTGACCCTGTTCCGCCGCCTTGCGCAACCAGTTGAGTCCGGCTTGGTTGTCGCGCGGCACTCCGTGGCCGGTCAACATCCGTTCCGCAAGCAAAAATTGTGCTTCCGGATAGCCGCCCGCCGCCGCCAGCTCCAGTAACTGTATCCCCTTAGCCTCATCCAGGATCACCCCACGGCCGTTCAGATAGCCGTTGGCCAGTTCCAATTGCGCGATTGGCAGGTTTTGATCAGCCGCGCGGCGCAACCATTGCAAGGCTTCCGAAGCATCGCGCGCCGCGCCGCGTCCATCCGCCAGCATTCGCCCCAAAGAGTACTGCGCCAGGGGGTCGCCTTGCTCAGCGGCCGACCGATACCACTTCACCGCTTCCTTATCATCCTGGGCGACCCCTTGACCCTCGGCGTACAAGCGGCCCAGATTCACTTGCGCTAGCGCCAGCCCTTGATCGGCAGCCTTGCGCAGCCAGCGTCCCGCTTCCTCGGCGTTGGCGGGAGTGCCTCGGCCCGCCAGCAACCGCACGGCCAGGTTGTACTGCGCCTCGGCGTGACCCTGCGCCGCCGCCTTGCGATACCAGAGCACCGCGTCCCGGTCGCTGACCGCCGCCACGCCGCGGCCGGCCGCGTACATCGCGCCCAGGTTGAATTGCGCGGCGGCATGACCCTGTTCCGCCGCCCGCTGGTACCATCGCACGGCTTCCTTGTCGTCGCGCGACACTCCGCGTCCGCTGGCGTAGAGATTCCCCAGTTCGAACTGCGCGGCGGCGTGGCCCTGTTCCGCCGCCTGTCGGTAGGCGTTGGCGGCTTCCCGCTCATTCCGATCCACCCCCTGACCGGTCGCGTATTTGCTGGCCAGGGCATACATCGCCTCGGTATTGCCCCCTTGCGCCGCCTTGCGCAACCATAGCAACGCCTCCTTGGGGTGAGGGGCGGCGCTGGGGTCGGCGGTGTACAGTATCCCGAGCTGGAATTGGGCGTTGGTATTGCCCTGTAACGCCGCCTTGCGAAACCATTCGATGGCGCTGCGCGAATTTTTCTCCACGCCCTGGCCGCTCAGATACATCTGTCCGACCATCGCCTGGGCTCGGGGATCGTTCTTCGGCGCCTTGGCCCATTCCATGTACTCTTGAAACGCCTTGGCGTAATCGCCGCGCTGGTAGAATTCGGCGGCGCTGTCGATGGCGGCGTTGGGCGAGGCCGGGCGGGTGTCACCGTAATGCCAATTGCCGGTTTCGTCCTGCCATTTCTTGATATCCGGCTCGGGCGGTGGCGCGGCTTGGGTCGGACCAGTCAGCAGGCCAGCTAAAAGAATTGCCAACCATAACGCTTTCTTGCGCATGACCGCCTCCGCTCGAACAGGATGGATGCCCTTGAATTTCCAGCGTCCATCACCATCAATCAATGGCGACAGCCGCCCATCGCGCCTGTTTCTCGCCATCAATCCACCTCCGAGTCCGATATTTCATGCCGCTAGCATCTACACTGAAAATTTTCAGAATGGCACTTCCACTATCCAAACTTAATCTATTCTAGACCCAATTCTATCCTAGCAACCGAGGAAATCCGCATGGCCATCAATCTGCAAAAGGGACAGCGCATCAGCCTGGAAAAGGAAGCGGGACGCAGCTTGAGCCGGGTCGTCATGGGGCTGGGCTGGGGTATGAAGCAGGTCCAATCCCGTGGTTTTCTGGGTTTCGGTGGCGGCGTCCGCCAGGAAGCCGTGGACCTGGACGCCTCTTGCCTGCTGTTCGATGTCGGCGGTAACCTCGTCGATACCGTATGGTTTCGACAACTGGAAAGCCGCTGCGGCTCCATCCGCCACAGCGGCGACGACCGCGCCGGCGGCGGCGAGGTCGGCACCGAGAACGAGCGCATCGCCATTGAATTGAACCGGGTGTCCGCCACGGTGCAAACCCTGATCTTCACCGTCAACAGCTTCAGTGGCGAGGGCTTTGCTGGAATTCCCAGCGCCTTTTGCCGAATCGTGGACGACGCCAACGGTAGTGAAATCGCCCGCTTCGATCTGTCGCTGGAAGGCGGCGCGCACACTGGCCTGATCATGACCAAACTGTACCGTCACAACGGTGAGTGGAAGATGCACGCGCTGGGTGAACACGCCAGCGGCCGTACCTTCCACGACCTGCTGCCGGCGATTCGGCCCTATCTGTAAAATCCGCCAAAATCCGTCGAAGGAGGCGTCATGGACTTGCAACCTGGCCAGAACATCTCGCTCACCCAGCGTCAGCCGGCACCGGCAACCGTTGCAATCGTTCTCGCCTGGGAGCCGGCGCATACGCCGCTGGCGATTGATTCCAGCGCTTTCGCCCTGACCAGCCAGGGCAAGGTGCGCGGCGACGGCGATTTCATCTTCTACAACCAGCCGGCGCTGGCCGGCGGTGGCATCCAGCGCGCTAGCGACGGCCGCGCCTTCACGGTCAATTTCACCGCGTTGCCAGCGGCCACCGAGCGGGTGGTCATCGCCCTGACCATCGATCAGGGGCGGCGACGCGGTCAATCCTTCGGCCAGTTGACCCAGGTCCGGGCGGAAATTCGCGACGTTGGCAGCCAGGCGGTGCTGGCCGCTTTCCCGCTGAACACCAAGATGATGGCGGAAACCGCCCTGATCGTCGGCGAATTGTACCGGCGCAACGCCGAATGGAAATTCCGCGCCGTCGGCCAGGGCTTCGTCGGCGGACTGGGACCGCTGGCCCAGCAATATGGCGTGGACGTGGCCGATGATCCCGACACGGCTGAAGCACCGCCGCCCGCCGCGCCCGCCAAGCCGATCCGGTTGGAAAAGATCACCCTGGAGAAGAAAGGCAGCAGCATCTCGCTGGAGAAGAAAAACCAGGGTTTCGGCGAAATCGTGGTCAATCTCAATTGGAATCAGGGCGGCGGCAAGGGCTTCTTTGGTCGATTGGCCAACCGCAAGGTGGACCTCGACTTGGGCTGCCTGTTCAAGCTGCGCGATGGCCGGGCGGGCGCGGTGCAGGCGTTGGGCAACAGCTTTGGTAACCTGCAACAGCCGCCCTATGTCCAACTCATGGGCGATGACCGCAGCGGCGCCAGCGCCGCCGGCGAGTTTCTGCGCATCAACGGCCGCCACTGGGACGAAATGGACCGCATCGTGACCTTCGCCCTGATCTACGAGGGCGCCCCTAACTGGGCGGAAACCGACGCGGTGGTCACGATCCAGACGCCCGACCAACCGACTCTGGAAATCCGTCTCGACAGCCACCGCAGCGATCAACGCATGTGCGCGCTGGCGCTGTTGGAGAACCAGGGCGGCAATATCAAGGTCACAAAACTGGTTGAATATTTCCAGGATCACCGCTATCTGGATCAGGCTTACCACTTTGGCCTGCGCTGGGTCGCCGGGTCCAAGGATTAGTTTTTCCACCCGATTCGATCACTTTTGGAGGATTGTCCGCATGGCTCTCGAATGGTTGAAACAGCGTTACAGCGAAGTCTCCGCCGGTCTGAAAACCGAGGTCGCCAAGCTCAAGAACAAAAGTTTTTTGGAGGCGGTGGTGGCCGGCTGTACGCTGGTGGCTCATGCCGACGGCGTGGTTCGCCCCGAGGAAAAGCAGAAGATGATGGGATTTCTGCGCAACTCCGAGGTGTTGTCGGTATTCAGCGTGGATGAAGTGATCACGATTTTCGACAAGTACGCCAAGCAATTCGATTTCGACCATCAAATCGGTCAAGCCAGCGCCTTGCAGGCAGTCGCCAAGGTCAAGGGCAACGAGGCCGAGGCGCGATTGATGGTTCGGGTCTGTTGCGCCGTCGGGGCCGCCGATGGCGACTTCGATGAGAAGGAGAAAGTCGTGGTGCGCAAGATCTGCGCCGAGTTGGGTCTGAATCCCAAGGACTTCGATCTAACCTGAGCGACGCGCGCCAACTATGGAACATCATCTCGGTTTTCCGCTGGAGACCATCGCGATCTTCGTGGCGGTGGTGGCTTTTTCGGTTTGGCTGGACCTGCGGCTGCACAAGGATAGCGAGGACATCAGCATCCCCAACGCCGTGGCCTGGTCGCTGTTCTGGATTTTCCTATCCATCGCGTTTTTCTTCTACCTCAAGATCCACCATGGCGATGATTACGCCGATCTGTTCCTGGCCGGCTACATCCTGGAAAAATCGTTGTCGGTGGATAACCTGATGGTGTTCGTCGCCATCTTCGCCTCGTTCGGCATCAAGGGCGCCTTGCAGCACCGGATTCTGTACTTCGGCATCCTGGGCGCGGTGATCTTCCGGATGCTGTTCATCGCCTTCGGGACCAGCTTGTTCGGTTTGAGCACCTGGATCGAATTCGTGTTCGCCGCCATCGTGGCCTGGACCGGTTGGAAGATGTTGGCCGGTGTCGGCGGCGACGAGGAGATCGAGGATTACTCCGATCATTGGTCGGTGCGGCTGACCCAGAAACTGGTACCCATTTTCCCCCGGTTGCACGGCCATCATTTCGTGGTCAGTCACGGCCACGTCAAGACCGTGGTGGAGCGGGACTCCAGCGTGTCGGTCAGTCGGGAGGCCATGGTCTACGCCACGCCGATGTTGCTCTGCCTGGTCTGCATCGAGGTGTCGGACATCATCTTCGCCTTCGACTCGGTGCCGGCGGTGATCGCGGTGACCCGCGAACCGTTGCTGGTCTATTCAGCGGTGATTTTCGCCATCCTCGGTTTGCGCTCGCTGTACTTCGTGCTGGCGGCGGCGCAGAAATATCTGGTGCATCTGGACAAAGCGGTGGCGGCGTTGCTGTTCTTCATCGCCTTCAAACTGGCGCTGCAAGCGTCCAACCACTTGTTCCACTGGCCCGGTTGGGAAATTTCCGCCAACCTCGGTCTGATGATCATCCTCGGCACGCTGGCGGTGGGCGTAATTGCCTCGCTGCTGCTGCCCAAGAAGGAAGAAGCTGGGGAAGAAGGCGCGGCGCAATCGGAGAAATCGGAATAATCGCCCGTAAATCGATGATTTCGCGAAGTCGATGGCGGGTCGGGCGGGCCAAGCCCCAGCCGACCCGCCTGTTTCACCCTCAATCATCCACATCCAGGGAGAACGAACCTCATGGCTATTTCCCTCAATAAAGGCGAGCGGCTGTCGCTAGGCAAGGAGGCACCGAATCTGAAGAAGGTGCTGGTCGGGTTGGGCTGGGACGCCCGAGCCACCGACGGCGCCGATTTCGACCTGGACGCCTCGGCGTTTTTGCTGGGCGCCAGCGGCAAGGTGCGTTCCGACGCCGACTTCATCTTCTACAACCAATTGAAATCCACTTGTGGTTCGGTGCAGCACACCGGGGACAATCGCACCGGCGCCGGCGAAGGCGACGATGAGGCGCTCATGGTGGACTTGTCTCGCGTCCCGGCGGACGTGCAGAAAATCGCCTTCACCGTGACCATCCACGAGGCCGATGCCCGTCGGCAAAACTTCGGCCAGGTCGGCAACGCCTACATCCGGCTGGTCAACGCCGAAACCAACGCCGAAGTGGCCCGCTACGACCTGGCCGAAGACGCCTCGACCGAGACGGCGATGATCTTTGGAGAACTGTACCGGCATGGTGGCGAGTGGAAGTTTACCGCGGTCGGCCAGGGTTACGCCGGTGGATTGGCGGCCATGTGCCGGCAATACGGCATCAATATCGGCTAATTCTCCAATTTCCTTCCCGATTCATCACCCCCGGCAACAAGAAAGGAGCCCCCGCGATGGCGATCTCCCTGCAAAAAGGTGGCAACGTTTCCCTCAGCAAGCAGGCGCCCGGCCTGAAGAAAGTCCATTTTGGGTTGGGTTGGGACTTGCGCAGGACCGACGGCGCCGATTTCGATCTGGACGCCTCGGCCTTCGTGCTGGACGGCAACGGCAAGGTGTTGAGCGACCAGCACTTCGTGTTTTACAACAACCCCAAAGATCCTTCGGGCGCGATCAAGCACTTGGGCGACAACCGCACCGGCCAGGGCGAGGGCGATGATGAAGTCATCGAAATCGAACTGGGAACGGTGCCGGCCAACGCTGCCAAGGTGGCGTTCGTGGTCACCATCCACGAAGCCGAGGCGCGCAAGCAGAACTTCGGTCAGGTAAGCAACGCCTACATCCGCGCGCTCAACGCCGATGGCGGGCAAGAAATCGCCCGCTACGACCTGTCCGAGGATGCCTCGACCGAGACCGCGATGATTTTCGGCGAACTTTATCGCCACAACGACGAATGGAAATTCAAGGCCATCGGTCAAGGCTACGCGGGTGGATTGGCGGCGGTGGCCCGCGATTATGGCGTCAATCTCGGTTAGAATCCGCGGCGCTTGATCGCCGCGCCGCGCTAACCCGTGCCCGCCGATTTCGTGGCGGGCTTTTGCTTTTTGGACAAAGAGAAAATGAGCGAAACAGTCAAATACCTGCTCGACGAGAGCCGGATGCCAAAGTACTGGTACAATTTGGTGGCCGATCTGCCCAAGCCGCCGCCGCCGGTGCTGCATCCGGGCACGCTGAAGCCAATTGGCCCGGACGATCTGGCGCCGCTGTTCCCCATGGCGCTGATTCAGCAGGAGGTATCCACCGAGCGGGAGATCGAGATTCCCGAACCAGTGCGGGAGATTTACCGGCAATGGCGGCCCAGTCCGCTATGCCGCGCTCGTCGACTGGAACAGGTTCTCGGCACGCCGGCGCGGATTTACTACAAGAACGAGTCGGTCAGCCCGGCCGGCAGCCACAAGCCCAATACCGCAATCGCCCAAGCGTTCTACAACAAGGAAGCTGGAGTCCGGCATATTACCACCGAGACCGGCGCCGGCCAGTGGGGCTCTTCGCTGGCCTTCGCCGGCGCGTTGTTCGGCCTCGACGTGCGGGTATTCATGGTGCGGGTTTCGTACAACCAGAAGCCCTACCGCCGGGCGTTGATGGAATCCTGGGGGGCGCGTTGCGTGGCCTCGCCTTCCGAGGAAACCGCTTTCGGCCGGGCGATCCTGGCTCAGCGACCCGACCATTCGGGCAGCCTCGGCATCGCCATTTCCGAAGCCGTCGAAATCGCCGCCCAGCGCGACGATACCAAATACGCGCTCGGCTCGGTGCTCAGTCATGTGTTGCTGCACCAGACCGTGGTCGGTTTGGAAGCCATGGAGCAGTTGGTCATGGCGGATGACTATCCGGACGTGGTCATCGCTTGCGTCGGTGGCGGCTCCAATTTCGCCGGTATCGCCTTCCCGTTCCTCGGCGCGCAACTGCGCGGCGGACCGGCGGTGCGAACCATCGGGGTCGAGCCAGCCGCTTGCCCCACCCTGACCCGTGGCCCCTATGCCTACGACTTTGGCGACACCGCGCATTTGACTCCGTTGGTCAAGATGCACACCCTGGGTTCGACCTTCACGCCCCCCGGATTCCATGCCGGCGGCTTGCGCTACCATGGCATGGCGCCGTTGGTCAGCCATGCCAAGGAACTGGGCCTGATCGAGGCTCGCGCCTATCACCAGACCGCTTGCTTCGAGGCCGGCATCCTGTTCGCCCGCGCCGAGGGCATCCTGCCGGCGCCAGAAAGCAACCACGCGGTCAAGGCGACCATCGACGAAGCGTTGCGCTGCAAGGAGGAAGGGGTGAGCCGGGCAATCCTGTTCAATCTCAGCGGCCACGGCCATTTTGACATGCAGGCCTACATGGATTACTTCGCCGGCAAGCTGA
Source organism: Candidatus Contendibacter sp. (assembly GCA_031732755.1). Taxonomy (GTDB): domain Bacteria; phylum Pseudomonadota; class Gammaproteobacteria; order Competibacterales; family Competibacteraceae; genus Contendibacter. The sequence continues at coordinate 102,843 of JAVMKI010000045.1, forward strand.
TCGATCAGGATTACGATCAGGCGGAACTGGCGATGGCGCTGTCCGGGTTGCCGTCGGTAACGGATATTTAAAGCCCAAACTCCACACCCCTCGCTTCCACCCGCTGGCGAGGGGTGGAGGGCGAGGGTGGCGGCGGCTCAAACCAGCTTTTTGAGCCAGAACACCATCGGTTTTGGCGATTCCGTTTCCTCATCCAGATCCCGCCATGAGAAGGTGGTATGTAGTTCTGGATGCCGGACGAATCCCTGCCGGTTCCACAATCCATCCAGCGGCGCGTAATCCGCGGGCCGGCGCGGATGGTCGATGGGGCGATCCACGGCACAGAAACAGGCGATGTCGAAGCGACCCCGTTCACGGACATGCGCTTCCCGCTCCTCAAAAAACCGCTTCCCCAACCCCCGCCCCCGATACGCTGGCGACAGGACCGACTCGCCGTAATAGAAAATCCGCTGTGGGTCGTAGCCGTGCGTTAGCAACGGCTCGATCACGTTTGGCGTTTCAGCGGCCAGCGGCAGACCGCTCGACGCGCCGATCACCCGCTCGCCGTCCCGGGCCAGCACCATGACGCTGTCCGGCGCGTCCACGTAGGTCTTGAGGTATCTTTCCTCGTAGGCCACGTTGCCGTCGTAAAGATAGGGAAATTCGCGGAATACCTGGATGCGCAGCCGCGCCAGTTCCGACAGCCAGGAGTTGATCGCCGCGCCAGAAAGGCGTTGGAGTTGGATGGAGTCGGACATGCGGGAAATAGCCTCCGGTTAAGATCAGGGATAAATAACATGAAAGGACGATCATACCAATATGGAGTTATCAGTATGGGGTCATTGAGGTTGGACCATTTCGCCAGTGGTCATGTTTAAATTCGCGATGGGGATCCATGGGATGCGCTTACTCCACACCTCGGACTGGCATCTCGGCCAGACTTTTCACGACTTCGACCGCCGTCACGAGCATGATAGTTTTCTAAACTGGTTACTCGATACCCTGGAAGCCGAACAAGCCGATGCCCTGCTGATCGCTGGCGACGTGTTCGACAATTCCAACCCATCCGCCGATTCCCAGAGGCAGTTCTACCGCTTCCTGACCGATGCCAAGCGCCGCGTGCCCGATCTCGATATCGTGGTTATCGCTGGCAATCATGACTCGGCGGGCCGGCTGGAAGCGCCTGCTCCATTGCTCGAAGTCTTCGACGCCACTGCCATCGGTTATACCCGCTATCCGCAAGCTGACATCCAACTCGACCGGCTGGTGGTTCCCCTCAGAAACCGCGACGGCGAAATCGCCGCCTGGTGTTTGGCGATTCCCTTTTTGCGGCCCGGCGATGTGCCCCGTGTGGAAACGGACGGCGATCCCTATCCTGAGGGTGTTAAACGGCTCTACCAGCAAACGCTGGAAGTCGCCCTGAGCCGCCGGGAAAACGGTCAGGCCATCGTGGCGCTGGGCCACTGCCACATGACTGGTGGTCAGACTTCCGAGGATTCGGAGCGGCGCATCGTCATCGGTGGCTTGGGGGAATTACCGGTGGAGATGTTCGATCCGGCCATCGCCTACGTCGCCCTGGGCCATCTGCACCGTGCCCAGAAGGTTGGCGGTCAGAAGCGGGTACGCTATTCCGGCAGTCCCTTGCCGATGTCGTTCACGGAGATCGACTACCGCCATCAAGTCGTCCGCATCGATTTGGACGGCGACTCGGTCGTTGAGATCACGTCAATTCCGGTGCCGCGTCCCGTGAGGCTATTGCGAATACCCGCGCAACCCGCGCCGATTGACGAAGTGCTGGATGCGCTCAAAGCGCTCGATCTACCCGACTCGCCATCCTCCGATACATGGCCCTATCTGCAAGTGCGGGTGCAATCGAATACCTTCGACCCGACACTGCGTACTCGAATCGACCAGATCTTAGAAAAAAAGCCAGTGCGATTGGTCGGTATAGAACCGCCTAGTCGACAGCGTGGAGAAGGTTCCACCACCACATTCCAATCCATCGACGAAATCAAACGGCTGCGACCCGACAAAATTTTCAGGGAACTCTGCCTTCAAGAGCTTCAACGAGAGCCGTCCGCCGAATTGCTCACGGCTTTCGCCGAACTGTTAATGGCTGACGGTGAGGAAACGGCACCATGAAAATCCTCGCTATTCGCGGCGAGAACCTAGCGTCGCTGGCCGAAAAATTTGAGATTCAATTCAATCAAGAACCACTTGCTTCCGCAAACCTGTTCGCTATTTGCGGGCCGACCGGGTCCGGTAAAAGCACCCTGCTTGATGCTCTATGTCTGGCTCTTTACAACGATACTCCCCGCTTGACCGCTGCCAACGTTGGCCGCTTGCCGGATGTCGGCGACGAAACCATCATTCCGAAAGACCCCCGCAATTTGCTGCGCAAGGGTGTCGGCAAAGGTTTCGCTGAAGTCGATTTCGTGGGCAATGACAGCGTCGAGTACCGCGCCCGCTGGAGCGTGCGCCGTGCCTACGGCAAAGCCGACGGCAAATTGCAAGATGCCGAAATGGAATTGAGAACTCTCACCGATGAGCAATCGATCGGCGGAAAAAAAAGCGAGGTCTTGGAAGAAATCAAAAAGCGGTTGGGCCTGGAATTCGATCAGTTCACTCGCGCGGTATTACTCGCTCAAAACGAGTTTGCCGCGTTTTTAAAAACTGATAACAATGATAGAGGAGAGTTGCTGCAAACGTTGACCGGATCAAAAATCTATGAAACGCTCTCCAAACGCGCTTTTGAGCGAGCTAAAGCCGAACAACAGACACTTAAGAATCTGAACGCCCAACTCAAAGGCTATCAAGCCTTAGCCGCTGAGGAACGCGCTGCACTCGAACAGCAACTCGCGGCTGCTAAGGTGGAAACCTCGATACTGGCGCAACGCAAGGCCGAACTGGAGGAACAAATCCGCTGGTACGAAAGCTGGGAAAACTTGAAGCAAGCTGAGCAACAGGCGCGGGAAACCGTGCAAGGGGCCATCTCCGTTCAGGAATCCGCCACACCCCGACGCGCCTATTTCAACCGAGTCGAGGCAGTGCAGGATGCCCGATCTATCCTGGAGGGCTTTGACCGGGTTACCACCGAAGTCGATCAGCATCGTCAAGCCGTACAAAGCGTGGAGCAACAGCGCAACGAGGCGCAACGCCTTTTGCAAGATGCTGAGGAGACCAAGGCGAGTGCTGTGCAAGCGGTTTTCACCGCCGAACGGCAACGTGCGGATGCCGGTGATGCCCTCTATCAAGCCCGGAATCTGGACGCCGAAATCAATGCCCTCGCTCCCGGCCACGGGAAGGCCGCCGAAGCTTTGAAAAAGGCCCATCGGGACGAAGCCGAGGCACGGACGCGGCTGGATAGCAAAAAAACCGAATACCAGCAGGTCGCGCAGCAATTACGAACCGCCCAGGATTGGTTGACCAAGCACCAGCCATTGCGCGTTTTGGCGGAGGACTGGCCGCGCTGGGACGTGCTGCTCAACGATGCCGCCAACCTGCAAAACAACCTATGTGAAGCCGAACGGAAGGCGGATTCGAGCCAGCGGGACGCACAAAAGAAGCGGCAGGAGCGGGATAAAGCAGCCGACGAATGTGCCCAAGCGGAAACGGCGCTGCGCGTGACGGAGGCTCAATTGCAGGCCGTCATCGCCGAGTTGACCGGCTTCGACGCCGAAACCTTGGCGGCACGCCGTCAGGCCACCCAAGCCCGCGCTGATCAACTCGCCAATGCCGAGCAACTCTGGACTACGCTCGACGCCGCCCAAACTCAACAGCGCAAACTGGAGGACGAAAGCCGCACACTCCGCGAGCAGGTCACGCAGGCGGAAGACGCCCTAAAGCGGTTTGATACCGACAAGCCCTTAACTGCCGCCCGATTGGAACAGGCGGAAAAATCGCTGAGAGTCGCCGAAGCGGCCTGCGCTAAAAACGTCGAAACCTTGCGGAAAAACTTGGAAGCAGGCTCACCCTGCCCGGTCTGCGGCGCGACCGACCATCCCTACGCCATCGGCGATGCGCCATCCCGCGCCATGCTGGCCGGCCTCAAGGCGGAAGTGGACGGATGCCGCAAGGTTCTGGAATCGCTGGTCGCTCAGGAATCCGCTCAACAAACTGACCGCGACAAAAATCGCCAGCGCTTGATCGTTCTGGCCGGAGAACAAGAATCGCTGATCGCCGCTTTGCGGCGCGATAGCGCCGCTTGGAACGCCCACCCACTTGCCGCGGAATTGACCGCGATTGCGCCCGCCGATCATTCCGTCTGGTTGACCGAGCAGCAACGGCTTGCCCGAATTGATTTGGCGGATATCACCGAGCAGGAGAACGCGCACCGCAAAATCGCCAAAAAGCGAGAAGGTGCTCAAGAAGCCCGCGACCAAGCCCAGCAACAGCATTTGAAGGCACGGAACGCCCTGAACGGCGCGGAAAACGCTTTCAATCGAGCGATGCAGACCGCCCAAACCGCCGAAGAACGAAAAACGGACTGCGAACGCCAATTGGGCGAGAAGTTGATCGCACTAGATGCCGCATTTTCTGGCCACGAGTGGTCGCCACTCTGGCAGGCCGATCCGGTCCAGTTCCACGAACAGCAGCGGCAAAAAGTTGCCCAATGGAACGATCAGAACCGGGAGGCGGAAGAATGGCGGAAACGGATCGGCGAACTTGAAATTGAAATCAAAAGTGATACCGCAACCGTTAAGGATAAGATCGCACAACGCCAAGGGGCCGATGATGCGTTCCAAGGTATCGACCGTGATCTACAAATCCGGCGACAACAGCGACGAGCCCTACTCGATGGACGCCCGGTCGCCGAAGTAGAAGCGGAATTCGCCAAGGCGATTGAAGACGCCCGACGCAAACACCAACAACAGGACGAAGCCGCGCAGAATGCCAAGCAAAAACAGGTGAGGGCCGAGACCGCGCTGAACCAAGAACAGGAGGTGCTCGCCAAACGCCAACAGGCGGCGGAACAGGCCATGGCGAGCTTGCAGCGATGGATCGTTGAATGCAATGCCCGCCATCCCGATACACTGTTGGATATTCCCGAACTGCGCGCCCTGCTGGTCCACGATAACGCTTGGCTAAAAGAAGAGCGGGAGATCCTCAAGGATCTGGCGGACGCCGTTAAGCAGGCGGAAACCATTTTGAAGGAGCGCCAAGCGCAGCGGGAAGCGCACGAACGGCAACGAGCCAATCAGGATTCCGCGGAAATCGTGCGGCAAGCGCGGCAAAAGACCCAGGCCGATTTGGCGGACGCTCAGAATCGGGCCAAAGAGGCCGAAATTCATTTGCGTCAGGACAGCGAGCGCCGCGAAAAAGCCAAGGGCCTACAAGAACAAATCAACCGACAGGAAGGCGTCGCCCAAATTTGGAGCCAGATGGATCATCTGATCGGTTCTTCCGACGGCAAGAAATTCCGCAATTACGCTCAGCAATTCACTCTCGACGTGCTGCTCGGCTACGCCAACCACCACCTGTCGGACCTGTCCCGCCGCTATCGGCTGGAGCGGGTGAAGGACACCTTGGCCCTGATGGTGGTGGATCAGGACATGGGCGATGAACCCCGCTCGGTGCATTCGCTGTCCGGCGGCGAATCTTTCCTGGTCTCGCTGGCGCTGGCGCTCGGTCTCGCCTCGCTGTCTTCCAACCGGGTGCGGGTGGAATCGCTGTTCATCGACGAGGGTTTCGGCAGTCTCGATGCCGACACGCTGCGGATAGCGATGGACGCGTTGGACAAATTGCAGGCCCAGGGCCGCAAGGTCGGCGTCATCTCCCATGTCCAGGACATGACCGAACGGGTTGGGACGCAGATTCAAGTACGACGTCAGTCGGGCGGGCAGAGCCGAGTCGAGGTGCGGAACGCCTAGCGCGTTGGGCAACCGCTATCCGGTGAAAAATGCACGCACCCGTTCCAGGTTGCGGGTGCGGGGCATCGGTGGCAGGCTGTCCAGAAACGCCCGCCCATAGGATTTGGTCAGCAGGCGCGGGTCGCAGAGCATCAGCACGCCCCGGTCGCTCACATCCCGGATCAGGCGGCCGACACCCTGCTTGAGCGCAATGACCGCCTGGGGCAACTGATAATCCCGAAACGGGTCCGCGCCACGCTGGCGCAAGGACTCAATCCGCGCTTGCACCACCGGATCGCCGGGCGAGGCGAATGGCAGACGGTCGATGATCACGCACGACAGCGCCTCGCCGCGCACGTCTACCCCTTCCCAGAAACTCGCGGTTCCCAGCAACACCGCATTGCCCAGAGCTCGAAATTCCCGCAACAACGCCGTCTTCGGGGCCGCGCCCTGCACCAGCAGTGGATAATCCAGCCGTCCCGCCAGTTCCGCTTCGGCCTCGCGCAGGGCGCGGTAGCTGGTGAACAACAGAAACGCCCGTCCCTGGCTAGCGGTCAGCACCGGCAACGCCGCCGCCAGTAACGCCGTGGTGTACTGGGGCGAAGCAGGGTCTGGCAAGCCGGACGGGTGATAAAGCAACGTATTGCGGGCGAAATCGAACGGGCTGTCCAGGCGCAGCGCCGCGTAATCGAATAGCCCCAACCGGTCGGCGAAATGCTCGAAATTTTCGCCGACCGCCAAGGTCGCCGAGGTAAAAATCCACGCGCCCGGTTGTGCCTCCAGCCGGGCGCGGAACGTGGGAGCGATGTCGAGTGGGGTGAGGCTCAAGGTAAAACCCCGCCCTCGGGTCTCGAACCAGCACACGGCGTCGGGCTGGCGCTGTTCCCCGGTCGTCGCTGTCAGCCGCTGTCTCAGATCCTCGGCGCGCCGGCGGCAACTCTCCAGACCCTTGCCGCGTTGCGCCGCTTCCTTTAAGGCCTCCCACAGCCGATCCAGCGCTTCGGCCAATTGGCTGACCGCTGTTTGCACCGCCGGCCACTTGGCGACCTCCCGCCACAGCGCCCGGCGTTCCGCCGTCCCCAGTGCTTCGCGCAGTACAGCCACGACCGTTGCCAACGCTTCGGCGCGAGACCGCAGTTCGGGAAAATCCGCGGCATCCCGCGCTTGTTCCACCTCCGTATCCCGCGCCAATTCGATCAACTGCCGGCCACTCAGCGAGCGGCCGAAAAAATGCGTGGCGATGTCCGGCAACTGGTGCGCTTCGTCGAAAATGATCGCCTCCGCGCCCGGCAGCAACTCGGCGAACCCGGTTTCGCGGAGCGCCAGATCGGCGCAGAACAGGTGGTGATTGATCACCAGCACATCCGCCGCCAGCGCTTCCAGTCGCGCCTTGGCGAAGAAGCAATCTTCAAGCTGGGGACAGTCCGGTCCCAGACAGTTATCGGCGGTGGAGGTCACGCGCGGCCAGAGCGGCGAGCTTTCCGGAATGTCGGCGATCTCGGCGATGTCACCACGTCGGGTGCGGCCCGACCAGCGGCGGATGCGTTGCAACTCAGCCACTTGTGCCCGCGAAGCGAGCCGTCCCTCCTGCTCGGTGAGTTGCAAGCGATACCGGCATAAATAATTACCGCGTCCCTTCAACAGCGCCACCCGCGCTCGGCTCCGCAGCGCCTGGCGCACTACCGGCAGGTCCTGATGGTAGAGCTGATCCTGCAAGTGGCGGGTGCCGGTGGAGATGAGAATCCGCGCGCCCGACACCAACGCGGGTGCCAGATAGGCGAAGGTTTTGCCGGTGCCGGTGCCGGCTTCGACGACGAGCAAGCCTCCCGCCGCCAGCGTCGCGTCAACCGCTCGCGCCATCCGCTGTTGAGGCAGGCGCGGGGCAAAGCCAGGAATCCGCTGGGCCAGAGGGCCCTCTGGCCCCAGCAGTTCGGCCATGTCCATGGCAACGTCCCACACGCGACCGCTTTAGTGCGCGAACTGCGCGGCGCGCGCCTCGGCTTCCTCGGCGCCAGCGCTATTGCCGGAGGCTTTGCGGGCGAAGGCGATGACCTTCCAGTTGCGAGATTGCAAACCCCGGTTGCCACCGGCCAGATTGTTGGATTTGCTGGCCAGCGACTCGGCCTGTTGATACTGGCCCTGATGCAAGCGGATCTGCGCCAAGTCGTGCCAGATGCCAGCGTTGCGCGGTTCGATCCGCAACGCGCGCTCCAGGGCGGCTCCGGCTTTGTCCAATTGCTTGCTCTTGACGTACTTGTCGGCGCTCTCAAGCAACGCCGCCACCGCCTGATTGCCTTCGCGGGTGATTTCCGCCGGCGGCAAGTCGGCCGGCGGCGCGGCGGGCGCGGCGGGTGGTGGGGATGGGCGCGCGGGGGGTTGAATCGGCTCGGGCTCGGGCTCAGGCTTTGGCGCGGCGGCGGGCGGTGGCGCCAATGCAACCGCCGGTTTGCTGGGCGCGGCGGGTGTTGGGGGCGTGGTCGGGGCAGTGGGCGCGGTCGGCAAGGGGACCGGCTTGCTGGGCGCGGCGGTCGGCGTCCGTGGCACCACCGGTTGTGGTTCGGGCAGCGCGCCGGGCGCGGGCCTGGTCGAATACCGCTCGTCCACCGGTGGATAAGTCGGCGCTGGCCGGCCATAGCCGTTCGACGTGGTCGGAGACGGTGGCGACGACGGCGGATATGGGGTAGCGGCGCCCGGTGGATAGGCCGGCTGGCGGTAGGTATTGTCCGTGGCCGGTGGATAAGCCGGCTGGCGGTACGCGCCTTCCGCGCCCGGCGGATAGGGTTGCGCTGGCGCGGCGTAGGGATCGGAAGCGTATTCCCGTGGTAGGAGCGGGTCCTCCTCGGGTAACTGCCCGACATCCGCGGTAGGCGCGGGCGGGCGTGTGGCATATCCCGGCGGGCGGCGGGTACTGCGGTCCACCACGGGCGCCTTGGCGGTCGTGGTCCGGCTGGCCGGTTGTTGCGAAAAGGGCGTTGTCGTGCAACCCGTCAGCGCCAACACCAGCGTCAACAGGCCAAGACTCGGCTTGATCGGTTCAAACAGTGTCTTCATCATTTCTCCCCAGGCTCGGATGTGACTCAGGCGGCGATTCCGAACCCCATTGCAATCAATCATCGGTTGCACTTTAACCTTTCCCCGATTTGGCCGCCATGCCGAATCGGCGGACACCACTTCATTCCATCAGGCGCTGAAAGAAATTACTCATTCCATCGCCATTACCATCGCTATCGCCATCATCGGCGGGTGGCTTGGGTCTGGACCGGTGTGGAGCGGCTGGCGCGCACGAGGTTGAGCCGCGCGGTTCGGAGCCGACCAGAAACGGCACGGCTTCACCACGTCGGCATCCTTCGCTGACCCGCAGACCGCTGCGTGGCTCCACCGAAATTTCCTCGACATCCGCGGGTGGTGGGGTGTCCAGCGGTTCCAGCTTCAACCCCGCCATCAAATCCATCCATACCCGCAACGCGCCACTCGCGCCGCTCAGACCGGTCGGCTTGTTATCGTCGCGACCCAACCAGACCACGGTCAGTCGGTCGCCGCTGAAACCGGCGAACCAGCTATCGCGGTAATCGTCGGTTGTGCCGGTCTTACCCGCGATATTGAGATCGGGCGACAGCTTGCTCTTCATGGCGCTGGCGGTGCCCGCCTTCACCACCTGCTGCATACCGTTGGTGACCAGATAAACCGGTCCCGGTTCGACCACCTTGACCACATCCATGGCGTAATGCTGCAACGACTTGCCAGTGGCGTCGGTCACTTCGCGGATGGCGCGCAAGGGAATGCGGAAACCACCGCTGGCGATGGTGGCGTAAACCTGGGTGATCTCGAAGGGCGACGCGTTCAGCGCGCCCAACAGCAGCGAGGGGTACGGTTTGAGCGGGTGGCTGAATCCAAGACGCTGGAGCATTTCCACCACCTTGATCACGTCCATATCCAAGCCAACCCGTACCGCCGGGATGTTGTAGGAACGGGCCAGCGCGTCGCGCAGGGTCACTCGGCCATGATAACGCTTGTCGTAGTTGGCCGGCGCCCAGCGTTTTCCACCGGAGGTATAAACCAGCGGGCTGTCGTTCAGCGGAGTCATCAGGGTGTAGCGGTCCGGCTGCTCCAGCGCGGTCAGATAAGTGACTGGCTTGATCAGCGAACCGGCCAGGCGTTTGGCGTCGAGCGCCCGGTTGAAGCCGACCGTCTTGGGCTCGCGGTCGCCCACCATCGCCAACACCTCGCCGGTCTGGGTGTCGACCACCACCGCCGCGCCTTGCAGCGGCCGCGCCTTGGGTTGGCTCTTTTCCAGCGTCGGCAAGCTATTGATCAAGGTATTCTCGGCGGTGGCCTGTACCCGAGGGTCCAGGGTGGTGAACACCCGTAGCCCTTCCGACACCAAATCCTCGGGCTTGTAGTATTGCCGCAACTGGCGCTGCACCAGTTCCAGGAAAGCGGGATAGGCGGTGATGCCACTGGCGGCCTTGGGCGTCACGTCCAGTGGCATGGTCTTGGCGACGGCGGCATCCTCGGCGCTGATCAGGTTCTGTTCGACCATGACATCCAGCACCAGGGCGCGGCGTTCCAGCGCATTGTCGGGATGTTTGCGCGGGTCGTACAGGGAGGGGCCCTTGATCATGCCCACCAGCAGGGCCAGTTGGTGCAGATCCAAATCCTCCAGCGCCTTGCCGAAATAGAACTGGCTGGCCAAGCCGAACCCGTGAATCGCCCGACTGCCGTCCTGCCCCAGATAAATGGCGTTGCTGTAGGCCTCCAGGATGTCGTCCTTGCCATAGCGGGCGTCAATCAGGATCGCCATCAGGATCTCATTGATCTTGCGCTTGATGGAGCGCTCGTTGCTGAGAAACAGGTTTTTCACCAACTGCTGGGTCAGGGTGCTGCCACCCTGCACCGTGCGCCCGGCGCGTAGATTGACCACCATGGCCCGGAAAATGCCTTTGGGGTTGATGCCGGCGTGTTCGAAGAACGAACGGTCCTCGACCGCCAGCAGGGTGTCCACCAGCGCCGGCGGCAATTCCTTCCCATTGAGGAGGATGCGATCCTCATAATGGGAGGGATAGATACCGGCGATTTCGGGTGGGTCCAGCCGTAGCAGACCCGGCGCTTCCCGCCCGTCCAGGCTGACGATATCAACCAGGATGTCGCCAGCGAAGGTCATTCGAATCTTGCGCGCCGGTTCCGCGCCGTCCCAGAAGTTGAAGTCGCGGGTGATCACCTCGAAAACTTCGCCTTGGCGGGCGTAACTACCCGGTTTGTCCGGCGCGTTCCCGCCACCAGGTGGTGGAACGCAAGTTTCCGGCGTCGGTGGCTTGGACTTGCGTTTGAGGGCCCGCTTGCCGGGCGCGGGGGGTGGCGCGGCCGGTTCCGCTGGACAGTTTGCGTCGCGGTAACCCAACAGCTTGAGTTCCTGGGCGAAGGCGTCAGCGCTCAGTGGCATCCCGGTGAACAATTCCAATGGCCTGGCGTACACCTTGGCGGGCATGGCCCAGCGCTTCTGATCGAATTCAGAACGGATCACTCCATCCAGATACAGCATGTAAAGGCCCAGGCCCGCCGCGCCCAGCAGCACCCCCCCCAACAATAACGAGAACAGCAGCGAGAACAGCGACCGTAGCAGCGGCAACCGTTTTCTGGAACTGCGCGATGATTGAACTTTAGCCATACCTGTTCCTGTCCAAACCCGCCATCGCCGGCAACGGGTTTGGCGCGTGGTCATAATTCCGGCTTATCCTACCGCTCTCTCCCCCGATCTGGAGTCCGCTGCGTGCCATCCACCCACGAACCCTACGATCAGACCGCGTTGATCGCGGCGTTGTTGCAACCGGGACGCTATCCACATCCGGTCGCCACCGTCGAACACTTGCAAACCCATATTTCCCATGTCCTGCTGGCTGGCGACTACGCCTACAAAATCAAGAAACCGCTAAATCTGGGGTTTCTGGATTTTACCAGTCTGGAGCGGCGGAAATACTACTGTGAGGAAGAACTACGCCTGAATAGCCGGCTGGCTTCGGAAATCTACCTTGATTGTCTACCCATTGGCGGTGAACCGGCCAACCCGGTCCTGGGCGGTGGCGGCGTGGCCATCGAATACGCGGTGCGGATGCGTCGTTTCCCCCAAGAGGCGCTGCTGGACCGGATGTTAGCCGCTGGTCGGCTGGAATCACGCCATCTGGATGCGCTGGCCCGCCGGCTGGCCGAATTCCACCGCGCTATTCCCGCCGCCGGCCCCGCCGCGCCGTTCGGCGAGCCGGAACGGGTTCGCCAACCGATGCTGGACGATTTCACCTGCACTCGACCACTATTGGCCGATCCCGCCGACCGTGAGATTCTGGCCACCGTGGAGCAGTGGACCTTGAAGACTTCCGAGCGGCTGCGGCCACGGCTGGCCGAGCGCAAGGCCGACGGCTGGATTCGCGAGGGTCATGGCGACTTGCACCTGGGCAACATGGCGTTGCTCGACGCCGGGCAAGTCGCGATCTTCGACTGCATCGAATTCAACGACGATTTTCGTTGGATCGACGTCATCAGCGATCTGGCTTTTCTCATCATGGATCTGTGCTTCCGCGGCGCTGGACCGCTCGCCCAGCGGGTTCTCAACACGTATCTGGAGTACAGCGGCGACTTCGCCGGCGCGGCGCTGCTGTCCTATTACCAGGTCTATCGGGCGATGGTGCGCGCCAAGGTCAACGCCATTCAGGCCAGCCAGAATGGTATCGCCGTCTCCGCCCGCGAATCCGCGCGCGGGCTGTGCCGTGCTTATTTGCGCCTGGCGCTGGCGCTGATCCAGGAGCCAACGCCGTTTCTATTGATCACGCATGGCGTTTCCGGTTCCGGTAAATCGCGCCGAACGGGGCAACTACTGGAAGAATTTCCGGGCGCCATCCGTATCCGCGCCGACGTGGAACGCAAGCGGCTGTTTGGTCTTGGCCCGCTGGACGATAGCGGTTCCATTCTGGGCGGAGGACTGTACACGCCGGAAGCCAGCGCGCGTACTTATCAGCGTCTGTACGATCTGGCGGACGGGTTGCTCGCCGAGGGCTGTCCAGTACTGGTGGACGCCACGTTCATGAAACGCGCGCACCGGCAACCGTTCCGCGCGCTGGCCGACCGGCATGGCGTGCCGTTCATCTTGCTCGACTGCGCCGCCGACCCCGATACGTGCCGGGCGCGGGTCGCGGCGCGTCGGGCGCGGGGCGATGACGCCGCCGAGGCCGATGTCGCGGTGCTGGAGCGGCAGCTCCGATATGATGAACCGCCGACCGCGGACGAAAATCCGCTGAGGACGCATGACGACGCGGACGTGGAGCGGTTGCGGGCGGCAATCGCGACGGCTGTCCACGGCGGATACGGAAAGGATCGTGGGTCAGTTGCTGGTTGATGGGACCGCCAGTACGTATCATTCGTTGCTTTGACTATTGGATAACGGGGGCATGATGGCGAAGTACGACGTGTACGGGATCGGCAACGCGCTGGTGGATATGGAATATGCGGTGGAAGCCGCTGATCTGGAAGTGCTGGGCCTTGAGAAAGGGGTGATGACCCTGGTGGACGAGGAATGCCAGTTACGGATGATGGATCATCTGGCCGCGCATCCCCACCAGCGCGGTTCGGGCGGGTCAGCGGCCAATTCGATGATCGCGGTTCGCCAGTTCGGCGGGAGCAGCTTCTATTCCTGCAAGGTCGCTGGGGACGATCTCGGCCACTTCTACATGAAGGATCTGCTGGAAGGTGGGGTGGACACCAATCATCATACCGAGAGAGAACCGGGTCATACCGGCCGGTGCGTGGTGCTGGTTACGCCGGACAGCGACCGCACCCTGTGCACCTTCCTGGGGATCAGCGGCGAGTTGTCCACGAAGGAACTGGTCGGGGAGGCGTTGCGCGATGCGGCCTACTTTTACATGGAAGGCTATTTGGTGACCTCGGATACGGCCCGTCAGGCGTGCATCGCGGCCAAACGCATTGCCGAAGAGTCCGGGGTCAAGACCGCTATTTCCCTGTCCGATCCCAACATGGTCCGGCATTTCAAGACGGGGTTGCTGGAGATGATCGGCGCGGGCGTGGATCTGTTGTTCGCGAACGAAGACGAGGCCAGGGACATGGCGGGCGCGGCGGATTGGAGTGGCACGGTCGCTTACCTGAAGACCGTCAGCCGAGAGTTCGTGATCACTCGGGGCGCCAGGGGCGCGCTGGTTTGGGACGGCCAGACGTTGTTGGATATTGATCCGGTCAAGGTGGAAGCCGTGGACACGGTTGGCGCGGGAGACATGTTCGCCGGAGCGTTCCTTTACGGTTTGGGCCGAGGCTGGGACCATCGACGCGCTGGGGCGTTGGCTTCCGCCGCTTCGGCCAAGCTGGTGACCAGTCTGGGGCCGCGCATGGTAGCGGCGGAAACTCGGGCGATTCTGCAAGGCTTTCGGTAGCGGCGCGCGCCGGGCCATGAAATCGCTTTCAAATTGAAAGCCCAGCGCAAGATCTTGGTCGTTCGGTGAGGGCGACGGATGGACTGGAAGACCATCGGCGTGAAAATCCGGCGCTTTTGGCAATGGAGCGGTTTGCTGCTCCTGGGCTTGGGCCTTGCGCTCGCCTTGCTGCTCCCGCGCTCCCCGCAACCCCAGCCGGTCGACGGCGTCGCCGTGAGTTCGGCTCTGGGCGGAGACGATCACACCGGCTATCAGCGCGCCTATCGGCCCCGACCTTTCCAATTCCCCATCGATCACGGACCGCATCCCGAATTCCGCAACGAATGGTGGTACGTGACCGGCAACCTGGCCGATGCCACGGGTCGAGCATTCGGTTATCAATTGACGATCTTTCGCATCGCGTTATCGCCAACCGCGCCGCCGGCGGATTCGCCCTGGCGGGCGAACCAGGTTTACATGGGTCATTTCGCGCTGACCGATGTCGCCGCCAACCGCCATCATCACTTCGAACGCTTTAGCCGGGGCGCGCTGGAGCTGGCGGGCGCCCGCGCGACGCCGTTTCGGGTCTGGCTGGAAGATTGGGCGCTGGCCGGCGCGGCGTCCGACCTCTTTCCGTTGCGCATCCACGCGCGGGAAGACGATCTTACCCTCGATCTGACGCTGGATGCCGGTAAGCCGGTCGTGCCGCAGGGTGACCAGGGATTGAGTCAGAAGAGCGCCGAACCCGGTAATGCCTCCTATTACTATTCCTACACCCGGCTGCCGACTCAGGGCACGATCGGCATCGCTGGGCAACACTTTACGGTCAGCGGCGCGAGCTGGCTGGATCGGGAGTGGAGCACCAGCGCCCTGGGGCCGGATCAGAGCGGTTGGGACTGGTTCGCGTTACAACTGGACGATGGGCGAGACCTGATGTTTTACCGGCTGCGCCGCAAGGACGGTGGCATGGACTCGTTTAGCAAAGGCGTCCTGGTCGAGGCCGACGGCCAGCCGCGATTGCTGCGCTGGAACGAAGTGAGATTGCAGCCGCTTGGCGAGTGGGTCAGTCCGCGTACCGGCGACCGCTATCCGTCCGGCTGGCGGTTGCTCGCCGAGAATCTCGATCTGACAGTGACACCGAAGGTGGCCGATCAGGAAATGCGGCTGACGGTGCGTTACTGGGAAGGGGCCGTCGCGGTCAGTGGACGAACCGGCAACCGGGCGATCAGTGGCCAGGGTTACCTGGAAATGACCCGGTACGTCCCCCGCCAAACCAATCGCGCGATGTGGTAACCGGTAGGGCGAGCGCGATTCGTGGGGTTCGGTCCAGCTTCCCAACCAGACACGATTGGATTATTCTGAACGCTCAATCGCCGATTCGCCGTCGGACGGGAGCCGCAACTCGAACGGGTTGGAAAGAGGCTGTGGCGTGCTGGCGAAAGGGGAGTTCGAAACCCCCTTCGGGGTGGAGGATTTTCGAGGCGATCCGACCAAGACCCGATTCGTGTACGTGCTGGTGTGGTGGAATGGTATACACACAGGACTTAAAATCCTGCGGCCTTGACTGGCCTTGTGGGTTCGAGTCCCACCACCAGCACCATATAACCTCTGTCTCTCGTTCCAATCGCTGCCATCCGGTACAGCGAAATCACGCGGATTTTCAGGGCCGTCGCGAACGATCAAGTCGCCGGTGTCAGATACTCCTCAATGTGGACCACGTCGATCTGTTCGGGTCGTAGGAAGCGTTCGGCGTATTGCTCATCACGGTTAATCGCTCAGCCGGCTTTGGCGGTGTCAGTTGTCACTGTAGTGCAGGTTTCGACGGCGCTCGCGCCGACGAACGACCAAGCTCACCCGACTTACGAAGTAAGTTCGGGTGCAGCGCCGGGTAGGCTACGGTTAGAGTTCACGAACTGGCGTTGCCTTATTCGTATTCATAACTAACTGAACGGTATGAAGGCAATCCTGTTTGTTGTAGTAACTTTCGCCACTGGCGATGATTTCATTGTTACCGCCTCGAAGTCGCCAACGCCATTGTGCCGTTGGTTCAGGTGGTAGTAGAGATGCTAAACCGGACTGTCTTTCTTGATAAATCTCAAAGTATATGGTGATCTCCATGAGTGGATTGATGAATGCAGTTGAGTTTTGCTTTGAATACACCCACGAAGGAAAAAGTGGACGCTGAATTTCTTTGCGGAATCTTTGGAAGACGCCAGCAAGAAAATGCAGAGCATCAAGGACAGTCTGATCTTATTGGGACAACTGGAAAAAACTATTCCATATCAACCCGTCTAACGTCTAACGTCCACGATCAGCGCCCCGCGCCACACCGCGAACCTTGATGGCACCAAGGCACTTCGTGGCGCGGGGCACTAGGTCGGCGTGTTAGGCTTCTGAGTTTGGCATTAAGGTTTGACAGCAGTATTAGACCGTTGGCGTGGCAGTGGAGGCGTTACGACTGGGCTAATCGGCTGCTGTTGTGGTACAGATGACAATAAATTGGTCGTGACGTGGTCAGCCCATTCATAAAAGCCTGGAAGACCTATTATAATTCCAAGTAAAGCCAAAAAAACCGTAATCCAAAACCTTCTGCTTTCAGTAACTCTTCTTCCATATTCAATTCCTATTTCGTTTTCTAGGGATGGAAGATACTGGCAAAGTTTTTTAAGTGCCGAAAAATCGTCCGAATTAGAAATCTCTATATACTCCTCTAGTCGAGAATGTCTGTTTTGGCGGGTTTGTTCGGCTTTGTTTCCAATTCTTGTGATTGCGGTTTTAACGTCACCAATGAAGTGGGACCCCATGTCCAGACAACTTTTGGTTGAATTTAAGGTAGTACCTCT
>JAVMKI010000046.1:0-3313 GCA_031732755.1 Candidatus Contendibacter sp.
GATTACCTGGTCAAGCCTTACAGTAGCCGCTCGCTCAGCGCTATCATCGCCCGCTGGCTAACGCCGCTCAGTCCAGCGGGCACCAACGCCGGAACCGAAACCACGCCACCCCTCGATCCGGTCAAGCTGGCGGAGGTGCGCGCCTTGATGGGATCGCAATTTGCCGCCCTGCTGGCCACGTTCGCGGCCACCGCGCGCGACCAGTTGCAACAGGCCCAACGCGCGCATCGGACCAAAGACGGCGACGCATTGCTCGACGCGGCGCACCGCCTGAAAAACACCGCAGGCGATATCGGCGCGACGCGCCTGCACGCCACGGCTTCAACCCTGGAGCAAGATCTCAAGCGTGGCGCATTTCCAGCCACGGGCATCGACCGGCTGGAACAATCCTGTCGGGAAGCGATAGCCGCCGCCGCACAATTGCAGGACCGGGAACATCACGCATGACTGACGACAAAAAAATCAATTACGAACGGATTCTGATCGTCGATGACGAGGACATGACCCGCATTATGGTCCGGCGGGTGCTGGAAGATGCTGGCTATTCGGTGCTGGAAGCACCCGACGGACGGCAAGGCGTGGAGATCTACCTGCGCCAGCGCCCCGATGCGGTGCTGATGGACGTGCGGATGCCCGCGATGAACGGTTACGATGCCTGCCGGGCGATCCGTCAGGAGGTTGCGACCTGCCGCACGCCGATCCTGATGCTGACCAGCCTTGACGACGTGGTCGCGGTGCAGATCGCGTTTGACGCCGGCGCGACCGACTTTATCACCAAACCGATCAACTGGGCGCTGCTGGCCCAGCGGGTCCGCTACGCGCTGCGGATTCGGCGAATCGAGCAGCAGATGCTGGAGAATGAAGAGCAACTGGCCCGGGCCCAGCGTATCGCCCGACTCGGCTACTGGCGCTATGAAATCGACGCCGACTGGATCAATCTGTCGGTGGAATTGTGCCATCTGCTGGGCATCGATACGGTGCGGGGCATGACCGGCAGCGAACTGCGCGGCTATGTTCTTGAGGACGATCTGCCGCTACTGAACCGGTTCATGGCCGCTTTCCTGCGCGACCGTGCCGAGGAGAGCGAAACCGAGATCCGCGTCCGCATCGAGAGCGGCCGGGTTCTCGCCTTATTCGTTTCGGCCAATGTGATGCATGACGAAAACGGCCGGGCGCATGTCATTTTCGGTGTGGCGCAGGACGTCACCGATCGCCGGGACGCCGAAGCCCGACTCAGTTATTTCGCCCACTTCGACGTCTTGACCGGTTTACCCAACCGGGTGCTGTTCCGCGACCGGGCGGCCCAAGCGATCGCGGCGGCCCGGTGTAACGAGAGCCAGTGCGCGGTGATCAGCATCGCCCTCCCTCGTTTTCACAAGATCAACACCTCGTTTGGCGAAACCATCGCCGATCAAGTGCTCCAGCAGGCCGCCGAGCGGCTGCGATCGGTGCTCAGAACGCCCGATACCTTATCGCATTTCGGTGGAACACATTTCGCGATGGTGCTCACCGAGATCCACGACGAACACGAAGTGGCCTCTTTCATCCAACGGATCATGCGGGCCTTCGCGGAACCGATCCCGGTCGAAAAACTGGGAGTGCGGGTGGAGGTGGCCAGCGGCATCGCCCTGTATCCGAATGACGGCGACGACGTCGATACGCTGCTGCTGTATGCCGGCTCGGCGCGGGCGCAGGTCCAGGAGGTCAGTGGCGTCGGCTATCAATTTCACACCGCCGGCCTGCACCAGCGAACCCTGGAACGGCTCAATCGCGAAGCGGCGCTGTACCAGGCTTTGGAATGCAATGAATTCGTGCTGTATTTCCAGCCTCAGCTCGATCTGTCCAGCCGGCGCGTAACCAGCGTCGAAGCCGTATTGCGCTGGCAGCACCCCGAATGGGGCTTGCAAACCCCCGATCGTTTCATCGACCTTCTTGAGGACACCGGGCTGATCGTCGATGTGGGCGATTGGGTGATCGGCCAGGCCTGCCGGGAGGTCCGCGATCTGCCATTGGCGGTCTCGGTCAACCTGTCGCCGCGACAGTTCCGGCATCCGGATTTGGCCAACCGGATTCTGAGCATTCTCCGCGAGGCGCAATTCCCCGCCGGCCGGCTGGAGCTGGAGCTGACCGAACGACTGTTCATGGACGATCCGCAACAAATCGTTCGCATCCTCAAGGAACTGCGCGATTGCGGCATCCAATCGTCCATCGACGATTACGGCACGGGCTACTGCTCATTGCAGTATCTGAAACAGCTACCGGTCAATGTGCTCAAGATCGACCGCGCTTTCATCGAGACTCTGGTCGAAGATCGGGTCGATCAAGCCATCGTCCGCTCCACCATCGATCTCTGCCACACGCTGGACATCCGGGTAGTGGCCGAAGGTGTCGAGAACCGCCAAACCCTGGAGGCGTTAGTCGCCCTGGGTTGCGATGTGGCTCAGGGCTACTACCTGTCCCCTCCGCTGCCGATGGATCGGTTGTTAACGCGGCTGGACGAAGGAATTTTTCAGTTTAAATAGCCGTCGGCACTGGGTACTATCATTTTTAGGCACGGCTTATCCATAAGACGCGGAAAACGGAGCCGCCCCCTCCAGCGCCGCCGCCCCGGTGGAACCCCGGTCCAACCGAATACCGGGGAAATCAAAACTCACACGAAAGCACGAGGAGAGAAATCATGAGCAAAGGCGCCGACATCAAGAAAGAAACCAAGAAGAAACCGACCAAAACCCAGAAGGAGAAAAAAGCCGAAAAGAAATCCAAGAAGGACGCCAAGAGCGCCTCGCTCTAAATTCGCCCACCGCCGCGACGGCGTTTACCCGCCCCACTCCTCGCTAGCCCCAATCGCGGCGCCAGCACCCCGATGGCCTGCATCTTGACCGCCCCCTGTACGAAGGAGCACCGTCCATGAATCCTGCCCTCGTGGTTCTGTCCGGCGGGCAGGATTCCACCACCTGCCTGTACTGGGCGCTGGACCGGTTCGGCGCCGGGAACGTCGAGGCGGTCACCTTCGACTATGGCCAGCGCCATCGGATCGAACTGGACTGCGCCGCCCGGATCGCCGCCCGGGCCGGCGTCCCGCAGGTCGTGCTGCCGATCGACACTTTCGCCGCCCTGGGCGGCAGCGCCCTGACCGACCCCGGCATCGCGGTGCACGCCGGCATGGACGCCCGCACCCCATTGCCCGCCACCTTCGTGCCGGGGCGCAATCTGATCTTCCTGACCTTTGCCGCCGCTTTCGCCTATCCACGCGGGATTCACGACCTGGTCACCGGCGTGGCCCAGACCGACTACAGCGGTTATCCCGACTGCC
>JAVMKI010000047.1:0-19151 GCA_031732755.1 Candidatus Contendibacter sp.
AGGTACTACCTTAAATTCAACCAAAAGTTGTCTGGACATGGGGTCCACTTCAGCCCACGTTCATCGACGATGATTTCATGCAGCGCGAAACCGGTGTCCATCGCCCTGAATAGTTGCTGGAATCGCATTTCGCTCGCCCGTAGTGCAAGTTCCACCTGCTTGCGTTCGGTGATGTCCATGAGGGTTCCGAAAATCCGCGTGGGCTGGCCGTCTTGATCGCGTTCGATGATTCCCTTCGCAGCGCACTGCCTTACAACTCCGCTGTTCGTAATAATCCGTACTTCGAAATCCAGCGTGTCACTGTTTTGCAGGGCGTTTTCGAACGCTTTGTAGTAGGAGCCGATGTCATCTGGATGAATGTAACGGCTGTTGGCCTCAAAACTCGGCGTAAACGCATCGGGCGAAAGCTCGAAAATCCTGTAGAGTTCATCGGACCACCACACCGTATCGCAAACTTTATCCCAGTCCCAGCTACCGATTTTTGCGCAACGTTGTGCTGCATTTAATTTATTCAACAGATCGGACTTTAAGCGCTCGCTCGCCCGCAGCGCGAGTTCCGCTCGTCGACGCTTGCGCATTTCCCAAACCAGCGACGCGATCCCGCCCAACGCCGCCAGCAGTGCCAGTGCGAGGCCGGTCAATAGCCAGGATTGCTGGCGCTCCTGGGCAATGTGGATCGCGAATTCCGAGGGCGGCAAGGATTCCGAAAAATCCAACACCCGCTGGCGCTCCGGATTGGTGTTCATCTGGGGCAGCGCGTCCGCCTCCCCGTTCAACACCCGCTGCTGGGTCTCGGCCCAGTCCATGGGCCGGATTTCCACCAGGCGTTTCATGCGGGCGGCGATGGCTTCGGCCAGTTCGACCACCAGGCCGACCGGCTGGCCGCGTTGCAGGTGGATCAGGGGCGGCAACGGTCGGTTGCCCAGCAACGGAACCGCCCGATCCCCGGCTGCCAGCGCGGCGGGTGATGCCGCGATCAACGCCAGCGCGAAGGCGAACCATCCGCTGATGAGACGAATGGTCGACCGCCTTGGACTATTGGTGTTTGTCATTAATTTTTGCCCGGCACGGGTGACTTCTGGTGGATGATTACCTTCCTCGGTGGTCGGATCGTCCCGGTCCGCCGCTGTCTCCCGGTCGCGGTGGGCGCCACGCGTCCGGCCCGCCCACGGGATGCATGGAGTGCGGGTAAAATCGGATGAGCGAAAAATCGGGTGAAATCGTGGGGTTGGTCTGCTTCGGCGGAGACCTTGCCAAGGAGGTCCGGCAAAGTTCGGATGGAACCAGCCAGCCCGCGCTGCCGCGGGTGGATCGACGGGTGGGGACTGGAGCCGGCGGGTATCGTTTCGCCCCAACCCGTGTCCCTATTTCCCCGCCCGTAACAGTCCGCTCAACCCCCGTTGCTCTAGGAACGCGTTGGTGCGGTCGCGGATCGTGTTAGCGCTGTCGAGGTCCACCACCTCGGCCAGGAGCGCTTGGGCCTCATCGTAGCGAACGCTGCGGATCAGCCACTTGATCTTGAGCAGGCTGCCGAGGTTCATGCTCAGGCTGTCCACCCCCATCGCCATCAGCAGCAGGGCGCCCGCTGGATCGCCGGCGACCTCGCCGCACACGCTGATCGGCCGTCCGGCGGCTCGCGCCTGCTCGACCACATGACGGATCGCCGCCAGCACCACCGGATTCAGGGAATCGTACAACTTGGCGACTCGGTCGTTGTTGCGGTCCACCGCCAGCAGATACTGCGTGAGATCGTTGCTGCCGATGGAGGCAAAATCCACCATGCGGATCAGTTTCTCGATCTGATAAACCGCCGACGGCACTTCCACCATGATCCCCACCCGTGGCGTCCTAACGACGATGCCATCTTCCGCCAGTTCCGCCTGGGCCTCGCGCAACAACTCCAACGCCTCGCTCAGTTCACCGATGCCGCTGATCATCGGCAACAGGATCGCCAGATTGGGGTGGGCGGTTCCTGCGCGCAGCATCGCCCGCAACTGGGTCTTGAACAGGTCAGGTTGATCCAGACTGATGCGGATGCCGCGCCAGCCCAAGAACGGGTTCTGCTCATCGATGGGGAAATACGGCAAGGGTTTGTCGCCGCCGATGTCCAGGGTGCGCAGCACCACCGGATGCGGTTCCATCATCCGCAGCACCCGGCTGTACAGCGTGGTTTGCTCCTCCTCGCCGGGAAAGCGGTCGCGCAGGAAGAAATGCAGCTCCGACCGGTACAATCCCACGCCCCGCACCCCGCTGTCGCGGGCGGCGGCGATGTCGGCGAACAACCCGGAATTGGCGTGCAATTCCAACCGGTGACCGTCCAGGGTTTCCGCCGGCAGATCACGTAGATGCTGTAAGTTGCGCGACAGGCTGGCTTCGTCCGCGATCAGCTTCAGGTATTCCTGGCGCAGCGCCGGGTTGGGCTGGATGCACACCCGCACCGTGTAGCCATCCACCACCACTTCGCGCCCGTTCAATCGGCCTGGTGGCAGGTTGCTGACCCCGAACACGGCCGGTATCCCCAAGCCACGCGCCAGCAGGGCGACATGCGAGGCCCCGGTGCCGCGCACCGACACCAGCCCCTTGAGCTGTTCGGGCGGCACGTCCAACAACTGGGAAACGCTGATTTCGTCGCCCATCAGGATCGTATGGTCGGGATAATGGCGGTTGATCGCCTGCGCTTCCTGCAAACGATTCAGCAACCGCTGGCCGAGATCGAGAATGTCGGCGGCGCGCTCGCGCAGGTAGGGATCGTCCATCTCGGTGAAGATGTTGGCGTATTCCAGCACGGTGGCGCGCAGCGCGCCGGGCGCCCAGTTGCCGGCGTAAATTCGTTCCAGGGTGCCGTTCACCAGGCTGTCGCTGCCCAGCAGCAGGGCGTAGGCGTCGAACAGCGCCCGATCACCGGCCGCCAGCAACAACCGCATTCGCTCGCTGAGCCGCTGCAACTCGGCCAGTTCCGCCGCCACCGCTTGCCGGAATCGCGAAGCCTCGGTTTCCGGATCGTCGATGTCCTTGTCCGGCACCCGGTCCAGCGCGGTGGCGGGAAATACCACCACGGCCTCGCCAATCGCCAGACCACGGGCGCTGGCCACGCCTTCCAGAAACAGGGTGTCCGCCAGCACGTCGCCGCTCAGCCGATCCAACGCCTGGCGAATTTCCGCCTGGTTGATGCAACCGGCCAGTTGCGCCGCCAGCGTCACCAGGAACGCTTCCTCGTCGGCGGTGTATTTGCGCTGTTCGCGCTGCTGCGCCGCCAGCACGCCCAGCACCTTGCGCCGGCGAATGATCGGTACGCCGATGAAGCCGTGGAAGGGCGCTTCACCGGTCGTGGCGATGTAGCGGAAGGCGGGGTGAGCGGGGGCATTGTCCACGTTGACCGGTTCGGCGCGACTGGCGACCAGGCTGACCAGGCCCTGTCCGATCTTTAGCCGCACCCTGCCAACCGCCCCCGGCCGCAGACCGTCGGTAGCCATCAGCACGTGTTCGCTGCGGACAGGGTCAGTCATGTACACCGAACAAACGTCGGTATGAATGGCGGCCTTGACCTCGGTAACGATCAGGGTGAGCGCCTCGTGCAGATCGTGAGCGGCGTTGATGTCCTGAATGATGCGCCGCAGGATATCCAGCATGGAACTGGTCTCGGCCAAGGGTGATGTCAAGGTGCGGTGGACGTTCAACGCCGGGAGACCCGGCGTGACCGCGGCGCTGGTGGATGGGGCACGCACGGTCTCTCCAGAGCGGGTGCGACCCCCGATGTTTCCCTCGCCGGCGTGGCGAGCATCGTTACGGGTTCGAGGATTCCACCACGCCGCGCCACGACGACCATGCGGGTAATGACCGGGTGCGGGCCAGCTTCCGTCTGGCGCGGGGGCGAAAGGGGAGCGGGTTTGAGCGTCGCCATGGCGCGCGCCGGTTCCCGCTCCGGCGCGCGGGTCACCGCGCGGGTCGCCTCCACGGCAACTTCCATGGCCGCCGTGGCCATTTCCATGGCCACTTCCAGCGTCCGAACCGGCGCCGAAAGGCCGTTGAATCCCGTTCCCTGGCGAGCCGGTCGGTTGGGCCGCGCGGCGTCGGGCCGTCGGGCGGGCATTGGCCGCTTCGGCGGGCGGAGTGGCAACAACAGCAACGGCGCCAGTTCGCACAGGGCGCGCCAGTAAACATGGCGCTTGAACGGCACCACAGCCCGCAGCGGATACCAGTAATCCACCCATTGCCAATGATCGAATTCGGGACGTTCGGAGGAATCGAGGCAGACTGCCTCCTCGCCGCCCAACATCCGCAGCAGGAACCAGACCTGCTTCTGACCGATGCAGGTCGGCTGATTGCCGCGGCGGATCAGGCGCTTGGGGAGGCGATAGCGCAGCCAGCCCTTGGTGCAGCCGACGACTTCGACATGTTCCGGGCGCAAGCCGACTTCCTCGGCCAGTTCGCGAAACATGGCCTGCTCGGGCGATTCATCTCGCCGAATGCCACCCTGGGGAAACTGCCAGGAATGCTGGCCGATGCGTTTCGCCCAGAACAGGCGTCCATCGGCATTACAAAGGATAATGCCGACGTTTGGTCGATAACCCTCCGAATCGATCACGATCAAAACCGGTGCGCGTTGTGTAATAGACAGTTCATACTATTTTTTCACAACAAACCGCGTTTCGCCATGGTGGCGACGCGGGTGCGCCCGGCGTCGGTCAATCCCGCTGAAACCGGCTATCATTAATCATGGTTCGGGGGTTGGCCGGCGCCCGACCTCGACCAAACCCACCGCGAAAATGATTGTTTCCTCAGCCGGTTGCCGGCAAGGAGTTCCCCATGCCCCGCCTGTTGTCCTTGCTCGCCTTGTTGGCGCTGCTGTTATCGGCCAGCGCCCACGCCTTCGAGGATACGCCGCTCGCCGTGGCGGCGGCTCAGTATCTGCAATTGATCCGCGACGGTCGCGCCGCCGCCGGTCAGTCGCCGGAATCCTTGTTGCAACAGGCCGGGCAGCAGGCGGCGCGCAAGGACTGGACCGCCGCCATCGCCAGTCAGGAAACCGCTATCGTGGCGGGCGCTGATCCGGTGGGGGCGTGGTTGGGCCTCGGCCAATTCTGGCAAAGCCGGGCCGATCAAAATCAGGATCGGGAACGCGCCCAGGAACGAACCCGACAAGCGGCCTGGAACGCCTATCAGGCGGCGCGCGTCCCGTTCGAACGCGCCCGCGCCCTGTTCCGGCTGGGCGAGCTGTACGACCGCGCCAAGGAGCCCAAGCAGGCCCTCGCCGCCTTCCGCGAGGGACTGGAATTGGAGGACAACCCCCGGATCGCCAAGCGCTATCAGGAACTGGCCGATGCCAATGCCTTCCAGATCAAGGGCGTCGAGGTCGAATCCGACAGCGCCACCCCGAAAATCTGTCTCAAGTTCTCCGATGACCTCGCCAAGGGCCGGCAAGTGCACTATGAAGATTATCTGGTGATCGAACCGGTCGTGCAGATGGTCGTCAGCGCCCAGGACCAGCAATTGTGCGTCGAGGGTGTCCGCCACGGCCAGAGTTACACGATCAAGGCCCGCGCCGGCATCCCCTCGGCGACGGGCGAAAAGACGCGCGCCGCTCAGGATTTCACCGCCAAGGTCGAGGATCGCAAACCAACGCTGGGTTTTCGCGGGACCGCCTACGTGTTGCCCAAGGCCAGCGGTCAACAGTTGCCGCTGATCAGCGTCAACCTGGACCAGGCACGGGTGCGGGTGCTGCGCGTCAACGACCGCAATCTGTTGCAACAAATCCTGGATCGTCGCCTGAGCAATCCGCTGGACGGCTACGACATCCACCGGGTCGCCAAGAACTCCGGCGAACTGTTGTGGGAAGGCGCCCTGACCCTGATCAACGGCGAACGCAATCAGGACGTGACCACCGCCATTCCCATCAACGAGATTCTCCGTGACCCGCAACCGGGTATCTACATCGTGACCGCCGAGCCAGTCAAGGAAGATCCGGACAGCTATGAGAACCGGGCCACGCAATGGCTGGTGGTGTCCGACATCGGTCTGTTCACCTTGCGCGGTAACGACGGACTGCACGTATTCGCCCGCTCGCTGGCCACCGCCAAACCGCTGGCGGGCGTCGATGTGCGGCTGTACGCCCGCAACAACGGTGAACTGGGCAAGGTCGTCACCGACGGCAAGGGCTACGCCCGTCTCGATCCCGGTCTGCTACGCGGCGGCGGCGGGCGCGAGCCGGCGCTGTTGATGGCCTATGGCGGCGGCGACTACAACTTTCTCGATTTGACCAAACCCGCTTTCGATCTCAGCGACCGGGGCGTCGAGGGCCGCGCCGCGCCGGGGGCGGTGGATGCGTTCCTCTACACCGAACGCGGCGTCTACCGGCCCGGTGAGACGGTGGAACTGATGGCGCTGATCCGCGACAGTCGCGGCTATGCCCTACCGGATGCGCCGATCACTCTCAAGCTGTTCCGTCCCGACGAAGTGGAAGCCGGGCAGCCGAAACCGGGCCAGCCAGCGCTGGGCGGCTATCATGTACAAGTGCCCTTGGCGCTGAACGCTCGCACCGGCACCTGGACGGTCAAGGCGTATACCGATCCCAAGGGCGAACCGGTCGGTCAGGTCAGTTTCCAGGTCGAGGATTTCGTGCCGCAACGGTTGAAGCTGGAGCTGAGCACGGCGGCACTGGTGCTGAAGCCGGGCGAGCCGGCGGTGGTGGACATCAATGGCCGTTTCCTGTACGGCGCGCCGGCGGCCAACCTCAAGGCCGAGGCCGAAGTGATCTTGAACGAAGACCCCAACCCCTATCCGGCATTCCCCGGCTATCGCTTCGGACTGGCGCAGGACAGTTGGACCGCCAAACGTTTCCCGGTGGCGCTGGCCGGCACCGACGCCCAAGGCAAGGCGCAGGCGCAAGTCACGTTGAGCGAGACCCCCGACACCAGCCGGTCGTTGCAGGCACGGGTGCGGGTGTCGTTGTTCGAGCCCGGTGGCCGACCCGTGACCCGCAGCCTGAACCTGCCCTATCGCGCCCAACCGTTCGCCATCGGCATCAAGCCACGCTTTGGCGATGACGGTATCCCCATCGGCCAAGAGGCGGGTTTCGACGTGATCGCCCTCGATCCGCTGGGTCAGCCGCTGGCGAAGAGCGGATTGCGTGCCGATTTGGTGCGCGAGGATCATCAGTATTATTGGTACTACGATGACAACCGCTGGAACTACAAACTGGTGATCCGCGACGGTACGCCGGTCACCAGCCAGACTCTCAACGTCGTGGCCGGCCAACCGGCCACGTTCGCGCAACGCATCACGGAATGGGGTGATTACCGGTTGGACGTGATGGACCCCAGCAACGGCGTCGCCTCCAGCGTGCGTTTCACCGTGGGCTGGTTCGAGAGTCCGAACGAGGACCGCGAGACCCCGGATCAAATGAAGGTGACGCTGGATCAGCCGCGTTATCAGGTTGGTCAGACCGCCAAGGTTTTCGTTCGGGCGCCATTCGCCGGCGAGGTGTTGTTGAACGTGGTCGGCGACCGACTCTGGCTTAGCAAGACCGTGACCGCCCCGGCGGACGGAGCCACGGTGGAGCTGCCGATCCCCGCCGAGTGGGGGCCGGGCGTGTACGTTGCCGCCACCGCCTTCCGCCCGGCGGACAATGCCGCCCAGCGCGGGCCAGGCCGGGCCATCGGCGTCGCCTGGGTCGGATTGGACCCCGCGCCGCGCACCCTGAACGTCGCGCTGACCGCGCCGACCGAGTGGAAACCGCGCCAGACCGTGGATCTGCCGGTGACGGTGACCGGCCTCGATCCTGGTCAGCCGGCGTATGTGACCATCGCGGCGGTGGACGAAGGCATTCTGCAATTGACCGATTTCGCCAGCCCGGACCCGACGCGCTATTTTCTCGGCAAGCGCCGGCTGGGAATGCAACTGCTCGATCTGTACGGCAAGCTGATCGAAGCCGGTGGCCGACCGGGCCAACTCAAGGTCGGCGGCGACGCCGACAGCCGGCAACTGGATGGCTCCGGGGTGCGCACGGTGAAGACGCTGGCCCTGTTCTCCGGGCCGGTGGCGCTGGACGCCAGCGGTCAGGCGAAAATCCCGCTGGCGCTGCCCGATTTCAACGGTCAGTTGCGGCTGATGGCGGTGGCCTGGGATCGCAACCGACTGGGCCGGGCCGAGGCCGCGCCGCTGGTGCGCGATCCGCTGGTGGCCCGCGTTTACCTGCCGCGTTTCCTGGCGCCGGAGGACGAAAGCCGCGTCACCGTGGCCGTGCAGAACCTGAGCGCCCCGCCCGGCGAGTACTACATTCGGTTGAGCGCCGACGGCGCGGCGGCGGTCACCGAGCCAGCGGCGTTCACCCTCACCGTGACCGATTCCGCCGTGCAGAATTCGGAAAGTCGAACCTTTACCCTGCGCGGGTTGCAACCCGGCGTCGGTCAGGTGCGTTTGCATCTGGACGGACCCAACGGTTTCCAACTGGTGCGTGAATCCGAGATCGGCGTGCGTCCGGCCCAAGCAGTGACCACCACCCGCACCGCGAAACGCCTGAACCCCAGCGAGTCGCTACCAGTCAACGACGAGCTGTTGCGGGACTATCTGCCCGGCACCGGCCAGGCCCGGTTGAGCTTTAGCAGCCGGCCCAACCTCAATGTGCCCGAACTGCTGGCGGAACTGGATCGCTATCCCTATGGCTGTCTGGAACAGACCACCAGCCGCGCGCTACCCCTGCTGTACTTCAATCAGGTCGCCGAGGTCTGGGTCGGCCAGAACGCGACCGAAGCCGGCTTGCGCGCGCGGGTGCAGGAAGCGATTCAGCGCATTTTGACCTTGCAGGACGCTGGCGGCGGTTTCGGGCTGTGGAGTCCCGACAGCAACGTGGAAAACTGGCTGTCGGCCTACGCCATGGATTTCCTGGTCCGCGCCCGACAGGAACGGTATCTGGTGCCGGAGTCGGCCTACCAGCATGGGTTGAAGTATTTGCAGGAGCAGTTGAATCAGGAAAGCTTCGAGGAAGCGCAACTCGGTTGGCGGGCCTATGCCTTGTACGTGCTGGCGCGGGTGCAGCAGGCGGCCATCGGCGATTTGCGCTATCTACACGACAACCATCTGCAAAAGTTGCCCAGCGCGCTGGCGCAGGCGCAATTGGGCGCGGCGCTGGCCCGTTATGGCGAGCTGGGCCGGGCCAAGGAAGCGTTCGCCGCCGCGTTGAACCGGCCGGGCCGGGACACCGCGGTGCGCGACTATGGCAGCCCGCTGCGCGACCGAGCGGCGTTGCTGACGCTGTTGGCCGAATCTGGGCTGATGCCGGAACGGCTTCCGCCACTGGCGGAAGAGGTCGCCACCACCTTCAACCAGCGTCGCTACGCCAGCACTCAGGAACAAGCCTGGCTGTTGCTGGCGGCGCGGGCGCTGTTGCAACAGCCAGGCCAACTCCGGTTGGCGGTGGACGGTCAGACGACGACCACCGATCCGTTCTATCTGACGCCCACGGCGGCGCAACGGACCAAGGGATTGACCGTCGCCAATCAGGGCGCGCAACCGGCCTGGTACACCCTGAACCTGAGCGGCGTGCCCGTCGCGCCGCAGCCACCGGCGCAGGAAGGTTTCACCGTCAGCCGCCGCTATTACACCCGCGCCGGCAAGGAAGTGGACCCGACCCAGATTCGCCAGAACGATCTACTGGTGGTGGTGATCACCGGCGAGGCGCAAGGCCGCGAGGAGCAGCAGGCGCTGGTGGTGGATTTGTTGCCGGCGGGGTTGGAAATCGAGAACGCCCGGCTGGCGCACAATACCTCGACCGCCGAGATCGCCTGGTTGTCGGAATTGACCGAAACCCTGCACACCGAATTCCGCGATGACCGTTTCGTGGCGGCGCTGGATTTCGACGCGGGCGGCGAGCGGAAATTCACCCTGGCCTATCTGGCGCGGGCGGTGACGCCGGGCGTCTACCGGCAACCGGCGGTGTACGTGGAGGATATGTACAAGCCGTGGCAATTCGGGCGCGGGGCGATGGGGACAGTGAAGGTGGAGTGAATTTGCGAGAGGGCGGGAGATAAGCGGAGAGATCGGAACCCAACGCCTGTCTCCTGCCTCTCGATCATTCCCATGCCGCCAGATCGGCCCGCAGGATGCGCACCCGCCGCAGGATTGCCTCCCGCTTGAGATTGAACAACACCATTCCCACGGTGATCACCGTTCCCAATCCCAGCAGGATTAGCGCCCGGCTCAAAGCCTGTTCGGGATAGAAGCGGATCAGTTGTCCAGCGACATTCAGCACCAGAAACGCCACGCCCGCATAGAGAAAGGCACGGATGCGCAGGGCAATACCCACGACGACGCCCAGCAACGCCAGCCCCAGCGCCAGCACGAACACGCTCAACGCCGGTCGCAGAAACACATCCAGCCCCGCCCCGGCGTAGAGCGCGCTCAAGGCGGCCAGCCGCGCCCCGCTCAACACGTTCGGGCGCAGTTCCCGCCGGTGCAGATGCAGCAGCGCCAACACCGACACCGCCGCGGGAACGATGTAGAACTGCCACAGGCCGTAACGCTCCGCCCACAGCGGCGCCCACAGATAGATCGCCCCGTTCAGCGCCAGCACCCCCAGGTACAGCGGCCAGGGATTGCGCAGCGCGCTGGCTAGCGACAGATAGAGCACGGCGGTGGCCAGCGCGGTTCCCCCGGCCCAGACCGAGGCGAGTTGCCACGGCGCGGTCGCCAGCGCCAGCAACGGCAGCCCCAGGGCAAGCCGGTACAGCGGCGGCGAACCGGTGAACTGATGCAGCAGGAAGGCGATATAGCCCGCCGTCATCAGCGCCACGGTATCGCCGACCGTGAAGGGGGTTAGGCCCAAGACCAGCAACCGCCCGTAAACCGCCAGCAATCCCAGCACCAGCGCGGTCGCGTAAACCCCGTTGGGTTCGTCTGGTCGCCGCCAGGCGCGCGCCAGCGTCGGACCGGCCAGCATGAGCAACGCCGCGCTGGTCGCCAGCGGGTCGGCGGGAACGCCGAACCGCCACGGCACTGGTCCCAGCCCGGCCAGGTACGCCGTGACGGCATAACCATGCAATCCCAGCCAGAGGGTGGTCAACGCCAACCCCCATGGCGTCCATCCGACGATGGTTTGCTCCAGGTCGTAAAACCGGTTGAACCGCGCCACGTTCGCCGCTGGATCGGTCGTGGCGAGCCCGGCCGCCAGCCGCCGCCGAATTGCCAGGCATCCCAGCGTCAGCAGCGCCGTCTGGGCGGCGTACCAGGGCGTCAGTCCAATCCATAGTGTCCAGTCGAGCGACCCGCTGCCCGTCAGCCAGATCGTATAACTACCCGCCAACGTCAGCACTAGCCCCACGTTCAACCAGAATCGCCGCCCCTGCCACCAACCTCGCGCCAGCGTCATCGCCGCCAACGTGAACAGGGTCATGGCGCACATCCTCCAATGGGAGTCGGCCACCAACGGCAACAGACCCAGGCTCACCGCCGGCAACAGGGTCAACCATCCGTTCAGCGCCGAACGCCAGATTTCCCAGCGGCGCGGTCCGTAGCGCCACGTCAGCAGCAACACGCCATTCCACAGCGCCGCCGCCAGCGGTAATCCAACCAGCGGCACGCCCCAATCCAGCAAGGCGGCCAACAGCGTTGCGCCCAGCGCCGTCAATAGCACCTGCGCGGTCCATGGCACCGACCGCAACCGAAAGGCATGGCCCGCCGTCACCGCCAGCAGTGTCGCCAATCCCGTCAGCGTCCAGGTCGACCGTTCCAGCCGGAACGCACCATCCCACAACAGGCCGCCGGCCTCCACCAACAGCAGTCGCGTCAGCAGCAGGATTAGCACCGCGAACGGGACCCAAAACAGTGGTGGTTCCAGATCGGATTGTCGCCAGCGCCACCAGAGCGCCAGCCGCTGGCCGTACCACCGCCACGGCGGAATCAGCAGGAACAACAGATTCAGCCAGGCCAGTCCGAGCGCGTAGCCGCGAATCGTCGCGGACAGACTGTAATCACGTCCCCACCAACTCCATTCCAAGGCCCCGCTGGCCAGCAGACCACTCGCGGTCAACATCGCCACGGCCAGCCAGGTCAGGCCAGGCCAGGCGGTGTTGCGCGGCAGGAGAAACAGATACAGCGCCAGCGCCGCCAATAGTGTCGCGGGCGCCAGTACGCCAGCCAGCACGCCGACGATTCCGCCGCTCAGCACACTCGCCAGGCCCAACAGCGGCCACCACGCCGGGTCCACCGCCCAGTCCGGCCAACGGCGATTCCAGCGCGGCAATAGCAGATTGCCGCCACCCCAGAGCGCGTAGCCCCAGACGATGGCCAGCCAGACGCCCTGCCGCGCGTTGCCGCCGATCCGATCCGCCACGCTCCCCACCAAGGCGCTCAGCAATAAGGGCAAAATCAATCCCCGCCAGGCGGCGGCGCTCGGCCCGCGGTGCATCACCGGGAACAAAGCGATGCACAGCAGCGCCAGCAAAGCCGGTAAACGAGGATCGGCGGCCAGAAATCCCAGCGTCGCCCCCACCAACGCCAGGATGTACAGCAACCCCCCTATCATTGCCAATGGGGCGCGCCAGTACGCCAGCGATGCGGTGCGTTCCGTTTCCAGCCCGATCGCCGCTGTCGCCAAAATTAGACTCAACAGGACATTCAGCAATGGTTGGCCCAAACCGAACAATGCGGTGGGCGCCAGCCAGTCGCCGGTCAGCCAGAGACCGAGCGTCAGAGTAATCAGCGTCGCGTAGGCCCAGGACGTGGATCGGTATTCCCAACTGGCCAGCCCGAATAATGACAGGCTCAGCGCCAGGGCTGGCCACAATTCCGGGACTGGCCAGCCCGACCACGCCAGCGTTGGACTGGCCGCCACGGTCGCCGCCGTGACCAGTAGCGCACCGTCACGCAAACTGGCCTCTACTTGTTGGCGACCGTCCGCGCCGCCGGGCGTGGTGAGATGCAGCACCCGCACCGCGCGCCAAACCGACGGACTGGCCAGCGCCACCATGCCCAATCGCCAGACCAGCAACGCATACATCACCGCCGCCGCGCCTAGCCAGGGCAGCGTCCATCCGCCCCGGTCCAGACCGACCGACAGCCCCGCCAAGCCCAACAGCATCGGCAACGCTGCCCAGCGGAAGAGGTGAAAGTGGCCGATCAGCAACAACCCGGTCAGCGTTGCCAATCCCGCCGTCGATGGCCATGACCCCACCACCTCCCCCATGACTAACCGCTGGCCGAGATGAATCAGTCCGACCACCCACAGCAAAATCATTGCCTGTTCCAGCGGCGCGCGGATCAGGGAGACGAATGCTGGCGGAAGCGGCTCTTCACGCTCCACATCGGCCAGTAGCGCCCGGCGGGTTCGCAGGGGTCGATCCAACCACCATAAAAATATCCACACCGCCAGCACCGCCATGAACTCGCCCAGGCCAGTGCTGGGGCCGGGGAACCAGCCGCGCTTGACCAGCACGCCGACACCGCCCACACCCGCCAGCACCCCATAAAACAGCGCCTGTTGACGCAAACCCAGACTTAGCCACAGTAGCAGCGCGCTGCTCGCCAGCGCCAGCAGCAGGATCGGTTCCCACCGCCCCAGCAGCGCCGGCCACAGCGCCATCCCGCCCAAGGCCAGCGCCAGCGGCACATTCACCAGCGCGCCGCCGACGAACACGGTACGACTAATCGGCGCTTGTCGGCGGTCGTGCAAACCCAGCACGGTCCACAACGCCGCCAGCGTCAGCCCACCGAAAGCGGTTCCCAGTTCCCAGCCCAGTCCAATCCAATCCGGCGCGTAGGCGATCGTCGCCATGGCCAGCGCCACCACGCCAACATCGACCCAGGCCCAGCGCGGGTTGGCCTCCGGCAACGCCAGCGCCAGTCGCACCGCGCCATAGGCCAGCAATGTCGCCGTCGCGGCGGTGGCGAAGCCAAGCCAGCCCGGCGGCGTCCAGACCAGACTCCATATTGTCAAACCGGGCAACAACAACCCAAAGGCGATCAGGCATTGCAAGGCGATGGCGCGCGACCGGGAATGCGCCCAGTAGCCCAGCCCCAATAACGCTAGCAAACCCGGCAGGCTGGCGAGCGCATGCCAGGCTGGTGGTAACCGGTCCAGGATGCCGTACCCGTACAGACCGGCCACGCAACCGAACAGCAGATACAACGGTGGCCAAGTCCGATAGCGCCAGGTCACCCATCCGTATAGCGCCGCGCCCATAGCCAGCGTCAGGATGGCGGTCGGCGTGGTCTGGACCGCGACCGCGACCGCGACCGCCGACAGCCCGTACAACCCAAAACTGAACCGGGATAGAAAGATGTACTTGTGGGCCCAGTCCTTGAAAGCGGCATCTACTTGAAACAGCAGCCCACCCAGCGCCATCAGGAACGGCCCGGCGTAACCCGTCGGCAGGGGTTCCGGCCACAGCCAGGTCAGGTGAACGAAAGAGACCGCCGCCGTGTACACCAGCAGACCAGCGGCGTAGTAAGTGATCAGCCACCGATCCACGAACAGCCGCCGCAGCCACTCGCTGGCGAAAGCGTGTAACCCGTAACCGAGCAATCCCAGCAACACGCCATGCAGCACCGCCAGTCCGGGCCAGCCCGGCGCGACCATGGCCAACGGCGCGGCCAGTTGCGTCGCCGCCAACGCCGTCAACAGCCATGGATAGCGCCCCATCAGCGCCCGGTCCATCAAGCCGCTCACCAACATCGCGGCCCAGGCAAACGTCGCCAGCGCGCCGACCACGATCAGCGAGCCGAAAACCAGCAGTAATCCATTGTCCGCACCGGCGCCCGTCAGGCGCACGGCAACCGCCAAGTCCAGCGGCCCCAACAACATGCCAAGCGTCAGTAACATGCCGCTGGCGACCACCAGCTCCGGGCGTTTGCGGCGGAACTGATACCCGGCCCAGATCAGGAAAACAGTGGCGCTCAGCAGGCTGGCGAACACCACCAGCGCGTTGACGAAACCCGTGGTGTTGGCGATCAGAAACAACGCGCCGGCGACGAAGCAGAATCCGCCAATGAACCAGCCGATGTTCTGCGCCAGAAACGGCGCGATCAGCCTCGGCCAGCCGGACAGCGCGCGCAACGCGTGTTCCAGCGGGCTGGGCGCGGCGGGACGCCAGTCAGCGGCGGGAACCGGTGGCTCCCACACGGTTTCCGGCGCGCGACGGGGCGTCGGAGCGGGCGCCGGTGGTGGTGGTAGCTCCGGAGAAACCCTCTCTCGCCCGCCAGCGGGCGGGGTGTCGAGAATCGGGGCCATGGGCTCTCCTCGTTCGGTGGGAGAAAAGCCGGGAGTGAGAGCGGTTGGCTTTCCTTGCTCGGTGGAAGCAGGGGCGGAGGCGGGGGCGGGGGTAATGGCGGCGCGTTGCCACGGCGGTAATCCCGGCGGCGTGTCCATGCCTTGCGCCAGCAGATTCCAGGCCAGCGTGCGTCGGAGCCGCCATGCCTCGCTATCCGGGGCCATGCCGCCCCGCCGCAGATGCTGCTCCCATAACTGGTCCAGGGCGCGATCCAAATCCTGATACCGGTCCTTCGGCAGATCGTCGGTTTTCACCAACCGTTGCAGTTCCAGCCGCAACAGCAGCAAGTTCTCCAGATCGGCCAGTGCGTAACGGCCGCCGCTGCCCAGCAACGACGCGGTGGAGACTGGTGAAAATGCATCGGATGATTCCGGGACGCTCCGGGTAGCCAGCCGTTGCCGCAAATTCCGCGCTTGGCGGCGCGCGACGATGAGCGCGATCAGCAAGATGATCGGCGAAATCAGCCATGCCAGCGCCAGAAATCCCAAAATCACCCATTCCACGATTCATCCCCTCTCCGCTGAATTGCATTCCACCGCCAATCGGACCGAATTTATTCCTTGCGCACCTCCTTCTTAAGCACCGCCAGTTCCGCCTCGATTTCGGCATCCACTTCCATCCGCAAAAACTCGCGTTCCGCCGGACTGTAATCGCCATACACCTCGGCGCGGGCTTCCATCCGCGCTTCCATCTCCCCGACCTTGTCCGCCATGCGGCCAAACGAGTTGTTGAGATCGAGGCCAACCTGGAATCGATCCGTCACCTTATCCATTTGCTCGCGCGCTTGAGCCGCCCGTTGCCGCGCCACCAAGCTGCTTTTCTTGAGCCGCGCTTCCTCCAGCTTGGTTTCCAGCGCTCGCAACTGGGCCTTGAGCCGCTCGCTGGTGCGCCGGGCCGATTCCCAGGACGCTTGCAGGTTGGCGACGATGCCGTCGTGTTCCTTCTTGCGCAGCAGCGCCTCCCGCGCCAGCGTTTCGTTACCGGTTTCCAGCGCCCGCCGCGCCCGGTTGTACCAGTCATCGGCCTGACGGCGCTGACCATCCAGTTCCTTGGCCAGTTGCTTTTCGCTGGCCAGGGCGTCGATCACCCCTTCCCGGGCACTGTTGACGTTCTCCTCCATCTCGCGGATGAGCTGTTTGATCATCCGCTCCGGGTCCTCGACCCGATCCACCAGATCGTTCAGATTGGCGGTGAGCACATCGCTAATGCGTTTGAACAGATTGGCCATGGGTGCCTCCAAGGAGAGATAGCGCAGGATTAAAGAGTGATTCGAGTATAGTTGGAAACATTATTCTTGAGCAGTGTTTAATTATGGCCGCGTAAAAATCCGCCGAGCGAATTTTCGTGGTTCCCGCCACGCTTGATTTATAGCGGGGAGTGGCTCTAATACAGCCTCCAAGACGGCCAGAATTGGGGAAATCCAATGCAGGGACTTGTAGGTATCGTGCTGATCCTGGTGATTTCGTGGGCGATCAGCGAGGATCACCGCGCCATTCGCTGGCGACCAGTGCTAGCCGGCGTGGCGCTGGCGGTGGTGCTGGCGCTGGCGTTGCTGAAAGTGCCCGGCGTGCGCGAAGCGGTGCTTGGCCTCAACGCCGTGGTCGAGGCGATCCAGGCCGCCACCCAAGCTGGCGCCAGCTTCGTCTTCGGCTATCTTGGCGGCGCCCCGCCGCCCTTCGCCGAAAACCGGCCAGGAACCAGCTTCATCCTCGCCTTCCAAGCCCTGCCGGTGGTGCTGGTGATGTCGGCGCTGTCGGCGCTGCTGTTCCACTGGGGCATCCTGCAACAAGTCGTGCGCGGTTTTTCCTGGTTGTTGCGGCGGACGCTGGGGATTGGTGGCGCGCTCGGCCTTTCGACCGCCGCCAATGTGTTCGTCGGCATGGTCGAGGCACCGCTACTGGTGAAACCGTATCTGGCACGGATGAGTCGGGGTGAGCTGTTCGCGGTGATGGTGGTCGGCATGGCTGGCATCGCCGGGACGGTGATGGTGCTGTACGCCTCGCTGCTGGCGACCGCCGTGCCGGGCGCTCTGGGCCACATCCTGGTGGCTTCGGTCATCACCGCGCCGGCGGGGTTGGCCGTTTCGGCGCTAATGGTTCCGTGGGGGGCGGAGGAAACCACGGCTGGCGATTTCGACGATGGACTGCGTTCCGGCAACGCCATGGACGCGATCACTCGCGGCACCGCCGATGGGTTGCTGCTGTTCCTCAACATCCTGGCCATGTTGGTGGTGCTGGTGGCCCTGGTCAGCCTCGCCAACACGCTCCTCGCTGTCCTGCCCACGGTGGCCGGTGCACCGCTGACCTTGCAACGGATGATGGGCTGGCTGTTTGCCCCGCTGGCCTGGAGTTTGGGCCTGCCTTGGGCCGAAGCCACGCTCGGCGGTGCGTTGCTCGGCACCAAGACCGTGCTCAACGAGTTCGTCGCCTATCTGGACTTCGCCAAGCAAGCCGACGCCTTCTCCGAACATTCGCGCCTGATCCTGATCTACGCCCTGTGCGGCTTTGCCAATTTCGGTTCGCTCGGCATCATGATCGGCGGCCTGGGTTCGATGGCGCCCGAGCGCAAGGCCGAGATCGTCCAACTCGGGATGAAATCCATTCTCGCGGGCACTTTCGCCACCTGTTTGTGCGGGGCCATCGTCGGCGTGCTGGTCTAGAGGTTGGCGCTCCCAGCGCCGGACGCGCCATGGGTTTCCAGGCAACCGGCTCATTCCACCCGCGTGACCTTTACCCGCGGCAACATCCGCTGCACATCGGCAACGGCCAAAACTCCCGCGCCCAGAGTCAGCGTGTTCGCGGCGCCGGCGACGACGCCCCACCGGAGTACGTCCGTTAATGGAAAACCGCGCAGCAATCCATGGACGAGGCCCGCCACCATGCTGTCGCCAGAGCCTACCGTGCTTTGAACAGTCACTGGTGGCGGACAAACGCGCCATACCGCGCGTTCGTGGGCGGCGATGGCTCCCGCCGCGCCCAGCGAAACGACGACCGTGGTGCGATAGCGTTCCGCGCATTCCATCGCGGTTTGCGCGTATACCATCGGATGGTCCAGCCGTTTGCCCACCAGATCCGCGAACTCGTGTTCGTTCGGTTTCACCAGCGTCGGTCGAGCTTGCAGGCCCAGACGCAGCGCCTCGCCACCGCTATCCAACACCGTGAACGCGCCCGCCGCGCGGGCGATCTCGATCATCCGTCGATAGAAATCGGGCGGCACGCCAGGTGGCAGGCTGCCGGAGAACGTGACGGCCGCATAACGCCGAACCGACGCGGCAAAGCGGCGCGTGAATTCTTCCAGTTGCGCGCCTGGAACCGGAAGGCCCGGCTCGTAGAGTTCGGTCAGCGTATGGCCTTGGGGATCGAGGATTGACACACAGGTGCGTGATTCCCCCTCCGCATACACGAAATCCGTCGCAATACCTTCGGTGTGCAGCTCCTCTTCGATGAATCGTCCGGCATGGCCGCCGATCCAGCCGGTCACCACCGGCGATTCACCCAGCCGCCGCAAGGCACGCGCCACGTTGCAGCCCTTGCCGCCGGGCAGCGCCAGGACGCGCTCGGGCCGTTGTATGGTGTTCAAGCGAAATCCGGGGACGACGACCAGCCGGTCGATCCCCGCGTTGGGATTCACGCACAGTATCATGTGGTCATTCGCTCCTGGGTGGAACTCGTGTCCATGGGGCATTCACGGCCTTACCAGGTCACCGAGGCCGGACCACGTTGACCCCCCACGGTCGCAATGACCCCAATGCATCAGGGACCGATCAGTGTTCTCCGACCTTTGAGGCTCGCGTTTGCCGATGGCCATCGAACGAATAATCATGTGGCACGATCCTTGATCGTGTCCTCAATTAAGGGATTCCCATGGTGTATAATTTTCGATTCATAGGAA
>JAVMKI010000048.1:0-117897 GCA_031732755.1 Candidatus Contendibacter sp.
ATTGTACTATAAAAACACCATATAAATCAATAGATTAGTTTTTGTACAGCCTCTGGGTGTTATGCTATAGCGGTCTACAAATTTTAGACCGTTAAACAGAGTAACGATCTATTCAAGGCGCGTCTGGATTATTTATCAATGGATGGGATGGGGTCATTCAATCAGTCGATAATAACCGGTCACAATCCCCATGCTGATTCCTTTCTTAACAAGAATGCTCTGCATCGTGGAATTGCCATTAACCGTTGTCATTGTAAGAGTTTTCTCGTTAATCTCAATGGGGATGGAATGGTGGTTTAGTGCTCCTGATTCACAACAGACATCCCCAACCTGAATTCCTTTGTTGCCCGCTACGTATGTAATATTCCCTTGTATTTTTCCCCCTGCGGTTGTCCAATGAACGCTTTCCTTGCCTTTGCCTTTAATCTGTTCAAAAGCCCGCCTTAATACCCAGGTGGCAAAGATGCCACACCATTGAACCCCACGTCCTCCCGCTTGGGGAACTCGCATATCCTTTACTAAGACGCCCTCTAGATTGGTAACGTGATACTCGATATTTCTGGGAGGTAATATGTAAAGGCGCTTGGTTGGATCTGCCCAAGTACTTGGATTGTATTCTAGAACCGCGTCCGTCATAATCTCTTGCAAATGCTTGCCGCCATATCGAAGATATTTGCCTCTCTCTGTCGTCCATAGGTTATCGGTGACGGTTCCCCACTGATCATGACAGGTGGGATTTTTCCTTGCATTAGGGTAATCTCGACTAAAATTAGGATCATTGCCTGACTCCGAACGAGCAATTTGAATAATTGTTTTTCTGAGTTCGCTAATCGCCATAAATCCTCCTGACCAAGGTTGTCTTGAATTTAAGAGTGGTTGAGAAGCATTGAACAACTCCGCCAATGAGGCAGAGAGCATGCCAATCGGTCATTCACGAACAAGTGTCTGTTTGTTGTGGTTTTTGATCAAGATACCCAGCCGGAGTTTGCAGGGGAAACTTGTGGGCCGGCCCATTTTGAACCCGCCAAATTGAGCGGGTTTTTTGCATGAATCGGAACGAATCCTCTGTAAGAGATGATGAGCGAACCGAAACAGACGATACAATGCGCAATTTGGGCTGATCGGTCAGCGCCCTTCAGGCGGGCTGAATCTGCTCATGGACAATTCAACCCTGGAATTCTGGCATGACCAATCCGCTGCTCACCGTCGCCGACCTGCCTTCCTACGCCGCCATTCAGCCGGAACACGTCGAACCGGCCATCGACCGCTTGCTGGCCGAAAATCGCGCCGATCTCGAGCGGCTGCTGGTGGCGAACAATGTGTACACTTGGGACAACCTGCCACATCCGCTGGAGGAGTTGGAGGATCGGCTGAACAAAGCCTGGTCGCCGATCAACCACTTGCACTCGGTTCGCGATTCCGAAGCCTTGCGCGCCGCCTACAACGCTTGCCTGCCCAAGCTCAGCGCCTATTACAGCGAATTGGGCCAGCACGAGGGCCTGTATCGCGCCTACCGACAGATTGCCGATGGATCGGAGTACGCGCACCTTGATCCGGCGCAGCGCAAGGTCATTGCCGATGCCCTGCGCGATTTCCGCCTGTCCGGCATCGCTTTGCCGCCGGAACAGCAGACCCGTTACAAGGATATTCAGCGGGAACTGGCGCAACTCAGCGCCAAATTCTCGGAAAACGTGTTGGATGCCACCCAGGCATGGACCAAACATCTGACCGACGAAACGCAACTGGCCGGCCTGCCCGAGTCGGCGCGGGCGCTGGCTCGCCAAACCGCGCAACAGCGTGGGCTGGATGGCTGGCTGTTGACGTTGGAGTTGCCCTCCTACCTGCCGGTCATGAACTATGCCGACGACCGCGACCTGCGGCGGGAGCTGTACAGTGCCTATTGCACCCGTGCCTCCGACCAGGGACCGAATGGCGGCCAATGGGACAACGGGCCGGTGATGGAACGGATTCTGGCGCTGCGCCACGAACTGGCCCAGTTACTCGGTTTTCACGACTACACTGAATACTCGCTGGCCACCAAGATGGCCGATTCGCCGAACCAAGTGCTGGATTTCCTCACGGATCTCGCCCGCCGCGCCCGACCCCAGGCGCAACGGGAGCTGGACGAATTGCGAACCTTCGCCCGCGCGCGGTTCGGGGTGGACGATCTGCAAACTTGGGATATCAGCTACTATTCGGAAAAGCTGCGCCAGCATCGCTATCAACTGTCGCAGGAAGAATTACGGCCCTACTTCCCGCTGCCCCGGGTTCTGACAGGATTGTTCGCGGTGGCGGAACGCCTGTTCGGCATCGCCATTCATCCGCTGGACGATGTGGAAGTCTGGCATCCCGACGTGCGGGTTTACGAGATTGGCGACGCGGCCGGTCAGCCGCGCGGGCGGTTCTACCTGGATTTGTACGCGCGTCCCCATAAGCGGGGTGGGGCGTGGATGGACGGTTGCCTGGCGCGACGACGACTGGCCGATACGGTGCGGTTGCCGGCGGCCTATCTGGTGGGTAATTTCACCCCACCGGTGGGTGCCGATCCGGCTCTGCTGACGCATGGCGAAGTGCTAACGCTGTTCCACGAGTTCGGCCACGGTCTGCACCACCTCCTGACCACGGTGGATTATCTGCCAGTGGCCGGCATTCACGGCGTGGAATGGGACGCGGTGGAATTGCCGAGCCAATTTCTGGAAAACTGGTGCTGGTCGCGCGAGGCGCTGGACCTGCTGGCGAGTCATTACCAGACCGGCGAGCCGTTGCCGGACGAGCTCTATCAACGCATGTTGGCGGCCAAGCATTTCCAGGCCGGGATCCTGATGGCGCGGCAACTGGAATTCGGGCTGTTCGACTTCCGGTTGCATCGCGACCATGACCCGGCGCGCGGCGGGTGGGTGCTGGAGATGCTGGACGAGGTGCGCCGACAGGTGGCGGTCATTATCCCGCCGGCCTGGAACCGCTTCGCTAACGCCTTTACCCACATCTTCGCGGGTGGCTACGCGGCGGGTTATTACAGCTACAAATGGGCGGAGGTGCTGTCGGCGGATGCGTTCAGCGCCTTCGAGGAAACCGGGATTTTTAACGCCGCGACCGGCGCGCGGTTTCGGGAAAACATTCTGGAAGTGGGCGGTTCGCGTCCGGCGCTGGCCAGCTTCGTCGCCTTCCGGGGCCGGGAGCCGAAGATCGAACCACTATTGCGCTTGAGCGGGATCGTGGCTTGAAATCACGTCCGGTCGATTAACCAACCGCGGGCGCGCTCAGTGCGGGCCGCACATCGATGGCCCGCATTCCGGCGCGGCGAATCGCTTCCAGCCCGGCGTCGGCGTCCTCGAACGCCTGACAATGCGCGGGCTCCACGCCCAGCCGCCGGGCCGCCTCCAAAAACAAATCCGGCGCCGGTTTGGGCGGCAAGCCGTCGTCGGCGGTCAGCACCACCGAAAACAGTTCGCGCAGGCCGATGACTCGCAGCGTCCGTTCCACATTGACGCGAGAGCCGCCCGAAACGACCGCCATCGGCAAAACGCCGTGATACTTTCGCGCCAGCGCCGCCACCGGTTCCAAAGGGCGTACCTGGTCGAGCCGCGCTAGCGCCCGCCGTTCCTTGTCCACGCAGAACCGTTCGACTTCCAGGGTCTGGTCAAACTCAACGTTGTACTGGGCGACGATCTCGTTGGTGGGCTTGCCGTTGTGCCGGACTAGGAATTCCAGCGGACAGGTTTGTCCGAACGCCGCGAAAGTTTCCGCCCAAGCCGCATAATGCAGGGGCATGGTATCGGCCAGCGTGCCATCACAATCGAAAATCAGGCCCTGTACCCAGGAGGGAATCGTCAACGTCGGTTCGGTTTCGAACTGGACTGGGCAAACTGGAATCGGCGGGTCGTTTTTCAACGTCATGTTTCTCACCTTGCTGCGCCGGCTGAAGCTGGTTCAGCCAACTGTCGCGGCGCAACCGCCGCGCCGCGGATCGCCGGCGCCTTCCCCATTCGCCGCGGCTACGTGGACGCCACCGAAGTAAAGATCGTGCGTCGGCCAGTGGTTGACTGGCCACCGCTCGGTCAGGGCCGCCAGCGCCATGTCGGCAAAGCCGGGCTCGACTTGGGTGCGCTGACCGTCCCAGTGCAGGCGCGGCGCTTCGACCGCGTCTTGGGGCTTCATGCCAAAATCCACTGTATTGACGATCACTTGCAGCAGAGCGGTGCGGATGCGCTTGCTGCCGCCGCTGCCCAGCGCCAATCTCGCCGAATCGCCGGTTAACAGCAGCGACGGCGCCATCATCGAGGCCACCCGCAGCCCTGGCGGGCTGACGTGGAACCCTTCGGGATGCAGGTCGTCCTCGCCCATCATGTTGTTGAGCATGACACCGGTGCCGGGCGCGAAATAGCCGGACCCCTCGCCATTGGAAGTGGTCATGCTCGCGGTGTTGCCCTCGGCGTCGCACACGCTGACGTGAGTGGTGCCGCCAGAAGCGACGCGTACCCGCGCCTGGCTTTCGGCCAAACCCGGCTGACCGAGGTCAGTCGGACTCAGATAGCCCTCGGCGCGGCGGCGATCCACTTCCTGCATCACGGCGATCAGCAGCGCCAGATGGGCCGGCGACCCGAAGCCAAGCGGAGCGACTTCCCGCGC
Source organism: Candidatus Contendibacter sp. (assembly GCA_031732755.1). Lineage (GTDB taxonomy): Bacteria > Pseudomonadota > Gammaproteobacteria > Competibacterales > Competibacteraceae > Contendibacter. The sequence continues at coordinate 4,630 of JAVMKI010000048.1, forward strand.
TTCCAGCAACCGCAACGACAGCGCAATCAGCGAGCCGCCGAACGAGGGCGGCGGATTGGTGAGCAGCCGACAACCCCGATAATGGACCGACAGCGGCTCGCGTTCGATCACTTGGCAAGCGGCCAGATCGGTTTCGGTCAGCAGCCCGCCACCCTCAGCCATGTCTTGGGCGATGCGCCGGGCCAATTCGCCCTGGTAAAACTCCCGTTCGCCCTCGGTGGGCAACGTCTCCAGAAACGCCGCCAGGTCGAGATTGCAATGAACGTCGCCTTCGCCCAGATAATGGCCGTTTGGTTCGAACAACGCGCGGCCCGTGGCGGTCAGGGTCATGATCGGCGTCAGCAGGTCGAGAAAATAGGCTTGCCGGTGGTTGATCGTCACGCCCGCGCGCGCCAGGTGAATGGCCGGGGCCAGCACCTCGCGCAAGGGTAGCCGGCCCAGGCGTCGGTGGACGTGCAAATAGCCGCGCAGCGCGCCGGGCGTCGCCACCGATCCCAGGCCGACGTTGAAAATCTGCTCGCAGGCGGGGAAGCGCACCGTTACCGGCAGAAAGTGCGGCTCCAGTTGGCCGGCCGGCAGGCCCCGGCCTGGCGTGTCCACGAAGAAATCGAACAGCATGGTCCGGTCCTGGGCGGTGCGCGCCAACAGGAACCCGCCGCCACCCAGACTGGTCAGCGCTGGTTCGGCCACGGCGGCGGCGAACCCGGCCGCGATTGCGGCGTCGAACGCGTTACCGCCCGCGCGCAGGATATCGCAAGCCGCCTCGGTCACCCGCGGATGGCCGCTAGCGACGCTGGCCTTGCCTGGTCTGGAAGCTGTCATCGCACGCTGTCCCTGGCTGTCGCTCAGGCCCGGTGCGGCGTTCGCCGGTGCGGCGCGCGACCGCGACCGCGTTCTCCACCCGCCAGCGGTGGCCGATGCCGCTCCATCCGCCGAGGCGGTTTGTACTCGATCAGCAAGTCCTCGGTGATCGGCAGGACCGGAATCTTCTGGCCGATGAAATCTTCGATCTCCGGCAGCGAGTAAACGTATTGCTCGCAGGCGAAACTGATGGCGTCGCCGCTGGCGCCGATGCGGGCGGTGCGGCCGATGCGGTGCACGTAGTCCTCCCGATCCTGCGGCAGGTCGAAGTTGATGACGTGGGTGACATCCGGAATGTGCAAGCCGCGCGCCGCCACGTCGGTCGCCACCAGGATCGGCAAATCGCCACGCTGGAAGGCTTCCAGCAGTTTCAGCCGCTTGTGCTGGGGAATGTCGCCCGACAGCACGCCGGCCTCGTGGCCGTTACCCAACAGATAGCCGGTGACCCGATCCGCCGCTTTCTTGGTGTTGACGAAGATCATGATGCGTTTGGGTTCCTGCTGGCGCAGCACCCCCAGCAGCAGCGCGATCTTGTCATGAGCGGAGACGTGGTACAGCGTCTGGCGCACCTTGTCGGCGGTCACGTGCTCGGCTTCGATCCGGATCACCTGGGGATTGTTCATGTGCTCGTAGGCCAATTCCATGACCCGGTTGCTCAAGGTGGCCGAGAACAGCATGTTGATGCGCTGGTCGGGCGCGGGCATCTTGCGCAGCAGATAGCGGATATCGGCGATGAAACCGAGATCGAACATGCGGTCGGCTTCATCCAGCACGACCACTTCGATATGGTCGAGCCTGTAGACGCCCTGTTTGTAGTAGTCGATGAGGCGGCCTGGAGTGCCGATCAGCACGTCCACCCCGGCTTCGAGCTGGCGGCGCTGGGCGTCGTAGCCGGCGCCGCCGAACACGACGACGAATTTGAGGCCGGTATAACGGCCAAGCAGCTCGGCGTCGCGGTGGATTTGCACCGCCAGTTCGCGGGTCGGCGCGATGACGACGGCCCAGGGACCGACCGCGTCCTCGGCGACCGGGGTTTCCATCAGGCGATGCAAGGTGGCGAGCAGAAAAGCGGCGGTTTTGCCGGTGCCGGTCTGAGCCTGACCAGCGATGTCCTGGCCTTTGAGCGCCAGCGGCAGGGTAGCGGCCTGAATCGGCGTGCAATAGACAAAGCCGGCGTCCTCCACGCTTTCCCGCAGCGAATCGGTCAGGCCGAGCGAGGAAAACGGGACATGGGTCAGATGGTCGGTTTGCATGAGTGAGCGATGATCCCGAGTGAGCAGGGTATGGGGGGGCTTGCGCAAAGGCCCGGTTTGGGCTGAAATGAACTGAAAGAAATTTGTGCCCCGATGGATTATTTTGCCACAATATCCATCGTCGAACGCCGCGCGCTGCTGATTTTCGCGGCCGCTTCCCGATGGTCATTCCGTCATTAGGCTTGGCCAACTCCGTGTTTCCCGATGTATTCCTGGTTGGCGAACCCCGTTTCCCGCTATGCCAAAATGGAGAATCTAATCCGTGAGTGAACGAATTGTACACGTCACCGACGACACCTTTGAGACCGAGGTACTTAAGGCCGAGCAGCCGGTGTTGGTCGACTACTGGGCTGAATGGTGCGGCCCCTGCCGGATGATCGCACCGATTCTAGACGATGTCGCCGCCGACTACGCGGGGCGCGTCAAGATTTGCAAGCTGAACGTGGACGAAAATCAGGCCACGCCGCCCAAGTACGGCATTCGCGGCATCCCCACCCTGATGCTGTTTCGCAACGGCAATGTCGAGGCCACCAAGGTCGGCGCCCTGTCCAAATCGCAACTGGTCGCTTTTCTCGACAGCAGCCTGCGTTGAACCCGGTGAGCGGCGTCCTTTCAGAGTAGACGCCGTTCCGCGACCGTGTTAGCGTAGGCTGCGCATCGCAACCACTATCCTCCCCTTAATCATTCCTCGCACTGCTCCGCCCTTGTCCGGTTCGGCCTCCAACCCAGGAGCACCCCTTCACTCCTCTCCGCGGACGCGCGCCCGCCGCGCCCGCCGTCCCGAGCCTGTTGCTTCCATGAATCTGACCGAACTCAAGAAAAAATCCGCCGCCGACCTGATCGCCATCGCGCAGGAGCTGAAGCTTGAGGGCATGGCGCGCTCCCGCAAGCAGGACGTGATCTTCGCCATCCTCAAGGCGTTGGCCAAAAATGGCGAGGATATTTCCGGCGATGGCGTGCTGGAGATCCTGCAGGACGGTTTCGGCTTCCTACGCTCCGCCGACAGTTCCTACCTGGCTGGTCCCGACGACATCTACGTCTCGCCCAGCCAAATCCGCCGCTTCAATCTGCGCACCGGCGACACGGTCAGCGGCAAGATTCGCCCGCCCAAGGAAGGCGAGCGCTATTTCGCCCTGCTCAAGGTCAACGACATCAATTTCGAGCCACCGGAAGTCTCCAAGAACAAGGTGCTGTTCGAGAACCTGACGCCGTTGCACGCTAACGAGCGGCTGACCCTGGAGCGCGGCAACGGCAGCACCGAGGACATCACGGCGCGGGTGATCGATCTGATCGCGCCCATTGGCAAGGGCCAGCGCGGCCTGATCGTGTCGCCACCCAAGGCCGGCAAGACCATGATGTTGCAGAACATCGCCCAGAGCATCGCCGCCAATCATCCCGAGTGCTATCTGATCGTATTGCTGATCGACGAACGGCCGGAGGAGGTGACCGAAATGCAGCGGTCGGTGCGCGGCGAGGTGATCGCCAGCACCTTCGACGAGCCGGCCACCCGCCACACCCAAGTGGCGGAAATGGTCAGCGACAAGGCCAAGCGGCTGGTCGAGCACAAGCGCGACGTGGTGATCCTGCTCGATTCGATCACCCGGTTGGCGCGGGCCTACAACACGGTGGTGCCGGCCTCGGGCAAGGTGCTGACTGGCGGTGTGGATGCCAACGCCCTGCAGAAGCCCAAGCGCTTCTTCGGCGCGGCCCGCAACATCGAGGAAGGCGGGTCGCTGACCATCATCGCCACCACGCTGATCGACACCGGTTCGCGCATGGACGATGTGATTTACGAGGAGTTCAAGGGCACCGGCAACATGGAAATCCATCTGGATCGGCGGATTTCCGAGAAGCGGGTGTTTCCGGCCATCGACATCAATCGTTCCGGCACCCGCCGCGAGGAACTGCTGGCCGATCCGGACGATTTGCAGAAGATGTGGATTCTGCGCAAGCTGCTACATCCGATGGACGAGTTGCAGGCCATGGAATTCCTGCTGGAGCGGCTCAAGAACACCCGAACCAACCGGGAATTTTTCGAGTCGATGAAGCGCTGAAGCGGTAATCAGGTCATGAATATCCCCTTCCAGACCACTTTTCATTCGTTGTTTCCGCCCCGCCCGGCTCTTCCCGCCTTGCTGGCGCTGCCGTTCGCGCTGATTCCCGGCTCGGTGCATTCGACCATTCTGACCACGGCGTTGAATGTCCTGTTCGCTGGTCGAATTCGGCAGGGCGACGAGTTTGAGTTTCTGCGCAACCGGGTGCTGGCGATCAAGGTGCGCGACGCCAAGGTGGAATACCATTTCCGCTACGCGGGTTCCGCTGGTTTTATCCCGGTTGAAGCGGGGCAAAAACCGGATTTGACCATCAGTGGCACGATCTACGATTTCCTGGCGCTGGCCACCCGGCGCGAGGATTCCGACACGCTGTTTTTCAATCGCCAGGTGGTGATGGAAGGCGATACCGCCTTGGGGCTGGAATTGAAAAACCTGCTGGATGGCATGGATCCGGAGACGATTGGCAGGCCGTTGCCGTCGTTGTTGCGCGCCGCCAGCGGGCTGATGGGCGCTTACGAGCGGTTGAGCGGACGCACCGTCTGAAACTGGCGAACCGACGAGCCGATGCGGGAACGGTTTCGCGCCGAAGGGATGCGGCGGCTCCACGCCCAAAGCCAGCGCGCCCGCCGCAAAGACCGCAATCCCGCAATCCCGCAATCCCGCAATCCCCCACCCCAGACGCTGCACTCGTGAGCAGGAATGAGTGACCTGCGTTTCCCCTGTCCCGTTACTGACAATCCTCCCCGCCCACATTGTGACGACCCGTACAGTGGACCGTTACAGTCAAAAAAAACCTTTTTATTACAATATCTTATAAAATTAGATAATCAGGCATGGTAATTGCTAGCGAACGCCATGCCGCCTGCTCCCAGGCGGTGGCGGATGAAGGCTCCGCCCTTGACGGATTCTCCAGTCACCCTTGGAGTACAATTCATGATACTCGTAAGCTCGGCCCTCACCCGCGTAAGGTGTCAGGGCATGGCCCGCTATCTGTTGTTGCTGATGCTGCTGGCGCTCGGATCGAGCGCACTCCCGGCGTTCGCCGGACCAACTCACGTCAGCGAAGCCAATCTGGTACTGCCCAGCCTCGGCGATACCTCACTCGCTAAGTTTCTCGGCGTCGTCTCGGGCTGGACCCTGCTGTCTTGGGGCCTGTTGGTCTGCGTCGGCGGACTGATCTTCGGCGCGGTCATCTACCGCCAAATCCGCCGCTTGCCGACGCACCGCTCGATGGCCGAGGTCAGCGAGCTGATCTACGAAACCTGCAAGACCTACATGCTCACGCAGGGCAAGTTTTTGCTGATCCTGGAGGCGTTCATCGCGGTCATCATGGTCGCCTACTTCGGCGGAGTCCAGCACATGAACGTCTCCGAAGTATTGTTGATTCTCGCTTTTTCGCTGATCGGCATTGCCGGTTCGCTGGGTGTCGCGTGGTTCGGCATTCGCATCAACACGTTGGCTAATAGCCGGACCGCGTTCGCCGCGCTGCAAGGCAAAGCCTATCCGGTCTACGCGATTCCGCTCCAGTCCGGTATCTCCATCGGCATGTTGTTGATTTCCACCGAACTGCTGATCATGCTGGCCATTCTGTTGTTCGTCTCGCCCGCGCTGGCCGGCAAGTGCTTCATCGGGTTCGCCATCGGCGAATCGCTCGGTGCCGCCGCGTTGCGCATCGCTGGCGGCATCTTCACCAAGATCGCCGACATCGGCTCTGACCTGATGAAGATCGTGTTCAAAGTCAAGGAGGACGATGCCCGCAACCCCGGCGTGATCGCCGATTGCGCGGGCGACAACGCCGGGGATTCGGTCGGTCCGACCGCCGACGGTTTCGAGACCTACGGCGTGACCGGCGTGGCGCTGATCAGCTTCATCATGCTGGCCGTGCCCGAAGCCGCCGTGCAGGTGCAGTTGCTGGTGTGGATTTTCGTCATGCGCGTCATGATGATCATCGCCTCCGGCGCCTCCTACATGGTCAACGAAACGTTCGCCAAGCGCCGCTACGGTGACCAGGACCGCTTCGATTTCGAAGCGCCGCTGACCTCGCTGGTGTGGATCACCTCCGGCGTGTCGCTGGTTCTGACCTTTATAGTCTCGTACCTGTTGATCGGCGACATCGCCATTGGTGGCCGGGTGTACGGCAATCTATGGTGGCAACTGTCGTTGATCATCACCTTTGGCACGCTGGCTGGCGCGATCATCCCCGAAGTAGTCAAAGTATTCACCTCGGTTCGTTCTGGCCACGTCCGTGAGGTCGTGACCGCTTCGCGCGAGGGCGGCGCCAGCTTGAACATCCTGGCTGGTCTCACCGCTGGCAATTTTTCCGCCTTCTGGATGGGCGTGGTGATCGTCGGTTTGATGTCCGGTGCGTATATCGTGTCGCAATACGATCTGGCGGCGGTCATCAACCCAGACCCGGCCAAGGCCGTTATCATGGCCGCCGTGTTCTCGTTTGGCCTGGTGGCGTTTGGTTTCCTCGGCATGGGGCCGGTCACCATCGCGGTGGATAGCTACGGTCCAGTGACCGACAACGCCCAATCGGTGTACGAACTGTCCACCATCGAGCAACTGCCTGGCATCGAGGCGGAGGTGAAGCGCGATTTTGGCTTCAAACCGGATTTTGACGTTGCCAAGGATTTGCTGGAAGAAAACGATGGCGCCGGCAACACCTTCAAGGCCACCGCCAAGCCAGTGCTGATCGGCACCGCCGTGGTGGGCGCAGCAACCATGGTGTTCTCGATCGTGATGCTGCTGACCGGCGGCCTGACCGAAAATCTCGACAAGCTGTCGCTACTCTATCCGCCGTTCTTGCTTGGCCTGATCTCCGGTGGCGCCACCATCTTCTGGTTCTCCGGTGCGTCCACTCAGGCGGTATCCACTGGTGCCTATCGCGCGGTGGAGTTCATCAAGGGGCACATGAAGCTCGACGGCGCGACCAAGGCGTCCGTCGCGGATAGCAAGAAAGTAGTGGAGATTTGCACGATCTACGCGCAGAAGGGCATGTTCAACATCTTCCTGGCGGTGTTCTTCGGCACGCTGGCGTGCGCCTTCATCGAGCCGTTTTTCTTCATCGGTTACCTGATCTCGCTGGCGATCATCGGACTGTATCAGGCGGTGTTCATGGCCAATGCGGGCGGCGCCTGGGACAACGCCAAGAAGATCGTGGAAACCGAGTTGCGCGCCAAAGGCACTGATTTGCATGCCGCCGCCGTGGTGGGCGACACCGTGGGCGATCCGTTCAAGGATACCTCCTCGGTGGCGATGAATCCGATCATCAAGTTCACTACCCTGTTCGGCCTGCTTGCGGTCGAAATGGCGGTCGGACTTGCAGCCCAAGGCCAGCAAATCTTGGCGTTGAACATGGCGGCCTTGTTCCTGGTCGTCAATCTGGTGTTCGTGTTCCGCAGCTTCTATCGGATGCGGATCGACGTCGAGGCACCCAAAGACGAGAACGACACGGACGAAGGCGAACCGGCTACGGAATCGGCTTGATCATCATCCTCGCTCGCCTTAGCGGAAGTGGGTGAAAACAAAAAAGGTCTTCGTTTTGCGAAGACCTTTTTTTGATCGATGGGTTTAAATACGAATTTGATTTTGGTAACTCTCTGTGTAGGAGACTACCAGCAACCTACCGGAGTTTGATCGACCGATACTGAGAAAGCGATGCTCTCCTGACGAATGGTTTGGGTCCGAGATAGTTAATTCCAGCGGGTCGCAAAAAATGGTTGACGCCTCCGAAAAGCTGACGCCATGTTTCTTCAAATTCCTGACAGCCTTAATCACTTACTCTCTACATTACCTCCACCATCTGCCTCAATCCCGGCTGACCCTGCCAATACCCATCACAAGCGCCATGTGGCAAATTGGCATTGAGCGCCCGCGCCGTTTCAACCGGATCGCGTTCCCCGCGCAGACAGGCGGCGAATGCCTCGATCACCGTTTCCGTCCCCTCGGCCTGCGGGCTGATGCGCAGTACATCCACCTTCACTTCCTGTAGTTCCGCCAATTCCGGCAGCAGATTGCAGGTCTGGGCCGATTGAGTCTGAATACCGTTGATCGCCAGAAACGCTTGCCCCTCGCGGGTACTCAAGGTCAGTCCTTCCGGGTAATCGAGACAGCGATACTGACAATCGTCCTTGGGCAAATTGTGGTGCCGCGCGGTGAAACAGCGGGCGGAATAGGCCAGCGGAAGACGACCATACACGAACACTTCGGTTTCCACGCCCGCGGGCCGTCCGGCCTGGATCGAAGCCAGTGTTTGCCGCGACAACTCCACCGGCATCACCCAACGTTTGGCGCCGAGCCCAGCCAGGAGACTCAGCGTTCGGTCGCTGTAGACGTTAATGCCGGTTCCCAGCACGAATGGCGTTTTCCGCTCGGACAGCAGCCGCACCGCCCCCATGTCGTTGGCTTCCACGGTAAAGCGGTCGTTCTCGCACAGCCGGCGCAGAGTCAACAATTCCGATTCCGCCTCCAGCAGCGCCATGGTGGACAGCACCACCTCCTTGCCAGCGGCGGTCAAGCGTTCCGCCAGTTCCAACCATTCTTCGGTATTGAAAGCGCGGCGCTTGGAGCAAACCATCTCGCCGAGATAAACGATATCCACCGGCGCGGTGCTTATCCGCCCGTAAAAATCGAGCAGCTTTTCCTTCGGCCAGTAGTACAGTACCGGTCCCAGCGCCAGCTTCGGTTGTTGTTCGGTCATGGTCGCCGTTCTCATTGCCAGGTCCGGTGATAAGCACCCAAGGTGGTCTGATGACCTTCCGACACCTTGCCCAGCTCCCGCTGCCATTCCAGTTTCGGCGTATAGGCGGCGGGATTGCGCCAGCAGGCGTCAATCGCGGCCCGCCAGACCTTGGTGACCTGGGTTACATAAGCCGGACTGCGCTGGCGGCCCTCGATCTTGATGGCGGCGATGCCCATTTGCTGCAACTCCGGCAACAGTTCGAGCGTGTTGAGGCTGGTCGGCTCCTCGATGGCGTAATAGGTCTGATCGGCCACCTCGAACCGGCCCTTGCACAAGGTCGGATAGCCCGCCGGTTCACCCGGCGTGTAACGGTCGATCAACAACCCCCCCAGCCGGGTCTCCAACCCACGTGGCGTCTCCTCCCAGCGCACCGCCTTGGCCGGCGAACAGACCCCGCACATGTTCGGTGATTCGCCAGTGACATAGGACGACAGCAGGCAACGCCCTTCCACCATGATGCACAGGCCACCGAAACCGAAGATCTCGATGCCGACCGGGCTGTTTTCCAAAACGTGCTTCACCTGCGGCAACGACAGGACGCGTGGCAACACCACGCGCCGAATGCCGAACTGCTCGTGATAGAAACGGATGGCTTCGTAATTGGTGGCGGAACCTTGCACCGACAGATGCAGTGGCAGGTTGGGGTGCCGGCGGTGGGCGTAATCCAGCACGCTGATGTCGGCGGCGATCACCGCGTTCACGCCCAGTTCCGCCGCCTGATCCACCGCCCGCTGCCAACGTTCCCAACCGCTGGGTTGGGGAAAGGTGTTGAGCGCGACGAACACCCGCCGGCCCTTGGCATGGGCGTACTGCACGCCTTGGGCGGCGGTTTTGGCGTCGAAATTCAAGCCGGGAAAATGGCGGGCGTTGGTGTCGTCGCGAAAGCCGATATAAACCGAATCGGCCCCATGATCCACGGCGGTCTTCAACGATGGCAAATTGCCGGCGGGGCAGACCAGTTCCAGGGGTTTGGATGCGGAAGGTGCAATGGCGGCAGTCATGATGGTTCCCCTCGTTCCCGCGTGATGGCCCGATAGCCGATATCAGTTCGGTAATGGACGCCGTCCCAGCGCACCCGCTTGACCAGGTTGTAAGCCAGATTCTGGGCCTCGGCGACCGTACTCCCCAGAGCGGTGGCGCACAGTACCCGCCCGCCATGGGTGACGATATGACCATCCTTGGCTTCCCGCGTTCCAGCGTGAAATAGCTTCACATCGTCGCCAAGTTCCTCGTCGTGCGTCGGCAGGCCCGTGATGACATCGCCTTGGCGGTAGCGGCCCGGATAGCCGTTGGCGGTCATCACCACACCCAGCGCGGCGCGCGAGTCCCAGTCCGCTCTGACCTCGTGCAACCGCCCGTCCAGCGCCGCCTTGCACAATTCCACCAGATCGGAACGCAAGCGCATGATCAGTGGCTGAGTTTCGGGGTCGCCCAACCGACAGTTGTATTCCAGCACCTTGGGACCGTCGGCGGTGATCATCAAGCCAGCGTAGAGAAAACCGACGTAGCGGCAACCTTCCGCCGCCATGCCGCGCACCGTCGGCTCGATGACATCGGCCATGATCCGGTCCTGTAATTCCGGCGTCACCACGGGCGCGGGGGAATACGCACCCATGCCACCGGTATTGGGACCTCGGTCGCCATTGTCGCGCGCCTTGTGGTCTTGCGAGGACGCGAACGGCAGAATGTGCTCGCCGTCGGTCATGACGATGAAGCTGGCTTCCTCGCCGTGCAGAAATTCCTCCACCACCACCCGGTGACCTGCCACGCCGAAATCTTTGCCGCTCAACATGCCGCGAACCGCAGCGATGGCTTCTTCCTCGCTCTGGGCCAGGATGACGCCTTTGCCAGCCGCCAGTCCGTCGGCCTTGACCACGACGGGAGCGCCCATCTCGCGGATGTAGGCTTCCGCCGCGTCGGGGTCGGTGAAACTCTGGTAACGGGCGGTCGGGATACGATGGCGAGCCAGAAAATCCTTGGCGAAGGCTTTGGAGCCTTCCAGTTGCGCCGCCGCCTGGCTCGGCCCGAAACAGCGCAGGCCCGCGTTGGTGAACAGGTCGGTGATCCCCAGCACCAGCGGCACCTCGGGACCAATGATAGTCAAGTCCACCTGATGACCTTGGGCGAATTTGAGCAAATCCGGCGGATCGTCGGCGGTGATGGCGATATTGGTGACCTTGGGTTCGCGAGCGGTGCCAGCGTTGCCCGGCGCGACGTAGACGTTGCTCACCCGGCTGGATTGCGCCACTTTCCAGGCTAGGGCGTGTTCGCGGCCACCGCCGCCGACGATCAGGATGTTCATCGCGTTCGCCTTTCCCTAAAGGTCAGTGCCGGAAATGCCGCATTCCAGTGAATACCATCGCCATGCCGTGCTCGTCGGCGGCGGCGATCACCTCGGCATCGCGCATGGAGCCGCCCGGCTCGATGACGGCGGTGATGCCCTGCTCGGCGGCGAGGTCGATGCCGTCGCGGAACGGGAAAAAGGCGTCGGACGCCATCGCCGCGCCTTTCAGGTCCAGTTTTTCCTCTCGCGCTTTCATGATGGCGATGTTCGCCGAGAACACCCGGCTCATTTGCCCAGCGCCGACCCCAAGAATCATGCCGTCCTTGCCGTAAACGATGGCGTTGGATTTGACGAATTTCACCACCTGCCAAGCGAACAGCAGGTCGATCATTTCCTGGTCGGTCGGCTGCCGTTTGGTCACCACTTTCAATTCCGACCGAGTGACTCGGCCCAAATCGCGGTCTTGTACCAGCAGGCCGCCGGTGACCCGCTTGTAGTCCCAACCCGGTGCGCGTTCGGCACCCCAATGACCACAGGCCAGCACTCGCACGTTCTGCTTGCTGGCGGTCGCGGCCAACGCCTCCGGCGTGACTTCCGGGGCGATGATGACCTCGACGAACTGCCGATCCACAATGGCCTTGGCGGTCGCGCCATCCAATGGCCGGTTGAAGGCGATGATGCCGCCGAAGGCCGAGGTCGGATCGGTTTTATAGGCCCGGTCGTAAGCCTCCAGAATACTCGCGCCGATGGCCACGCCACAGGGATTGGCGTGTTTGACGATCACGCAAGCCGGAGCATCGAAGCCCTTGACGCATTCCAATGCGGCGTCGGTATCGGCGACGTTGTTGTAAGACAACTCCTTACCCTGCAACTGGCGAGCAGTGGCAATGCAGGCTTCCGCCGGTTTCGGCTCGACGTAGAACGCCGCGCCCTGATGCGGATTTTCGCCGTAGCGCATCGCCTGGGCCTTGCGGAACTGGGTGCTGTAAGTGCGCGGGAACGGGTCGCGCTCGCCCTCGGCCTGGATGGACCCCAGATAATTGGCGATAGCACCGTCGTAGTGGCCGGTGTGCTCGAACACTTTGACCGCCAGATCAAAGCGGGTGGCGGCACTCACGACCCCCGCATTATCAGCCATCTCGGCCAGAACCCTCTGATAGTCGCCAGCGTCCACCACCACGGTCACCGCCGCATGATTCTTGGCCGCCGCGCGCAGCATCGCCGGCCCGCCGATGTCGATGTTTTCAATCGCGTCCGCCAAGGCGCAATTCGGCTTGGCGACCGTGGCCTCGAACGGATAGAGATTCACCACCAGCAGGTCGATGGGTGGAATGCCGTGCTCGACCATGGCCCCGTCGTCTTCGCCACGCCGCCCCAGCAGGCCACCATGAATCTTGGGATGCAGGGTCTTGAGGCGACCGTCCATCATTTCGGGAAAACCGGTGTAATCAGCGGCTTCGATGACGGGGAGGCCATTATTGGATAACAGCTTGGCGGTGCCGCCGGTGGAAAGAATCTCCACGCCTCGTTCGATTAGGGCGCGGGCGAAATCTACGATGCCGGTCTTGTCGGAAACGCTGATGAGGGCGCGGCGGATGGGGAGGGCAGTCATTGAATTCATGCGAAAGTCCGTTGCATCGAAGTAAGGTTAATGGTGGGTATTGGCGTCTCGCAGCGCGGCGCGCAAGCTGGTCGATGTACTCGACCGAAACGGTCGGTGGGTGATTCAGTGCTGGAATCCTGGAAGGCAAAGAGACCGACGGCATCGCATCGCAAGAATTGAACGGTTAGGGCGTGCTCAAGCGGCATCCGTCGGCATCGAGCCAAAATACAGGTCGTAAAACCGATCTTTCTCGGGGTCGTACTGCATCAGTTCGCCGTTTTCCAGGTCGTAGTACCAACCATACAGATTCAATTCGCCCCGCTCGACCCGTTGGCGGATGAACGGGAAGGTCATCAGGTTGGTCAGTGAAGCGCGGATACCGGCCCGCTCGCAGGCCCGCTGCTTGAACTCCTTGCTGGCGTCCGGCCAGCGTCGTAGCACCTCGTCGCGGGCCGATGCGGCGATTTTCACCCATGGCGCGATGAAGCCCTCGCCCTCGTCGTTCTCGCCATAACCCTCCAGCAGCGCGCGGATGCCGCCACAGCGCGAATGCCCCAACACGATGATACAGTCGACCTTGAGGTTGCAGACGGCGAATTCCACAGCGGCGCTGGTCCCGTGGTAGCGGCCGCCAGTTTCGCAGGGTGGAATCAGATTGGCGACGTTCCGCACCACGAACAAGTCGCCGGGCGCGGAATCGGTCAGAATGGCGGGGTCCACCCGGGAGTCGCTACATCCGATCAACAGCGTGCGCGGTGTTTGTCCTTGCATTGCCAAGCGGTTGAATAATCCCCGGTTGGGCTCGAAACTCTTGACGCGAAAGCGCTGGAAGCCTTGCAATAGCTCGTTGATCGTAGTCATGGGGTACCGTCCGTTAGCCTGGGTTAATTTCCCATTATACCCCGTCGTTTCCCAACCTTCCGCTTGGAGAGGCGTCTATGCAGTGCGTTATTTATAAAAGCCTTAGGAAACAGGATAGTTATCTCTATCTAACCGTCAAGGAGGATATTTCCCGCGTCCCTGATGCTTTGCTGAAACTGCTGGGTGAACTGGTTCACGTCATGGACCTGGATCTGTTTCCAGGACGCAGGTTGGCGCAGGAAGATGTGGCGGACGTGTTACGAAATCTACGAGAACGTGGTTGGCATTTGCAGATGCCGCGACAGAACGAATGGCAGGGCGTCCGACACTGAGAGAATGCGCTTGGTGGTGGGGCAGCCCTGAAATGGATCAGCGAAAAACTCAATCACTAACCACGGTCGTCTGGCCCGCCGACTGATGCCGCAAGATCTTGCGATCCATTTCATGTAGAGTCGCGACGCAATCAGCCGGCTGGAAAAGCCAGTCCAACTACGATACACGATATACAAGGATATTTAGAGCCACTTCCGCAGTCTCAGCGCCACCTGACAGACCGCCAGCACCATCTGCAACAACCAGGATGACGGTATTAGCCTACTGAAGGATCATCACGCGATCCTCGTTTTCGAGGAGTAACCTTCGCTGGCGGTGGCTGTTTGCATGACTTTATAGGTTTTCTGGCGACAGGCCTGTATGTTTGGCGATGCGCGTGAGTATATGAGGATCGATTTCTTCGCTGTCGTGGAATGCGAACGGGGCGCGAGTTGAGCGTCATCCCGCACGGAGCGGACCCGCCGCCCTGCCGAGAACCGTTGGAGTTTCTCTGGCGGTGATGGGCGGCGGGGACGTGAGTACGGGACGACGAAGTCGCCCCGAAGTGGGCTCAACTCGCGCCCCGTTCGTCGGCGCGCAGCGCCGACGAACGATCCGGTTCAGCGGCGGAGCGTAGCGGAGTCCGCTGGAACGCCCAGTTAGGCGCGTACATAGTGAAATCCGTCCAGAGCGAAATATATGCGAACGAAATGTTTGCTTTCTGCAACATAACAACCGGCATAAGTCAAAAACGCGAATAGTATTATAGGAACTGTAACGTAAGACTTGTTCCATACGAATATGCCACGCCTTTTGAGTTCTAGCAGCACGATAAGCCCAAGCCCTCCAACCAAGGATGATAGGAAAGTTGTTATTTTCGACTCTTTATTGCTACGGAGTTTTATAACTTGTAGTACTCCCGGCACTGCTAATGCAATACTAGTGATGCAAAATATGATAAGGACACTAGGACTTAGTGGGATGGGTTCACGATAATTAAAGAATGAGAACACCAAAAAAATTAGGATGGTCCAACCCCAAAAAGTTGTACACCTTATTGAAAATGGCGGGCGTGTCGTTTCAATGCTCATGGTTTGCGCCTAACGCCAAGCTAAGGAGCGCGCAGCGAAGCGGAGCGTCCCTTTGAGCGACGTGTTAGGAATGTGAAGTTGATTTTTGAGATGGCTTAACCGAAATTTCATTCTCAAAGTCCGTAATCACTTTTTCACCGCGCTCAACGGCCTCCAATAATTCTTTTATATCAATTTGACGGTATCGATAGCGAAGAGCGGCGATCTCTAAAATACGCCACGCCCTGACAAATTTTACATATTTTCGATCAGGTTGAGCAAAGCCAAGAATTGCAATGCATGTTGCGGATAATGCTGCCAACATCTTAGCGATACTTCCATCGGTGGCAGCAGAAATGGCTGAAGATGCGACACCGATAGTCCCGAAGAAGTAGTGAGAGTATGTTGCTCGCATAAACAACCCATACCACGCTTTGATCCGATTTTGGATTTCAGGTGGAATATCAACGGGTGTTTCTTCTTGTGCCATATGCAATCTCTGAGTTCCTAACGTTTGAGCTCAGGCTGCGGCCCGTCAGGGACGTCGGCCTGCAGCGAATAGTTAGAGGTTTCCGAATCGCTTCTTGAGGCTAGAAACAACGTGCTCCGCTTCTGCGTCGTTTAGGCCAGCGCCAAACCTGTGCGTGCTCTTCCCGTAGTCAAATGCAATTGATCCGCCACTTAACCCCCAGTACTCAAAGTCAGCATCCTGATTACTCAGTGAAAACTGCTGAGGGCTGGCTCGTAGGTTTGATACCGCACTTAGGGTGTACTCCTTACTCCGAGATATTCCACTAACAGTTCTGACGTGAACAAGATCCTGACCGTTGACGCTGACGATCTCCCTTCCGGCGATCATCCACGCCAAGGCGAAAATTGCAAAGAAGCCGCCCAGCGTCCACATACATAACCAAACACCGAGGAATAGCTTGTTGGCATCCGTGCCGGGCGTTAGCAACGCCGCAGTAGCCATTACCTCGCCAAAGGCCCAACCAACAAGCCATATGGGCAGAAATAGCATTGCGAATGTATTTCTCTTTGCCGGGATGGTTACCCGTAGACCGTCAAGCGTTGACTCGATCTGGCTTCTGCCGACACCAACTTCCACTCGCGCCATATCTCAATACCACTCACTTATGATTTTCCTGCGGCTATCTTTCTACGTGAACGCCGAGCGTGATTGAAACCTCTAACGAACTTGCTCACCGGGGCCGCGCCTTGCTGTCCTTCAAATCACCCACAACCGTCAATGGCGCGGTCTCCGGTGCAGCAGCCAGTTAGGCGGATTACGCTTCGCTAATCCGCCCTACGTGCTAGTTAGATTTCAGAGTGCATGAAGTCGGCTAGTGAACATACCGCACTCCTGGTCGCTATCCATCTCAAACTCCCTTTTAATAGCGTATCCGGCCTGCTCGATATCTCTGAAGAGAACGAGCAAATAAGATCTGCTGTTGTAGTTCAGCAACTCTGCCGCTTTTGAGCCCAACTCCGGATACTCGGACTGGGCTGCATCAATAGCTTCCTGCTGACTTAGGGGGCCAGCGCCGACAACCAACTGCTGATCTTCCTTTTCCGCGACCACCACTATCGTGGAACCAGACGTAGTGAAATTCTTCGTTGATGAGTCATAAACAAACGCATCTACTTGCAGCGCAATTTTCGATGTTGGATTGGAGATGTTACAAAAGTAAAGATTGCCATCGTGCGCTCGTAGCCGAGAAAGCTCCCGCTTGGCCGTCTCCTCGACTTGGTCTGCAGATACATTTAGCACCTTTGCAGGCTCTGTCTCCAGTTCCTTTACGAGTTCCGCTTTTGGACGGAGACCAACTAACAAAAATGGCGACACTGCTACTAGGTGTTGCCGTTGAAGAACGGCCAACTGCTTCATTGAGTGCCGACGAAGATTTCGCGTTTCAATTGTGTACCAGAGTGCAAAGATGGCCAGTAAGACCTGAATGATCAGACCGAGAATCTCTAGAACGTCCTTAGAAATCACTTAATTCCCCCTGTTGTTGAATCTAACGCAGAGCTAAGCCGACCGCTGGAGCGTAGCGGAAGCGGGTCGGTCTTGAGCGCCTTGTTAGGCCAGTTATTTCGGGGCCACTTGCTCCAAACTAATGAAATGTCCCTTTTCATCGTAGACGAGCCTGAATAGGAGTACATCACCAGTAAGCGCAATAGTTTCTTCTTTTATGCTCTTTTGTGCAACATCGAGCAATTTGGTTGCCAAAGTAGTATTGTCACTTTTATCTGAAATTTTTGTTAGTTTCCACCCGTCCGTTATATCAAACTGGAAATCCGCCTTTGAAAGGAAGTTCCAAGTATCTATACGGTAACGTTCGTTGTAATTTGGAAGCCATACTATTTCGCCAACAGGCCCCTTCTCCCCAGGTTTAATCATCAGATACGGCTCTGGTCGGAATACATCATAACCATCGCCCGTGCCATTTTTTGTTATGTTATAGCCCGCACAACCACTCAAACTTAGGCAGCAAACCGCAACCACTAGGCAAGTATGAATTTTTCTAAACATATCTCCTCCTATATCAAAATTTGCATATTAAGCAAACGAAGGCATTGCGCGACTGGTACGCAATGCACCAAACAAATCCCGGAATCCGTTATTTCTCCTGAAAGAGCCGCAACTAATCCAATAAGTACTCCTTCCGGGGTAATTACGTAGCCTCCCGAATCACCAACCTGTGGTGTATAGTCAGGATTAACTGCTACGGAAAACTGCTCACCAAATGTAAGGCGACCATACTTTGTATGTGGCCATGAGTATTTCTGCCTCTGGCGAATAATAACTCCTGTAGTGTATTTCTCTGAGCTAGCGCCCCATAACAAAATCTCTTCTCCTGGGTGAGGTTCGCCTATTGATGAAATATACTGTAATGACAATCCTGGTGTTTGAACTGGCAATTTTGAGTAATTCTCTATCGGCAAAATAGCTTTGGCTACTGCGAAGTCTGCAACAGGGTTTTCTTTTGTGGTAAGGCTTTCGCCAGAATATATTGCAATTTTGTTCTTATACGGGTCGTTATAGGGGAAATAAATTTCCCACGGTCCTTCGTCAGGGGTTGCGAATGCCTTTATTACGTGATCGCATGATGCAATGTGCACTTCACCATTCGCATTAGAACAAAAGAGACCAAGAGTCCCGAAGGCAATAGCGCTTCGGGGTCTGATCTTGCTGCCGATGTGAAGTGATGAATTCATAGATGATTTATTATCTTTGCCTAACCAACCAAGATGACCGGCAACGCGCGCTTATCATGCAGTTTACCCGTGGCCACTTCTAGTGGGGCGCGTTGTCCGGTCCATCGGGCGTTAGCCCGTCCCCGCGCCACAACGGACTGAATCTTCAGAAAATCTGGCTGAACCACTGGCACTCCTCGTGCAGCGTCACGGACCGACGCCACTGATCGCATCAACTCGTTATGCGTCAGTGGCGCCGTAGCGACGCTGCATAACCGATTTTTGGAGTTTCGACCAGGTTTTACTAATAATCTTCAACAAAATCAATACGGGAGACGGGCTAACATTTAGCATCAGCCGCGCGCGTAGCGCGTCGGCTGCATGCGTTTGTTAGGGCTATCACGGCTCCAAGAAGCACACCGTTTCCGAACCGCTGCCCTAACTTGAAATATAGCAAAGCAGGTTCACTTTGCCACTGTCAGAGCCTAAAAAGGTGTCTGACCCCTTTTTCCCCTTCTTTTCCCCTTTTCCCCTTTTCCCCTTTTCCCCTTTTCCCTTTCTTTTCCCTTTCTTTTCCCTTTCTTTTCCCTTTCCCTTGGTCTGTTCCCGATTTCCTGCTCTTATAATTGGTTCCAAACCTGCCCGCGACCCCGGCAACTGGGGCATACTTCTCCTACTGCTCCCGTTTGATTGCAAGTAGGACATATGCCAACGCTGCCACAGATACTCCCGACGAAGCCGCCGCCTCCGCATTGCGGACAAACGCCGCGATTATCACCACCACATGTGAGGCAAACCCCATACTGCTGTTTAGAGCCGCATCTCGCACAGATACGAACACCTGCGGATAAGTAATGATTTTCGTGTTTAGTGCGTCCGCCTTCTATCTCTCCGCACCTCGTGCAAATCCGCCTTTGTGCACAATTGGCGTGCTCGTAATACGCCCAATCCGTCCACGCATGCTCAATTCGCATGGTACCTACCGTCCCGCATCTAGTGCAAACCCACTCTTGCGTGCATTTATTTTCCTGGACATATCTCCAAGCCCCCCATTTGTGTTCGTTACGCTCGCCGTGCGCCTGACCACACCGAATGCAAACCTCTTTTTGTATGCAGCTGTTGCCCCCTTGGCTCTCCCAAATAAGCTTCTCATGTTGAACGTGCTCGCTATCTGCTCGTTCGCACCTGACGCAAAAGCGCCTCTGGGCGCAACTGGTACTCTTGTAATACTCCCAACCTGACCAATTATGCCCTTTCCAAGCACACCGAATTTTTCTTAGCGCATGAAACATAGGTTTAGGAGTCCAACGATATTGTGTAAGGGCGTTACCTAACGTAAAGCTGACCGGCGCTGCGCGGCTTTATCGCGCAGCGTCCAGCGACCGAAGGGAGCGAGGTCCAGCGCCTTGTTAGCCAACATCGTGGCTACCTCGCTGACAAAAGACTTTTTGCATATACGGTTTCGTTGACATCACATTCAAATAAAACCTGAACGCACTTCGCCTGACCAAAAACCATCGGCTGTGGATCCTCCCGAACAACTTGGGTAGAAAGCTGCTCCAGAGAGAAAGAAAGAAGTTTTTCCGCTTTTGGGCCTAACCAAATTTGCAGGTTGTGCATGGTGGGCCAACTTTCCTTTGGAAGAGCCGATATTGGTTCAAGGTAAAAGAATAATAGAGTAACCCGTATGTGTGCCCCCTTTAGGTCGGTGATATTCCATCTTTGCGGCTGATCTGCTGGTTCTGGGACAAGAAACATAGCGTGGTCAACAAAGACGCTATTGTCGAGCGCGCGAGCGGAAGGGGTCTCGTGACCTTTGAGGACGCTTTCAAGGACGAGGGATGGGTTTACGCCCGCAGTTTGCTGATCGAAGTAAAACTCTACCTTCGCTGACTGCAAACCAAGAAGCGGGTTGTTTTGCTCTGTGGCGTGACTAATTGACTGCCTTGGAAGAGAGGAAATGGTATGTGATACAGTGCCGTGGATGACGTTGTAGCCGGGATGTTCGAGATTGTAGAATCCAGCGGCGGAGAGCACGCCGTTCGTATACTCAAGGTAGCGGTCTTTTTGGACCACGCGGCCTTCAGTCATCCCCGGCGGTAACCCAATAGGGGGTGGCGGCATTGGGCTGTTCGGGCTAACTGCACGATAACCCACCTCTTCTTTGAATAGAAGTTCCAGGTCGCTATCTGTAGCCTCAAAACGGAGGGTTACGAAGAGACCGCATGGCAGCAGGGGGGAATGAATTGCGCGCACGTCCTTTTGAATTTCCGCCAACCCATCTTCCACCCGCTTTAGGCCGTCGAGGTACTTAGGGTCTGCGGCGTAGCGCTGTTCACAAAGCTCATACCAGAAATCGCGCGCCTCTCGGATGAATTTTCGTTTTACAGAATTCGCTCCGTAAGTTTCATGGCAACTTGGACATAGCGGCGCAGCATTATCATCCGTATCTTCACCACCTTCGGCTTGTGGAACGATGTGGTGAATTTCGATTCCTAACGCGTGACATAAACAACACATGAAGTGCGATTTACGCTTTACCGCCAGCTTTGTTTCCTCAGTGAAGGCCATGAGCTGTCCAGGTTTGGCTAACGTTTGAGCTAAGGGGCAGGCCAAGCCGGCGCATATAATGCGAAGCATGCGCCGGTTTGGCCTGTCCAGTGACGAGCGAAGCGAGGAACGGCCTTGAGCGACTTGTTAGCCACCAATGATTCCCTCACTTGCCATAATTTTGGTAGGAATAGATTTTCTTAGTGGCAATTCACTCTCATTGCCAATATTCATGTTAAAAGCAAAAAAGTAAACCTCTGTTCCTTTTTCGACCCACCCAACCCACCATGCCACACCAGGATTTGAGTCGGTTCCTACGCCAGAAAAGCCAGTTTTTGAATGCACAAGATATTCTGGCGTTGCTTCCGTTACCAAAGACTCTTTCACAATTAGCTGGTTTTCCTTCGATGCTGGCAACTTATTTAAATATAGAGACTCTAGAAATTCCACTTGATTAACTGCGGAAATTCTAAGCTGGCCTTCTAGCCAGAATTTATCAATGCCGCCGCCGATATTTTGGTTGCCATATGAAAATTTTTTAAGGTATTTCTGCATTCTTACTTCGCCAACTTCTCTGGCGACTTGTTGAAATACAGGAACCGCTGAGACTTGTATTGCCCCTCTTAAGGTCAAGTCTCTTTCCCATTGCTTCATGGCTCTTGGCTTTCCGTCCCATTTGAAAACCTGATGCTCATTCTTTATGACACCAGTTTCCAGGCCGATGATTGCGTTTGGTATCTTAAACGTTGATGCCGGAAGATATTCCTTTGATGCACGAGCTACGTTATTGGTAGCGCAGGATTTACTGCTACTTTTACAAAGCACGAAGACACCATTGACGGCTTCGGTAGAGAACTCTTTGTTCCAAGACGTGTTTTCAGTAATTGAATCAGCTAATGCATTACTTGATAGAAACGCGAAAATTACATATGCGGCAAATGTTTTCATGGAGCCTTCTTGGTGGCTAACGTTCAAGGTCAGGGGACTGGCGCGGCTTTATGCGCCAGGTCCCCTGCACCGCAGGGTTGGGGATCTGGGTCACTTACCGTACTTCCTTCGCAACTCTCGGAGAAAGGCGGACAAGTAATCGACGGAGAGGCGGACTTGCGATGAATTTACCTCGCAGTACTTCGCGGTCTCTGGGTAGGCGCTGTTGTAGCGACTCGGACGACGGTTCAGTTCTTCACCAGAGACCTCACGTTCAGAAAGCGCGGCGACCAACGCGCCTACCTTTTGAGCCAACTCTTTTTCTTCCGCTTCGATAACTGATTTTGGATGAATTGTCATAGGAGAGCACCGATGAGCGAATTTCTTCAGGAGATGAACAAGCTGGTGGATGAACTCGAACTAAGAACGCGAAAAATTCTGGAAGCGGCAATTCGGCACGACGAGGAACGAAGCGATGAATCTCGCTCAGAACTGCGGCTTGCGATTGCATATGTGAAGCCGCTGACCAAGGCGATGAAGTACACGCTCAAGACCCCCAACTACAAGTAGACACCCTAAAAGGCGTATTATTTTGCACCTGATAGGTGTATATTAGCATATCGTGCATATATCCTCTTATGTAGTAAAGATATAATGAAGATACTGATCCCCTAATGATCAATAAAAATACACCTCACGCTGCGGTGAGTCAACCCCCGAAGTTGCTGGATAACGTTCGCGATAAGATTCGCCTCAAGCACTATAGTATTCGTACTGAACAAGCCTATGTGGATTGGGTGCGGCGCTTCATCTTGTTCCACGGCAAGCGCCATCCCAAAGAAATGGGGGCAGCCGAAGTCGAAGCCTTCCTCACCCATCTGGCGGTGCGAGGCAAAGTGGCGGCCTCCACCCAAAACCAAGCCCGCAGCGCCCTGCTGTTTCTGTACAAGGAAGTTCTCGGCCAGCAACTGCCTTGGCTGGATGACGTGGAACAGGCCAAACGCCCGCAGCGGTTGCCGGTGGTGCTGACCCACGCCGAAGTCAAGGCCGTGCTGGATCGGCTGAGTGGAACGCACCGCCTCATGGCCAATCTTCTGTATGGAACGGGGGTGCGTCTGATGGAAGGCATGCGGCTGCGGGTCAAGGACATCGACTTCGAGCGGCGGGAAATCCTGGTGCGCGACGGCAAGGGCGGAAAAGATCGCGTCGCGCCGCTGCCGCTCGCCTTGGTCGAACCGCTACGCAGCCACCTGGCGTGGGTCAGGAGCTTGCACGAAGAGGATTTGCGGGCGGGCTACGGCGCGGTCTACCTGCCCGACGCCCTGGAGCGAAAATACCCCAACGCCAACCGCGAATGGGGCTGGCAGTACCTGTTTCCCTCGCGGCGACTGTCGGTCGATCCCCGTTCCGGCGTCACCCGCCGCCATCACGCCGACGAGAAGGGCGTGCAGCGGGCCATCAAGCAAGCGGTGCGCGATGCGGGCTTGGCAAAACCGGCGACGCCCCACACCCTGCGCCACAGCTTCGCCACGCACCTGCTCATGGCCGGCTACGACATCCGCACCGTGCAGGAATTGTTGGGCCACCAGGACGTCAGCACCACCATGATCTACACCCACGTCCTCAATCGCGGCGGCAAGGGTGTGGTCAGCCCGCTCGACGTCATCTGATCGAACCCACGGCGCTCCCATGGACCCCCGTCAAATTCACCAACTTTTCGCCCGCCTGCGAGCCGCCCGTCCCCAGCCGACCACCGAACTGCGTTATCACGGTCCATTCGAATTGCTGGTGGCCGTGATTCTCTCGGCGCAAGCCACCGACAAGAAGGTCAACGAGGTCACCGCCCGACTCTTCCCAGTCGCCAACACCCCGCAAGCCTTGCTGGACCTGGGCGAGGGAGGTTTAAAGAATTTCATCAAGACCATCGGTCTTTACAATGCCAAGGCCGCCAATATTCGCAAAACCTGCGCCCTGCTGCTGGAGCGGCACGGTGGCGCGGTGCCGCGCGACCGCGAAGCCCTGGAATCGCTGCCGGGCGTGGGCCGCAAGACCGCCAATGTCATCCTCAATACCGCCTTCGGCGAACCGACGATTGCGGTCGATACCCATATCTTCCGGGTCGCCAACCGCACCGGGTTGGCGCCGGGCCAAACCGTGCGGGACGTGGAGGAGGGCCTGCTGGCCGCGACGCCGACCGAATTCCGCCAGGACGCCCACCATTGGCTGATCCTGCATGGCCGCTACGTCTGCACCGCCCGCAAGCCGCGCTGCCCGGACTGCCCGATCCGCGATCTGTGTGAATACCCCGACAAGAGCGAGACGAACTGATGTTTGGCAACGACCGCGACAGTCTACGTCGCTACTACTGCACGGTTTGGGAAAAAGCCCGCGCTGGCCAGCCGTTGGAACCGTTGGAGCAAATCATTGCCGAGGCGATCCGCGAACACCCCGAATACCAGCCGGTATTGACCGATGCCGAAACCGCCCTGGGCCGCGAGTACACCCCCGAACAGGGCCAGACCAACCCCTTCCTGCACTTGGGCATGCACATCGCCATTCGCGAGCAACTCGGCGCCAACCGTCCAGCCGGCATTCTTGATGTGTACCAGCGCCTGTGTCGGCGCGCGGGCGACACCCACGCCGCCGAGCATCGGATGATGGAATGCTTGGGCGAGACCCTGTGGGAAGCCCAGCGCGCCGGCCGGGAACCGGACGAGCGGGCCTATCTGGAGCGGCTACGACGGCTGGCGCGGACGTGAATCGCCCACGGGACGAAACGGTTCGCTCAACGGTTCACATCGACCACGACCCGACCGCGCACCTGGCCGGCCAGTAGATCAGCGGCGGTGGCGATGGCTTCACCCAGACCGATTTCCCGCGTCATGGCGTCGAGTCGGGCGGGGTCGAGATCGCGACCGAGTCGCCGCCACGCTTCCTCGCGCACCGCCAGCGGCGCCATGACGCTATCGATGCCGTACAGGGTGACGCCTCGCAGGATGAAAGGCGCGACGCTGGCGGGAAAATCCATGCCCTGCGCCAGGCCGCAGGCGGCGACGGCACCGCGATAGCGGGTCGTGGCGCAGGCATTGGCCAGGGTATGGCTGCCGACGGCGTCGACGACTCCGGCCCAACGCTCCTTGCCCAACGGTTTGCCCGGCGTCGCTAGTTCACCGCGGTCAATGATCACGCTCGCGCCCAACGCCTGAAGATAATCGGCCTCGGCGGCGCGGCCGGTGGAGGCGACGACGCGATAACCCAGCTTGGCCAGCAGGGCGATGGCGACGCCGCCCACGCCGCCACTGGCGCCCGTGACGAGAATCTCGCCATCGTCGGGGCGGAGGCCGTGCTTTTCCAGTGCCAGCACGCAGAGCATGGCGGTGTAACCAGCGGTGCCGATGGCCATGGCCTGGCGCGCGTTGAAGACCTCGGGCAATCGCACGAGCCAGTCGCCGCACACCCGAGCCCACTGCGCCAGACCGCCCCAGTGGGTTTCGCCGACCCCCCAGCCGTTGAGCACCACGCGGTCGCCAGCTCGCCACCTCGGGTGATCGCTCTCGGTCACGACCCCGGCGAAATCAATGCCGGGAACCATCGGAAAACGCCGCGCGACCGGTGCCTGGCCGGTGATGGCGAGGCCGTCCTTGTAATTAAGCGTGGACCAGTCGACCCGCACGGTCACATCACCCGCCGGCAGCGCGGTTTCGGTGATGGCTTGGAGCCGGGCCTGATAGCCGGCGTCCGTGGTAATCAGAATGCCTTGAAACACGGGGAATTCTCCGTCAGGGACGAGTGGTTGCGCTCGCGGGTGGATCGGCGTCCTCGGGAGGAGGTGCCGCGCGGCTGGTGGCCAGCGTCTCCAGGAACCGGGTTTCCGCCGTCAACCAGAAGTCGAACGCCAAATCGCATTGGCCGCCCGCCGTCTCCCAGAAGTAATAGGCTGTCTTGCGAATCTGCTCCAGGTAATCCGCCGGTGAGAATCCCTCGAACACTCTGGCCATGGCCTCTTCCTGGCTCAGGCGGGCACCAGCGGCGCGCGTCGCCGATTCCGTCAGCAAGCGCAAATGCTTTTCCGCCGCCAGCCAGTAATCCAGCGAACGGTCGCGCTGGTCGGTGCTGGCCTCCCACATGCAGCGGGCCAGTTCGCGAACGCGATACAGATACAGGGCGCGCAAGGCCGACGGCCAGGCGGCGGCGGTTTCGAGCATGGAAGAGGCGGCCGTATTAGCTCGCCGGATCGAATCGGCCGTCAGTTCGACGACCATCCGTTCAGCCATTTCCCAGAAATCAAGAGCAGTCTGGCCAAACGCGTGACCGGTGGACTGCCAGAGGTGATAGGCAAGGTTGCGAATCTCGGGCTCCAGATCGTTTTCCATAGGGTGGATGATCCTGTCTTTGGGGGTGGTGCAACGGGGGCGCGCGCCTTACCGCGGCGCAAGACGCATGATGTCCGATGACAACCATAAACTGTAGTTGATCGCCCGGAAAGTAAAACGCCGGCTGGCGCCGGCGTTCGCGGGGGAGAGTGGATCAACCGCGCTGCGGCCGCAGCCGGCGATACAGATCGTAGGTCTGCTGGGCGATGCTGCGCCAACTGTAGTGACGCTCGACCCGGTCGCGGCCCGCCTGACCCATCCGTTCGCGCAACGCGGGGTCCGCCGCGAGGCGGTTGATCGCCTCGGCCAAGCCGTGTTCGAATCGGCTGGGCGCAACCGGATCGTGCGGTGGGTCCAGGGAAAGATGCGGGTCCACCAGGAAGCCGGTTTCTCCGTCCACCACCACCTCGCAGATGCCGCCGACCGCGCTGCCCACCACCGGCGTGCCGCAGGCCATCGCTTCCAGATTGATGATGCCGAATGGTTCGTAAATGGAGGGACAGCAGAAAATGGCGGCGTGCGAGTACAGCGTGATGGTGGTCTGACGCGACACCATCTTCGGAATCCAGATGATTCCGGTGCGGTGGGTTTGCAGCTCCTGCACCATGTCCTCGATTTCGCGTTGCATCGTCAGGGTGTCGGCGTCGCCGGCGCACAGCACGACTTGCAGCTTGGGATCGAGATGCGGAATGGCCTGCAGCAGGTAGTACAGCCCTTTCTGCCGGGTGATGCGGCCGACGAACAGCACGTAGGGGCGATTGGGGTCGATGCCGAACTGGGCAATGGCGGCGGGATCGTGGATCGGCCGGTATTCCTCGGTGTCGATGCCGTTGGGAATCACCACCACTCGGGTCGGTTCCACGTTGAACAGGCGCAGGATATCGTCGCGGGTGCTGCGCGAGACGGCGATGATGGCGTCGGCGGTCTCCAGCGCGGTCTTTTCGATCCAGCGGGACAGATCGTAACCCGTCCCGAGCTGATCGCGTTTCCACGGCCGCAGCGGCTCCAGCGAATGGACGGTGACCACCATCGGGATGTTGTAGAGAATCTTGGCGAGGATGCCGCTGAAGTGGGCGTACCAGGTGTGACAGTGGATGATCTCGGCGTTGCCTTCCAGGTCGCTGATGCCCTGACCGACGAAGGCCAGACAGGTGCTCAACGCTTTCAGCGGGGAGACGAAGGATTGCGGACAGCCAGCGAAATGGGTGGTGTCCATCTTGATGCCGCGCACGTGCAACTGGCCGTCGTCGATGTTCTGATCATGGAAGCTGCGCACCTCGACCGGCGTCAGCTTGGCCAGTTCGCGCGACAAGTATTCGACGTGGACTCCCGCGCCGCCGTAGACGTAGGGGGGATATTCGTTGGTGGTGAGCAGGACGCGCATTGTTGTTGTGCTCCCTTGGCCGGGTTAGTGGCGGTGAGGTGAACGGATTCCGATGGGGCGTCCAGTCGGAAGGGTCTGAAGATGCGGCATTATGCCAAGTGGCGCGCGGTTTTTGAACGGGCTTGGCGCTTTGCTCAAAACGTCGCCGCTAGCGCGCGCACCTGATCCAGCATGGTCTGCCGCTCGGCGGGGGCGATGGTGGTAACCTGGTAGAACGCCCGATGGATGATGTTGCGGACGCCACAAGCGCCGAGCACGCCCTCGGTCATCGGGCGGACCAGCAATTCATGCCAGCGCTCGCGCTGATAAGTCGCCTCATCGCCGCCCAGCGTGTTGATGATCAGCGCCCGTTCGTGGGGCAGCAGGCCCCGCATCCCCTCGGGACCAAAGTCGAAGGCGAACTTGCGGGTGAATACCCGATCGATCCAGCCCTTGAGAATGGCCGGCGGGCCAAACCACCAGATCGGATAGACGAACACCAGTCCCCGCGCCCAGTGAACGGCATCCTGCTCTCGCCGGGCATCCACCGGTAAATCGCCGCGCCAGTTACGCAACAGATCCTCGCTGTCCAGCGTCGCCCGGAATTGCATCTGATACAGATCATGGATGCGGGTGGCGTGACCGCGTTCGCGCAAGGTGGCGTCCGCGGTTTCCAGAATGGCCCGATTGAAGCTGCGCGGGTTGGGGTGGGCGTAGACGAGCAGGACGTTCATGCCATTCAGGCCACGCGCGCGGCGAATGCATGATCGGCGAGGCCAAGGACCAGTTGGTCACCGGATTGCAACGGTCCAACACCGGCTGGCGTGCCGGTCAACACCACATCGCCCGGTTGCAGGGTAAAGTGTGTGGAGATGTGGGCCATGAGTTCGAAAATGCCGATGATCATCAGCCGGGTGTTGCCTTGTTGGCGCGGCGCGCCGTTGATCCACAGCGTTAGGTCGGTGGCCTGGGGATCAGCCAGGGCTTCGGGTTTGACGAACGGCGACAGCGGGCAGGAACCGTCGAACGCCTTGGCGGTTTCCCAGGGATGGCCTTTCTTCTTTAATGCATTCTGTAAGTCGCGCAGGGTCAGGTCCAGAGCGACGCCGTATCCAGCGACAGCCTGCTGGGCGGTCGCGGCGTCGGCGTCGCGCAATGTCCGACCCACCAGCACCGCCAGTTCCACTTCGTGATGGCATTCGCCCCGATCTGCCGGCAACCGGATCGGTTCACTCAGATCGAGCAGCGCGGTAGCCGGTTTCATGAACAGGATCGGGGTTTCCGGGACCGCGTTGTTCAGTTCACGGATGTGGTCGAGATAATTGCGGCCGATGCACACGATCTTGCCGACGGGCAGATCCAACGGATCGCCTTCCAGATAACGATGCCGATAAGCCACGACGAGTTCCTTATAGGTCTTTTTTAGGAATGAAAATCCTATTCTCAGGGAAGGAGAGAAGGAGAGCAACCAATGGGTTATCGTCGCCGGCCACTGGGTGGACCACCGCTTCAGGATCGGGTCGTCCGTTCCTCCACGACCCGCGCGGTCGATCAGGGCACGAAAAGGCCGTGGCGACCCTTTGCCACCAGTTGCCGAATCCGGTCGAGGAATGCAACGCATCCCGTTCGGTGAAAAGATCGTTGGTGAATCTGGCGGCTTGATAAACTTCTCTGGGAAGGTTGCGGGACCAGGACGCGGTATGAAAACCGGCGACAGTGCCGGCGACGGTCCGTTCCCTCATCTGTCAGTGGGCTTCCGTACCTGCGGGGTCTCGATTGCGGGAGGCCGCGATGGTCCGTCCGCATTGCGGATAAACCCACTCCTCCATGGAAACCGTTGCGTTGAACAACGTCGGTTTTCGTACAACCTCTGATCCTCACGTTGGTATTTTCCCACCCCCGATCAAAGGAGATTCCAATGGAACGCATTCAAAACCATGACGACCTGCCCATGAACTGGGTTGGAGACTGGGCGGGACGCCGCGCCACCCTGACGCCCCAGCGGACGGCTCTTTATGACGCGTTCACCCAAAAGGCCTACACCTTTCAGGAGATGAATGGCCGTGCTTGTCGGGTGGGAACCTATCTGACCGATGTGCTCGGCCTGCGCAAAGGCGATGTGATCGCGTTGATTTGCCGCAACCGGCTTGAATCCATCGATCTTTATCTGGCCTGTGGAAAACTGGGAGTTATTCTGGCCCCATTGAGCCAGCGTTTGAAAAAGCCGGAACTGGATGACTTGATGGCGCGTCTCCAGCCGTGCCTCCTCGTTCATGAGCATCTATTTGCCGAGCTGGTCGCGACCTTGGCAGTCCCCGCTTCGGTGCGGTCGGTGATCGACATGGACGATGACCGGGACGTTTTTGAAAGCGTCATCCTGAAGACCGACCCGCGCGAGGTGAACGTCCCGCTGGCGCTGAATGATCGTTGCCTGTACGTCCACACCGGTGGGACGACCGCCGTGCCGAAAATTTGCATCGTGTCTTATCGGCAGATGGTCTGGAATTCGGTGGACATCCTCGCCACTGGTTTGGCCGGCTCTTACCGAAATGTCCTCATCACGTTTCCTTTCTTCCACATCGGCGGATGGAACACCTTTACCCCGCTTTTTCATGCGGGCATCACCAGTGTCTTGCTGCGCGAATTCAATCCGGGTCTGATTCTCGAACTGATCCACGAGGGGCGCGTTGAGAACTTTGGCGCGGTGGAAGCCATGCTGCAATTTTTGATCGCGCATCCAAAATTCGGCGAGACCGACTTTTCCAAGCTCAAAGCAATTACCACCGCCGCCGCGCCCTGCTCGAAAGCGGTGATGCGGGTTTTCTTGGACAAGGGCATTCCCATCAGTCAAACCTATGGGATGACCGAGGCCGGCCCCTCCAATTTTGCCTATATCGCCCGCTCCGATTCCCTGGAGGAGTTGCTCACGAATTCAGCGAGCATCGGCACTTCCATGTTTCATTGCGATGCTAAAATCATTGACCCGGAATCCGGGCGCGCCGTCGAACCGGGTGAGGTGGGCGTTCTGTGTCTGCGAAGCCCGCATAATTTCGACGGCTATCTCCACGATCCGACACGGACCGAGAAGGTCATTGATCGGGACGGCTGGGTTTATACGGGAGACTTGGCCCTGCAAGATCAGGATGGTTTGATCTTTATCAAGGGGCGAGCGGACAACATGTTCATCTCTGGCGGAGAAAACATCTCCCCGGAGGAGATCGAGCAAGCCTTGATGAGGCATCCGGCCATCGCCGGGGCGATTTGCGCCGGTATTCCCGATCCCAAGTGGGGACAGGCACCGGTCGCCCTCGTGGTCCTGCAAGCCGGAAAGAATACCGCCGAAGATGAACTTAAAACCTTTTGCCGGGATTATTTAGCCGATTATAAGGTTCCTCGGCAAATCCGGTCGGTTGCCGAATTGCCGCTCACCGGCGCCGGAAAATTGGATCGCCAGGCCGTGGTCGCGATGTTTTCCTAAAAAACGATCAGCGATGCCAGGGCGTCGCGTTGGCGAGAACGCCAAGGGGTAGCCTGTTCATACCGTCAGATACTGTCTAACCAGGCCATCGTCCAATTCCGCCATTGCGCCCGTCGCCACCGCCCGGCCCTTGTCCACGATGCAGAACTGCTGGGCGACCCAGCGGGCGAACGGCAGTTTCTGCTCCACCAGCAACACGGTCATGCCCTGTTCCTGGTTCAAGCGCTGGACCGCGACGCCGATCTCTCGGACGATGGTGACCTGTTCGCGAACCCGGTCGATTTGCTCCTGGTTGAGCCGACGGATGACTCGGCCGATTTCCCGGACCACGTTCGGCTGAATGCCTTCGGTGGGTTCGTCGAGAATCAGCAGGCGCGGTTCCAGTACCAAGGCACGGCCGATGGCCAACTGTTGTTGCTGGCCGCCGGACAAATCGCCGCCCCGCCGTTTGAGCATGGTTTTCAGCACCGGAAATAACTCGAAGATCAATTCCGGGATTTGGCGTGGCCGTCGCGGATTGGCCGCCAGGCCGATTCTCAGGTTTTCCTCGACCGTCAGCAGTGGGAAAATTTGGCGGCCTTGCGGGACGTAGCCGATGCCCAGCGGCGCGCGCCGTTCCGCCGGCAGGCGGTTCAATTCCGCATCGGCGAAGGCGATTCGGCCGGAGCGGATGGGCAGCAATCCCATGATGCATTTCAGCAAGGTGGTCTTGCCGACGCCGTTGCGGCCCATCAGGCTGATGACCGCGCCTTCCGGCACTTCCAAGCCCAGATCCCACAAGGTGTGGGACTCGCCGTAATACTGGTTCAGCCCTTCAATGGTAAGCATCGCCGGCTCCCAGATAGACTTCGATGACGGTCGGGTCTTCCTGCAATTCGTCCAGCCGTCCTTCCGCCAGCACCCGCCCCTGATGCAGCACCGTGACCTTGTCGGCGATGGAGCGGACGAAGCCCATGTCGTGCTCGACCACCACCACCGAATGGCTGCCGGCCAGCGACCGAAGTAGCTCGGCGGTGCGATCCATCTCCGCCGGAGTCATGCCGGCCACCGGCTCGTCCACCAGCAACAGCCGTGGCTCCTGCATCAGCAACATGCCGATTTCCAGCCATTGCTTTTGGCCGTGCGCCAGAATTCCGGCCAGCCGCCCACCGTGCTCGGCCAAGCCGATCCGATCCATCACGGCGGCAATGCGGTCGCGTTCCTCGCTCGACAGCCGGGTGGTCATCAGGCCGCGCATCCGCTTGGCCCCGGACATCGCCAGTTCCAGGTTTTCCAGCACGGTCAGCGGTTCGATCACGGTCGGTCGTTGGAACTTGCGACCGATCCCGATCCGGGCGATGGCCGGTTCGTCCAATTTGAGCAGGTCGATGGTCTGGCCGAAGAACACCCGGCCGGTGTCCGGCTTGGTCTTGCCGGTGATGATGTCCATCATCGTGGTCTTGCCGGCGCCATTGGGACCGATGATGCAACGCAGTTCGCCGTCACCGATGTACAGCGACAGGCTGTCGATGGCCTTAAAGCCGTCGAAGCTGACGCTGACGCCTTCCATGTACAACAAAATGCCGTGGGTCGCATCGACCGGCCCGGCTGGCGGGTGCATACCCGCCGCGTCGAGTTCGGAAATCAATTCGCTCATGTTGCTGTCTCCCGCCGCCGCAACAAACCGATCAAGCCGTAGGGCAGCAGCAGGGTAACCGCCACGAATAGCCCGCCCAGGGCGAACAACCAGACTTCCGGTAGCGCTCCAGTCAACCAAGTCTTGGCGTAATTCACCAGTACCGCGCCGACCACCGCGCCAACCAGGGTGCCGCGCCCACCGACCGCCACCCAAATCACCGCTTCGATGGAGTTCAGCGGGGCAAATTCGCCGGGATTGATGATGCCGATTTGCGGTACGTAGAGCGCCCCGGCCAAGCCCGCCAGCATCGCGGAAATGGTGAAGACCAGCGCCTTGACCCGCTCCACCCGATAACCGAGGAAGCGGGCACGATCTTCCGAATCGCGGATCGCCACCAGCACCCGCCCCAGGCGGGTGGAGACCAACCAGCGGCAGGCGAGATAACCTCCCGCCAGCGCGAGTGCGGACAGCACGAACAACACGATGCGAGTGCCATCGGCGTGCAGGGGAAAGCCGAGCACATCCTTGAAGTCGGTCAAGCCGTTGTTACCGCCAAAGCCCATCTCGTTGCGGAAAAAAGCCAGCATCAGCGCATAGGTCAGCGCTTGGGTGATGATGGACAGATAGACGCCCGAAACCCGCGAGCGGAAGGCGAACCAACCGAACACGAAGGCCAGCAGGCCGGGCACGACCAGCACCATCAGCGCCGCGAACCAGAACATATCGAAACCGTGCCAGTACCAGGGCAGTTCCTTCCAGTTCAGGAACACCATGAAGTCCGGTAGCACTGGATCACCGTAGACCCCGCGCGTGCCGATCTGGCGCATCAGATACATGCCGAAGCAGTAGCCGCCGAGCGCGAAAAAAGCCGCATGCCCCAGGCTAAGGATGCCCATGTAGCCCCATACCAAATCCACCGCCACCGCCAGCAGCGCGTAGCAGAGGTACTTGCCGATCAAGGTGACGGTGTAGGCGGTTAGGTGCAGCGGGTGGTCGGGCGGCACCAGCAGGTTGAGCACCGGCACGCCGACGCCGATGATCACCAACACGGCGAGCAATACCAGCCCGGCGCGATCGGAGAGTAGCCAGCGAGGTAATGGCATCGTTTAAACCTCCGCCGCTCGACCGCGCTGCGGGAACAGGCCACGCGGTCGTTTCTGAATGAACAGAATCAGGAATATCAGCACCAGAATCTTCGCCAGTACCGCGCCGGACCAGGGTTCCAGCAATTTGTTGGCGACGCCGAGCGACAAGCCAGCCACCAGCGTGCCCCAGAGGTTGCCGACCCCGCCGAACACCACCACCATGAACGAATCCACGATGTAGCTTTGGCCCAGGTTCGGGCCGACGTTGGTCAGTTGCGACAGGGCGACGCCGGCCACGCCGGCGATGCCGCTGCCCAAACCGAAGGTGAGCGCGTCCACCCGCGCCGAACGCACGCCCATCGCTCGCGCCATGGCTCGATTCTGCGCGACGGCGCGCACTTCCAAGCCCAATCGGGTGCGTTGCAGCGCCAGCCACAGCACGGCGAACACCGCGATGCAAAAACCGAGGATGACCAGCCGATTCAGCGTCACTTCCAGCGGTCCCAGCAAGATGGTGCCGCTCATCCAGTCCGGGGTGGAAACCGAACGATTCAAAGGGGAGAAGAGCGAGCGCACCGCCTGTTGCAGGATCAGGCTGACGCCAAACGTAGCCAGCAGCGTTTCCAGCGGCCGGCCGTAGAGAAAACGGATGATGCCCCGTTCGATGGCGATGCCGACGATGGCGGCGACCAGAAAGGCCAGTGGCACCGCCACCGGCAGCGACCAGTTGACCGGCAGCCATTGCTGCACCAGCCAAGTGGTGTAGGCGCCCAGCATCATCAACTCGCCGTGCGCCATGTTGATCACACCCATCACGCCGAAGGTGACCGCCAGGCCGATAGCGGCCAGAATCAGCACCGATCCCAGCGACAGACCGAAGAACAGGGTTTCG
Organism: Candidatus Contendibacter sp.; assembly: GCA_031732755.1. GTDB lineage: Bacteria > Pseudomonadota > Gammaproteobacteria > Competibacterales > Competibacteraceae > Contendibacter. The sequence goes on from JAVMKI010000048.1 coordinate 39,156, forward strand.
GCCCAGCCCAACATTTGCAGGCGGAATTCGGTGCGGGCCAAGGCGACGCGCGCGGCTTCCTTGGCGGTGGGGTCGCCGTCTTCGGCGGCCATTCTGGCCAGCGGACCGCGAAGTTCCGGTTGCAATCGGCCGCCCAGCGCCGTGGCGGCCTTGGCGCGAACAGTCGCGTCGTCGCTGGCCAAATCGACCAATGCCAGCGCCATCGTCAACTGATCCTTGATTTCGCCTTCGGTTTCGACCGCCAGCCGCGCCCGCAGCCGCTCCGCGCCCGCCGGATCGGGATTGCGCAGGAACGCTTCGACCGCCGCCTTGCGCTGCTGGGGGTCGGCGCTGGCGAGCCCCAGGCTGGCCAGACGATCCTCGATCAGACTGCGCAGGCGATTATTGGCGGTGATTCGATCCAGATCGCGCTTGTTGACCTGACCGAGCGCCGCGCCGCTCACCGCGTCTTCGATCGCGATATCGGCGGCATCGTCGAGGCCGATCACCACGCGGTTGCCTTCTTCCTGATAATACAAACGGCTATCGGACAGCGCTTTCAGGATCGTGGCGATCCGGGGATGGTTCAGCGTCACCAGCTTTTCGATCAGTTCGGTCTTGCCGTCGAAATCGGCGTCGCGTAATTGCATCAAGGAGGCGCGAACCTCGTCGTCGGCAGCCGCGCGGGCGGGCGCAACGCCGGACAGCATCAGCAGCGCGAGTGCGAACACAAGGAGCCCGGCGCGAATCGGCGTGCGGGAAGGCATGGGCGAAGCCTCGGGTAAAGGGCTTGGAGGGATACCGACGAACCCTCGCCCTCCCGATCCCTCTCCAAAATCAGGAGAGGGAAGAAAATGGGGAAGGGGAGGGCGGATTCAGCTTACTTGTAGTTCTGGCCAGAGCAGGTCTTGGTGACGGTGTTGTAATTACCGCACTTGATCTTGGGGTCGGCCCAGTCGGCGATGATGTCCTTGCTGCCCGGCAGGAAGTCAGACCAGGCGTCGCCTTCGACCAGACCCTTGGTTTTCCACACCACGTCGAACTGACCGTCGGCCTGAATTTCGCCGATGAACACCGGCTTGGTGATGTGGTGGTTGGGCAACATCTTGGCCATGCCACCGGTCAAATTGGGCGCTTCGATGCCGACCATGGCTTCGATCACCTTGTCTGGATCGGTGGTCTTGGCCTTCTCCACCGCCTTCACCCACATATTGAAGCCGATGTAGTGGGCTTCCATCGGGTCGTTGGCCACCCGCTTCGGATTCTTGATGAAGGTGTGCCATTCCTTGATGAAAGCGTCGTTGGCCTTGTTCTTGATGCTCATGAAGTAGTTCCAGGCCGCGAGGTGACCGACCAGCGGCTTGGTGTCGATGCCGGACAGTTCTTCCTCGCCGACCGAGAACGCGACGACCGGAATGTCTTTGGCGGAAACGCCCTGGTTGCCCAGTTCCTTGTAGAACGGCACGTTGGCGTCGCCGTTGATGGTGGAGACCACGGCGGTTTTCTTGCCGGCGGAACCGAATTTTTTGATGTCGGCGACGATGGATTGCCAGTCGGAGTGACCGAACGGCGTGTAGTTGATCATGATGTCCTCGTCCTTGACCCCCTTGGCCTTGAGATAGGCTTCCAGAATCTTGTTGGTGGTGCGGGGATAGACGTAGTCGGTGCCCGCCAGCACCCAGCGTTTCACGCCCAAGTCCTTCATCAGATAATCCACCGCCGGAATCGCCTGCTGGTTGGGCGCGGCGCCGGTGTAGAACACGTTCTTGGAAGATTCCTCGCCTTCATACTGCACCGGATAGAACAAAATACCGTTCAGTTCCTCGAACACGGGTAGCACCGATTTGCGGGACACCGAAGTCCAGCAGCCGAATACCACCGCCACCTTGTCCTTTTGGAGCAATTCGCGGGCTTTCTCGGCGAACAGCGGCCAGTTGGAAGCAGGGTCCACGACCACCGCCTCCAGTTTCTTACCGAGCAAGCCGCCTTTCTTGTTTTGCTCGTCGATCAGCATCAGGATGGTGTCTTTCAGCGTGGTTTCGCTGATCGCCATGGTGCCGGATAGCGAGTGCAGGACGCCGACCTTGATGGTGTCGGCGGCATGAGCCAGCGCGGCGACCAGCGTCAGCGCGCCAGCCGCTAGCCAAGGGAGAAACTTCGGCATCGTCTTCTTCATGCGCAGCCCTCAAGTATTGGGATGGTGGGGTTCACCCGAGTGTGAACCTGGAAGAAGGTTTATCAAGGATTGTGCCAAACGATAATATTTATCCTGATGAGTGACTTGCCAAAGGCAAGCTCGAATGGATTCGATGGAGCGAGTCCCCTATGCCTCGCGATGGTGCAAGGCGCGGGGCTTGACGATGCAAGATGGAGCGGGCTCGCGGGCCTTGCGCGGAAAAGGGGCACCACACGCTGGGAAGATCGAGCGTTACCGATCCAGACGGGGGATGGCGCGGTCGCCGCGAAGCGATAAGATTCGCTTGTGACCTATGGCAGTGCGTCCTCGCCCACCGCGTCGGTCCATATCGTGAATCGATCCAGCCGGCTGGGACCAAAGGAGGTCAGGAGCGCCACGTCGGCAGCGTCGTGGCCATACGCCATCAGGACCCGGCCGATGCGGGGCGTGTTGTTGCGCGGGTCGAAGGTGTACCAGCGTCCCCCTAGGTAGGCCTCGAACCACGCGCTGAAATCCATCGGACCGGTTGTTGGCACTCCAATATCGCCCAGATACCCGGTGCAGTACCGTGCCGGGATGTTCAGGCAACGGCAGAGGGTGATGCCCAGGTGGGTAAAGTCGCGGCAAACCCCCACCCGCTCCTGATAGGCCTCGTAAGCGGTGCGGGTTTTACGGGCCTGCATGTAATCGAACGCGATGTGGTGATGCACAAAATCACAGACCGCCTGTACCCGCGCCCAGCCTTTCGGTACGGTACTGAACAGTTGCCAGGCTAGGTCCACCATCCGATCCACTTCGCAATAGCGGCTCGGCATCAGGAACGTAAGCGTCGTATCTGGCAAGGCGTGGATTTCATGCTGTTCGGCCGCGGGATTCTGGTCGTCCAGTTGGCCACTGTCCTCGACCACCGCGTCATTCCAAAATCGGATTGGACCGGTGGGCGCGACCAAGCGGCCGCAACGGTTACCGAAGGCGTCGGTGTATTCGCTGACCTGCATCGGTGGTTCGATCAACAGGTAGTCACCCCGCCGGATCGAAGGTTGGCGCGAGGGATGGGGGTAGAGCATCGCGATGATCGGCGTCGGGGCTGGATGCTCGAAGATGATGTCGTAGCCGACCTGGATCAGCATTAAGGGTTTTCTCCGGTTGATGGGGAGGTGCTTTGGCGGCGCGACAAACGCATCTTTTCGCTGGCCAACCATGGAGGCCGGCGCTGGGTCGGCGCGATGATGCCGTTCCCTTGAGCAGGTGCCCATGATGCGACTTCAGTTCGATTAATTCCATTAATAATACGGTCTGGTTGCAATCCGGCTCGGTAGCCCGATTTCATCGAGTCATCCACCGAATCTATCCGCCTCGCCCCGCCCCGAGCATTCCCCGCTTGACGATAAACTCGATCACCTGTTCCAACCCTTGGCGAGTCTTGAGATTGGTGAACGTGAACGGTCGTTCGCCACGCATCCGGCGGGCATCGCGTTCCATGATGTCCAGCGATGCCCCAACATGGGGCGCCAAGTCGATCTTGTTGATCACCAGCAAGTCGGAGCGGGTGATGCCGGGACCGCCCTTGCGCGGAATCTTGTCGCCGGCGGCCACGTCGATCACGTAGATGGTCAAGTCCGACAGTTCCGGGCTGAACGTAGCGCTGAGATTGTCGCCGCCGGATTCCACCAGCACCAAATCCAGATCGGGAAAGCGCTCGCACAATTGGGCGACCGCCGCCAGGTTCATTGAGGCGTCTTCGCGAATCGCGGTATGCGGGCAGCCGCCGGTTTCCACCCCGACGATGCGTTCCGGTTCCAGCGCCTGAGCGCGGGTGAGAAATTGGGCGTCTTCGTAGGTGTAAATGTCGTTGGTGACCACGGCGATTTGATAGCGGTCGCGCAGGGCCTTGCACAGGGCTTCGACCAGGGCGGTTTTGCCAGAGCCGACCGGCCCGCCGACGCCGACGCGGAGAGGGGATTGGTTCATGAGTTTGGGTTTCCGTTATTCATCGCGGCAGAATGTGGGAGTGATGGCGACCGTCCGTTTTTGTCCGCTGTTGGGTTAGAGCGGTCGGTTTTGACTTACTCATCGAAATTCTTTGCCATCGCTCCATCTCCGTTTTTTCTTGGACGCGATGAATTGTTCAATCGGCTTGCCGATTCGTTTCATATCATCCGCTTTATGTGCGCCTTCAGCCCAGTAGACAATGCCGGATTCGATATCCCACAGAGCGGATAAGCCGCAGGTGTTCCAATCGGTTTCTGTCCAATCGTCAAAACGCTTCAACCAGAGCTCTGGTTTAGGCATGAGAGCGTGAATAGATGGAACTTTGAAAATTTCAAGAAATTTTTGGCCTTTTTCTTTAAACCATTCTTCCGAACCAAGGAGGAAGTATGCCAAAGTTCCCAAGGCACGAAAGCTGCGATCAGATCGCCATTCCGGGTAATCGTGGCGGAGTTGGCCTAATGGAACGTGGGTTAGTGGAAAAATTAAATCGTAGCCTCTATCGACGAGGGACTGTGGCCATTGTTCTTTAGGGCTGTCTCTTCGAACTTCAGCAGTGATTGGGTTGACATCCCATTCGATCCAAGCTGGAGCAATCAACCAGCCGTCTCCCGCTCGGCCTTTCAGGCCACAAACGCTTAAGGCGGGTAAACTGTGACTCAAATCGTTGGCAAAAGCTTCTGGGAGTAAATGAAGGGTCAGCGATAATTTCCAACTAATAAAATTGTGGTCGCGGGCGAGGGTGAGGGCGCGGTCAAGGTCGCGGTCAAGGTCGCGGTCGCGGGTGCGGTGGGCGGCGGTGGTGCGGTCGAGGGTGTTGTTGAAGTCGAGGGCGAGGTCGAAGGCGAGGGTGTGGCTAAGGTTGAGGTCGAGGGTGCGGTCGCGGTCGCGGGTGCGGTCGCGGGTGCGGTCGCGGGTGCGGTCAAGGGTGCGGTCGAGGGCGCGGGCGAGGATGCGGTTGTGGTCGCGGTCGCGGTTGAGTTTCTGAAATAATAGTGTTTCTAACCAAAGTCCGGCTCGATCCGCCGAACGATAAGCAGTTTTAAGCCGCCATGCTGACAATGACGGCGTAGCGGGTGCTCGGAGACCCCACCATTGCGGTTCGACAATAGCTGAGAGCAGGCTTACCGTAAGCTGTAATGGATATTGATCAAGCCATGCTTGCAGCCTGTCGCGCCACCGTTGAAAGACACTTCGAAACACGCGAGGCCAATCGTCCACATCGTCCCTTGCCAGAGATGTTCTCCGGTTAGCGGTCAAACGTGGAGCAGCGGAACCGCGCAGGTCTACCCACAACCTTGTGCCGACGCTGGCTGCTACGGGCAACCATTGAACGCATACTTTCGGATCGTCTACGGCGATTCCTTTGACGGTGAGGCGATTGCGATTCTCATCTCTATTTAACGTCGCCTCGACCAATGCAGCCAGTTCATGCACCCGCATCAAAGGACTAGCGGGTGATGGATCCAGCGGCAACGGCGGATGGCCGGTGGACTGATGATAGGGAAACAGGAGCCGGATGCGCGTGCCGGTGGCGTCATCGCCCTGATCGTCCTGCCAATCGAGACATTCCCAGCGTGGCTGCCCCAAAGCCGAAACGGGGAAGTCCCATTCTGCTGCTTTTTTTGTGACTGCTTCGATGTCGATAGGCGCCAGCACATCCGCATGAAAACGATCATCCAAACGAATAGCTTGACCGTCATTGCCTTCGGGATTCAAGAAAATGGGAAACAAAGGCCAGATGACATAGCGGCTAATAATCCAGAATGGATCAATTTGTTTTCGTTGTTCAAGCGCTTGCCATTCATTTTGTATTTCATCATGCTGTGCCGAATATCGGAAATAAGCCTTTAGCCAGCGGATATCCCGCTCTCGGTCAAAGTCAAGCCGAAAGGGCTGTTTGAGATAAAGCGTGATTTCCGTGCCTTGCCGTTCAAGCGTACCGGGCGACAGCCAGAACAAACTGCCCGAACCGGAGAGGCGGACATCATAAGCCGCGCGATCTCCACTGTTTGCGTGGCCTGGACGAGTGCGGAGACGTATTTCATCAGCCAGCATGAAGCAGGAAAGAAAACCGATGCCGAATTGAGAAATCGGCGAAACGATGAAACCATGTTCACGCAGAATTTGCCGTTCGCGCTCGTATTCGGGAGAGCGGTAATAACTCTTGCCCAGCCTGGTGAAATAACGCTCCAGTATTTCTTTGGTCATTCCGCAACCGTTATCCCATACGCGGATAAATTCTCGATCAGTGGCGGAATCGTGGCCCCACGTTACTTTGATTTGTAATTCTTCATTTGGACGCAGGGAGTCGGTAAGTTCTACTCGCGCATCGGGGTCTTTCGCTAACACCTTGAGGCGCAAATCGCGCATCTGGAGGGCATCGATAGCATTTTGGAGCAGTTCGCGCAAACATAAAGTCGGATCGCCGTACAGCGACTCGCCCATCAACAATTGCTGGATTTCGTGTTGATCCAGTTCGAATTGAAGATCGTGGAAAATATAGACAGGTCGGCCTTGATCATCGAGAGCGGCGTGTATTTGCGGTTGTACGAATTTTGGCAAGCGAAGTTGGTAGTAGTTGCCCCTAGTGCCCAACAATCTTTGTTGCCAGTTCAATTCTTCCTTTACGCTGTTGATTTCGCGCGCAATGTCGCCGACGAAACCGCGAATGGATTTTTCGTAAACCGGATGCTCGCACGCATCAGCTTCGTAGGTAAGCGAGTCGTCATCGAAGCTCCAGCCGGTTATCGCCATGTGCTTGTTCCATTCCAGGATGCTCACGGCGTTTTCGATGCCGAAATGCTTGTAGAGAATGCCCGGCGCGCGGCTGGCGTCGAAATCCATGATGTCAGCGAGACGTACCAGCAAACCAGGGAAAGCGAAGTTTACACGCCCGCTATCCGCCAGCCTGCAAAAGCGATCTGACCTATCATTTCCGACGAGTGTTTCCCGAAGCCAAGACACGCGCTGACCGTGACTGACACCAATTTGTGCGAGATAGCGTTTGAAATTGAAATCGCCATAGCAAAACAATCTCTGATTCTTTGCCTCGGTTTCCAGCAGTTTCAGCCAGTGCAGAATAGGATCGAGTTTGTCAGCGTGGCGTTTGCGGATGAATTCAGCCAGCAGATGACCTTCGAGATAGCTGATGCGACGGCTGGTTTCACTTGCACGAACTGGTTCGCAGTCGTGAATCTTCTTCCAGCGCTCAATCTGACGCCGTTCTTCCGGGTACGCATCGCAATGTCGAAGCCATTCCTGATGTTCGGGCGTGCCCGTGGCCTCTTGATATTTCCGCACCTCATCGTCGAGCATCACCATGCCGAGATCGTGGGTGAACGCGGTCAGGATGCACAGCGCACATTCCAATGGCGTCAATTGCTGTAATGTTTCATCAGGCAACAACTCCTCCATAATTGAAAGCACGTTGAATAAATGCGTATCGTTATGGAGAGTGTATTGCGGCAACCGGCGGATGATTTGGTCGCTGATGATCCGGGCGTGCTCGACGACCCAGCGCACATTGCCGACCAGTTGATCGCGGGCGGTAAGATTGTCTGTCTGAGCGTGTTTGAGTTGCTTGAACAGTTTGGATTCATCAAGTGTTGATAGCTTTTTCATCGTCTTCTATCGTCCTTATGAAACGCTGAATTATTGTTGTCCTCTCTATTATCCAAAACGCCGGCACTCGTTCCAATGCTTTGTGGAAATCTGATGCGAGTTGTAATACCGATGCCCGATAGGTTTTGAGCCTTTTGGAACCCACGAAACCCCTCAAGGCAACGTCCCACCGAAGTCCCGCATCCGGTCGTTCAGAACCCAATCGATTATGATACAATAAAGAATGTTTATAATACATAATAAATGCACACATTACGGGTAATCATGGGCTCTTCATGAGGATTTTCGTCCTTTTGAGGCTCCTTTCATCCCTGAGCGGGAGGGGGTTTTGATACTGATTTCCAGCATCCCACCGCCTGTCCGATCCTACCGATCCCATAGAATCGATGGAGAGACGGTATAAAATGGTGAATGTTCGTGGGTGGCCGGAGCAAGGGTGGTCGGTGATGGGGAAGCAGGGGGGCAAAGGTAAAATCAGCGCCTTGGGCCAATTGAGGGTCGAAGAAGGCGCTGTCGCCGCCTATCTGACCGATCCCGATTTCCTCGTCGAAATCCCCGCTCGAACCGATACCCTGACGCCCGCCGCTCGCAGCGAACGGATGAGCCGTATTCGCAATAAGGATACCCGACCGGAAATGCAGGTTCGTCGTCTCGCGCACGGCCTGGGTTATCGTTATCGCTTGCATGACGCCGATTTGCCCGGTAAGCCCGATCTGGTCTTTTCCAAGCGGCGCAAGGTGATCTTCGTGCATGGTTGTTTCTGGCACCGCCACCCCGCCGCGGATTGCAAGCTGGCCAGATTGCCCAAGTCTCGCCTCGACTTTTGGCGACCGAAACTAGAGAACAATCGGGCGCGCGACCTTGAAAACCAGAAAAAACTGGCCATGGAGGGCTGGCAAGTGCTGGTATTGTGGGAATGCGAGCTGCGCGACGTTCACCGTCTCGAACAAAGAATCAGGAGCTTTTTGGAATATGAATAAAGTCAAGGCCGTCGAGCTTTTCGCGGGCGCGGGCGGCCTCGGCATGGGGGTAAGCCGCTCGGGTTTCGAGACAGTTGCCGTGATCGAGTGGGATCGTTATTGCTGCGATACCCTGCGCGAAAATCAGATTCGCGGCATGGAACCGGTGCGTGCGTGGCCGCTGATCGAAGGAGATATCAGGAAGTTTGATTTCCGATCTTTCGAGGACCGAATCGATCTCGTTTCTGGCGGTCCACCCTGTCAACCTTTTTCCCTTGGAGGAAAGCATCGTGGTCATGACGATCATCGGGATATGTTTCCCGAAGCCGTGCGCGCGGTCCGCGAGATTCGCCCAAGAGCCTTTCTTTTCGAGAACGTCAAGGGATTGACGCGGGTCGGGTTTGCCAGTTATTTCGAGTATATCCGCCTGCAATTGACCTATCCCGAGATTACCAGGCGTTCAGACGAAAATTGGCCCGATCATCTGGCTCGCCTTGAGCGCCGTCATACTCATGGTGGCTCCCTAGATTTGCAATATCGGCTGGTGAATAGAGTGTTGAATGCCGCCGACTATGGCGTTCCGCAGCGTCGGGAACGAGTATTTCTGGTGGGATTCCGGTCGGATTTGGATATTGAATGGGCTTTTCCCGAACCAACGCATTCCCAGGATGCCTTGATCTGGGAACAAATCCAGTCCGGCGATTATTGGGCGCGACATGGGATTTCAAATCTTGGAGGGAAGCTGCCCAAATCAACGCGCCTGCGGGCTGAAAAATTAAAGGAAAAACCAGTTCTGGCGCCGTGGCGCACGCTCAGGGACGCCCTATTCGATCTTCCCGATCCACAATGGAATCCGCTCGCCGCCGGGTATCCAAACCACCGTTTTCAGGGAGGAGCGCGCAGCTATCCCGGTCATACCGGCAGCCCGCTGGACGAACCGGCGAAGACGCTCAAGGCCGGCGTCCACGGGGTTCCCGGAGGGGAAAACATGCTGCTCAGACCGGATGGTTCCGTACGCTATCTGACCGTGCGAGAAAGCGCTCGCCTTCAGATGTTTCCCGATGATTTCGTCTTTCACGGGTCGTGGACGGAAGCGATGCGGCAACTTGGCAACGCCGTGCCGGTCGGTTTAGCCGAGTTGTTGGCCACCCATGTTAGAAGACATTTGGAACATTCATCATCAAGCGGCCCGGCGATCAGGACCGGAACAGGCGCGAATATTGGGTTTCGTGCAACGCTCCGGCCAGCGCCAACCCTGGCGCGGCGGCCCCGATTTCCTCATCCGGCAGGGCTAAACTGTCGGCGACCGCCGCCCCGATGACCGGGCCAGCGGCGACCAGCAACCGTTGGCTGGCGGTCTGGCCGAGCGGGATCAATCGAGTAGCGGCGATGACCTGATTCTCGGTCCAGGTCCAGGCGTAGCCGGTGGCCGCTTCCGGCAGCGGAATCTCCCACTTCACCGCCGCCAGGCTGAACAGGGTGGCGAAACAGACGCGCGAGGCGTTTCGCCACGGCCCCGCTTCGTCAAGGCCCAGATCACCCAGCAGTCGGGCCAGCGCCGCGCCAAGATGTCGATCTTCCCGTTGCAGTTCCGCCGCCTCGCGCGAGGCGTACAGTCGGGCGTTCCAGCGCCGCGCGTCCTCCGCGTCCTCCGCGGCCCACGCGGCATATAGCCGGGCGAACAGCGGCAAATCCAGGCGTCGCATCGTGTGATTGAGCAAGCCGAGAATCCACGCGCCCGCGCTGGCCTCGTCGCGCACCCAATCGCGCTCCACCGCGTATTCCAAGCCCTGCGAATAGGCGTAGGCACCCACCGGCAGGGCCGGACTGCATAATTGCAACAGGCGCGGCAAAGCGGCGGGATTAATGGTCATGCCCGTGGTGATGACCGCCACCGTAAGCGCCGGCCTCCGGTTCAAACGGGGCCTGTTCGCAAAGCACCGTCAACCCCAATTCCCGCGCCATGCCGTCCAGCACATGATCATGCAGGTAACGCAACCAGCCGGAACCGATTTGCAAGGCAACGTGGCGGTTGCCGAGATGGTAGGCGGCGCGCGCCAGCAACAGGGAGTCAGCGGCACAGGCGGTGGAGACGGTTTCCGGGGCGGCGCGCACCTCGACTACCCGGCCATCGGTGGCACGCAACCGGTCGCCGTGCCGTAAGACCGTGCCGCGCGGTAGAAACAGCCCAACCTCCTCGCCGCTGTCCAGCCGGGTCCGCAGCCGGCTTTTTTGCCGCAGCTCGAACGGCAGGGTGAGCGTCGCCTGGGCGGGTAAATCCGCGCTTGGGCGCTCGACGATTTGCAGTTCAACCCGTTCGCCAGAGTCCATGCGCGGGCTCAAAACAGAAAATAGCGTTGCGCCAGCGGCAGTATCCTGGCGGGTTCGCAGGTGAGCAGCGCCCCATCCGCCCGCACTTCGTAGGTTTGCGGATCCACTTCGATCCGGGGCAAGGCATCGTTGTGGATCAGGTCGCGTTTGCCGATGACACGGGTGTCGCGCACCGCCGCCAGCATCCGCCGCAGGCTCAGTGAATCCAGCACGCCGCTGTTCAACGCGGCCTTGGAGACGAAGGTCAGGCAGGTGGCCGCCAGCGCGCCGCCGAAGGCGCCGAACATCGGTCGGTAGTGCACCGGCTGCGGCGTCGGGATCGAGGCATTGGGGTCGCCCATCGGCGCGGCGACGATGAAACCGCCTTTGACGATCATCGTCGGTTTGACCCCGAAGAACGCTGGACGCCACAACACGATATCCGCCAGCTTGCCGACTTCTAGCGAACCGACCAGATGGCCGATGCCGTGGGTGATGGCCGGGTTGATGGTGTACTTGGCGATGTAACGCTTGACCCGGAAGTTGTCATGGCGCGTCGGATCCGACGCCAAACTGCCGCGTTGCACCTTCATCTTGTGCGCGGTTTGCCAGGTGCGGGTGATGACTTCGCCGACCCGGCCCATGGCCTGGGAATCGGAGGAAATCATCGAGAACGCGCCCAAATCGTGCAGGATATCCTCGGCGGCGATGGTTTCGCGGCGAATGCGCGAATCGGCGAAGGCCACATCTTCGGGAATGCCGGGGTCGAGATGGTGGCAGACCATCAGCATGTCGAGATGTTCGTCCACGGTGTTGACCGTGTACGGTCGGGTTGGATTGGTGGAAGAGGGCAATACGTTCGACTCACCGCAAGCGCGGATGATGTCGGGGGCGTGGCCGCCGCCCGCGCCTTCGGTGTGATAGGTGTGAATCGCCCGTCCCTTGAACGCCGCCAGCGTGTCCTCGACGAAACCGGATTCGTTGAGGGTGTCGGTGTGAATCGCCACCTGCACGTCGTAGCGTTCGGCGACATCCAGGCAATGATCAATCGCCGCCGGGGTCGTGCCCCAGTCCTCATGCAGCTTCAGTCCCATCGCGCCGGCCTCGATCTGCTCCTCCAGCGCCGCTGGCCGGCTGGCGTTGCCCTTGCCAAGAAAGCCGAGATTCATCGGCAATCCCTCGGCGGCTTGCAGCATCCGCCGCAGGTTCCAGGGACCAGGGGTGCAGGTCGTCGCATTGGTGCCCGTGGCCGGGCCGGTGCCGCCACCGATCATCGTGGTCACGCCCGACATCAGCGCTTCCTCGATTTGCTGCGGGCAGATGAAGTGAATATGGCTGTCGATGCCGCCGGCGGTGGCGATCAGCCCTTCGCCAGCGATGGCCTCGGTGCCGGGACCGATGATGATGGTGACGCCCGGCTGCACGTCGGGATTGCCGGCCTTGCCGATGCCACTGATGCGGCCGTCCTTGATCCCAATGTCGGCCTTGACGATGCCCCAGTGATCGACGATCAGCGCGTTGGTGATCACGGTGTCCACCGCGCCCTCGGCTTGCGTGTATTGCGACTGGCCCATGCCGTCGCGAATTACCTTGCCGCCGCCGAATTTCACCTCCTCGCCGTAAATGGTGTGGTCGCGTTCGACTTCGACCCACAGTTCGGTATCACCCAGCCGAACCCGGTCGCCGATGGTGGGGCCGTACATGTCCGCATAGGCGCGGCGGTCGATGCGGCTCATGGCGTGCTCTCCAGCGGTCCCATGATCGCGGCGCGGAAGCCGTACACTTCCCGCGCCCCGGCATATTCCACCAGATCCACTTCACGCTCCTGGCCCGGTTCGAAGCGCACGGCGGTGCCGGCGGGAATGTCGAGTCGGCAGCCGCGCGCTTGTACACGGTCGAAGCGCAAGGCGGGATTGGTTTCAAAGAAGTGGTAATGCGAGCCGACCTGAATCGGTCGGTCGCCGGTGTTGGCCACGGTCAACCGCGTGACGCGGCGGCCGGCGTTGAGTTCGAGGTCACCGTCGGCGGTGACGATTTCGCCGGGAATCATGGACGCTCCTCAGGGAATCGGGTGATGCACGGTCACCAGCTTGGTGCCGTCCGGGAAAGTGGCTTCGATCTGCACCTCGGGGATCATTTCCGGGACGCCCTCCATCACATCGTCGCGGGTCAGCAGGGTGCGGCCATGGCTCATCAGTTCGGCCACGGTCCGACCTTCTCGCGCACCTTCCAACAGGGCGCAGGAGAGGTAGGCGACGGCTTCGGGGTAGTTGAGTTTCAAGCCTTTGGCCTTGCGCCGTTCCGCCAGCAGGCCAGCAGTGAACAGCAGCAGCTTGTCTTTTTCGCGGGGGGTTAGCTCCATGGAAAGGTTTCTCGCGGTGGTCAGGTGTTCCAGAAGCGGGAGGGGTAGGGTGGGCGTTCCAAGAGCGCCGGTCTGAGTATGCTCCATGCCAGGATGAAAAACTGTCGGGCGCGCGCCGTGGACGGCCCCAGGTAACGACAGATTAGCACACCGTCCAGTTGGCTAACGGTCGCCAGTTCGGAATCGCGCGCTGACGGGTCGGAGAACGGTCGGGAAGGCGGTTTCAACGTACTCCAACTGGAGCGGATGGCGTCGACCATGTCCGGTGGCGAGCCGGCGCCAATCAGAGTGGCGCTCACCGGCTGACTTCGCAAGCCCCAAGGCGCGTCCAGGATAGCATCGTCAGCGGCATACCGACCCTGTTCGAGATACAGCGGCTCGCCGTCGCGCCAAAGTTCGAAATTCTGCCGATACTTGCCCGCTTGAAACGTTTCGCCCGCCGCCGGTCGGCCCAGACAGAAGATTTCCCACCCCAGAAACCGGGCGTCGCCCTGTAGTTCGACGCGGGTGATGGCGTGAACGCGAGCGCCGCTGTAGAGGATATTCTCCTGCGGCAGCCACTCCAGCGCCGCGCCGGCATCGACGGTCAAAAACTGGGTCTGGCGGGCGGAAGGGCCAGCGCTACGATAGAATTTGCCAGCGGCGGGCGTGGTCAGCAGGGCGTGAGCGCCCGTCTCCACCGACACCTCGATGCATAGCTCGTCGCCGCCGACCACGCCACCGGGCGGATGCAGGAGGGCGACATGACAAACGCGGTCGCCTTCGGGATAGAACGGCCGCTGGACTTGCAAGGGACCTTGATGCGAGCGTTGCCCCAGAACAGTGCGGGTTTTCCAACGTTGAAAGCCCAAGGTCAGGCGAGCCTGCCAGCCGGTGGGGAGTGCATTGGTGGTCATCGGGTTTGGAGCTTGTTATTTCCGCCGCCCGCCGCTTTCCATGACGGCCGTTGGATTCACGGGCCCATGGCGACGAGTCGGCGGTTTCGTGCGGTAATCCCCCGGCAGCGTCCTGTTCGGGGGATGAGACTCAGTCGGATTTCACCCCCATGACCTACGCCATCCATTGGCGTGAACCACAACGGATCGATTTCCTTTCAGGAGACATGCCCCGCATAAATTGCGGGGTCGTTCGTTTACAACCGGGACGCCCACAGCAGTGCGCTAATGGGTGAAATAGGCGGCGGCGATCTGATCGTGCAACTCGCCTAGGCCAACTTGCACCTCGTCGATGAAATCGTGCAATCCCTCGCGGGTCAGTTCTGGCACTGTTGCCGCGTTCATTTTTTGCCGGATCGCGGCGAGGGCAGACAGCGCGGCGTCGTGGCGGGGCAGTTTCCGCAGGCAGATGTCCAATTGCCGCAGGCAAAACGCCACGGCGCGCGGGAAGGATTCGTCCTGCAACAGAAACTTCAACACGTCCGGTCCATTGACCCGCACCCGCACCTGCTGGCGGTACATCTGGTAGGCGCTGAGCGATTTCAGCACGCTCATCCACTGGATACTGTCGAATGGGTCCTGTTCTTCCTGGGGAGCAACCGAGGTCTGGGTCTGGGTCTGGGTCTGGGTCTGGCTCTGGCCGGCGGGTGACAACAGGTTGGCCGACCGCACATCCAGGATGCGGGTGGTCATGTCGGCGCGCTCCAGATAATGCCCCAGGCGGACAAAATCATAGGCGTCGGTGCGACTCATCACGCCGGCCAGCAGGCCACCGATCTGCTGCGCGCCATGAATCACCCGCCGCAGAAATTCGTAACGGCCACGCCGGTTGGGCAGGTGATCGCGAGCGTAGATATACAGGCTGTTGATCTGCTCCCAGGCTTCCTGTGGCACGGTATCGCGCGTGGTGCGCAGGTTTTCGCGGGCGGCGGCCAGGCTGGAAATGATCGAGCCGGGATGGTCGCGGTCGTTGATCAGGAACTTGACCACATTGCTTTCGTCGGCCAGCCGATGCGGATCCTTTTCGAAAAACTGGTTTTCGGCGCCGATGATGAAAATCAGCGGCAGCCAGCCGAAAGTGGTGGTGCGCGGCAGATCGAGCAACAAGTTGGTGTTGACATTGATCAGCCGGGCGGTGTCCTCGGCCCGCTCGACGTAGCGGGTCATCCAATAAATGTTCTGCGCGACGCGTGACAGCATGGTTAGAGTCCCTCGGTATCCACGATCCAGGTGTCCTTGCTTCCCCCGCCCTGCGAGGAATTCACCACCAGGGAGCCCTTTTTGAGCGCCACCCGGGTCAAGCCGCCAGTGGTGACGTAGGTGGGTGGACCACCGGACAGGATGAACGGCCGCAAATCCACATGGCGCGGTTCCATCCGGTCGTCGCACAGGGTCGGCGAGGTGGATAGCGCCAGTGTTGGCTGGGCAATGTAATTGCGGGGATCGTTCTGGATCAGCTTGGCAAAGCGTTTGCGTTCGGCCTGGGTGGCGTGCGGCCCGACCAGCATCCCATAACCGCCGGATTCGTTGGCGGGCTTCACCACCAGTTGATCGAGATGAGCCAGTACGTATTTGCGGTCTTTCTCGCGCATGCACAAGTAGGACGGCACGTTGGCGATGAGCGGCTCCTGATCCAGGTAGTACTTGATGATCTCCGGCACGAAGGCATAGACCACTTTGTCGTCGGCCACGCCCGCGCCGGGCGCGTTGGCCAGCGCCACGTTGCCGGCGCGCCAGGCTCGCATCAGCCCTTTGATGCCCAGCGAGGAATCAGGCCGGAACGCCTCGGGGTCCAGGAACAGGTCGTCGATGCGGCGGTAGATCACATCCACCCGCTCCAGCCCCCCGATGGTGCGCATGTAGACGCAATCGTCGTCGCCCACCTCCAGGTCGTTGCCTTCCACCAGTTCCACCCCCATCTGCTGCGCCAGATAGGAATGCTCGAAATAAGCGGAGTTGTAGATGCCGGGAGTGAGCACCACCACGGTCGGGTGATCGCCGGGCCGGGGCGACAGCGAGGCGAGCATGTCGTACAGGCGCAGGGTGTAGTCGTCCACCGGTTGAATGCGCTGGTGCCCGAACAGCTCCGGGAAGACCCGCTTGGTCACGACCCGGTTTTCCAGCATGTAGGACACGCCGGACGGGACACGCAGGTTGTCCTCCAACACGTAGATCGTGCCGTCCTTGTCGCGCACCAGGTCGCTGCCGCAGATGTGCGCCCAGACCCCATGGCGAGGACTGACCCCCACGCATTGCGGACGGAAATTGGCCGATTGCGCCAACACTTCGGCGGGGAATACGCCGTCCCGGATAATCTTCTGCTCGTGGTAGAGATCGTCGATGAACAGGTTGAGCGCCAACACCCGTTGTTTCAGGCCCGCCTCGGCGCGGTCCCATTCCTGCTTGGGGATGATGCGCGGCACGATGTCGAACGGCCAGGCCCGGTCGATGCTGCCGCCCTCGGTGTAGACGGTGAAGGTGATGCCCATCACCAGAATGGCGAGTTCGGCGGCGGTTTTGCGCTCGTGCAGTTCCTCGTCGCTCAGGGAAGCCAGGTATTCGCACAGCGCGCGCGCCGCCGGGCGAGGGCCCGTCGCGCTGGCGATGAGCTCGTCGTAATAGGAACCGGTCGCGGCGTAGTGTTGCCACTCAATGGTCATGGTCTAGGGCCCTTGGAATTGGCGTATTCGATGACGTTGCCCTCGGATTCAGCAAAATTCGAGCCAACGTCCGAAATGGGGTTGAGTACGATAAAATCATCGCGTTGATTGCACCAAATTCATGCCAAATCCTGTCGAATTGCACGACGGAGGTGCAAGGATGGTGGCGAACCTGCTCGGAATTGGTGGCGGACTACGCGGAACGCCGCTTGCATTGGCCAAGACGATCCAACCGCGCATAATGCGCCTCCATAATACTCAATTCGCTCATCGTGAAGGACAGGCCATGGCCATCCGTGTTGCGCTCCACCATCGCACGACTTATCACTTCGACCGCCCGGTCAATCTCTCGCCGCACATCATCCGCTTGCGTCCAGCCGCGCACGCCCGTACTCCGATTCACGCTTATTCACTCAGGATCGAACCATCCCAGCATTTTATCAATTGGATGCAGGACCCTTTCGGCAACTTTCAGGCGCGGCTGGTGTTCCCGGAGAAAATCCGGGAGTTGAAGATCGCCGTGGATCTGGTGGCCGAGATGACGGTGATCAACCCGTTCGATTTCTTCGTCGAAGGTTACGCCGAGCATTATCCGTTTGATTACGAGCCAACCCTGCGCCGGGAATTGATGCCCTATCTGGAGATCGAGGACGACGGTCCGTTGCTGCGCGAGTGGCTGACCAGCGTGGACCGTGATCCACAGCGGATCGTCGATTTTCTGGTCGAGATCAACTGGCGGCTGAATCGGGAAATCGCCTACGTCATTCGCATGGAGCCGGGAGTGCAGACCTGCGAGGAGACGCTGGAGAAGCGTCGCGGCTCTTGCCGCGACTCGGCCTGGTTGCTGGTGCAAATCCTACGGCATCTGGGGTTGGCGGCGCGCTTCGTATCCGGCTATCTGATCCAGCTCACCGCCGACGTCAAGTCACTGGACGGCCCGTCCGGGCCCGAGGCGGATTTCACCGACCTGCACGCCTGGGCCGAGGTGTTCGTGCCCGGCGCCGGTTGGCTGGGACTGGACCCGACCTCCGGCCTGTTCGCTGGCGAGGGTCACATCCCCCTGGCCTGCACCCCAACCCCGCCCAGCGCCGCGCCGGTCACCGGTTACGCGGATGTCTGCGAAACGACTTTCGACTTCGTCATGAAGGTGGATCGCATCCACGAAGACCCGCGCGTCACCAAGCCCTACAGCGAGGAACAATGGGCGCGGATCGAACAACTGGGCGAGGCGGTGGACGCGCGGCTGGTGACCGGTGACGTGCGCCTGACCATGGGCGGCGAGCCGACCTTCGTGTCCATTGACGACATGGACGGCGCGGAATGGACCATCGCGGCGGTGGGGCCGACCAAACGCAAACTGGCTGGCCGGCTGCTGAAGAAATTGCGCGACCGCTTTGCGTCAAATGGTTTTCTGCACTACAGCCAGGGGAAGTGGTATCCCGGCGAATCGCTGCCGCGCTGGGCGCTGTCCTGCTACTGGCGCAGTGACGGGTTGCCGCTGTGGCACGACCCACGCTGGATCGCCGACGACGAAAAGCCCCAAGGTTTTGGCCCGGAGCAGGCGTGGGCGTTCGCGGCGGAGTTGACCAAGCGGCTGGGCGTGAACACCGAGCGGCTGGTTCCCGGCTACGAAGATGTGTATTACTACCTGTGGAAGGAGCGCACCCTGCCGGTCAACGTGGACCCGCTGAAGTTCGACCTCAAGGACGACGAGGAGCGGCGACGCCTGGCGTTGCTGCTGGAACGCGGTCTGAATCAGGTCACCGGCTACGCCTTGCCGCTGCGCTGGGATCATGCCGGCCATGGCTGGCTCAGCGGGCCGTGGGCATTGCGCCGCGAACATCTGTATCTGATTCCGGGCGATTCGCCGATGGGCTACCGCCTGCCGCTGGCGGCCCTACCTTGGGTGGCGGAGACCGACCTGGAAATTCCGCATCCGCAGTCGCTGTTCGAGTTCCGCGCCGCGCTGGGCGATACCCATGGTGAAGTCATGCGCCGCTACAGCGCGTTTCTCCAGGGTGGCGGCACGGCCCCACGCGGCGATTTTCAGGAGCAGCCGGCGACGGATGACAGTTCGGTGGTTCATACCGCGCTGTGCGTGGAGCCGCGCGACGGTCATCTGTACGTGTTCATGCCGCCGTTGAGTCAGTTGGAGCACTATCTCGACTTGCTGGCCTGCGTCGAACAGACCGCCGCCGAATTGCAAATGCCGGTGCTGGTCGAGGGCTACGCTCCACCGCCGGACTGGCGGGTGCGCAAGCTGGCCGTCACTCCCGACCCCGGCGTGATCGAAGTCAACATTCACCCCGCCGGCGACTGGCGGGAGTTGAAGCGGAATGTCGAGGGGCTGTACGAAGACGCGCGCCAGTCGCGGCTGGGAACGGAGAAGTTCATGCTGGATGGCCGTCATACCGGCACCGGCGGCGGCAATCATGTCACCCTCGGCGGCGCGACGCCCACCGACAGTCCGTTCCTGCGTCGGCCCGAACTGTTGCGCAGTCTGATCACCTACTGGCAACACCATCCCAGTTTGTCGTACCTGTTCTCGGGGTTGTTCATTGGGCCGACCAGTCAGGCGCCCCGGGTGGACGAGGCCCGCAACGACAGCCTGTACGAGCTGGAAATCGCGTTTCGACAGATGCCGCCGGGCGAAGCGCCGCAGCCGTGGTTGGTGGACCGGCTGTTGCGCAACCTGCTGGTGGATTTGACCGGCAACACCCATCGCGCCGAGTTCTGCATCGACAAGCTGTACTCACCGGATTCGGCGATGGGCCGGCTGGGCCTGGTGGAAATGCGGGCCTTTGAAATGCCGCCGCACGCCCGGATGAGTCTGATGCAAATGTTGCTGTTGCGCGGACTGGTGGCGCGGTTTTGGGAGCAGCCCTACCCGAATCGGGAACTGGTGCGTTGGGGCACGCAAATTCACGATCAGTTCATGCTGCCGCATTACGTTTGGCAGGATTTCCTGGATGTGACCACCGAACTGAATGCGGCCGGTTTCCCGTTCGAAAGCGACTGGTTCCTGCCGTTCTTCGAGTTCCGTTTTCCGCACTACGGCAACATCGTCCAGCGAGACATCGACCTGGAACTGCGCCAGGCGCTGGAGCCGTGGCATGTGCTGGGCGAGGAGCAGGCACTGGGCGGCACGGCCCGCTACGTGGACTCTTCGGTGGAGCGGATGCAGGTCAAAGTGCGCGGGATGACCGGCGAGCGGCATGTGGTGGCCTGCAACGGCCGCCGGGTGCCGCTGCGACCGACCGATATTCCCGGCGAATTCGTCGCCGGGGTGCGCTACCGGGCTTGGCAGCCGCCATCAGCACTGCATCCGACCATTCCGGTGCACGCGCCGTTGGTGTTCGACATCGTGGACACCTGGAACCAGCGCTCCATCGGCGGCTGCACCTATCATGTCCAGCATCCCGGCGGACGCAATCCCGACACGTTCCCGGTCAACGCCAACGAAGCCGAGGCACGCCGCTTCGCCCGGTTCTGGCCCTATGGCCATACGCCGGGGCCGATGACCGCGCCGGTCGAAATGGTCAATCCGAACTTCCCGCATACGTTGGATCTGCGGCGACGGGAAGAATAGGTGAGAGTTCTCCAAAGCTGGGACGATGGAGTGGTGGACGATGTCCGGTTGACCGGTTTGCTGCGCCGGCACCGGGCCAAGGCGACGTTCAATCTGAATCCAGGTTTGCACCAGCCGGGGCGTTCGTTCAGTTGGCGGTATGGCGACAAGGAAGTCTGGCGGCTCGGCCGGGATGAACTGGCCGAGGTATACGCCGGTTTTGAGATTGCCAACCATTCCCTGACTCACCCGAACCTGCCTGATCTAGCGCCGGAGGCGCTGGACTGGGAAGTTCGGGAAAGCCGCCGAATGTTGCGGGACTGGTTTCGACAGCCGGTGCGCGGGTTTTGTTATCCCTTCGGCGGTTTCAACCCAGCGGTGAAGGAGGTCATTCAGGCCGCTGGTCACCGCCACGCCCGCACGGTGACCGAGGTCGAACCGGTATTTCCACCCGCCGATCCGCTAGAGTTGGGCGTGAGTTGCCGGTTCAACGATCCGGCGTTTTGGAGCCGCTACCAGCGCGTCAAGGATGCGGACGGCGTCTTTCTGTTCTGGGGCCACAGCTACGAGCTGATCAACGAGGCGATGTGGGCTGATCTGGAGAACAAGATCGCTGGCATCAGCGCCGATCCAGCAGCGGAATGGATGGATCTCGAAGCCTTGTTCGCCACGAAGGCGTATTGAAAAACCGCCAGCGTGATTGCGGATGTGTTTTTACGTGGCCGTTTTTACGTGGCCGCGTTTTCGCATCCCGGTCGCGGTGGTTTCTTCCCTTTCGATGAAGCTGTTTGATGCCGTCGATCTCCGAGGAGCTTCGTTGTGGATCTATTGTCTTTTGATGCCGAGCCGCTGTATTTCGACGATCCGCCTTCCGAAGAGGTCGTACGGTTACTGCGACAAGCCGCCGAGGATTACGGCGATGGAGGAGCCGAAGCCGATTTACAGCGGGCTTATCAACTGGACCCAGAACATTTGATGGTTCTGGTTTCTCTATTTCGCTACCATTTTTATCAGCACCATTTTCCCGAGGCGCTCGATATTCTTCAAAAGGCGCGCGAGGTCGTTCGGCGAAAACTGGATTTACCTGATGACTGGCGCGCACTCGACGAAGCGCGACTTTTCGGTGGCCACGAGCACCATATGGTCTTGGTCCGATTCTATTTGCTTTGTTTGAAAGGCGAAGCGTATTTATACGCCCGGCAGGGTGAAGCGGAGAAGGGAGTGCCTTTGCTCGAAAAGGTCGCGGCGCTGGATTCCAACGATCAACTGGGAACGGCGGCGTTGTTGGCGGTGGTCAACCGAAATATTCAGCAGACGGATATGGTTCAGACGCAGTTGTAGCGCGACTCCCATCGTTCCTCCAGATGAGCGGTTCATGCTGAAAGCCCAAGCGCCGCTGATCCAGCACCCAGCAGCGACCGAGTACTTCTTCGCGGAAGGTTGCTTCATCATCGAGTGGTGGAACGCGCCCGCCGACGCGGACCTGTCGGTGGCGCGCGCTCGGGTGGAGCCCGGCGTGACCACCCGCTGGCATCGCCTGCGGGGCGTGACCGAGCGTTATCTGATCCTGGACGGGCGGGGGTGGGTCGACGTGGGTGACCTGCCGCCCGAAGCCGTCGGACCGGGCGCGGTGGTGCTGATCCCGCCAGGAACCCGCCAGCGCATCACCAACACCAGCGACGCTGACTTGATCTTTCTCGCCCTATGCACGCCGCGCTTCACCCAAGCGGTTTATGAAGACCTCGAACCCGATGGCCGGTCGGGAGGCAGTCGGTTGTGAAAGTTGTCTTTTGCGATAAACCATTACTCGTGTCTTAACGCCTCGATGGGATCGAGCCGCGCGGCGCGGCGGGCCGGGAAATAGCCGAAGATCACCCCGATCGCCGCCGAGAACAGAAATGCCAGCAGGTTGATGCCCGGATCGAACAGAAAGGGCACCTGCATGACTTTCGCCAGCCCGACCGAAGCTAGCGTCGCCAGCACGATGCCGACGATGCCGCCCAGCGCCGACAGCGCCACCGCCTCGACCAGAAATTGCAGCAGCACCTCCCGCTCCAGTGCGCCGATGGCCAGCCGGATACCGATCTCGCGGGTGCGCTCGGTCACCGACACCAGCATGATGTTCATGATGCCGATGCCGCCCACCAGCAGGCTGACCGCCGCCACCGCGCCCAGCAGCGTGGTCATGACCTTGGTCGTGCCAGTCATGGTTTCCGCGATCTGCCGGGTGTCGAGAATGGAAAAATTGTCCTCTTCGTTGGTGGCGATCTTACGGCGCTCGCGCAACAGCGCTTGCAGGTCGCTCTTGACCCGATCGGTGCCGGCGCTGTCCCCCACCGAGACCAGGAGGGTGCTGACATCCTGGTTGCCGGTCAGCCGCCGTTGCAGGGTGCGCAGCGGTATCACGATGGTGTCGTCCTGATCCATGCCCATCGCCGACTGACCCTTGGACGCTAGCACGCCGATCACTTCGCAGGAAAAATTACTGACCCGCAACTCGCCGCCGACCGCGGGCTGCTGGCCAAACAGCTCCTTGCGTACCGTTTCGCCGATCACGCAGACGGCCTTGCCGGCGCGTTGCTCGATTTCGGTGAACACGCGCCCGTCGGCCAGTCGCCAGTTGCCCACGGTGAAATAGGCGTCGGTGCTGCCGGTGACCGTAGTGGACCAGTTGTTCGCCCCGTACACCACGGTCACCGACTTGTTGGCGGTGGGCGCGACGGCGTTGAGGCCGCTGATCTGGGTTCGGATCGCTTCGGCGTCGCCCACCTTGAATCGGGGCGCGCCCGCCGAATCTCGGCCGGGACCGAGCCGCTGACCGGGACGCACCATGACCAGATTGCTGCCGAGGCTGGCGATCTGATCCGATACCACCCGGGTCGCGCCGTTGCCGAGCGTCACCATGGTGATCACCGCGCTGACGCCGATCACGATACCGAGGATGGTCAGGAACGACCGCATGAGATTGCGCCGGATCGCGCGCAAGGCCAGCAGGATGCTGCTCCAGAACATCAATGCTTCTCCCCGTTGCGGTGGTCCGCATCCACCCGGCCATCCAGAAAGTGGATGACGCGCTTGGCGTAGCGCGCCATGTCGGGCTCGTGGGTCACCATCAGCACAGTGATGTCCCGGTCGCGGTTCAACGCCACCAGCAGGTCCATGATTTCGTGGCTGCGCTGGGTGTCGAGATTACCGGTCGGTTCGTCGGCCAGCAGGATAGTAGGGCTGGTGACGATGGCGCGGGCGATGGCGACCCGTTGCTGCTGGCCGCCGGATAGTTCAGCGGGCGTGTGTTTTTCCCACTGCCGCAGCCCAACCGCGTCGAGCGCCTCGCGCGCCTTGGCGTGACGGGCGGCGCGCGGTTCGCCGCGATACAGCAGGGGCAATTCGACGTTTTCCAGCGCGGTGGTCCGGGCCAGCAGGTTGAAACCCTGAAACACGAAGCCGAGATAATACCGGCGCAGCAGGGCACGCTGGTTGCGGGATAACTGCTCGACGTGCAGGCCGCGAAACACATAGGCCCCCGAGGTGGGGTTGTCCAAACAGCCGAGGATGTTCATCGCGGTGGATTTGCCGGAACCGCTCGGCCCCATGACGGCGACGAATTCGCCCGGCTCGATGCGCAGGTCGACTCCCCGCAATGCCTGGAATTCCGCCGATCCCTGGCCGTAGGTCTTGGTCACATCCCGCAGTTCGATCAGCGATTCACTCCCCTCGCCCGGTGGGAGAGGGGTTGGAGGTGAGGGCGGTTGGCTCCCCTCGCCCGGTGGGAGAGGGGCTGGGGGTGAGGGCATAACATTCATCGCGCCGTTCTCAAGCTGGCGGTGATGACCGGCAGGCCCGATTCCAATCCTTCGCCGGTCACCTCGGTCATGCGGCCATCGCTGCTGCCGACGGTCACCGACACGGCGACCGGCTGACCATCCCGCAAGATCCAAATCTGTCGCGCCGCGCTCCTGGCGCCCTTGGCATTCGCGGATTGCCGCCTTGGGGCCAGACTTCGGGGAGGACGGGGCAACAGGCTGGCCACCAATCCGCCGCCGCCGCTGGACTGGGCTTCCGGCGGTGGCGGTGGGGTGAAGCGCAGCGCCGCGTTCGGGACCAGCAGCACGTTTTCCCGTTCGGTGGTGACGATTTCCGCCGTCGCGGTCATGCCGGGCCGCAGGCTGAGATCGTCGTTATCCACGTTGAGAATGGTCTTGTAGGTCACCACGTTGTTGACCGTCTCCGCGCCGAACCGCACCTGCCGGATGCGGGCGGGATAGCTCCGATTGGGATAGGCGTCCACAGTGAAGGTGGCTGCCTGCCCTTCGCGTACCTGCCCGACGTCGGCTTCGTCCACATCCACCTGCAATTCCATTTGCGCCAGGTTTTCCGCGAGCGTGAACAACACCGGCGCTTGCAACGAGGCGGCGACGGTCTGGCCCGGCTCCACCTTGCGTTCGAGCACCACGCCGTCAATCGGCGAGCGGATGGACGCTTTGGCCAGATCGGTTTCGTTGGTGCGCAGCGTGGCGCGCGCCTCCTCGACCGCCGCCCGGGCGCTGGCTTCGTCCGCGATGGCGCGCTCTACTGTCGCCTCGGCTGTTTCCAATTCTGTCGGGGCGGGCACCTTGCCGCCGCTCAGCTTGGCGACCTGCCGCAGTCGCCCGAGATTGGCGCGTGCTTCCTTGACCGTTGCCACAGTTTGCAACACCTTCGCCTCGGCGGAGGCGATCACGGCTTTGGATTTGGCGATCTGATCTCGCAGTTTGGCGACATCCAGCCGGGCGAGCACCTGACCCTTGTTCACCCGGTCGTTATCATCCACCAACACCGCTTCGATGGTGCCGGACAACTCACTGCCGACATCCACCTGATTGATCGGCTCCAGCTTGCCGGTCGCCGAGACCGTGACCCGCAGGTTGCCCCGGCTGAGCGGTTCGGTCTGGTACTGGGGCGCGGCGTCGGCGGTGGAACCAGATCGGAACCACACGAACCCGCCGCTGGCCAGGGCGAGTGTGACCACCGCAATCAGCCAGCGGAGAACCCGGAAGCGACCACGCGCCGGTTCCGACTGGATGATTTTCGCCAGTTCGGCACCCGCGACGGAGGGCGTGTGGCTCATGATGGTGTTCCTTGCGTGCTGGCGGTGATAGCGTTGGCGGGCACTGGCGACCAGCCGCCACCCAATGCCTTGTAAAGCTGAATCAGCGCCTTGGCGCCGTCCGCTTCGCTGAGCGTGAGCTTGTCTTCGACGGTCAGCACAGTGCGTTCCGTATCCAGCACCGTCTGGAAATCGCTGAGACCGGCGCTGTAGCGGTGCCTGGCCAATCGAGTGGCCAGACGCGCGGCTTGCAGGGCTTCGCGCAGATTGTCCTGCCGCTGGCGCGTGTTGGCCACGGCGACCAGCGCGTTTTCGACCTCCTCCAGCGCGTTCAACACGGTGGACTCATAGTTGACCAGGGCCTGTTCCTGCACGGCGGTCTGAATGTTGACCTGCTGGCGGATGCGCCCGGCGTCGAAAATCGGCGCGGCGACGCTGCCCAGCACGCTCCCCGCGACCGCGTTGCCGCCGGACAAGGCCCCGAGGGTCAACGCTTCCAGACCGAGCGACCCGCTCAAGCTGAAATTGGGATACGCCTGGGCTTCGACCACGCCGATCCGCGCGGTTTCCGCTGCCAGCGTCCGTTCCGCGACCCGCACGTCGGGCCGCTGGCGCAGCGCATCGGCGGGAATGCTCACCGCTACGTGCGCCGGCATCCGGGGAATCCCGCCCGGTTGGGCCAACCGCTCGGCCAGGGTGCCGGGCTGCTGGCCGAGCAGGATTTCCAGGCGATGTTCGGCCTCGGCGCGGCTGGTTTCGAGGCTGGGAATTTGAGCTTTGGTCTGCTCCAGATTGGCGCGGGCCTGCTCCACGTCCAGCGCGGTGGTCAGCCCGGCCTGCGCCCGCCACTGGGTGAGTTGCAGGGTTTCCACCTGCGAGGCGGCGTTGGCCCTGGCGATGTCCAGCGCCGCCTGGGAGGCGCGCAGTTCCACATAATTCAGTCCGACCTCGGCGACCAGCGACACCTGAACCGCGTGCAGGCTGGCCTGGCTGGCTTCCAGATTGGCCTGAGCGGCTTCCACACCCCGCTGGAGACCGCCAAATACGTCCGGCTCCCAACTGGCGTCAAACCCGGCGCTGAACAGGTTCGCCGTCCCGCCGCCGCCGGATTCGCCACTGGCCTTCACCCGCCGTCCCGCCGCCGAACCGGAGACTGTCGGGAACAACTCCGCCCCGGCCAGAACACGCCGGGCGCGCGCCTCACGCAATTTCGCCTGGGCGGCGCGAAGGTCGAGACTGGTTTGCAGGGCCTGCTCGACCAGATTGGTCAGCGTTGGGTCATCGAGTTGCCGCCACCAGGTCGCCAAGTCTTCCGGCGTGGTTGGCGCGACGGCAACCCGCGCCGCCGTCGCACCTCGCCACGTAGCCGGCGTCGCCAGTTCGGGGGCGGCATAGTTCGGGCCGACCGCCGCGCAGCCTGACAGCAAGAGGGTCGCCAGCAGCGGGACAGGGGTTGCGAGAAAAGGTGCTTTCACTGTGATACTCCTGATCACGACGGGACCGGCCAAAACGGGTTTCAGCGTAGCGCAAACAGTTCCTGATGGAACCGCGCCTCGGGTAAACCCATGGTCGTCAGGTCCTGTTTCAAAGCCTGGCCAAATCCGGCAGGCCCACAGAACCACACATCGGCATCGCGCCAGTCGGGAACGGCTTGGCAGATGCGTTCCGCGTCCAGCCGACCGTCGCGTTTATCCCACAACACATGCAAGCGAACGTTGGCGGCTTGCGCGTCGCGCTCCAACAGGCTGATGGTTTTGGCATCGTAGGTCGCCGTGGTGTGAAACAAGTCGATGATTTTGCCATCCGACACTTGGGCGAGGTTTTTCAGGCGCGCAATGAACGGCGTGACGCCGATACCGCCCCCTACCCAAATCTGCCGGGGTTGCTCCCCCTGAAAGTTGAAGCGCCCGTAAGGACCTTCGACCTTGACCGGGTCTCCGACATGCAAACGATCCGTCAGCGTGCGCGTATAGTCGCCCAAGGCTTTGATGATGAACTGGATTCGACCATTGCCGGTCCAGGCCGACGCAATGGTGAACGGGTGCGGTCCTTCGTCCCTGTGCAAGGTCAGGAAGGCGAATTGTCCCGCCTCATGACCGGCCCAACGCCCCTTAAGGCGAATGTCCAACGCCAGCACGTTCAAGGCATCGTGGCGGATGATCGACGCCACCTCGCCCACGACCTGCCGGCTGATCGCCACCCGGCGCAGCAATACCATGACTGCCGCCGCGCTGCCAGCAGCCATCAGCATGGCCATGACCAACCCCAATGCACTACTCCAATAGTCGAACTTCATCAAGATGACCGCGTGCCAGACCAGGGCCAGATAGGCCACGGCGAGCAAGCGATGGGTTTTGAAGAACCAGCGATAGGGAAAACGTTTGACCAGAGCCAACGCCATCAGTGCCACCGCTGCGTAGAACGCCCATTCGCCGATGTTTTCGGCCAGATGGCGTTGATTCATGAAAAACTGCTGAATCGAGTCCGCTGGCAGGTCAGGGCGGGGTGGCCACGCCGGGCGTTCCAGCAAGCCCCAGCCCACCAGCCATTTGGGAACCTGAGCCATCAACCAGTGGCTCACCGAAAGCGTCAGACCCGCGATGCCCAGCCACCGGTGCAGGCGGTACATCTTGTCGAGTCCGCCCAGGTGGGGTTCCAGTACGACCGGGCGGATGGCCAGCAGCATCGCCAGGCTCATGACCCCAATGCCCAGCACGCCGCTGTATTGCATCCATAGCGCGCGCCAGTGAAAAAAATGATCCAGGCTGGACCAGGTCGTTTGATCGGCGAGCCGCCAAAGACCGGTGAGAAGCAGCAGATAGATCCAGAAGGTGTGTTTCAGGGGTTGCATGGTTCACTCCGATAACATACGCCCCTAAGCAGGGGCATTATGATTATCGCCACTGTACCCCCGCGCTCGGTAAATGCGGGTTAGCGTTGTGTAAAGACCGGTAAAGATGGGCAAGAACAGGTAAATGCGTTTGGTTGTCGGGCGGGGATCGCTATGATGGTTACCATGAGAGGCCAGCGAAGCGGTTAGCGGCGATGATTCGGGTATTGTTGGTCGATGACGATGTCGAGTTGGGTGAAATGCTGACGGAATACCTCGAACGCGAGGGTTTTGGCGCGACGGCCGTGGCGGACGGCGAAGCGGGCGTGCGTGGCGCGTTGTCGGGTGAGTACGGCATCGTGGTGCTGGACGTGATGATGCCGCGCCTGAACGGCATCGAAGCCTTGCGCCGCATCCGCGCGCGGGACAGCCGCGTCCCGGTGCTGATGCTCACGGCCAAGGGGGATAACGTGGATCGCATCGTCGGCTTGGAACTCGGCGCCGACGATTACGTGCCCAAACCCTGTACCCCGCGCGAGCTGGTCGCGCGCATCCGGGCCATCCTGCGGCGCACTCAGTCGCGGGAACCGACCAATCCCCCTTCTGGCCCGCTAGCCGTGGGATCGCTGATGCTGTGGCCGGAAAAGCGTGGCGCGGAGTGGAACGGCGCGCCGCTCGATCTGACCAGCACCGAATTCAATCTGCTGGAGGTATTGGTCCGCAACGCGGGGCGGGTGGTCAGCAAGCAGGAACTGTCGGAACAGGCCTTGGGTCGGGCGCTGGCGCGCTATGACCGGGGCATTGACGTTCACCTGAGCAGCATCCGGCACAAACTGGGATTGGACAGCGCGGGACGTTCGCCGATTCAAACCGTGCGCGGCGTCGGCTATCAGTACATCCGGGAGTGACCGTTGTTGTGGGCCGACTGTTCTGGAAGTTTTTCCTGGCCTTCTGGCTGGCGCTGCTGGTGGCTAGCGGAGGCGTGGGCGCGGCGGTCTGGCTGCATCAGCGAACGCTCGACGAACGCGGCCAGGAATTGGCCAGCGGACCGCGCGCCGCATTTCTGGTCAACGCCACGGCGGCGATGCTCCGGCATGGTGGCGTCGGGGCGTTGCGCGGTCTGCTGGAGGAATGGAGCATTCAGCAGGGCGGCGCGCATGTGTATGTCGTGGACGATGCCGGGCGCGAACTGCTAGGCCGGGTGGTTCCCGCCGAGACGTTGGCGCAGGCCCACCGGCTGGCGCAAGAAGGTGAGGATTCGGAGGATCGGCAGTCGCGCATCGCCCGACGAGAGACGATGGACGGGCGGCCCTATCTGTTTTTCATTCCCGCCGACGGCGAGGCGGCGCAGCGCCATCCCCCGCCACCGTCGCCGCTGTTGCCGATCAGCATCGGCATTCTGGCCAGTCTCGGTTTCAGCGCGCTGCTGGCCTGGTATCTGGCCAAACCGATTCGCCATCTGCGCGGCGCGTTCGACGCGGTGGCGGCGGGAAAGCTCGATACCCGGATCGGGCCGCGCATGGGGCGGCGGCGCGATGAAATCGCCGACCTGGGGCGGGATTTCGACCGCATGGCTGGGCAACTGCAAATCCTGGTCGGTTCCCAGCGGCGGTTACTGCACGATGTCTCGCACGAACTGCGCTCGCCACTGGCGCGATTGCAGGCCGCCATTGGTCTGGCGCGGCAGCAGCCGGGGAAGTCGGAAGCTTCGTTGGACCGCATCGAGCGTGAATCGGGCCGCCTGGATGAACTGGTCGGGAAACTATTGACCCTGGCACGACTGGAAGCTGGCATGAGTGGCGCGGTGGACGAGGAGGTCGATCTGGTGGAACTGGTGGCGGGCATCGCCGACGACGCCCGGTTCGAGGCGAAGGCGACGGGGCGTCAGGTCGAGTTTATCGGCGCGGGCGAGGCCATCGTCAAGGTCCGCGCCGAATTGCTGCACCGCGCGTTCGAGAACGTGATTCGCAACGCGGTGAAGTACACGCGCGAAGGCACGGCGGTTGAAGTGCGAGTCGAACGGCGGATTGCTCCCGACCGGCTGATCGTGACCGTCGATGATCGGGGTCCCGGCGTGCCCGAAAGCGATTTGCAGGCGGTCTTCGAGCCGTTTTTCCGGGGTGGGGCCGGTGTCAAGACCGCCGGTTTTGGCTTGGGGTTGGCCATCGCCCGCCGGGCTATCGAGGCGCATGGCGGAAGCATTCGCGCGATCAATCGCCCAGACGGGGGGTTGCAGGTCGAGATCGTCCTGCCGATGGGTGGCTGTTAGGAACAGTTGGTTTTTGCACGGCCTTGAGGTTGCGCGAAAAGTATCCATCGGGTCCGGGGTCATGTGTTTGTCCCGATTGCCGCCGTGGTTCCCGCCCCCAGAGCGCGCAGCCAGTCCACCAGCGCCGCGCCGTACCGCGATAAGGAGTAATGGTTTTCCACCAGCGCCCGGCAACCGGCCCGGTTGATCCGCCCGATCCGTTCCGCCGCCGCGCCCAATCCGGCGACATCGTCCGGTTCCACCAACCAACCGGTTTCGCCGTCGCGCACGTAGTCGCTGATTCCGCCACGCCGGTAGGCGATGACCGGCGTGCCGCAGGCCAGCGCTTCGATGCCGGTGATGCCGAAGGCTTCCACCCATTTTGGCGTCATCAACAGCGCCTGGAATTCCCGCACCGCCTCGGCCAGCGCCGGCATCCGTAGGAAACCCCCGTACTCGACGGGGGCGGTCGGGTGGCTTTGCGCCTGTTCGTTCCAGTAGGCTGGACTCTGCATGACGCCGAACACCGTCACCGCGAGACCGAAACGGGCGGCGAAAGCGAAAGCATCCTCCAGTCCCTTTTCCGGCGCGATCCGCCCCAGCCAGCAGAACGACCGTTGGGGATGGGCATTGTAGCGATACCGCCGAAGATCCAGTCCCGGTGGAATCAGTCGAACCGGATTGGTCAGGCCGAAACTGACGGCCTGAGCGACGCTCAGAAAGGCGAGTCGGTTTGGATGGCCGGCGGCGATCCGGCGGATTTCCCAGGTCAACGAGCGGTTCAAATCGCTCATGCTGACGAGCGATCCAAGAGGGCAGGGCAGGAAATCGCTGGCGAACAGCGGTAGCCAGTCATAGGAAAAGTTCAGGATGACGTCGTCGGGACTGGATCGTTCCGCCAGCCAGCGCAACGCCGCGACCAGGAAGGCGTCGGCTGCGAGCGGCAACGGCGCGTCGTAGGCGGAGGTCACGGCGGTGGGCGCCAGCCGACCGGGCAGGGTGAGCAGTTCCGGTACATCGGCCACCGAACCGGCGGGCGCGATCACCTGGGTACGATAGCCGAGAGTGTCAAGCTGACGGGCGGCGGTGACGACCATGTGCTCCACCCCGCCGCCCAGCCCAGACCCCAGCGGCGTGACCGCCGTGGATAACAGATGAACGCGCCGCATGGTTCTTCCACGTGACTCAGGCCGCCACGCTAAGCTCCAGAATCCGCCGGCTGGCGGTCAAGTTAATGTCTTGGTGCTCGCCCAGAGCGGTCATTCTGTGCCGCTCCAGTTGCGCCAGCAGGGCCGGCACGGTGTCGGCGGCGATGCCGTAGTCGCGCAGGTAAGTGCCTACTCCCATTCGCGCGAAGAATTCGCGGGTTTTGGCGATGGCGGCGTCGATGCGCTCGTCCTCGCCGCCGGTGGAGAGACTCCAGACCCGCTCGGCGTATTGCAGCAGCTTCGCGCGTTTTTGATCCCGTTTCGCCGCCATCACACTGGGCAGGATGATCGCCAGGGTTTGGGCGTGATCCAGACCATGCAGGGCGGTGATCTCATGGCCGATCATATGCGTCGCCCAGTCGCCAGGCACGCCCGCGCCGATCAGCCCGTTCAGCGCCAGGGTCGCGCACCACATGATGTTGGCGCGCACGTCGTAGTTTTCCGGGGTCGCCAGCGCCTTGGGACCTTCCTCGATCAGGGTTAACAGCAGCCCTTCGGCAAAGCGGTCCTGCACCGGCGAATTGACCGGGTAGGTGAGGTACTGCTCCATGATGTGCGTGTAGGCGTCCACCACGCCATTGCCGATTTGGCGGGGTGGCAGGGTGAAGGTGACGATGGGGTCGAGCACCGAGAAGCGCGGATAGACCAGCGGGTGGATGAACGCCAGTTTGTCCTGGGTGGCGCGCCGGGTCACCACCGAACCGCCGTTCATTTCCGAGCCGGTGGCGGGTAAAGTCAACACCGCGCCGAGCGGCAGCGCGCTGCGAATGGGCGCGCGCTTGGCCAGAATATCCCACGGTTCGCCTTGGAACGGCGCGGCGGCGGCGATGAATTTGGTGCCGTCGACGACCGAACCGCCACCGACCGCCAGCAGGAAGTCGATATGGTGCTCGCGCACGATCTGGACCGCGTTCATCAGCGTTTCGTAGGTCGGATTGGGCTCGATGCCGGCGAATTCGATCACCGCGCGCCCGGCCAGCGCCGCCATGACTTGGTCGTAAACGCCGTTTTGTTTGATGCTGCCCCCGCCGTAGGTCATCAGCACCCGCTGCCCTTGGGGAATTTCCTGGGCGATGGCGGCGATTTGGCCCTTGCCGAACAGGATTTTGGTGGGGTTATGAAACGTGAAATTGAGCATCGGTATTTCTCCGCGGACGAAAGGCGAGTGGTGGCAAGCACCCTCAATCTGGGGTTTGGAACCTGCCTGAAAACTAACCGATTGGTCGCGGGAGCCGTCTTGGCCGCGATAGGATCCGGTAATCGCGGTCAAGGTCGCTTCCACACGTTCGTTGATTGGGCAATGGCCTGTCTTTGGACAGCGTTCTTGATCAGGAATTTCTCCGTGGGGATACGGTTACTCTTCCGCCTCGTAGCCGAGATTCGGGGCCAGCCACTTTTCCGCTTCCGCCACGGTCCAGCCCTTGCGCCGGGCGTAGTCGGCGACCTGATCCCGCTCCAGTCGGCCCACGCCGAAATAGCGCGCTTCCGGGTGGCTGAAATACCAGCCGCTCACCGCCGCCGTCGGCGTCATGGCGAAATGTTCGGTCAGATGAACGCCGGCGTTACGGTCCACGTCCAGCAATTGCCAGAGCAGACTTTTTTCCGTGTGGTCGGGACAGGCGGGATAGCCGGGCGCGGGGCGGATGCCGCGATAGTCTTCGGCGATCAGCGCTTCGTTGTTCAACGCCTCGTTCGCCGCGTAGCCCCAAAGCTCTTTGCGCACCCGTTCGTGCAGTTGTTCGGCGAGGGCTTCCGCCAATCGGTCGGCCAGCGCCTTGAGCAAGATAGCGCGGTAGTCATCATGGGCGCGCTCGAATTTCCGCACCCGTTCATCGATGCCGATGCCAGCGGTTACGGCGAACGCACCCAAGTAATCGGCCACGCCGGATTCGTGCGGCGCGATCCAGTCGGCCAGGCAGTAATGCGGTTTGCCATCCGGTTTTGGCCCTTGCTGACGCAGGTGATGCAGCGTCGTTAGAATCTGGTCGCGGGTCGCGTCGGCGTACAGCGCGATGTCGTCCTCGCCGACCCGGTTGGCGGGGAAGAAACCGATCACCGCTCGCGCCGTCAGCCAGCGTTCGGTGAGGATTTGATCCAGCATCGTCCGGGCGTCGGCGAACAAATGCCTGGCCTGCTCGCCCTGCTTGGGATCGTCGAGAATCGCCGGATAGCGCCCGCGCAGTTCCCAGGCGTGGAAAAACGGTGTCCAGTCGATCCGTTCCACCAGTTCTGTCAATGGATAGTCGTCGAACGCGCGGATACCGAGAAAAGTCGGCTTTGGCGGCGCATAGGCTGACCAGTCGAGAACCGGCCGGTTGGCGCGAACCCGCGTCAGCGGCAGCAGTGGCTCCCGCTGGCGGCGGTTGGCGTGCTGTGCGCGCTTCTGAACGTAGTCGGCCTTGGTTTTGGCGATATAGTCGACCTTGGAATCGGGGCTGACCAAACTTTGCGCCACGCCGACCGCCCGCGAAGCGTCCTTGACGTAGACCACCGGACCGGGATATTGCGGGTCGATTTTCACCGCCGTGTGCATGGCCGAGGTGGTCGCGCCGCCGATCAATAGCGGTACGGTGAAACCCTGCCGGCTCATCTCTTTAGCTACGCTGACCATTTCATCCAGCGACGGCGTGATCAGCCCGGACAGGCCAATCATGTCGGCGTGGTGCTCCCGCGCGGCGTCGAGAATCTTCTGCGCGGGAACCATCACGCCCAGATCGACGACTTCGAAGTTGTTGCACTGAAGCACCACGCCAACGATGTTTTTGCCGATGTCGTGCACGTCGCCCTTGACGGTCGCCATGATGATCCGACCGTTGCTGCGCCGCTCGCCCTCGGCCTGCTCCACTTCGATGAACGGGATCAGGTAAGCCACGGACTTTTTCATCACCCGCGCCGATTTCACCACCTGCGGCAGGAACATCTTGCCCGCGCCGAACAGATCGCCGACCACGTTCATCCCATCCATCAGCGGCCCCTCGATGACCTGCAGCGGCCGGGCGAACTGTTGGCGGGCTTCCTCGGTGTCGGTTTCGATAAATTCGTCGATACCTTTGATCAGGGCGTGTTCCAGCCGTTTAGCCACTGGCCAGGAACGCCATTCCCGTTCTTTTTCCGGAGCGGCGGAAGTCTCGCCCTCTTTGTACCGGTCGGCGATTTCCAGCAACCGCTCGGTGGCGTCCGGGCGGCGATTCAGGATCACGTCTTCGACCCGTTCCCGCAGCTCCGCGGGAATTTCCTCGTAAATCGCCAACTGGCCAGCATTGACGATGCCCATGGTCATGCCCGCGCGAATCGCGTGATAGAGGAACACCGAATGAATCGCCTCACGGACCGGGTTGTTGCCTCGGAATGAGAAGGACACATTGGACACGCCGCCGGAAACCGAGGCGTGAGGCAGTTCAGCCTTGATCCGCCGGGTAGCTTCGACGAAATCCACCGCGTAGTTATTGTGTTCCGCGATGCCAGTCGCAACGGCGAAGATGTTGGGATCGAAGATGATGTCTTGCGGCGGAAAGCCGACCTGTTCGATCAGGATGCGGTAGGCGCGCTGGCAGATGGTGAATTTGCGCGCTTCGGTGTCGGCTTGACCCTGCTCGTCGAAGGCCATGACGATGGCCGCCGCGCCATGGCGGCGGATCAGTCGGGCATGGTGGACGAACGCCGCTTCGCCTTCCTTCAGGCTGATCGAATTCACCACCGGTTTGCCCTGGATGCACTTGAGGGCTGCTTCCAGAATCTCCCATTTGGACGAGTCGATCATCACCGGCACCCGACTGATGTCGGGCTCGGCGGCGATCAGATGGAGGAAGGTGACCATCGCTTCCTGCGAATCGAGCATCCCCTCGTCCATGTTGATGTCGATGATCTGCGCGCCGTTCTCCACCTGCTGGCGGGCGATGTCCAACGCGGCGTTGTAGTCGCCGGCCTTGATCAGCCGCTTGAACACCGCCGAACCGGTGACGTTGGTCCGCTCGCCGACATTGACGAACAGCGAGTCCGGGCCAATGTTCAACGGTTCCAATCCCGCCAGCCGGCATCGCGGCGGGATGGTCGGAATCGGGCGCGGCGGTAAATCCCGCACCGCTTCGGCGATAGCGCGGATGTGGGCTGGCGTGGTGCCACAGCAACCGCCGACGATGTTGAGAAAACCGCTCTCGGCGAACTCGCGGATGATCGCCGCCATCTGTTCCGGGGTTTCGTCGTACTCGCCAAAAGCGTTCGGCAGGCCGGCGTTGGGATGGGCGGAAACGTGGGTATCGGCGATGCGGGCCAGCTCGGCGACGTAGGGCCGCAGTTGCGTCGCGCCCAGCGCGCAATTCAAACCGAAAGCCAACGGGCGAATGTGCGACAGTGAATTCCAGAACGCCTCGGTGGTCTGGCCGGACAAGGTACGACCGGAGGCGTCGGTGATGGTGCCGGAAACCATGACCGGTAGGTGAATCCCGGAAGCGTCGAAGAATTGCTGAATCGCGAACAGCGCGGCCTTGGCGTTCAGGGTGTCGAAAATGGTTTCCACCAGCAGGATATCCACGCCGCCCTCGACCAGGGCTTGCGTCGCTTCGGCATAGGCGGCGACCAGCTCATCGAAGGTGATGTTGCGGAAGCCAGGGTTGTTGACATCTGGCGACAGGCTGGCGGTGCGGTTGGTGGGGCCGAGAATTCCGGCGACGAAGCGCGGTCGGTCGGACGTGCTGTATTCATCGGCCACGGTGCGCGCCAGTCGGGCCGCCGCCCGATTCAACTCCGGCACCAGGCTTTCCATGCCGTAGTCGCGCATGGAAACCGCCGTGGAATTGAAGGTATTGGTCTCGATGATGTCCGCGCCAGCGTCGAGATAGGCGGCGTGAATCTCACGAATGATAGTCGGCTGGGTCAGCACCAGCAGGTCGTTGTTGCCCTTGAGGTCGCTGGGCCAATCGCGGAACCGTTCGCCCCGATAATCGGCCTCTTGCAAGCGATAACTTTGGATCATGGTGCCCATGGCGCCGTCGAGGATCAGGATGCGGCGGGCAAGCAGGTCTTGCAGTTGGGCGGTGCGGTCGACGGTCATGGTGGAGTACTCGGCCACTGGGGCAGAAAAATGCAGTTGTTCAGTTCAGTTGAAAGGCGTCTCGAATCCATTCTACTTGCGGTTCGCCGCCGGGTTCCAGAATCGCCACCACATCGAACCGGCAGGGTAGGTCAAGGCGCTGGCGCTGGAGGTAGAGCGCCGCCGCGCGCAATAGGCGCTGCTGCTTGGTCCGGGTGACCGATTCGGCGGGCGTGCCGTAACGGGCATGGCGACGGCTGCGCACTTCCACGAATACCAGTTGCTCGCCATCGCGCATGATCAGGTCCAGTTCGCCACTCCGACAGCGAAAGTTGCGCGTCACCAGGGCTAATCCCCTAGCTTCCAGGTATTGAAGAGCCCAATCCTCAGCGGCGGTTCCCTGGGCGACGCGACTGATCAACGGGGGTATCCAATGGCGAAGGAATTGAGAACCGTGAAAAATTATTTATGAAATAATTTGTTATTATATTGTTCGTATTTTAGGACTACCAGAACTTATGTTGCTCTACCGGTCCGGGCCGGGTTTCTCGTGGAGATACTGATGACCGTCGAATCCGGTGCGCTGTATGTGGTGGCGACGCCTATCGGTAACCTGGAAGACATCAGTGCCCGGGCGTTACGGGTCTTGCGGGAAGTACACTGCATCGCGGCGGAGGATACCCGTCACACCGGGCAATTGTTGGCTCATTTCAGGATTCAGACGCCGCTGCTGTCATTGCACGAGTACAACGAACGCGACCGATTGGAGTCCCTTGTCGCCCGGTTACGTGAGGGCCAGACCATCGCACTGGTGTCGGACGCCGGCACGCCACTCATCAGCGATCCTGGTTTTCCGCTGGTGCGCGAATTGCGCCGGCAGGGGTTGCGAGTCATCCCGGTGCCAGGGCCGAGCAGCCTGCTGGCAGCCTTGTCCGTCGCTGGTCTGCCGACCGACCGTTTCGTGTTCGAGGGATTCTTGCCCGCCAAGGCCGTTGCTCGTCGAGAACGCTTGCGGGTGCTGGCTAGTGAGGAGCGCACGCTGGTGTTCCTGGAAGCTAGTCATCGCATTGCCGAAACGCTGGCCGATCTGGTGGCGACGTTCGGCGGCGAACGGCCAGCGGTCATCGCCCGGGAACTAACCAAGCGGTTTGAGGAGGTTCACAGCGCGACCTTGAGCGAACTGACCGCTTGGCTGGATAGCGATCCCAACCGCCAAAAGGGGGAATTCGTGTTGGTGACGCAAGGTGCGCCGGCGGTCATGAACGAGGTGGATGTGTCCAACCATCGGCGGCTGCTAGCGGCGCTGCTGGAAGAGATGCCCATGGGCCGGGCGGTGGCGGTGGCGGTCAAGGCGACCGGCTCGAAACGCAAGGCGCTGTATGAATTGGCGCTGACGCTGGGGCTATAGCAATCCTATTTGATCTGTGGATTTTCCCCTCCCTGGATAAGGAGGGGTGGCGCGAAGCGCCGGGGTGGTTTGAACCGGCGATTCCACAGTTTTTTTGCAACGACCCTCGAAAAATTGCTCCTCATTTTCTACAGTTGCAAAGTTGCATATTCATCATGCCACATTCAACCTGCATCTTTGACCGGAGGAGTCCCCATGTTTCGCCGTCCATTACCCCCCCAAATTCCATTTATCTCATTGATTGTATTGACTATTTATAGTCTGCCCGCCGGAGCGGTGACCTTCACCGTCACCAATCTCAACGACAGCGGCGCGGGTTCGCTGCGCCAGGCGATCCTTGACGCCAATGCCACCATTGGCGCGAGCACCAACACCATCGTGTTCCAGGCCGGTCTCAGCGGTAACCTGTCGACGGCGGGCAACTTCAGCATCAACGGCAAGCTCGAACTGAACGGGCCGGGAGCCGATGTACTAACCCTGTTCGGCAACAAAACCACCATCTTTGTTGTTAACAGCGGCGCAACTCTGACCCTCTCCGGGCTGAAGCTCACGCATGGCCAGGACGGGATTTTTAACAGCTACGGGACGTTGACCGTGAACAACAGCATCATTTCCGACAATGCGGGCCGCGGGATTTCCAACCCCGGCGGCAGCGCCGTTTTGACCGTGAACGACAGTGTCGTGTCCAACAATGCGGATGGCGGAATCTACAATAATGGTGGCACTGTGACCGTCAACCGCAGCACTCTGTCCGGGAATACAGCGAGCAGTGGGGGCGGAATAAGCAATGCTAACGGCATTGTGACTGTCAACTACAGCACCCTGTCCGGGAATACCGCCAGCCGTGAGGGCGGCGGGATTTATAATGGCGGCGCATTAACCGTCAGCAACAGCACCCTGTCCGGCAACTCGGCCACCTATGGCAATGGCGGCGGGATTGATTCCCTTGGCCTGTTTATCACTGTTACCGGCAGCACCCTGTCCGAAAATAAAGCCGGAAGCTGGTGTGGCGGAGGACTTAATGTCTTTGGATACCCGACCACGACCGTTATCTTCCACAACAACACCCTGTCCGGGAATACGGCGAGTAGAGGCGGCGGCCTTTGCGTAACCAGTAACGATAAATTCAACGTCAAAGTGGTCAACAGTACCCTGTCCGGGAATACCGCCATCGGCTCAGAAGGCGGCGGTATTTACAGCAGCGCCGCCTTGTCCATCGGCAACAGCCTGGTGGCTGGCAACACCGCGTCCAACGTTGCGGCCAGGGAAATATATGTAGTCCCTAGCGCATCGGCCGGTAACTCATCCTTCGTTTCCGATGGATACAACCTGTTTGGCGAAAACGGGAATTCGGGATTGACGAACGCCAGCCCGGCCGCCAGCGACAAAATTCTGGCCGGCCTCATCGACACCGCCATCGGCGATCTCGCCGACAACGGCGGCCCGACCCAGACCCATCTGCCGGTGGCCGGCAGCCCGGCCCTCAACGCCGGCGACAACGCCCTGGTTCCGGCGGGGATCGCCACCGACCAGCGCGGCTCCGG
Source organism: Candidatus Contendibacter sp. (assembly GCA_031732755.1). Lineage (GTDB taxonomy): Bacteria > Pseudomonadota > Gammaproteobacteria > Competibacterales > Competibacteraceae > Contendibacter. The sequence goes on from JAVMKI010000048.1 coordinate 79,071, forward strand.
CTTCTCGCGCATCGTCAACGACGTGGTGGACATCGGCGCGGCCGAGGTGCAACCGCCGGGCAGCCTGGTGGCCGGCCTGACCAGCAGCGGCCAGATCTACTACACCACCATCGCCCCGCTGACCGCCGGCGACGAAGGACAGCTCGCCGCCGACGGCGCGATGGGTTCCCTCCCCACGGCCAACGCCTGGGGCAACATTCCCGGCCAACTGGCCCAACTGCGGATCGGCGACTTCAACGGCGACGGCGAGGGCGATCTGATCGGCGTCGCGAACAACGGCTCCATCTGGTACACCACCAACCGCGGCCCCTGGGCCAGCGTCCCCGGCGGACTGAGCCAGATCAGCGTGGGCGACTTCAACGGCGACGGCAAGGACGACCTGATCGGCCTGGCGGGCAACGGCTCCATTTGGTACACCAAAGACCTCAGCGTCTGGACCCAAGTCCCCGGCGGGCTGAGCCAAATCGCGATCGGCGACCTCAACGGCGACGGCAAAGCCGATCTCGCTGGCCTGGCCGGCAACGGCTCCATCTGGTACACCACCGACCTCAGCGCCTGGACCCAAGCCCCCGGCCAACTCGCCCAACTGCAAGTGGGCGACCTCAACGGCGACGGCAAAGCCGATCTCGCTGGCCTGGCCGGCAACGGCTCCATCTGGTACACCACCGACCTCAGCGCCTGGACCCAAGCCCCCGGCCAACTCGCCCAACTGCAAGTGGGCGACTTCAACGGCGACGGCAAAGCCGATCTGGTCGGCGTCGCCGGCAACAGTTCGGTCTGGTACACCACCAGCCTCAGCGCCTGGGCCCAGTTACCCGGCGCCTTGAGCCAACTGACGACCAGCGACCTCAACGGCGACGGCAAAGCCGATCTGGTCGGCCTGGCCAACAACGGCAGCATCTGGTACGCCACCGACCTCAGCGCCTGGACCAACATTCCGGGCCAACTCGCCCAGTTGGCCAGACGCTAACCCGCCAGCCCCGGACCAGCGCCGCCGTTCCAACCGCTAGCCCGGACCGGCCTGGATTTTCCCCTCCTTGGATAAGGAGGGATGGCGCGAAGCGCCGGGGTGGTTGGAGCGTTTCGGCGGGGGAATCCATACAATCCCGCTGTCGGCTTGTTTTATCGTAACCGTTCACACCCCTCTCCCCAGCCCTCCCCCACCAGGGGGGAGGGAGCCTTGTGAAACAGTGAATTGCTGAACTCCCCCGCCCCTCGTGGGAGGGGGTGAACGCTTACGTTTTATCCAGCCTCTCGGACTTGTCAAGCGTGGCATTGCGATGGACACTAGGCAGCGGGAACCGGCTGGACGGTCGCTGTATCGCATCGCGGTATGGAGGAAAGTCCGGGCTCCGTAGGATAGAGCGCCAGGTAACGCCTGGGCGGCGCAAGCCGACGGAAAGCGCCACAGAAAATACACCGCCCACGTTCGCAAGAACCGGCAAGGGTGAAAAGGTGCGGTAAGAGCGCACCGCGCGGCTGGCAACAGACGCGGCAGGGCAAGCCCCGCTCGGAGCAAGACCAAATAGAGGAGCGATGACGTGTGATCCGCACGGCTCCTGGGTAGGTCGCTACAGACGCCTGGCGACAGGCGCCGCAGAGGAATGACCGTCCTCGACAGAACCCGGCTTACAGGCCGGTTCCCTTTTTCCACCTCAAATATCTCCGCCATCTCCACCACGCCGGGAACCCTTGGATTATCTCCGTTAGCGGTATCCAGGTTTTCCCTAGGCCATCGAACCGCCCCGACCGCGCCATGTCCCATTTTTAGGGATATGGCCGACTTCCTGCTTTTCTAATTCGTAAGATACTGTGTATAAAGTAGTTTTCCAAATTTTTATTTTGTAGCTTTTCTTGACAGCAACCGGGACATCTACCTATAGTGAGTGGCGGAAAGTGGGAGAAAGTGGGGCGACGGGATAATCCAGTGCATGAAGAGATGCGGCCTTGTTCCGGGGGATCAATCCATTATCGCTGGATGGCAAGGGCAGGCTGGCGGTGCCGGCCAAGTATCGCCAGCACCTGTGGGAAACAGCCGGCGGCCAGTTGATCCTGACCATCGACCGTGACCGTTGCCTGTTGCTTTATCCATTCCCCGTCTGGGAAAACGTCGAGCGTCAACTCATCCAGCTTTCCAGCACCAACCCGCGCGCCCGCGCCTTGAAACGTTTGTTGCTGGGACACGCCGAAGAATGCGCCCTGGACGCCAACGGCCGGATTCTGTTGTCGGCGCCGTTGCGAGAATTCGCTCATCTGGAAAAACGGGTGGTGCTGGTGGGACAAGGTAATAAATTCGAAATCTGGAACGAGCAGGCGTGGTATGACTGGCGCGATGCGTTGCTGGCGGGTGGGGTTGACCGTGGCGAGCCCCTGCCCGAATTGGATGCGCTGGCGTTCTAGCCGTGGTGGATTCGGCGGCGTTGCCACACCAGCCGGTGCTGTTGGCCGAGGTTTTGGCCGGGCTGAATCCGCGGCTGGCGGGTTGTTACCTGGACGCCACGTTTGGCCGGGGCGGTCATGCCGCGGCGCTGCTGGCGGCGCTCGGGCCAGAAGGCCGGTTGCTGGCGTTGGACCGCGATCCGGCGGCGGAGCGGTGCGCGCTGGACCGGTTTGGCGGGGATTCCCGCTTTGCGTTCGTGCGCGGCGCCTTCGGCCAGTTGGGAGAACGAGTCGCGGAACGGGGTTTGACCGGGCGGCTGGATGGAGTGCTGCTCGATTTGGGGGTTTCTTCACCGCAGTTCGACGATCCGGCGCGCGGTTTCAGCTTTGGCCGAAATGGGCCGCTGGACATGCGGATGGACCCGGAGACCGGGATCAACGCCGCCGCCTGGCTGGCCCGCGTGGAGGAAGCTGAGTTGGCGCGCGTGTTAGCGGAATGGGGCGAGGAACGCTTTCATCGGCGGGTCGCGCGCGCCCTGGTGGCCGCGCGCCGACAGGCGCCGATTACGACCACGATGCAACTGGCGGAGATCGTCGCCGCCGCGGTGCCAACCCGTGAGCCCGGTCAGCATCCGGCGACCCGCGCGTTTCAGGCCATTCGCATCGTGGTGAACGATGAACTAGGTCAATTGCGGGCCGCGCTGCCCCAGGCGGTGCGGGCGCTGGCGCCCGGCGGGCGACTGGCGGTGATCAGTTTTCATTCCCTGGAGGATCGCATGGTCAAGCGGTTCATGCGGGACCAGGCGCGGGGGCGGGAGTGGCCGCTGGATTTACCGGTGCGGGGCGGGCCGGAAGGGATGACCCTGCGCCTGATCGGGCGGGCGCTTCGGCCAGACGCGGCGGAAATCGCCGCCAATCCCCGCGCCCGTAGCGCGGTGTTGCGGGTGGCGGAACGGTTGTGATGAAAAGCCAGGTGTTGGTGGTGGCGGTGTTGGTGGTGGCGGTGTTGGGCTCCGGCGTGGGGGTGGTCTATACCCAGCACGTCAACCGGCGTCTCTTCATCGAATGGCAGAAATTGCAGGCGGAGCGAGACACTCTCGAAGTGGAATGGGAATTGTTACGACTGGAACAGAGCACACTGGTGACGGACGCGGCGGTCGAAGCGGTGGCGCGAACGCGGCTGAACATGGTTACGCCGGATCCCGGCGCGATTCTGTACATCGCGCCCCCGTAAATCCGCCGCCGGTTGGCCGAGTCCCCCGGGCGGTACGCGCCTTGGTCGGATTCGCCCGCGCCACGACGCGTCGTGGGCTGGTGCTGGGTTTGCTGGGCGTGGCGGCGAGTGGCATGGTGGCGCGCGCCGCTTACATGCAGGTGGTCAATACCGATTTTTTCCAGAACAAGGGTGACGCGTACTTCGTGCGGGAGGTGGACGTACCGGCGCACCGGGGCATGATTCTGGACCGCAACGGCGAGCCGTTGGCGGTCAGTTCGCCGGTGGATTCGATCTGGGTGGATCCACGGGAATTTCTCGACCAGCGCGACCGATGGCCGCAACTGGCGGCGGCGCTGGAAATGACGGTGGCGGAGTTGGAACAAAAGCTGGCGGGGCGCAGCAAGTTCGCCTGGTTGCGTCGACACATGGCCCCCAGCGCGGCCCAACGGATTCTGGACCTCGACATTCCCGGCGTATACGCCAGGCGTGAATACCGCCGCTATTACCCGGACGCCGAGGTGACCTCGCACCTGCTGGGTTTCACCAATATTGACGACGCTGGCCAGGAAGGGTTGGAAAAGGCGTTCGAAGGCCAGTTGCGCGGCGTGCCGGGCCAGAAACGGGTAATCCAGGACCGGCTGGGGCGGGTGGTGTCCGAGGTGGAGAACCTGCGGGTGCCACAGCCGGGCCAGACGCTGACGTTGAGCATTGACCGGCGGTTGCAATATCTGGCTTACCGCGCGCTTAAGACCGCAGTGCTGGAAAACAAGGCCAGCGCCGGCGCGGCGGTGATCGCGGACGTGCGCACCGGGGAAATCCTGGCGATGGTGAACCAACCGGCCGGTAATCCCAACAACCGCGCCGAGCTGCATGGCGATCTGCTGCGCAACCGGGCGATCACCGACGTGTGCGAACCAGGGTCGACCGTCAAGCCCTTCACGATTGCCATGGGCCTGGAAAGCGGCAAGTGGACGCCCAGCACGCGGGTGAATACCGCGCCGATGCGGATTGGGCGTTACACGGTGCGCGATACCCACAATTACGGAATCCTCGACATCACCCACGTCATCAGCAAATCCAGCAACGTCGGCACCAGCAAGGTCGCCCTGTCCATGCCGGCCGAGCGACTTTGGCAGTTGTACAAGAACCTGGGTTTCGGCGCGCCGACCGGGGTGGCGGGCAAGGACGGCGAACAGGCCGGCGTGCTGCGCCATTTCAGCAAGTGGGCGGAGATCGGCCACGCCAATCATTCCTTTGGCTACGGGTTTTCCCTCACCATCCTGCAACTGGCTCAGGCTTATGTCGTGTTGGCGGCGGATGGGGTGCGGCGGCCGCTGACCCTGATCAAACGCGAGCAACCGCTCGGTTCGGCCGACGAACGGCGAGTGTTGGCGGCTTCGGCGGTGCGGCAGGTGCGGGCGATGATGGAGGAGGTGGTGACCCGCGAAGGCACCGGCTTGAAAGCCAGCGTGCCCGGCTACCGGGTGGCGGGTAAGACCGGCACGGCGCGCAAGAGCATCGGCGGCCACTATACCAACCGCTACTTCGCGCTGTTCGCGGGCATGGCGCCGGCCAGCGATCCCCGGCTGGTGATGGTCATCCTGATCGATGAACCCAAGGGTGGAGCCTATTACGGCGGTACGGTGGCGGCGCCGGTGTTCAGTGCGACCATGGGCGGCGCGTTGCGCATTCTCAATGTCACGCCGGATGACTTGCCGAACCTGCGTCTGGCCGTTGAAGCGCCGGTGGCGGGCGCGACACCATGAACTCCGCGGTACCCATGACCTTGGGCGCGTTGCTCGCCGGGCTCGCCGAGACGCCGCCAGCGCTGGTCGACCTGCCGGTCGGCGGCCTGGCGGCGGACAGCGGCGCGGTGCGGTCGGGCGACCTGTTTCTTGCGCTGCGCGGCGGCCGGCGGCACGGTCTGGAGTTTCTGGACGCGGTGCGAGCGGCGGGCGCGCGCGCGGTGCTGTGGGAGCCGCCCTACGACGACTTACCGGAAGCGAACCCAGCGTTGCCGTTGCTGGCCGTGCCGGGGCTCCGCCAGAAAATGGGATGGATCGCCAGTCGGTTTTATGGCGAACCGTCGCGGCGGTTGCCCGTGGTAGGCATCACCGGCACCGATGGCAAGACGTCCTGCGCGCATTTCGTGGCCCAGGCGCTGAGCGATGCGGAAACCGGACCGTGCGGCATCCTTGGCACCCTGGGCGCTGGTGTGTATGGCGCGACCGAAGCGGCGTTGCACACGACGCCGGATGCGCTGGCGGTACAACGCTGGCTGGCGGGGTTGGTCGCGATGGGCCGGCGGTACGCCGCGATGGAAGTCTCCTCGCACGCGCTGGATCAGGGACGGGTGAGCGGAGTCCACTTCGCCGTGGCGGCGCTGACCAATCTGACCCGCGACCATCTGGACTATCACGGCACACCGGAAGCCTACGCGGCGGCCAAGCGCCGATTGTTTTTCGACTGCCAGCCCGATTGGGCGGTGTTGAATCTGGACGATGCCTTCGGGTGCGCCATCGCCGAAAGCTGGCCCGACCGATCCCGCATGGTGGGTTACGGTCTCGGCGCGCGACCGGAGTGGTTGGAGCGGTTCGTCTGGGGTGAAAACCTGGAGTTGTCGCCCGCTGGGCTGCGGTTGCGTATCCGCTCGTCCTGGGGCGATGGCGAGTTGCGGGCCGGTCTGCTGGGACGGTTCAACGCCCACAACCTGCTGGCGACGCTGGCGACTCTGCTGGCGTTGGAGCGGCCGCTGGCCGAGGCGCTGGCGCGGTTGGCGCGAACGGCCACGGCGCCAGGACGGATGGAGCGGTTGGGTGGTCCCGGCGAACCGCTGGCGGTGATTGACTACGCCCATACGCCCCACGCTTTGGAGCAGGCATTGACCGCCCTGCGGGAACACGGTGGCGGTCGGCTGTGGTGCGTGTTCGGCTGCGGTGGCGACCGCGATATCGGCAAGCGGCCGCTGATGGGCGCGGCGGCCGAGCGGCTGGCCGACCGGGTGATCGTCACCGACGATAACCCGCGCACCGAGAACCCGGACCGGATCGTCGCCGGCATTCTGGCCGGGATGCGACGACCCGAAACCGTGGCGGTGATCCGTGACCGCCGCGCCGCCATTTTTCACGCGCTGGCCGAAGCCGAAGCCGGCGACATCGTGCTGATCGCCGGCAAGGGGCACGAAGATGATCAGATTGTCGGCGCGGAGCGGTTTCCGTTCAGTGACCGCGCCGTGGCTCTTGCTGGCTTGTCCGCCAAAACAACGACATGAAAATAGAGCAATGACCCAAGCTTTTTCCCCCTTGCGTCTGCGCGAAGCCGCCTGCCTGCTGAATGGCGAGGCGAGCGGCGCGGATGTGGTTTTCACCACGGTCAGCACCGACAGTCGCCAGTTGTCCGTTGGCGCGCTGTTCGTGGCGCTGACTGGACCGAACTTCGACGGCCACGACTTCATCGCCGCCGCTCGCGAACGAGGCGCGGTCGCCGCCCTGGTCAGCCGGCCGGTCGCCGATCCATTACCGCAACTGCGGGTGGCCGATACCCGGTTGGCGCTGGGCCAACTGGCGGCGGCGTGGCGCTCCCGCTTCACCGGGATGCTGGTCGCGTTGACCGGTAGCAATGGCAAGACCACGCTCAAGGAGATGATCGCCGCCATCCTGCGGGTGTGCGGGCCGACGCTGGCGACCGAGGGCAATCTGAACAACGACATCGGCGTGCCGCTGACCCTGTTGCGGCTGAACGGCGAACACGCCCACGCCGTGATCGAAATGGGCGCCAATCATCCCGGCGAAATCGCCTATCTGACCGGGTTGGCGCAACCCGACGTGGCGATCATCAACAACGCTGGCCCCTGTCATCTGGAAGGCTTCGGCGACGTGGCCGGGGTGGCGCGCGCCAAGGGCGAAATTTTCCAGGGGTTGTGGCCGAAGGGCGTGGCGGTGATCAACCGGGACGACGAGTATGCCGACTATTGGGTTGGATTGAATTCGGGCCGGCGAATCATGGATTTCGGGCTGGACCGACCAGCGATGGTGCGCGGGGAAATCCTGGATGCCGCCAGTAACCGGTTCCGACTGAGCACGACGATGGAGGAAATCACCGTTCGACTGCCGCTGACGGGCCGCCACAACGTCCGCAATGCCCTGGCGGCGGCGGCGGCGGCGCTGGCGGTCGGCGCGACGCTGGAAGACATTCGTCGGGGGTTGGAAAGCCTGCGCGAAGTCGGCGGTCGGCTGCAACACCTGCTTGGCCGGCATGGCGGCGCGGTAATCCACGACGCCTACAATGCCAATCCGGCCTCGCTGGCGGCGGCGCTGGCGGCGGTGGGGGCCGGGCCGGGCCGCAAGTGGCTGGTGTTGGGCGACATGCGCGAACTGGGACCGGCGGCGGATGCATGGCACGCGCGTTCCGGGAGCGAAGCCAGAGTCGCGGGATTCGAGCGGCTGTACGCCTTGGGCGAACACAGTCGAGCGGCGGTCGCGGCGTTTGGAACGGGCGCGGCGCATTTCGAGGACGTGGACGCGCTCGTCGCCGATCTGAATCGCGATCTTCACCAGGATGGAGAACCGGCCGTCGTCCTGGTCAAGGGATCGCGCGGGATGCGAATGGAGCGAGTGGTAACGGCCTTGATGGCGGGGGAACCCTCCACGAACCTGGGGGGGCACGGCTGATGCTGATGCTGTTGGCCGAGTGGTTGGCCGATCACTTTTACAGTGGCTTTAATGTCTTTCAGTACCTGACGCTGCGGGGAATCCTGGGCGTGCTCACGGCGCTGGCCATTTCGTTGATCGTCGGGCCGACCATGATCCGGCGGCTGAGCCGCGAGCAGATTGGTCAGCACATCCGCGAAGATGGGCCCAAAAGCCATTTTTCCAAGGCCGGCACTCCGACCATGGGTGGCGCACTGATTCTGATCGCCATCGCGGTCGCCACCCTGTTGTGGGCGGATCCGCGTAACCGCTATGTGTGGGTTGTGCTGTTGACCACGCTCGCCTTTGGCGCCATCGGTTGGTTGGACGACTACAAGAAACTGATCCTGCGCAACTCCAAGGGTCTGTCGGCGCGCGTCAAATATTCCCTCCAGTCTGGCGTCGGGTTGGCGGCGGCGCTGCTGCTGTACTTCACCGCCCAAGCGCCGGTGGAAACCCAGTTGATCTTGCCGTTCTTCAAGAACGTCGCGCTGAATCTCGGCTGGTTGTTCGTGCCCCTGACCTACTTCGTCATCGTTGGCGCCAGCAACGCGGTCAACCTCACCGATGGGCTGGACGGGTTGGCCATCGTGCCGACCGCCATGGTCGCTGGGGCGCTGGCGGTGTTCTGTTACGCTTCCGGTAACCGAATTTTCGCCGATTATCTGGGCATTCCCCATGTGCCCGGCGTCGGCGAAACGATGGTGTTTTGCGCGGCGATGGTTGGGGCTGGGCTGGGCTTCCTTTGGTTCAACGCCTATCCGGCCCAGGTATTCATGGGCGATGTCGGAGCGTTGGCGCTGGGCGCGGCGCTGGGCGCGGTGGCGGTGGCGGTGCGGCAAGAGTTGGTGCTGTTCGTGATGGGTGGGGTGTTCGTGATGGAGACCGTTTCGGTCATCCTGCAAGTGGCCTCGTTCAAGCTCACGGGCCGGCGCATCTTCCGCATGGCGCCGTTGCACCATCACTTCGAACTGAAGGGCTGGCCGGAGCCGCGGGTGATCGTCCGCTTCTGGATCATCACCATCATGCTGGTGCTGATCGGTTTGGCTACGCTGAAGATCCGTTAATCGGGAGACGCGCGGATGCTGCAACTGGATGGAACCACTTTGGTGGTTGGTCTCGGTAAAAGCGGTCTGTCCGCCGCGCGGGCGTTGAAGGCGCTGGGCGCGACCTTCGCCGTGATCGACAGCCGTACCGATCCGCCAGGATTGGCGGCGCTGCGGGCGGAGTTTCCCAATGCGCCCTGCCATCTGGGCGGTTTCGATCCGGCGGTGTTCGCGGGCGCGACGCGGCTGCTGGTCAGTCCCGGCGTGGCGGTGGTGACGCCGGTCATCGCCGAGGCGACGGCGCGCGGCGCGCCGGTCTGGGGAGACATCGAATTGCTGGCGCGGCTGACCCAGGTGCCGGTTGCGGCCACCACTGGCTCCAATGGCAAGAGCACGGTCACCACCCTGTTGGGACTGATGGCGGAGCGGGCAGGGGTCCGAGCGGCGGTGGGTGGCAATCTGGGCACTCCAGTGTTGGATCTGTGGCTGCGCGATGAGCGAAACACCGGCCTGGCGCCCGCGCTGTATGTGCTGGAACTGTCCAGCTTTCAGTTGGAGACCACTTACAGCCTGAACGCCCGGGTGGCGACGGTGCTGAACATCAGCCCGGACCACATGGACCGTTACGCCAGCCTGGACGACTACATCGTCGCCAAGCGGCGCGTATTCCGGGGCAACGGGACGCGGGTGGTCAACGCCGACGATCCAGCGGTCATGGCGATGGTCGAGCCGGGCCGCCAGGTCGTGCGTTTCACTCTGGCCGAGCCGGGCGAAGGTGAGTTTGGGCTGCGCCGGGAGGCTGGTGAAACCTGGTTGGCGCATGGCCCGGAGCGCTGGATCGCGGCGGCGGAATTGAAGATCAGCGGTGATCACAATCTCGCCAATGCCTTGGCGGCGCTGGCCATGGGACACGTACTGGGCCTGCGCCGGGAAGGAATGCTGACGGCGCTGCGGGAGTTTACCGGCTTGGCGCATCGCACCGTCCTGGTGCGGGAGCGCGGCGGAGTACGCTGGTTCGACGACTCCAAGGGTACCAACGTTGGCGCGACGGTGGCGGCGGTGCGCGGTGTGCCAGGCCAGGTCGTGCTCATCGCCGGCGGTGACGGCAAAGGCCAGGATTTCAGCCCGCTGCGGGCGGCGTTGGCCAATAAGGCGCGGGCGGTGGTGCTGATCGGCCGCGACGCACCGCTGATTGCCGCCGCGTTGGGCGATAGCGTTCCGCTCCAGGCGGCGGTGGATATGGCGGCGGCGGTGACGGCGGCGGCGCAATGGGCTCAGCCGGGCGATAGCGTGCTGTTGTCACCGGCCTGCGCCAGTTTCGACATGTTCAGCGGTTACGAGGAACGTGGCGCGGTGTTCGCCGCCGCCGTGCGGAGATTACCCGAATGCTAAGCGCGACCGCCAGCGTTCCCGCAAATCGGAATAACCAGTTGCCGCGCGCTGGCGAGGGTCGGGCCGCGTTGCCGTTCCCCGATCCCTGGGTGCTGGTTTCGGCCTTGTTGCTGTTGGCGCTGGGCCTGCTGATGGTGACTTCGGCGTCGATGCCGCTGGCGGACCGCCAGACCGGCCAGCCGTTCTATTTTCTGTTGCGCCAGGGCGCGTTCGTGGGCGTCGGCCTGCTGGCGGCGGGCGTGGTGTTCCAGGTCCCGGTGGCGCGCTGGCGGCAGGCGGGGCCGTTACTGCTGCTGGCGGCGATTGGCTTGCTGACCTTGGTGTTGATCCCGGGCATTGGCAAGGAGGTCAACGGTAGCACGCGCTGGATCGGCGTTGGCCCAATCAATATCCAAGTGTCGGAAATCGCCAAGTTGTTCGCCCTGATCTACGTCGCCAGCTATCTCAAGCGGCATGGCGACGAATTGCGAACCGCCAACTTTCGCACTTCGGCGCTGGCCCTGTTCCGGCCGATGGTGGTGTTGGGGGTCCTGGCGGTGCTACTGCTGTTGGAGCCGGATTTCGGCAGTGTGGTCGTGCTGATGGCGACCGCGCTGGGCATGGTGTTTCTGGCTGGCGTCAATCTCTGGCAGTTTGGCGGCTTGCAGGTCGGGACCATGGCGGTGATGGTGGTTTTGATCCTGTTTTCGCCCTATCGGCTGGCGCGGGCCTTGAGCTTTCTCAACCCCTGGGCGAACCCGGAAACCACCGGCTACCAGTTGGTCCATTCGCTGATCGCCATCGGTCGCGGTGAACTGTTCGGGGTCGGCTTGGGCTCCAGCGTGGAAAAGCTGTTTTATCTGCCGGAGGCGCACACCGATTTTCTGTTCGCGGTGCTGGCCGAGGAATTGGGGCTCGTTGGCATCTTGGTCGTGATCACCCTGTTCATGACTTTGGTGTGGCGGGCCTTTCGGATCGCGCAACGGGCCGAACGCTTGGGCATGAAGTTCTCGGCCTGGCTAGCCTACGGCATCGGCCTGTGGTTCGGTATCCAGTCGCTGTTCAACATGGGCGTCAACATGGGCGTGCTGCCGACCAAGGGGTTGACTTTGCCGCTGATGAGCTACGGCGGCAGCAGCGTGGTGGCGATGTGCATGACGCTGGCGGTGTTGCTGCGGATTGATGTCGAGACTCGCGCCGGGGGAGTTCACGAGGAATGAGCGCCGCGCGTCCAGTGCTTGTCATGGCCGGTGGAACCGGCGGCCATGTGTTCCCGGCGCTGGCGGTCGCCGAGCGACTGCGCGCGCGTGGCGTGGCGGTAATGTGGATGGGTACTCGAAACGGCCTGGAGGCGACCCTCGTGCCGAAGGCGGGCATTCCGATGGAATGGATCGAGGTGAGCGGTCTGCGCGGCAAAGGGCTGGGCCGGAAGCTGCGGACGCCGCTGATGCTGGGCCGGGCGTTTCGACAGGCTGGGTCGATTTTACGACGACTGCAACCACCGGTCGTGCTGGGCATGGGGGGATTCGCCAGCGGCCCTGGTGGGATGATGGCCCGGTTGCTGGGTATTCCACTGGTGGTGCACGAGCAGAACGCCATCGCTGGCATGACCAATCGCTGGCTGGCCCGGTTCGCCAGTCAGGTGTTGGAAGCGTTTCCCAATACTTTTCCGCCAGCGCGGCGCGCGAGCGCCGTTGGCAACCCAGTGCGTGAATCCATCGCCACCCTGCCGCCGCCGGAAGAGCGTTGGGCCGACCGTAACGGCCGGCCGCGGTTGCTGGTGCTGGGTGGCAGTCAGGGCGCGCTGGCGCTGAATCAGCTTGTCCCGCGGGCATTGGCGCTGCTGAGTGACGACGCGCGCCCAGAGGTTTGGCATCAAGCCGGCGGTCAGTTGCACGAAGCCGCCGAGGCCGCGTACCGAGAGGCCGGAATGACGGCGCGGCTGACGCCGTTCATCGAGGATATAGCCGAGGCGTATGGCTGGGCCGATCTGGTGCTGTGCCGAGCCGGGGCGTTGACGGTTGCGGAACTGGCGGCGGCGGGGGTCGGCGCGGTGCTGATCCCCTTTCCGTTCGCGGTGGACGACCACCAGACGGCCAACGCCCGATTTTTGGAGCAGGGCGGCGCGGCGCTGATTCGCCAACAGGCGGATCTGACCGCCGAACGGTTGGCCGCCACTCTGCGCGACCTGCTCGGCGACCGCGCCCACCCGCTGGACATGGCGCGGGCGGCGCGGCGCTTGGCGAGAATCGATGCCGCCGAACGAGTGGCGCGGGCGTGCCTGGATCAAGCGCGCTTCGGTGGTTAGCGGTGGGTCACCAGTGCCCCGCTATCGTTGTTCTGATGGATAACCACCTTGATCTCGCTGAATTTTACGGTGGTGTAACCCAGCAAAATCCGACGGATGAAGCACCAGCCGCTAGCTATTTCTAATGATGGATGCAACGAGAGTCGAGGACGTGGATAAATCGGTGTTGACGACCATTCCCGAAGCCTGGCGCGACATGCGCCGGATTCGCCATATTCATTTCGTCGGGGTCGGCGGGGCCGGTATGAGCGGCATCGCCGAGGTACTACTGAATCTAGGCTACCGTGTGTCTGGTTCCGATCTGCGCGCCAGTGCGGTGACGGAGCGGTTGGCTCGGTTGGGCGCGATAATCGATCAGGGTCACGCCGCCGGGCATGTAGCCGATTGCGATGCGGTGGTCATTTCCAGCGCGGTCGCCGAAGACAATCCAGAAGTGATGGCGGCGCGAGCAGCGCGGATTCCGGTGGTGCCGCGCGCCGAGATGCTGGCCGAGCTTATGCGGTTCCGCTACGGCGTCGCGGTCGCCGGGACCCATGGCAAGACCACCACCACCAGCCTGATCGCCAGCCTGTTGGCCGAGGGTGGGCTGGACCCGACCTTCGTCATCGGCGGGCGGCTGAACAGCGCCGGCGCGAACGCCAAGTTGGGCGCGGGTCGTTATCTGGTGGCCGAAGCCGATGAGAGCGACGCGTCGTTCTTGTTCCTGCAACCGATGCTGGCGGTGGTCACCAACATTGACGCCGATCATTTGCCGACCTACGGTGGCGATTTCGAGCGGCTGCGTTCGACCTTTATCGAATTTCTGCACCACTTGCCATTTTACGGGTTGGCGGTGCTGTGCGCCGACGACCCACAAGTGCGGGCGATCTTGCCGCGCTTGAGCCGACCGGTGCTGACTTACGGCACGAGCGAGGACTGCGACGCGCGAGCCACCGACATCGTCCAGGATGGATTGCGCACCCGCTTCCAGGTTCATCTGCCCACGCTCGGGACGCCGCTGCCGATCACGTTGAACCTGCCGGGCCGGCATAGCGTGCTGAATGCGCTGGCGGCGATCGCGGTGGCGCATGAATTGGGAGTAGCGGAAACCGCCATTCGCCGCGCCCTGCTGAATTTCCAGGGCATCGGTCGGCGTTTCCAGCCACATGGCGAATTACAACTGCCTGACGGCGGCCACGCGACCGTGATGGATGATTACGGCCACCATCCGCGCGAGATTCAGGCGGTGCTCAATGCGTTGCGCGGTGCCTGGCCGGAGCGGCGACTGGTGCTGGCGTTCCAGCCGCACCGGTTTACCCGCACCCGCGACCTGTTCGACGATTTCGCCCAAGTGCTATCCGAGGTGGATACCCTGATTTTGTTGGATGTGTATCCGGCGGGCGAGAAACCCATCCCTGGCGCCGACGGACGCAGCTTGAGCCGGGCGATCCGGGTGCGCGGCAAGGTGGACCCGATCTTCGTCGAGCGGATCGCCGATCTGCCGGCGGCGTTGCCGGGCCTGCTGCGCGATGGCGACCTGCTGCTGATGATGGGGGCGGGCGACATTGGCGCGATGGCGGCGCAACTGGGGCGCGATGGGCTGGCGAGCGGCCCGAGATCGTCATCCGGCACTGATCACTGATCACTAACCACTGTTCGAGGAGGGCAGATGCAACGGATACAACAGCGGACGGTGAGCGACCCGGCGGCATTCGGCAAGGTCGCGGTGCTGATGGGCGGCTGGTCGGCGGAACGGGCGGTGTCGCTGGTCAGCGGCCAGGCGGTGTTGCGCGGGCTACTGGCGCGCGGCGTGGATGCGCACGGCGTCGATGTTGACCGTGGCATTTTGTCGGTGCTGGCCGATGGTGGATTCGACCGGGCGTTCGTCGTCCTGCATGGCCGTGGCGGTGAAGACGGGGTGATGCAGGGCGCGTTGGATCTGCTGGGACTGCCCTACACCGGTAGTGGGGTGCTGGCCTCGGCGCTGGGGATGGACAAACTGCGCACCAAGCAGGTCTGGGTGGGCGCGGGTCTGCCGACGCCGCCCTGGCGCTTGGTCGAAAGCGCGGCGGAACTGGCCGAGGCCGCCGCCGCGTTGGGTTTGCCGCTGGCGGTCAAGCCATCCCGCGAGGGATCCAGCATCGGCGTCAGCCGGGTGGACGATTCCGCGCAATTCCAGGTCGCCTGGGAGCAGGCCGCCGCCTGCGATTCACCGGTGTTGGTCGAGCCGTGGATTGTGGGCCAGGAATATACCGGCGGTTTGTTGCAAGGCGAGGCGCTGCCGCTGATTCGGCTGGAGACGCCGCGCGCCTTCTACGATTACGAAGCCAAGTACCACGCCGACGACACCCGCTATCTCTGCCCCTGCGGCTTGCCCGAAGCGCGCGAAACCGAATTACGCGAACTGGTGCGCCAGGCATTTGCCGCGGTGGACGGCGCCGGCTGGGGCCGGGTGGATTTGTTGGTGGATGCCCAAGACCGACCCTGGTTGCTGGAAGTCAACACCGTGCCCGGAATGACCGATCACAGTTTGGTGCCGATGGCGGCGCGAGAGGCCGGTTTGAGTTTCGAGGAATTGGTTTGGCGCATTCTGGAGACTAGCCTGGCGCGGCCGGGCTGAAGGGGAGACCGCAATGCGACTCGGACGGGGGCGGCGCCGAGGAGCCACGTCGCTCAGGCGCGAGCCGGCGCACGCATTGGAAAAGCGCTGGACCGTGTGGAAACCGTGGTTGCGTGGACTGGGCGTACTGCTGGTGCTGGCGGCGGTTGGCTTTGGTCTGGAGGCTGGGATTCGCGCGTTGCGCGAGCCGGGCGCATTTCCGTTGCGCCAGGTCCGGGTCGAAGGAGAACTGCGCAATCTGACCGAGGCGGACTTGCAACCGCTCGCCCAGGCCTACCTGGGCCAAAATTTCTTTGTCGCCAACCTGGATGCGCTGCGCACGGCGTTGGCCGCTGATCCCTGGGTCGAGGAAGTCGCGGTGCGGCGCGGTTGGCCGGACACGGTGGAAATTCGGCTGCGCGAACGGGTGGCCTTCGGCTACTGGGGCGAGCATGGGGAGATGGTGGACGTGAATGGGCGTCGCTTCCAGCCGGTCGCGGTGCGCCAGCCTGGCCCGTGGCCGCGCTTGACGGGTCCGGAAGGCCGCGAGAAGGCCTTGATCAAGGCGTGGCGCGACATCCGCGCCCGCCTGGACCCGGTGGGTTTGACGCTGGTGCGGCTCGTGCAAGACGAGCGGCGGGCCTGGTGGCTGACCTTTGACGGTGGCCTGGAAGTGTATCTGGGGCGCGAGCGGTTCGACGAACGGCTGCAACGATTGGCCCAGTTCTATCCGCGCGTGTTGGCCGCCCAGGCGGATCGGATCGCGGTGGTGGATTTGCGGTACGGCAACGGGTTCGCCGTGCGTTGGAAAACGACGCCGCCGACGCCGGCGGCGGGTTAGACGGGAGCGGGAAACGGAGCGGGCATGTCCAGAAAAGAAGACCAGAGTCTGATCGTCGGGCTCGATATCGGTACTTCCAAGGTGGTGGCGGTGGTCGGCGAGGTCAGACTCGATGGGACGATCAATGTGGTGGGCGTCGGTACGCATCCGGCGCGCGGCCTCAAAAAGGGCGTGGTGGTTAACATCGAATCCACCGTCCAATCCATTCAGCGCGCGGTGGACGAGGCGGAGCGAATGGCGGGCTGCCGAATTCACTCGGTCTACACCGGGATTTCCGGCAGCCATATTCGTGGGTTCAACTCCCACGGCGTCACCGCCATCAAGCACCATGAGGTGGCCCCGGAGGACGTGGAGCGGGTGATCGAGGCGGCGCGGGTGGTGGCGATCCCGGCCGACCAGAAGATCCTGCACATCCTGCCCCAGGAATTCATCATCGATGGCCAGGAAGGCATTCAGGAACCGGTCGGCATGGCCGGGGTACGATTGGAGACGCGTGTCCACATGGTCACCTGCGCGATCAGCGCCGAGCAGAACATCGTCAAGTGCGTGCGGCGCTGTGGTCTGGAAGTGGACGATGTCATCCTGCAACCGCTGGCGTCGAGCCGGGCGGTGCTGACCCCGGACGAAAAGGAGCTAGGCGTCTGTTTGTTGGACATCGGTGGTGGCACCACCGATCTGGCGGTGTTCACCCACGGCGCGATCAGCTATACCGAAGTGATTCCAGTCGCTGGCAATCAGGTCACCAACGATATCGCGGTCGCCTTCCATACGCCGACCCCAGCCGCCGAGGAACTCAAGATCAAGCATGCTTGCTGCCTGAAACAGTTGACGCGCGCGGACGAGCGGATCGAGGTGGCCGGGGTCGGTGACCGGGCGGCTCGGGTACTGTCCCGGCTGGAACTGGCGGAGGTGGTGGAACCGCGCTACGAGGAGTTGTTCGAGGTGGCGCTGGGCAAGTTGCAACATAGCGGCTTCGAACATTTGATCCCCGCCGGCGTGGTGTTGACGGGAGGCAGTTCGCAGGTGGCGGGGATCGTCGAACTGGCCGAGGAGGTGTTGCATCTGCCGGTCCGGCGGGGGGTGCCGCGCGACGTGACCGGGCCGCAGGACGTGATGCGCAATCCGATTTACGCCACCGCTGTGGGTTTACTGCTGTTTGGTAATGAGAACCGGCCGGGGCGGCCGGGGCCAGCGCCAAGACCAGGCCGCAAGGGATGGTGGACCCGGATCAAGGGCTGGTTGCAGGGGAATTTCTGACACGTTTGAATTGGGGCCGTCTGGGTTCGGGAATCATCGATTGAGGAGAGAGGGCTATGTTTGAACTGGTGGATAGCAAGCCGGAGCCGAAACATGACCATGAGATCATCAAGGTCATCGGGGTGGGCGGTGGCGGTAGTAACGCCGTGAAGCACATGTTGAGCGCCAACATTGAGGGGGTGGATTTCATCTGCGCCAACACCGACGCCCAAGCGTTGAAGACCTGCGCGGTGCCAGTCACCTTGCAGATTGGCAACAATATCACCAAGGGGCTGGGGGCGGGCGCCAACCCCGAAGTCGGTCGGCAAGCGGCGCAGGAAGACAGCGAACGCATCCGCGAAGTGTTGCAGGACACCGACATGGTGTTCATCACCGCGGGCATGGGCGGTGGCACCGGCACCGGTGCCGCGCCGGTGGTGGCGCAACTGGCCCGGGAGATGGGCATCCTGACGGTGGCGGTGGTGACCAAACCCTTCCCATTCGAGGGCAAAAAGCGGATGGAAGTCGCCATGGGCGGGATTCGCGCGCTGAGCGAAACCGTGGATTCGTTGATCATTATCCCCAACGAAAAGCTGCTGACGGTGCTGGGCAAAAGCGCTAGCCTGCTGGATGCCTTCAAGGCTGCCAACGATGTGTTGCTGGGCGCGGTGCAGGGTATCGCCGAGTTGATCACCAACCCTGGACTGATCAACGTGGATTTCGCCGATGTGCGCACGGTGATGTCCGAAATGGGCATGGCGATGATGGGCACTGGCCGGGCGGTTGGTGACGGGCGCGCCCGCGAGGCGGCCGAAGCGGCCATTGCCAGTCCCCTGCTGGAAAACGTCAGTCTGGCCGGGGCCAAGGGCTTGCTGGTGAGCATCACCGGCGGCATGGATATGACCATTGGCGAATTCGACGAGGTGGGCAATACGATCCGGGAATTGGCCTCGGAAGACGCCACCGTGGTGGTCGGCACCACCATCGATCCCGAGATGCACAACGAACTGCGGGTGACTATCGTCGCCACCGGCATCGGCCAGGGCGCGCCCGCCAGGCAGGCCAGTGGGCGCGAGGCCGCGGTTCCACATGTCAAATTGGTGCCGCAGCGGGCTGGCGGTGATAGCCATGGCCATCACGACCGTCCCAGCGTCCGCCAGAAAGCGGTCGGCGATATCCCGACCGAACGGGAGCGTCTGGACCCCGAAGATATTTTGGATATTCCGGCGTTTTTGCGGCGGCAGGCCTTGAGCCGGTCAGCGGACTGAACGGTTGGGCGCGCCAAGATCTTGATGAATCAACCGGTTGGGAAGGGGGTGAGCAAGAGTGGTCGGTTCGCGAACTGGAGCGATGGCTTTAGCAACTTAGCAACAAGAATAGTTGCTAAAGAGAAACAAGTTGCAATATAGCTACGCATTGCGGTATCTTTGCCGCAACGCAAAACGAGAGTGCGGTTGCTAGTCCACCGTATAAGCCGACCGGCCGGCCAAGAAGAGCGCGGTCTGGGCCCGTGCGACATGCGGCAGCAACGCCACGCTCCAGTTCAATTGACATGTTGGGGGACCTAACATGATTAGGCAGCGAACCTTGAAAAACGCCATCCGGGCAACCGGCGTCGGTCTGCATACCGGCGATAAGGTCTATCTAACCTTGCGCCCGGCGGCGCCCGATGTGGGCATCGTGTTTCGACGGGTTGATCTGCCCGAACCGGTCGAGATCAAGGCCTGTCCACGGAATGTGGGCGATACCCAACTGTCCACCTCGCTGATCAAGGACAAGGCCCGTATTTCGACGGTCGAGCATCTGTTGTCCGCCTTCGCGGGGCTAGGCATCGACAATGCCTATGTGGATGTGAGCGCCGCCGAGGTACCGATCATGGATGGTAGCGCTGGTCCCTTCGTGTTTCTGATCCAGTCGGCGGGTATCCAGGAACAGAACGCGCCCAAGCGCTTCATCCGCATCAAACGGCCGGTGCGGGTTGAGGAAGGCGACAAGTGGGCGCGGTTCGATCCGTTCGACGGCTTCAAGGTTGAGTTCACCATTTCCTTCGACCATCCGCTGTTTCGAGGCCGCCACCAACATGCGGTGGTGGATTTTTCGACCACCTCGTTCGTCAAGGAAGTCAGCCGGGCGCGCACCTTTGGTTTCGTGCGCGATCTTGAATATCTGCGCGAACGGCGGTTGGCCCTGGGCGGCACGCTGGACAACGCCATCGTGGTGGATGATTACCGCATCCTGAACGAAGACGGCCTGCGCTACGAGGACGAGTTCGTCAAGCACAAGATTCTGGACGCCATCGGTGATCTATACCTGCTGGGTCGCAGCCTGATCGGCGCGTTCACCGGCTACAAGTCCGGTCATGCCCTGAACAACCGACTGCTGCGCGAGTTGCTGGCCAATAGCGCCGCCTGGGAAGAAGTCACCTTCAGCGACGAGCGGCAGGCGCCGATTTCCTACCTGCAACCGGCCCAGGCCACCCGCTGAAGCCGCGCGATCCTGTTCTACCCCTCCCCCTTTTCTCCACGGCTTCCCGGCGATCCGGGAGGCCGTTTGTCGTTTGCGAGCGCAAAAGCGCAACCCACCCCTGAATGGGCCCCTGCTGGACCGCTGCGCAAAAAAACCATCCCTAAGGTATCATGACGCTCATTGGCATTGAGCGACAAAGCGAAAGGCTCCCGATTAATGAATATCCTGAAAACCATCTTTGGCAGCCGCAATGACCGCGTGCTCCGCCGGATGCGCAAGGTCGCGGATCGGATCAACGCCCTGGAACCGGGGATCGCGGCATTGAGCGATGCGGACCTGCGCGCCAAGACCGACGAGTTCAGGAACCGTCTGGCGCAAGGGGAAGCCCTGGATGCGCTGCTGCCAGAGGCGTTCGCCGTGGTGCGCGAGGCCAGCAAGCGCACCTTGGACATGCGCCATTTCGACATGCAGTTGATCGGCGGCATGGTGCTGCACGAGGGCAAGATCGCCGAGATGCGCACTGGCGAAGGCAAGACCCTGGTGGCGACCTTGACCGTGTATCTCAACGCATTGACCGGCAAGGGCGTGCATGTGGTCACGGTCAACGATTATCTGGCCCGGCGCGACGCCGACTGGATGGGGCAGATTTACCGTTTCCTGGGGATGAGCGTCGGCGTCGTCATCGCCGGGATGAGCCCCGAGGAAAAGCGCGCCGCCTATGCCGCCGACATCACTTACGGCACCAATAACGAATACGGCTTCGACTACCTGCGCGACAACATGGCCTTTAACCTGGAGCAGAAGGCGCAGCGGCCCCTGCATTACGCGCTGGTGGACGAGGTGGACTCGATCCTGATCGACGAGGCGCGCACCCCGCTGATCATCTCTGGTCCCGCCGAGGAAAGCTCGGAACTGTATCGCAAGGTCAACGAGATCGTACCGCGCCTGACCCGCCAGAAGGAAGAGGAGGGACCGGGCGATTACTGGGTCGACGAAAAGACCAAGCAGGTTTATTTGACCGAAGCCGGCCACGAGCAGGTCGAGAAACTGCTGCTGGAAGCGGAACTGCTGCGCGAGGGCGACAGCCTGTATGATGCCGCCAACCTCGGCGTGTTTCACCATCTCAATGCCTGTCTGCGCGCCCACGCGCTGTTTCACCGCGACGTGGAATACATCGTGCGCGGCGGCGAAGTCATCATCGTGGATGAATTCACCGGCCGCACCATGCCGGGCCGGCGCTGGTCGGATGGTCTGCACCAAGCCATCGAAGCCAAGGAGGGCGTGCCGATTCAGGCCGAGAACCAGACCCTGGCTTCGATCACCTTCCAAAACTATTTCCGCTTGTATCAAAAGCTGGCGGGGATGACCGGCACCGCCGACACCGAAGCCTTCGAGTTCCAGCAGATTTACGGGCTGGAAGTCATCGTGGTGCCCACCCATCTAACGATGGTCCGCAAGGACAAGGGCGACCTGGTATTCCTCACCCAGCAGGAGAAGTACGAGGCGGTGTTGGAGGATATCCGCGACTGTCGCCAGCGTGGCCAGCCGACCCTGGTCGGTACCACTTCCATCGAAGTTTCCGAACTGATCTCCAAGCTGCTGGATCAGGAAAAGATTCCCCATCAGGTATTGAACGCCAAGCAGCACGAGCGGGAAGCGGAGATCATCGCGCAAGCCGGCCGGCCGGGCACGGTGACGATTGCGACCAACATGGCTGGACGCGGCACCGACATCGTGTTGGGCGGCAACCTGCAAGCCGAACTGAAGGCCACGGGGTCCGAGGTCGAGGAGGCGGCCCGCGAAGCGGTGCGGCAAAGCTGGCGGCAGCGGCACGAGCAGGTGGTGGTCGCCGGCGGCCTGCACGTGATCGGCACCGAGCGCCACGAATCGCGGCGCATCGACAACCAGTTGCGCGGACGCTCCGGCCGCCAGGGCGATCCCGGTTCCAGCCGGTTTTACCTGTCGTTGCAAGACAACCTGTTGCGCATCTTCGCCTCCGACAAGGTGGCGGGGCTGATGCAGAAACTGGGCATGGAAAAGGGCGAGGCCATCGAGCATCCATGGGTGACCAAGGCGATTGAGAACGCCCAGCGCAAGGTCGAGGCCCACAATTTCGACATTCGCAAGAATCTGTTGGAATTCGACGATGTCGCCAACGACCAGCGCAAGGTCATGTACGCTTGGCGCAACGAGTTGATGGAGGCCGAGGACGTATCCGCGACGTTGAAAGACCTGCGCATCGATGTGCTCAAGCAAGTGATCGATCCGTGCATCCCGCCGCAGAGTTTGGAGGAGCAGTGGAACGTGACCGGGCTGGAGGAAGCGTTGACGCGGGAGTTCGGACTGTCCTTGCCGCTGCGCGCCTGGCTGGATGCTGACCACAACCTGCACGAGGAGCCGCTGCGCGAGCGGATTCACGCCGAATTGGAACAGGTCTACGCCGCCAAGGAAGACTTGGTGGGCGCGCCGTGGATGCGACAGTTCGAGAAGGCGGTGCTATTGCAAGTGTTGGATACTCATTGGCGCGAGCATCTGGCGGCGATGGATTATCTGCGTCAGGGGATTCATCTGCGTGGCTACGCCCAGAAAAATCCCAAGCAGGAGTACAAGCGCGAAGCTTTCGAGATGTTCCAGGCCCTGGTGCAACGCATCCATCAGGAAGCGGTCGGTTTCCTGATCCGGGCGCAATTCCAGACTGAGCCGGCGCCGATCCCGGAGCCGCGCCATCCCGCGCCCGCCGCGCTGCACTTCGTCCACGCCGAGGCGCCCACTCTGACGGAAGGGGAGGCCGAGGGGGAAGGGGCTGGCGAACCGCGCCAACCATCCGAGGAGGAAGTCGCCCACATCCCCTTCGTGCGCGAAGGCCGCAAGATCGGCCGCAACGAACCGTGTCCTTGCGGCTCGGGCAAAAAGTACAAGCATTGCCATGGTCAGTTGGATTGAGGGAGGCGAGCATGGAACCGTTCACTGTCGCTGGCATTCGTTTGGGGGTGACTTGCGCCGGCATCAAGTATCCTGACCGCCGCGATCTGGTGGTGATCGAGGCAGCGGCGGGAACCCAGGCCGCCGCCGTGTTTACCCGCAACGCCTTTTGCGCCGCGCCGGTGATCGTGGCGCGGACTCACCTGGCGGTCGCCAGCCCTCGCTACCTGGTGATCAATACTGGCAACGCCAATGCGGGCACTGGCCGGCAGGGTCTGGTGGACGCCGAGTCGAGTTGTCAGGCGCTGGCGGAACGGGTGGGTTGCCGACTGGAGGAAGTATTGCCGTTTTCCACCGGGGTGATCGGTGAGCCGTTGCCGTTGTTTCGCATCGTGGTCGGGTTGCCGGCGGCGCTGGCGGCGTTGCGGCCGGATGGTTGGGTCGAGGCCGCTCACGGCATCATGACCACCGACACCCGACCGAAATGGGCGTCGCGACGGGTGAATCTCGATGGGCGGGAGGTGACGGTGACCGGTATCGCCAAGGGCGCGGGCATGATTTGCCCGGATATGGCGACCTTGCTGGTTTTCGTCGCCACCGACGCCGCCGTCGATGAAGCCGTGTTGCGGTCCGTGCTGACGGAGGCGGTCGCCGATTCCTTCAACGCGATCACCGTGGACGGCGATACCTCCACCAACGATTCTTGCCTGTTGCTGGCGACGGGTCAGTCCGGGGCGCGCGTGCCGACGGAAGGCGCGGATTACGCGCGGTTCGCCGACGCGGTGCGTGAGGTCTTCGGCGACCTGGCGCAGGCCGTCATCCGTGATGGCGAGGGCGCGACCAAGTTCATCACCGTGCGGGTCGAGGGGGGACGCGATGTGGCCGAGTGCCGACGGGTTGCGTATACCATCGCCCATTCGCCGCTGGTCAAAACCGCGTTCTTTGCCTCCGATCCCAACTGGGGCCGAATTCTGGCGGCGGTGGGCCGGGCTGGCTTGGCGGATCTGGCAATCGATCGGGTGGCGATTCACTTGGACGGGGTTTGCATCGTCCGCGACGGCGGTCGCGCGCCGGATTACACGGAAGAACGGGGCCAGCAGGTCATGGCGCAACCCGAGATCACGATTCGCGTCGAACTGGGGCGCGGCGCGGCGGCGGCGCGGATCTGGACCACGGACCTGTCTTTTGACTACGTGCGCATCAATGCCGAGTACCGGACGTGAGCGAGACGGTCCATGTCGCGGTGGGGATCGTGACTAATCCAGCCGGGGCCATTTTGATTACCCGCCGACCCGACCATGTGCATCAGGGTGGGCGGTGGGAGTTCCCCGGCGGCAAGGTGGAAGCGGGCGAAACGGTGGCGGCGGCGCTTCGCCGCGAACTACGGGAAGAATTGGGGATTACCGTCCAGGCCGCCAAACCGTGGTTGCGGATTCCGCATGACTATCCCGATAAAACCGTGTTGTTGGAAGTCTGGTGGGTAACGGTCTGGTGTGGTGAACCGCACGGTCGGGAAGGTCAACCGTTGCGGTGGGCATTACCGATGGAACTGACCGATTTCGTCTTTCCCGCCGCCGATGAACCGATCATCGCGCGGTTGCGGCGGGAGCATGCTCAAATCGCGCAGCAAGCCAGTTGAAACGGAATATTGGCGGTGCTTTGCACGGCCCGGCGATTGGGGTTCGGCTGTTCCAGGAAGTGGATGGTGAAACGGTGCCGACCACTGCTGATTTCCGGGAAAATGGCCTCGTCGCGTGGCAGAAACACCCGAAGGATCTGATGGGGCGTGTTGCTGTCGAGGCCGCGCTGAAAAAATCCCCGATGCGCGGTCTCCGGTTGCGGGAGGGCGCTGTCACGGATCAGGCGAAGAATCAGCATGACGGCATCCCGCAAGGGCATGAATGGCGCCAGCCATTCCCGCAAATGGCGGGCGCGAATCTCGGGATCGCGCTGCAACCAGAGATGAAGCGCGGGCAAATCGAACCGACAGGCGCCACCGGGCGTCTGACTGCGCTTGTGAATGGCGTTCAGAAAATCGGTTTGCCGTATTCCCTCCAAGGCTGTGCTGTCCAGTCGATGAATCTGGTCGATGACGCCGCCGATTTCCGCCAGCACCCGATCCAGGGTGTCGGCCTGGACGCCGGGATTCAGCCGCAGTCGGTTCAAGGTGGCGGCATGGCGCTCCAATTCCTTGAGCAGGTCGCCCTTGAACTCGTTGCGTCCGGTCAGCGCCAGGATGTCGAACAGGCCTCGTAGCGCCGCGCGACTGTCCCAGGTCGAAAGCCCAATAAGACTGTGATCGACCTGATGAAACAGGAATTCAAGGCGCAACAGGGAACGGGCGCGTTCGCTGAGCGGCTGTTCGTAGCAAATGATCTGGGGCACGATAGTCCTCGCGGACGCGGTCATCGTCGGGAAGTGGGAGCCAGGCGCGCCAGCGCGGCTCGCCAGGTAGCCGCTCAGCCAGCCTGGGTGGCGGCCAGGGTCAGATAATGCTGGTGCAACCCGGCGATCCGCCGATCCAGCGCCGCCAGATCGCCGACGTTTTCCACAATCTCATCCGCCAGCGCCAGCCGCTGGCTCCGGTCGGCTTGGGCCGCCAGGATACGACGGGCTTGTGTTTCGTCGATGCCATCGCGCGCCATGACTCGACGAATCCGCGTCGCTTCCGGCGCGTCCACCACCAAAACCCGGTCCACGAGATTGGTCATCCCGGTTTCCGCCAGCAACGGAACGACCAACAGGCAGTAGGGAGCAGTCAGGCGCGCGATCCGTTCCCGCGTCAGGGCGCGGATGCGGGGATGCAAGATCGCCTCCAGCCGCCGCCGGCCCGCCGGGTCGGCGAAGACCCGCGCGCGCAGATGCGCACGCCGCAACTGGCCGGCGTCATCCAGGCAATCCGATCCAAAGGCGGCCACGATCTCGACCAGCGCTGGCTGACCCGGTGCAACCAACTCGCGGGCGAGCAGGTCGGTGTCGATGACCGGTGCGCCAAGGCGCGCAAAACGGTCGCTGACCGCCGTCTTGCCGCTGCCGATGCCGCCGGTCAGTCCGATGACCAGCACGGCTACAGCCCCACCCAGTTCAGATAGGCGCGATTGATCGTCTCGCCCCACAGCAGGGCGATCCAACCGGCGGCGGCGAGAAAGGGACCGAATGGCATCGGGATCCGTCGGTCTCGGCCACGGAACAGGATCAGCGCCAAACCGAAAATCGCTCCCACCAGCGACGACAACAGCACGATGGTGACCAGGCATTGCCAGCCGGTCCACGCGCCGAGCGCCGCCAGCAACTTGAAATCACCATGCCCCATCCCTTCCTTACCGGTCAGCAAGCGGAAGGTTTGGTATACCGACCAGAGCGCCAGATAACCGGCCATGGCGCCGATGACCGCGCTGGGCAGGTCAGTGAACAGGCCAAACAGCGCCGCGAACAGCCCAAGCCAAAGCAACGGCAGGATCAGGTCATCCGGCAAGAGTTGATGGTGAAAATCGATGACGCTGGCCGCCAGCAGGGTCCAGGTAAACACCAGCGCCGCCGCCGCCGGCCAGCCGAAGCCGTATCGCCAGGCGACGACGCCAGCCAAGACGCTGCCTAACGTTTCCACCAGGGGATACTGGAGGCCGATCGCCGCGCCGCAGTGGGCGCAGCAGCCACGCTGGCGTACATAGCTCACCAGTGGAATGTTCTCCACCGCCCGGATCAAATGACCGCAATGCGGACATTGGGAGCGTGGTCCCCACAGAGGCAGGGCAGGGCGCTCGGCTTCCGGATCTGGTTGACTCAGCAATTCCGCGCATTGCGCCCGCCATTCCCGCGCGATTTTCAGCGGCAGGCGGTGGATCACCACGTTGAGAAAACTGCCGACGATCAGGCCCAGTAAAAGGATCGCGGCGCCAAACAGCGCTGGCGAACTGGCCAACAGTTCCAGCGGCGTCATCGCGCGGTCGCCATCAGATCGCGGACGCCAGCTTGAAGATTGGCAGGTACATGGCGATTACGAGCGTACCGACCACGCCGGCCAGGAAAGCCATCAGCAGCGGTTCGATCATCGTGGTCAAGGTATCGACTTTTTGGTCTACCTCCGCCTCGTAAAAATCCGCCACCCGGGCCAACATGTCGCCGAGCGAGCCGGCTTCCTCACCAATGGCCACCATTTGAATCACCATGTCTGGGAATAGACTGCTCTGGCGCATGGCGAAGTTGAGTTGTTGACCGATGGACACCGCGTCGCGCATGTCCAGCACCGCCTTTTCATAGACATAATTACCCGTGGCTCCGGCCACGCTGATCATGGCGTCCACCAGCGGCACGCCGCCGTTGAAGAGGGTGGACAGAGTACGGGCGAAGCGGGCGTTGGCCGAAGTGGCGACCAGATCGCCAATCAGCGGCAATTGCAGGATGATGCGATCCAGCCATTGATAGAAAGTACGCGAGCGCTTGCGGGCCTCCAGGAAACCGACGATGGCCACCACCGGTCCGCCGATGATCAGGTACCAATGTTTCTGGAACACCTGCGAAAGTTCGATCACCGTTCGGGTCAGGGCCGGCAGTTCGGCGCCGAACCCCCTGAACAGCTCGTCAAAGGTCGGGATGACGAAGATCAGCAAAATGGCGGTGACCACGAAGGCGAAGAGCAGCACGATGGCGGGGTAGGTCAGCGCTTTCTTGACCTTGGCTTTTAGCGCCTCGGTCTTTTCCAGGTAGGTCGCGACCTTGTCGAGCAGCACCTCCAGGACGCCGGCCTCCTCGCCGGCATGCACCAGGCTGCAATAGAGATCGTTGAAATAAAGATGATTCTTCCCCAAGGCTTTCGAGAGCGCGGTGCCGCTTTCCACGTCGGCCTTGATGCCGAGGATCAATTCCTTGACCTTGGGCTTGCGGTTGCTATGACCGACCATGTCCAGTGCCTGCACCACGGCGATACCGGCGGTGAGCATGGTGCACAGTTGGCGAGAAAACAACATGATATCTTTCGGCGTGATGTTATCGCCGAGTGTGAACAGGGGCTTGGCTTTTTTGCGGACCTGTAGCGGCAAGATGCCCTGCCGCCGCAGTTCGGCCTTGACGATATTCTGATTGGCTCCCCGTAGTTCGCCCTTGACCCGAACGCCCCGTTTGTCGGTGCCTTCCCACTTGAACGTCGGTTCGTCTTCTTTTTTCTTGGCTTTCGCTAATGTCGGTTGTTTAGCCACGACCGCTATTCCGTTGTTACTCGGTTGATTTCTTCGAGACTAGTCATTCCCAGGCGGACCTTGTTCAGGCCCGACTGGCGCAGGTCGTTGACGCCTTCCTTGCGCGCTTGGTCGGCGATCTGGATCGCATTGCCGTTGGCCATGATGATCCGGCCGATTTCCTCGGAAATCGGCAGCACCTCATAAACACCAACCCGGCCTTTGTAACCGTGGTTGCACTGATCGCAGCCAACCGCCTTGTAGATCGTCAGTTCGGACAATTCATCTGGACGAAAGCCCAGGTTGATCAATTCCTCCCGCGGAATCTTGACTTCTTCCTTGCAGTGCGGACACAACCGTCGCGCCAGGCGCTGGGCGATGATCAGGGTCACGCTGGAAGCGATGTTGTAAGGCGCCACCCCCATGTTCATGAGCCGGGTCAGGGTCTGCGGCGCGCTGTTGGTATGCAGGGTGGACAACACCATATGGCCGGTCTGGGCCGCCTTGATGGCGATCTCGGCGGTTTCCAGATCGCGAATTTCGCCAACCATGATGATGTCCGGGTCCTGGCGCAGGAAGGCGCGTAGGGCGCTGGCGAAGGTCATGCCGACTTTGGGGTTGACGTTGACCTGGTTAATGCCGGTCAGGTTGATTTCCACCGGGTCCTCGGCGGTGGAGATATTGACGCTGGCGGTGTTCAGAATATTGAGCGCTGTGTACAGCGAGACCGTTTTACCGCTGCCGGTGGGGCCGGTGACCAGCACCATGCCCTGCGGTTTGTGAATGGCTTTGAGAAACTGTTCCTTCTGATGGTCCTCATAACCGAGGGCTTCGATACCCATCTGGGCGCTGGCGGGGTCGAGCAGGCGCATCACGACCTTTTCGCCCCACATTGTCGGCAGCGTGTTGACGCGAAAGTCGATGGCGCGCTGCTTGGTCAGATAGAGTTTGATACGGCCATCCTGAGGCACTCGGCGCTCGGCGATGTCGAGTTGGGCCATGATCTTGAGTCGGGCGGCCAGGCGCGGCGCCATGGCGACGGGCGGCTTGTGGATTTCGTCCAGCATGCCATCCTGACGGAGGCGGACCCGGTAGGTTTTTTCGTAGGGCTCGAAGTGAATATCGGAGGCGCCGCGGTTGATGGCCTGAATGATGACCTGGTTGACGAAGCGCACGATCGGTGCGTCCTCGGTGTCGGACTGGGTCAGGGTTTCGATCTTGGGGCCGGCTTCGGCCTCGTTGCTGAAGTCGAGGTCGCCGACCTCGCTGTCGCCCATGCTGGTCGTCGGCGCTTCGACCGCCTTGTCCAGCACCTTGCCAAACTGGGTTTCACTGACGATGACCGGTTCGATATCCAGCCGGGTCTGAAACTTGATATCCTCCATCGCCCGCTGATTGGTGGGGTCGACGACGCCCACGAACAACCGGCGCCCCCGTTTGTACAGAGGCAGGGCGTGGTGCTGGCGCAGCAATTTCTCGTCGACCAGACGCACGACCGCCGTGTCGATGTCCAGGGCATTGATATCGAGCAGGGGTATGTTGAAACTGCGCGCGGCGACCCGGGCGATGTCCTTGTCGCGAGCCAGCTTGTTCTCGACCAGGTAGGCAACGAACGGGATATTTTCCTTGCGCGCCTGTTCGGTGGCCTTGATGGCGGCGGCTTCGTCGAGCAGATGGTTTTGCACGAGCTGGCGGGCGAGACCGATCAATTGGCCGCTAGGCTGGGTGATGACATTACTGGGATTGGTAGCCATGGCTGGATCCATGAAGTGAGGTTCTGGACGGCCTAGGTCTGTCGTCCGCCGAACAATCTAACTCTAGACCACGCGGTCAACCTTGGAAAGGGTTCAAGCGGGTGGACATGGTGGGCATGGGGTATGGGGCATGGCGATAAATGGTCTCAAGGGTATTGGTTCGGGTTCATCGCGGCGCGAATTCGGCGCGGCAGCCACCATCCACCCAAATGCCGCGGCGATCATAGCCCCAAGTATCATTGTACTGACAGCCAGACCGACTCAATTGACGGTACAGGCGCACGCCGTTGCGAGTGTCGGCTCGGCAGTGCTGGTAGTCGCCCTCGGATTCGCAACGCACGATCCAGGCAGGCCGCTGCCCGCTCTGATCTTGATTCGCCAACAAGGCGCCCACCACACCGAGCGCCACGGCGCCGCCGACAATCGCGGCGGCGGTATGGTCCTTGTCATTCTGTGAGCCATCGCCGCCGCTGCGCCCGGTGTAGAGCTGGAAATCGCCCCGGCAGCCTTGGTCCACCCAGACGCCGCGCCGGTCGTAGCCCCAGGTTTCTTGATAACGACAGGCGTTCTTACTTAATTGGCGGTATAGTTGTACGCCGCGCTCCGTGTCGGCCCGGCAATGGCGGTAACGCTGGTTGGTGGATTCGCAGCGCACCAGGGGGCGGGAGTCGCCCCGGCGGCCAGCACCGCGCTCGTCAGGACCGACTTGGCCACCATCGCGCACGCCTTGGTCGCGGTCGACGGTGTAGGATTGCGCGTTGCCCGGCAATGGCAGCGCCAGCGCCGGTAGGAGGAGCGCGGCAAGCAGCGCGGGAGACATCCATCGGGGATGATGGCGGGGCGACAAGCGGTTGCTTACGTGGGAAAGCGCGATTGGCATGAGGGAGCACCCAGTTCGATGATACGCAAATCATCATTATAGTGATAGTACCACCGCGCGAGGCATTGCGGCGCTGTTCGCTTTCGCTGGAGGGCAGGGCTTGTCAGACCCGCCGTGGACAACCGGATTAAAGATGTCAGGTTGGGGGAGAGCAAAATTATGACAACCAAAACAGTAACCGTAAACACCCTGGGATTCATGGAAAAAGACCGACGGATGATCCGCAACATCCTGTCGTTGGCCAGCAACCGGGAGCATACGTACCAGTTGGCGCTCGGTAGTCAGGAAGCGGCCGATATCCTGATCGTCAATGCGGACGATCCCATAGCGATGGTAACCTGGAATGAAGTGCGACAGGTGCTCCCGGAAACCCGCGTGGTGCTCGCCTCGACCGCGCCAGTGTTTGAATCCGACTATGTCTGCATCAGGCGACCGTTGATCGCGAGCCAGTTGCACGGCGTGCTGACGTTGGGGGCACAACAGCCAAAGGCGGCGGTGCCCAAGCCACAAAAATACGAAATGCTTAGGAAGAGTTTCCTGTTTCGCAATCTGGCGGCGGGCCACTTGGAAAAGCTCGCCGAACTGGCGCGGTTATTGATGTTGCCGGCTCAGCATGTCGTGTTCGAGAAAACCGACGCCGGCGAGGAGATGCTCGTGGTGTTGAGCGGCCGGCTGAAAATCAGCGTGGCCAATCGGGAGGGGCGGGAGATTGTCCTCGGTACGCTCGGGCCAGGTGAAATCTTCGGCGAAATCTCCATGCTCGATGGGTGCGGGCGTTCGGCCACCGCGACCACGCTGACGCCGTGTGAATTGCTGGGCATCCATCGGAGGGATTTCATGCCATTCCTGGAGCAGAACCCCAAGGCGGCGGTGGACCTGATCACGGTGTTGGCCCTGCGGTTGCGGCTCAACACCGAACAACTGGCGGAACTCATCACCGAGGAAGATGTGTTGCGCTAGGACACACCGAAAGACGGTACCGACCAGCGGAAGCGCGGCGGTTCTTGCGGCGACGACGGCAAACGGGTTACGTTACCGCCGATTGTCAACATTCTCATCGACCGTTCCGAGCGATCCGCCGCAGTGGCGCGGGCGGCCAACAGGGGGCGCTTATGGAGCTTGCTTGCCTGGACCTGGAAGGGGTCCTGGTGCCGGAAATCTGGATCAACGTCGCTGAGCGTACCGGCATCGAGGCGTTGCGGCTGACCACCCGCGACATTCCTGACTATGATCGGCTGATGCGGGGGCGATTGACGCTGCTGGATCAGCAAGGCTTGAAACTGTCCGATATCCAACGGGTGATTGCTGACATGGAGCCGCTGGAAGGCGCGCGTGAATTCCTGGACTGGTTGCGCGCGCGATTTCAGGTCGTGATCCTGTCGGACACCTATTATGAGTTCGCCATGCCGTTGATGCGGCAACTGGATTGGCCGACGCTGTTTTGCCATCGGCTGGAAGTGGTGGATGATCGGGTAGTCGGCTACACCCTGCGCCAGGCCGATTCCAAGCGTCAGGCGGTGCGAGCGTTCCACGCGCTCAACTTCCGGGTAATCGCCGCCGGCGATTCCTACAACGATACCGCGATGTTGGCCGAGGCCGAGGCCGGTATTCTGTTTCGCCCGCCCCGGAACGTCATTGACGAGTTTCCGCAATTTCCGGTGGCGCGGACTTTCGAGGAAATGCGCGAGGCTTTTCGCAAGGCGAGCGTTCGCACGTTCTAAACCGACGCTTCCCTTTCCGCCGCCATCGCCCACCATGCAGTCCGAGTTCGTCAATGCCCTGTTCACCTGGGTGGCCGCTCATCCGGGCTGGATGAGTTTGGTCATCTTCGTCTCCGCGGCGGCGGAATCGCTGACCATCGTTGGCGTCATCATCCCTGGCGCTCTGGTGATGTTTACCCTGGGAGCCTTCATCGGCTTGGGACATGTGGATTTCTGGTCGGCCTACTGGTGGTCCACCTGGGGCGCCATCGTCGGCGACGCCATCAGCTTCTGGATCGGCCGGGTGTTCCACCAAAGCATCCGCCGCGTCTGGCCTTTCACCAAACATCCGGAACTGATCGCCCGCAGCGAGGAATTTTTCCGCAAGCACGGCG
Source organism: Candidatus Contendibacter sp. (assembly GCA_031732755.1). Taxonomy (GTDB): domain Bacteria; phylum Pseudomonadota; class Gammaproteobacteria; order Competibacterales; family Competibacteraceae; genus Contendibacter. The sequence continues at coordinate 112,025 of JAVMKI010000048.1, forward strand.
GCAAGGGCGTGTTGTTCGGGCGCTTCTTCGGTCCGGTGCGCGGCACCATTCCGACCGTGGCCGGAATGATGGACATGACTTGGCGCAACTTCATGGTCGCCAACGTGATCTCGGGCGTGCTGTGGGCACCGATCTACCTGCTGCCGGGCATGGCGTTCGGCGCCTCGCTGGAGATCGCCTCGCGGGTGGCGGGGCGGCTGGTGGTGTTGATCCTGATCGTCGTGGTCCTGCTGTGGGCGACCACCTGGCTGGTCAGGCGACTGGTGCGGCTGTTCCAGGCCCACGCCACGGACTGGGTGCAGCGATTTTATCGGTGGAGTCAGGGCCGACGCGTCGTCGGTCCGATCAGCGCGTCGCTACTGGATCCGGGCAAGGGTGAGTTGCGTGGACTGGCGACCCTGGCGGTGTTGCTGCTGGGCGGTGTGGTGTTGATCAGTCTGAGCCTGAGCGCCGCCGGTCAGCGGTTGCCGAGTGGCCTGGATCTGAGCCTGTACCATTTCCTGCAAGAATTGCGTATGCCATGGGCCGACGCCCTGATGGTGTTCACCGCGGAATTGGGCGATTTTCAGATCACCTTGCCGATAAGCGTGGTGGTATTCGGCTGGCTGGTTTGGCGCCGCAACCACTCGGCGGCTTGGCACTGGTTGGCGGCGCTGGGTTTCGGCATGGTTACTAACCTGCTGTTCAAGGGACTGTTACCGGTGTCGAGTCCCGCTGAGATCGCGCAGAAAGGGGTGGATTACTCGTTTCCGTCCAGTCACGCGACGTTCAGCACCTTGGTGTTCGGGTTCCTGGCGGTGCTGATCGCTCGCGAAATCTCGCTGGCCCGGCGCTGGATCGTCTACCTTGGCGCGGCGTTCATGATCGTGCCCATCGCCTTCGCACGCCTGTATTTGGGTATCCACTGGCTGACCGATACCCTGGCCGGACTGTGTCTGGGCCTGATCTGGGTCACGGTGCTGGGATTGGCTTATAACCGCCATCCAACGGTGGAAGTGCGCTGGCGTGGACTGTTGTCCTATGGCGCGATTACCTTGCTGGTAACCGATCTGTTGCATGTGAGCATGGATTATTCGGAGGATTTGCAACGCTACCAGCCAAGGGTGGCGGTCCTGACCCAGTCGCTGGAGCAGTGGTGGCAGGGCGGTTGGCGGCGGTTGCCGCAACAGCGGATGGATTTTCGGGGCAATCCCCGACAGGATTTCGTGCTGCAATGGGCCGGTGCCCGCGACGAGTTGGAGAAACGGTTGAAGGATGCCGGCTGGCAACCGGCACCGGCGCCAACCTTGCGGAGTATGTTGTTGTGGTTGAGTCCACAGGTGGAATTGTGGGAACTACCGGTTCTGCCGCAAATCCATGATGGTAGCGAGGACGATCTAACCGTGGTGCGCTATGGGGACAATCCCAATACCCGCTGGCTGCTCCGATTCTGGGATGTCGGCGCGCGACTGAAGGAAGGGGTGCCGGTATGGGTGGGCAGTTTCAGCCACCAAAAACTGGAGCCACGGATGAGTTTGTTCACCTTCGCCGTGGACGATCCGCAGACCCGCGTTCCAGCGGATCTGTTGGCACCGGCTTGGCGGGGATTGCGAACCCGGGTGGTGAAGGGGAGTAATCCCAACGAGCGCATTACCCTGATCGCGGATTGACGCGGTCTGTTCCAGGCCGCTTTGGAATCAGGAGGGAGGTACGCCATGTTAATGAGAGCCGAGACATCCTGTCTGCTGGCGGTGGATTTTCAGGAGCGGTTGATGCCAGCGATTCACCAAGCCGACCAAGTGGTGGCCCATGGTGCCTGGTTGATTCAGATTGCTCAGCGTCTGGCGGTGCCGATACTGGCGTCCGAACAATATCCGCAAGGTCTGGGCCACACGGTGACGGCGATCCGCGAATTGTTGCCGGCGGACGCTTTCATGGCCAAGACCCATTTTTCCTGCGCCGCCGAACGGGACTGCATGAGGCGGCTCGATGCCGTCGGCCGCGAACAGATTGTCATCATGGGGGTGGAGGCGCATGTGTGCGTCTTGCAGACCGCCCTGGATTTGCGAGCGGCCGGCAAGGAAATTTTTCTGGTGGCCGACGCGGTCGCATCGCGTTCGCCGCGCGATGCGGAGTTGGCGCTGGAGCGGATGCGCGCCGATGGGGTGCGCATCGTCAGCCGCGAAATGGTGGTGTTCGAATGGCTGCACCAGTCTGACACCGATCATTTTCGCGCCATCAGCCGCGCGTTTTTACGGTGACGGCGCAATGGTGAATGGATAAAAGCCGCATGGTCCGCACGCATTCCCCCTTCCCGCGCCGTTCCTGTGTCGCCGTTCGTGTCGGTTCCATCACGGTGGGCGGCGGCGCGCCGGTCGTGGTGCAATCCATGACCAATACCGACACCGCCGACGTGGACGCCACGACGCGGCAAGTGGCGGAACTGGCGCGGGCCGGTTCGGAATTGGTGCGCGTCACGGTCAATACCGAGGAAGCCGCCGCCGCCGTGCCGCTGATTCGCGAGCGACTGGCCGCACGGGGCGTGCGCGCGCCGCTGATTGGTGATTTTCATTTCAACGGCCACCGCCTGTTGAGCCAATATCCCGCCTGCGCCGAAGCGCTGGATAAATACCGCATCAATCCGGGCAACGTCGGACGTGGCCGGAAAAAAGACGAACAGTTCGTTACCATCGTCGAAATCGCCTGCCGTTATGACAAACCGGTGCGGATCGGCGTGAACTGGGGCAGTCTGGATCAGGATCTGGCGGGGCGATTGATGGACGAGAACGCCCAGTTGTCGGCGCCGAAACCGGCTAGTGAGGTGATGCGCGAAGCGATGATTCGCTCCGCGCTCGACAGCGCGCGGCGGGCCGAGGCCATCGGTTTGGGCCACGACCGCATCATTCTGTCGGTAAAGATGAGCGGGGTGCGGGACCTGATCGCGGTCTATCGCGAGCTGGCGGCGCGCTGTGACTATCCGCTGCATCTGGGCCTGACCGAGGCCGGAATGGGCAGCAAGGGTATCGTCGCTTCCACCGCCGCGCTGGCGGTACTGTTGCAAGAAGGTATTGGCGACACGATCCGCGTCTCGCTGACCCCGGAGCCGGGCGGCCATCGAACCCAGGAAGTCGTGGTGGCCCAGGAAATCCTGCAAGCCATGGGGTTGCGCGCATTTACCCCGGCGGTGGTGGCCTGCCCCGGCTGCGGCCGGACCAGCAGCGACTATTTCCAGCGGCTGGCCCAGGACATTCAAGCCTATTTACGAGACCAGATGCCGATCTGGCGCAACCGTTATCCTGGTGTCGAAGGCTTGACCGTGGCCGTGATGGGTTGCGTGGTCAACGGGCCAGGCGAGAGCAAGCAGGCCGACATCGGCATCAGTCTGCCGGGAACCGGCGAGATTCCGGTGGCGCCGGTCTACGTCGATGGCGAGAAGACCGTCACCTTGAAGGGCGAGGGCATCGCCGCCGAGTTTCAGCGGATCGTGGAGGACTACGTGGTTCGCCGTTACGGAACGGGGTGACGCGGAGCGCGATTCCGCCCCCTTGGATCGAGCGGGCTGCCAACCCCTTCGTGGGGTTGGCGACGGTGCTTTTGCGGAATCCCTGCCCGTCAAAAGCCCAGGCAGGGTATCCATTATCAAACCGAGAGGCGCGAAATCATGTATCAAATGATAACCAAGCGCGGCGCTGCATCCATTCTGGCCGCGACCCTGACGTTGGGCGCTGGCCTGGCTGGCGCGGAAGACCAGTCACCCCAACCGCCCGCCACCGCCGATACCACCGCCGCTGATCTGCTCATCGCGCGACCGGGGGGACTGGCCGCGACGGTATTGGGCACTGCGGTCTTCGTCGTCGGACTGCCGTTTACCCTGATCAACGGTAGTACCGGACAGGCCGCGCAAAAACTGGTCGTGGATCCGGCCCAATATACCTTTACCCGCCCCCTGGGGCAGGATATGTAGGCATTCATTGCATTGCCCCTCCCGATTCGAAACGCTAAAGCTACCGATGGCCAGTCCCCTTCACCTACTCGTTATCGATCTCGAAACCCGTCCCGACACGGCGATTCTGCCCGTGGACCGTGATCCTGAAGCTTTCCCCAAACCGATCCAGCACGAGATCGTCACACTTGGATTCCTGCTGGCGCGGATCGACCGGGACGGGCAGAGTGAACGCTACGTGGTGCGCAAGCTGGGCGCGGCCAGCATCGCCGCGCGTGGCGAGCGGGAAATTCTGGCGGGGTTCTGGCAATTGGTGGACCGGCAGAAACCCCGGTTGGTCACCTGGAACGGACGGAGCTTCGATGTCGCCGTGCTCAAGCAACGCTCGTTGATCCATGGCCTCGCCGCGTTCAATTGGCACCGCACCGACCCGCGCTTTGGCTACGACTACCGTTACGAGAGCAATTGGCACTGCGACTTGATGGACGTGCTGGGCGATTTCGGCGCCTCACCCAGGTTGGGACTGGACGAAACGGCCCAGGCGCTGGGTTTGCCGGGCAAGTGGAACGGCCACGGGGAAAACGTCGCCGCCCAGGCCGCCGCCGGCGACTACGCCGCCATCGACCGATACTGCGAAGGCGACGTACTCAACACCTACGCGCTATATCTGCGCTGGGCCTGCTTCAGCACCCGCGTCAGCGCCCGGAGCCACAACGCCAGCGTGCAAAACCTGCTCGATTATCTGGAAGCGGGCCGGGAGCAACACCCGCATTGGGGCGAATTCGCTGACCGCTGGCGGGCGAGCGCCCGGCCTTGTCCGCTGTTTGTCCACGAAGCGCTCGGCGAGCCTGGACCGCAACCGCCGGAATCGCATTTACGCAGCGAGGATGTGTTGCCTTAGCCGTCAAGAACACCGCCGGGTTTCCTTGCCGCCTTTGGCGCGCGTGGACATTTTCGCGGACATTTTTCTTGGGTCATCGAATATAAGATTCGATGGCGAAACGGAAAAAATGGCCTTGATCGCTGGACATTCCGATGGACGCGAACGCATGGCGATTGCTGGATCGGCGCGTTGAGACCGCCCGATTCGGTCCTTTCACCTTCCAGATTGGTGTCGATCCCAACGAAGTCGTGTTGCCGCTGCAACGGGTTGAAGATGCGCACCAGCGATTCATCGCCTCGCCGCTGTCCCAGGTGGCGAATCAACTGGAACGGGAAGTGGTGGCGGGCAGCGTGTTCGGCACCAACACCATCGAAGGGGGGATGCTGACCGAGGAGGAAACGGCGGTTACTTTGGCGTTGGCGCCGGAGGCGATTCAGGAAATCGAGCAACGGCGAGTGGTGAACATCAAGGCGGCCTACGACCGTGCGCTGCAAGCGGCGGGTGTTTCCGGCTAGCGGCTCGATCTTGATTTCATCCGCGAGATTCACGCCGTAATTACCCGAAACTTGCCACATCCCCAGAACCAACCGGGAGCGTTCCGCGATAATCCCAAGACCACCGTGACCCATGTGGGCGACGCCGCGCATGGTGGACGCTACAAACCGCCGCAATATGGCGGCGACGTACGTCTGTTGATGCAGTATTGCGTGGAATGGCACGAAAGCCTGGTCACGGCGGACGTGCCCGCCTTGATCCGCGCTCCGCTCGTCCATCTTTATTATCCAGAGAAAACCCCCGGCTCTGCCGGGGAGACAGTAGCAGTTTGACATTTACGGGAGTCCATCAGGGAAACTCCACGCCGTGAGCCGCCAAGCACACGACTGGGAGAATCCCGATGGACGAGTATGACAGCCTAAGCCACAGCAAGTGGGAGTGTAAATACCATGTGGTGTTTATCCCGAAGTGTCGTCGCAAGACGTTGTATCTGCAGTTGAGAAAATATCTGGGGGAAGTGTGAAGTGGACCCCATGTCCAGACAACTTTTGGTTGAATTTAAGGTAGTACCTC